>NZ_JADEWN010000142.1 GCF_015207655.1 Gloeocapsopsis crepidinum LEGE 06123 | reverse complement strand
CATCGTAGTCCCGTCAATTTTGGTGTTAATGTCCTCTGTGGTTTGATTGCTTATTGTCATCAGCCCAAAAAGCCCTCCCTTCACTTAGAATGGGCTTTACCTCCATCTGCTTAACCCGAACTCAGGTTAATAGAAATCTTGTTTTAGTGTACGAAGGTACACTTTGCTTGGATAGCCCCGACTTTAGTCGGAGGGCATCTTAATTCTTAAACTACTGGTTGTTTGACCAACTAAATTTCAGTATTGGAGAATGACAATGAAAGTTCTCGTAGCAGGCGCAACTGGATACATTGGCAGTGCTGTAGCAGAAGCTTTACAAGCCTCTGGACATCAAGTGATAGGATTGGCGCGTTCAGATGATGCAGTTCACAAACTAGATCGCAACATTCAAGCATTGCGCGGAGACTTACGTAACCCTACAAGCATTGCTGAAGGACTTCAACAAGTCGATGCTGTGATTTATGCTGCATCTACTAATGATGTAGAAATGCCACGTATCGAACAACTGGCAGTAGAAACGATTTTGGATGCTTTGAGTGGCACAGGGAAAACTTTTATCTACACAACTGGGATTTGGTTGTTGGGCAATACAGGCAATCAAGTGGCAACTGAGGATAGCCCACTCGATCCAACTCCATTAATTGCTTGGCGATCGCAGCTTGAGTCACTCGTTTTGAATGCTCGCGATCGCAACATTCAGGCGATCGTTATCCGACCCGCATTAGTTTATGGTCGAGGTGGAGGAATTATCGGCATGATGGTAGAAGCAGCGCGTCAGTATGGCGTTGTGCAGTACGTTGGCACAGGCGAGAATCGCTGGACGTTAATTCATGTCGATGATTTAGCGCTTTGCTACGTAGCTGCGTTAGAAGCTGAATCAGGCTCAATATTTATTGCTGCGGACGATCAAGTGATGCAATTAGGTGAAATCGCACAACTTGTCAGCTATGCAGCAGGAATTCCAGGTCAGGTGAAGTCTTGGCAGCTAGATGAGGCAAGGACTGCAATGGGAGCATTTGCTGATGCGCTTGTATTAGATCAACAGGTAAGCGGAGCAAAAGCCAAACAAATATTACAGCCTATTGCAGTTTTATGAGGCACAGTAGCAACAGTGAGTAAACCAGTTTTTCAAATGCACGGGATTAATTAAATCGAGTGCAGTGGCAATGAGAAGATCAACCCTGAATGCAGTAGTTGGGG
>NZ_JADEWN010000066.1 GCF_015207655.1 Gloeocapsopsis crepidinum LEGE 06123 | reverse complement strand
CCCCAACTACTGCATTCAGGGTTGATCTTCTCATTGCCACTGCACTCGATTTAATTAATCCCGTGCATTTGAAAAACTGGTTTACTCACTGTTGCTACTGTGCCTCATAAAACTGCAATAGGCTGTAAGTACGCATCAATAAAATAGTAATGGGTAATAGAGTTTTGAATTTTGAGGTTTGAGATTTGAATTAAAAAGACCAATAACCAAGCTTTTAGTTACGTTAGTTTCAACTGCTTACTTGGTGTTGTAAAGATTTAAGATGTTTACTGCATTACGGAGATACCAAGAACCATTAGCTGCATCTGTTGCCGTACTTTTGTGTGTATTCGGAGTTATTTCGCTGCAAATACCTCAATTACATCAGTTAACAAAAAATAAAACTGTTACTAAAGAATCACTAGTAAGAGAAACTGAAGCCGAAAAAGTCCGCCTGAATTTATTAAGACAACTCCCTAGTTTTGGCTTTGATAACTTAATTGCAAGCTGGGTATTTTTAAACTTTCTTCAGTATTTTGGCGATGATGAAATTCGCCCGCAAACAGGATATAGCCTTAGCCCTGAATATTTTGAGATTATTTTAGACCGCGATCCGCGTTTTTTACAAGCATACTTGTTTCTTTCTTCAAGTACCTCACTCTATGCAGGAATGCCAGAACGCGCGATCGCTTTAATGAATCGAAATTTAAAACTGCTTTCTCCGACAGTACCGCAAAAATCTTATTATATTTGGCGTTACAAAGGAATTGATGAATTGTTGTTTCTAGGAGATTCCACCGCTGCGCAGCGATCATTTACAACCGCAGCACAGTGGGCGAGTGTTTACGCTGATGAAGAAAGCAAACAAGTTGCAGCAATTTCCCAGAAAACAGCAGAGTTTCTCTCGCGCAACCCTAAAAGTAAATCAGCACAAGTTGGTGCTTGGACAATGGTTCTGAGTAACCCAGTTGATGCAGCAACGCGTGACTTAGCAATTCGCCGCATTCAAGCGCTGGGCGGTGAAGTTTCAATCTCCCCTGAAGGAGTCGTACAGGTAAAACCACCAAAAGAAGATTAAAGAAGCATAGCGAATAAATTCGCGGCTTAGAAACTAAGTCCACAAAGATGGACTAATAAAGTGTAGGAGGCAAACTAATATCTATTGGTACAACGGCAAATTAATTTCCAGTAACACTTTAGAAATTCCAGTTGACGAGCCTGGTTTATTGTACGGAGCAACTGTATTTACAACGCTGCGAGTTTATCATCAATCACTCGCGCACCCTCTTACCAATTGGCAAGCCCATTGCGATCGCCTCCGTTACAGTATCGAAACATTTGGCTGGCGATTACCAAATTGGGAGCAAATTGCGCAAGGTGCAATGAATTTAATACCGCACTTTCCTGTTCTCAGAATAACTATCTTTCCTGATGGATGTGAGTTAATTCTAGGAAGAACCCTGCCTGAAGACTTGACAAATAAACAGAAATATGGAGTACAAGCTTGGGTTGCCGCAGAATTCGCGCGATCGCTACCAACGCATAAAACAGGAAACTATCTATCGGCGTGGTTAGCTAAATTAGCAGCACAGCAACACTCAGCCGAGGAAGCAATTTTAGTTGACGAACAGGGAAATTGGTTAGAGACGAGTACGGGGAATTTATGGGGGTGGCGGGATAACTGTTGGTGGACACCACCATTAACAGCAGGAATACTGCCAGGAGTTGCGCGATCGCAACTATTAGAATGGATAAAACATTATTGTCGAGTTCAAGAGGAACCTTGGTTTGCGGATGCAGTCGATACGTTTGAGGCGATCGCCTATTCTAATAGCGTTGTAGAAGTGATTCCGATCCATACGGTGATTGAACAGCATGGAGAAGTCATCCAAAAGACGTACGATCCCTACCACTCTAGTCTCAAGCTATTGCGACAACTTTACGTAGCATGACAACTAGTAAAAAATTAATGTAGATTAAGAATAGTTAACAATTCCAATAAAAGCGCCCTCGCACATTAAATTAGGAGGATTGACCTCGGTGAATAAACGGTGGAGAAACGCGGGGCTGTACGCACTGCTTGCTGTTGTTGTCGTTGCGCTAGGTACAGCGTTCTTCGATAGACAACCTCAAAGTCGAGAAACATGGCGTTACAGTCAATTTATTCAAGAAGTAGAACAAGGTAGAGTTGAGCGAGTTAGCTTAAGTGCAGACCGCACTAGAGCCTTAGTGACACCTCTAGACGGTGAAAAACGAGTCGTAAACTTGCCAAACGACCCTGACCTAATCAATATTCTGACTAGAAACGAAGTAGATATTTCTGTTCTACCACAAACTGATGATGGTTTCTGGTTTAGAGCATTAAGCAGTTTATTTGTTCCAGCCTTACTTTTAGTTGGTTTATTTTTCTTACTGCGGCGTGCACAGAATGGTCCTGGTAGCCAAGCGATGAACTTTGGTAAATCTAAAGCCAGAGTTCAAATGGAACCGCAAACCCAAGTCACATTTGGTGATGTTGCAGGGATTGACCAAGCCAAGCTGGAACTCAACGAAGTTGTAGACTTCCTGAAAAACGCTGACCGCTTCACCGCAGTCGGGGCAAAAATTCCTAAAGGTGTGCTGCTAGTAGGACCTCCAGGAACAGGTAAAACTTTACTCGCGCGTGCAGTTGCTGGAGAAGCAGGCGTTCCTTTCTTCTCAATCTCAGGTTCAGAATTTGTAGAAATGTTTGTGGGTGTTGGTGCTTCCCGCGTACGCGACTTGTTTGAACAAGCAAAAGCAAATGCACCTTGTATTGTGTTTATCGATGAAATCGACGCTGTTGGTCGTCAGCGGGGTGCTGGCTTAGGCGGCGGTAACGATGAGCGCGAACAAACCCTCAACCAGTTACTTACCGAAATGGATGGTTTCGAGGGTAACACAGGTATTATCATCATCGCGGCTACTAACCGCCCTGATGTCCTTGATGCAGCATTATTGCGTCCTGGTCGTTTCGACCGTCAAGTTGTTGTCGATCGCCCTGACTATGCTGGACGGGTAGAAATCCTGAGAGTCCATGCTCGTGGTAAGACTCTAGCTAAAGATGTCGATGTTGAAAAGATTGCCCGTCGTACTCCTGGCTTTACTGGTGCAGATTTATCAAACCTACTCAACGAAGCTGCAATTTTAGCTGCACGACGCAATCTCACTGAGATTTCGATGGATGAAGTCAACGATGCGATTGACCGCGTTTTGGCAGGTCCAGAGAAGAAAGATCGCGTGATGAGCGAAAAGCGCAAAACTTTAGTTGCTTATCATGAAGCTGGTCACGCTTTAGTTGGTGCTTTAATGCCTGACTATGACCCTGTGCAGAAAATTAGCATTATTCCGCGCGGTCGTGCCGGTGGTTTGACTTGGTTTACTCCAAGTGAAGATCGCATGGAAACAGGACTCTATAGCCGTTCCTACCTCGAAAACCAAATGGCGGTAGCTTTGGGCGGTCGGATTGCTGAAGAGATTATCTTTGGTGAGGAAGAAGTTACAACTGGTGCTTCAAACGACTTACAGCAAGTTGCGCGGGTTGCACGTCAGATGGTGACACGCTTTGGCATGAGCGATCGCTTAGGTCCTGTAGCTTTAGGTCGTCAGCAAGGCAATATGTTCCTTGGTCGCGATATTGTTGCTGAACGCGATTTCTCGGAAGAAACTGCTGCTGCAATTGATGATGAAGTTCGTGAATTAGTAGAAGTCGCTTATCGCCGTGCTAAGGAAGTTCTTGTCGATAATCGTCACATTCTCGATCAGCTAGCACAAATGCTAATTGACAAAGAAACTGTAGACTCTGATGAATTGCAAGAACTACTAGCAAGTAGTGATGTTAAAACAGCAGCTTTTGCTTAATTTTGATAACTGAAAGCGAAGCGTTACGCTCGTAATTTTTAAGTGGGGTAATTCTGGAATGTAAACCAGAGTTGCCCTTTTTTATACCGTCTAACTTCTAACCCTGATCTCTGAACTCTGACCTCTGCTATAGAGGTCTATTAGTTCAAATAGAATACAGAAATAGGTAGATACATAAACTAAAAAGGACAGGAAAAATCCCATCCTTCTGAAGAACTTTTCTATTCGTAACAGTCACTATTTAAGATTGCTTGGTAATTTCAGACTTTTTACCCGAAGCACGTTCAAACCATTCTTGATATGTTTTTTGCCGTTCAGTGTCTTCGACAACGACTTCTATTCTCACTTTCTTGCAACCGTGGCGACGTTCTAGTGCGATCGCATTCAGAAGTAAACTGGCAATTTTAGGAGAGTCAAATTCACCACTCACTGTTAAACCACCATTTGTTCCTATTCTTGAACTAAGCGATGTTAACTGATTAATCTCTGCCTCTCTTAATTCAAGCCCAGTAATTTCTTGTTGTCCTAGTTCTATTTCTGCTAGTTGCTTTCGCTCTGGACTGACTTGTTCAACTATGAGTTTTTCCCTTCTTACAGGAATTTCTACCATTCGAGTCTCAATTTCTTTACGGACAATGACCTCGCCAACTTTACGTTTGTTGCGGTCAACAATGACTCTTTCTCCAAGTAAGCGAATAACTTCGTCTGTTAACATTCCTGATTCGCTTAATTCAGTTGCAACTACTGCAGTACTTTCAGCATATTCACTACTATGTGTACTAGCGTTACTTTCTTCTTTTGCGTAAGCAGGCGTTGCTGGGTTGTTATTAACTTCTGGAAATTCCATTCTTTGTGTCTCTGTAGTTATACACTGCGGTAATTTTTCACTTTCTGCTTGGTTAATATTGACCAAAACAGTTTTGTTCACAGGATCAATTTTTTGAACAAGCTTGCTAACTAATAAAACTAGATGAGATTGTTGTAAACTATCTTTGATAGATAAAACTAAATTGATTTGTTTATTGTTATCTAGCTTTAAGTCTACGACTTTAGCAAAAATATTACCTTGGTTATTTAAGACAATAAAGTTACTCAATTTACTTTTAAGTTTTTCCAGTAGGGCATCTATACGGTTGTGGTTTTGCATAGATTCACCTCTGAATAAAAACTGCTGCTTATTCATTTTATTAGCATTTAAAGATTTGAAAGTAGGGGTTAATGTTTATTTTTACCCCTACTCTATTCTCACTTAAACCTTATGGTGCGAAGTGTAAAAGTGATTATTTATCTACACGCGATCGTTTGGTAGGCGATCGTTGGGCAGACGATCTGATCCTTCAACGACTGTACCTTCGTTGTGAATATCTAGTTCTTCACGACGTATTGTTTCTTGAGCTTGTACAGTTTCTTGGTCTACTTCTTTTCTAACTCTAACTTCTTCACGAACAAAGGCTTCTTTACGAACTTCTGGAGTTTCTTCGTAAAGTTCTACACGAGTTGCTTCACCTTCACCAAAATGAACTTGGTTAGGATCTACAGTTCTACCCGCATCGGTAGGAGATACTCTTTCAATAACTACCCGCTCTTTTTCAATAGGAATAGAGACTTGAGCAGTTTCGGTTTCTACACGCTTACCAATTGAAACTTCACCTGCTTTCCTACGTACCTTGTTGGCTACTAAGCGCTCTTGATAAAGCTTCAGATTTTGATTTGTATCTTCTTTAAGGTTATACAAATCTTCGTCATACTTATAATCATAGGTATCACGGGTGTAAGTTGGTCTAGGAGCAGGAGCTGCTGTACCAACAGTTGCGGCTGTGTCTAAAGGTGCACCTTCTAGCGGCATTTCGACAGTAGGTTGACCGCGATATACACCGCGAACGCGTTCTTCATAATCGTAGTCTACTGCCATGTTTTCATCAAACTCTGGCAAATTTTCTGCTTGCTCTCTGGTCATTCCTACTGCATATACTCTGTCAGCTCCGTAGTCAATGCGAGAACGGCCTACAGGCATTAATACTTTTTTACCAAAAATCCAGAAGCCTAAATCAACAATGAAATAGCGGAAATTACCTTCTTCGTCTACTAAAACATCGCTAACAGTACCAATCTTTTCGTCTGTTCCTTGTGCGTATACGCTCATGCCTTTAACATCATTACCATCAAAGGCTTCGCGATAGTCTGGATCAAAATCGCTAATTTTAAGAAGTGCCATACTTTTATGTTTCCTTGACCGTTTTACTGTACACAGCTTCCAATATAAAAACTTAGCAATTATTGTTCATCTTCCTACCGAATGACTTCGGATTTTTTAAAAGCTTACTAGTGACAGATATTTTTTCTTTAAGCTATTAATTAAAACGATTTATCTCTAGTTACAATTGAAGCAGCAGAAGAAGTTTATAAAAGTATAGAAAATGTATTATAGTGTAAGGCTTGGCTACTTAACAGGTACTATGACTCAAATCCTATAAAACTGTGTATTCTTCTAAGTTCACAGACAGAAAAACTCTACTACATGTGTAACTAAAGATATATGTATATTGAATTTTGATATTTGTTGATATCTTCTATGGCTTTATTTCGCCTTTATATTTATCAATTTAACAAAATAGTGTAATAATCCTCGATTATTTATAAAAACCTCTTTTTATCTCTTCTGTTCACTTACTTTTTGGTACGTTGCAAAAGATTTCATCACTCAAGCAGCATTGCTCTATTGTCCAAAAACATTATCAATAACAGGAATACCCTCTCTATGAGGTTTGAACTATCTCTTTTGGAATACCCAATAAATACTTCAATTTAAATTTCCAACACTTATACGATAAAAATCAACTCCAAATTTCTTTCAGCATAGAAATTTGGAGTATGAGCTAGTGATAAAAAGTCAGAAAAAATGATTTTCTTGCTCAACTATGATGTACTGCTTAGCTTACATTTCATCATGAGTGATTTTATTCATTTGGTTAACCTCTGGCTGACCTTTAGTATCAATATCTAACTCTTCACGACGAATTATTTCTTCAGCCTCTACTGTACTCTGCTCTACAACTTTTTTAATTCTGACTTCTTCGCGTACAAATGCTTCTTTATGTATCTCTGGGGTTTCCTCATAAACTTCAATTCGTACTATTTCGCCTTCTTGAAAGCTAAGTTCTCCAGGCTCAATGATTTCACCTTCTACAGAAGATACGCGTTCAATAATAACTCGCTCTTTTTCTATTGGTAGTGATACTTTTGCAGTTTCAGTTTCAACACGTTTACCAACCGCTACTTCGCCTGTTTTGATGCGATTCTTAGTAGCTATTAACCTTTCTTCATATAGTTTCAATGATTGCTGATTTGGCTTATTAAGGTTATACAGCAAAGAATCATTCTCATAGCTATACGAATCTCGATCGTAAGTAGGAGTGGTTAACTCGCTGCCTTGTATTGTAGCGACTAAAGGGCGATAAACTTTCCTGACTTGCTCCTCATAGTCGTAGTCTACAGTTAGTTGTTCGTTATATTCTGGTAAGCCTTCGACTTGTAATTTAGTTAATCCATCTACAGTAACGCGGTGTGTGTTGTAATCAATTCGAGATAAACCTATTGGTAGTAAGATTTTTTTGCCTACTGCCTCGAAGCCTGTGTTAATCACCAAATATCGAAAATGCCCTTCCGGATCTACTAAGACATCTCGGACTGTACCTATTTCTTCTCCTCCTTCGGTATAAAGCTTCATGCTTTTAATATCGTCACCACCGAAAGTTTCTCGATAATTTGGATCGAAGTCTTCAAGTTTATGCAACGGCATACTATTAATTACCTGTTTATCTATATTGCTTAATACTTAGACTAGAAATATCTTTACGTGAATTCATCCTTCTGGCGACTGACTTAACCTTGAAACAAAGCTAAATTTATGCACTACAAAGCTAGCTATATGTTTTCAATGTTTAAGATTTTTAAAAATAATGAGAAGACTGTTTAAGGAAAGACTTACATAAAAAAGCTATGGTGTTAAAGAAAATAGTTAAACACGCCTTCCGTCTTTTGACAAATCAAAGATATCGTGTATTGAATGTATTAGCTATATGATGAAGGCTTGGTTAGACTTATTGCAAAGACATCGTGCGATCGCAGTTATTCGGACGACTCAAAGCGCACAAGGCTATCAAATGGCAAAAGCCGTAGTTGCAGGAGGAATGCATTTAATTGAAGTCACTTGGACCAGTGACAAAAGTGCAGAGTTAATCGCACGCCTGCAAGCTGAGTTACCACACTGTACGATTGGTACAGGCACACTGCTAAATTTAGAGCAGTTAAACAATGCGATCGCCGCCGGAGCAAAATTTCTCTTCAGTCCGCATTGCGATACCGCTATGATTCGTGCTGCTGTACAACAGAATATACCTATTATTCCTGGGGCGCTGTCACCAACAGAAATTGTTCATGCTTACACTGCTGGAGCAAGTGGCGTTAAAGTTTTTCCTATACAAGCTGTAGGTGGTGCAAGCTACATCAAAAGTTTGCAAGGACCACTCGGACACATACCATTAATTCCGACAGGAGGAGTAACGCTATCAAATGCGCGAGAGTTTATTGTAGCTGGAGCGATCGCCGTAGGTTTAGCCAGTGAATTATTTCCTAAGCACTTAGTTGATACTGAGAACTGGGAGGCGATTAGTCAACACGCTAAAACATTGATGGAACAATTGCATTAAATGCCCTCCGACTGAAGTCGAAGCTACCTAAACAAAGTGTACCTTCGTACACTAAAACAAGACGTTTATATAGTAGTGAGTTCATTCGCCAAGCATTTTTAACATATGAGGTACAACTGCCCAACTCAAATCGACATTATTCATTTCTACTTGACATAACTTAGCATCGATTAAGTTTGCGCCCCGCAAAATTGCTGAATTGAGATTCACATCCGTTAAGATTGCACGGTGCAAGTTAGCTCCACTCAAGTTTGTCTTACTCAAGTTTGCCCAACTTAAGTCAGCTTCGGTTAAGTTTGCAGTTGTTAGTTCTGCTTGCTCTAGATTTGCCCCCCGCAAATTTGCCAAAATAGCTTTGGCAGCGATCAGATTTGCACGATGTAAATTTACCCCAGTTAGATTCGCTCCACTAAGATTTGCCTGAGCCAAATTAGCTTCACTAAGATTTGATCCTTCTAAATTTGTTCTACTTAAATCAGCAGATGTTA
Source organism: Gloeocapsopsis crepidinum LEGE 06123 (assembly GCF_015207655.1). GTDB lineage: Bacteria > Cyanobacteriota > Cyanobacteriia > Cyanobacteriales > Chroococcidiopsidaceae > Gloeocapsopsis > Gloeocapsopsis crepidinum. The sequence continues at coordinate 27,229 of NZ_JADEWN010000066.1, read as the reverse complement.
AGTCGCTGGCGATCAACTCTACCTTTTCTAGCTGTGTTCCACACAAACGCGATCGCATCAATTTTGTGTTTGTCAGATTTGCGCGGTTCAAGTCCGCATCTATTAATATGGCTGCGGTTAAATTAGCTTTACTGAGTTGAACTCCACTTAAGGAGGCTTTGCTCAAATCTGCTTCTGTCAAGTTCACTTCATGTAAATTGGCACGACTCAAGTTAGCTTCACATAATATCGCTTTCCTGAGATCTGCTCTCCACAAATTGACACCACTGAGATCTGCACCTGTTAAATTCGCTGCTGTTAAATCTACTCCAATTAAATGACTGCCATTAAGGCGAGTCGCTACCATATTAGCTTGCTTGAGGATAGCTCCATTCAAATCTGCACCAACTAGGTTTGAGCGACTCAAATCTACACCATATAATGTTGCCCGCTTGAGGACAATGCCACTTAAATTCACTTCCTGCAAAGTTGCATGACTTAAATCCACATTAGGAAAGTAACGTTCTCCTGCTGCGTAGCGCCGCAGCAGTTCTTCAGCGTTCATAGTAATTCAAAAAATTGAATTTTTACCTGTACGTGTTGCTCAACGATCCGTACTGGATAAGTACGCAATGGTTCAAGCTGTTGATCTAGATGTGGTAAGGTTGCTAATGGATACACACAGCGCGGATAAACGTTTTCTCCGGTGCGAATATCATATTGAAAATGATGCCAGGGACAATCTAGCAATCCTTGCCACACGGTTGCTTTAGCAAGTGGCAGTTTTTGATGTCCGCACAAGCCTTGCAAGGCGTAAAACTGACCGCGATCATTCACGAGTAGAAGCGGTAAGCCTTCTACTTGTATTAGCTGTGACTTCCCTGGCGGAATATCCTCTACTTTAGCTACGGTGACATAGCACACAGTTGGCGCTCAGTGACTAGTGATTATTGGTTAGTGATTGGTTTTAAGTTTTGAGTTTTGAATGTAGAGCAAAAGAGTGGTTAGTGGCTAGTGATCAGTTATGAGTTTTGCATTTTGAATTAAAAGACTCTTCATAACTTTCTTAAACTCAACACTTCACGACTCATAACCTCTTAAACTCATAACTCAACACTTCACGACTCCCTTAAACTCAGCACTCAACACTCATAACGTTTAGCCTCCCCCTGCTTTCTTTAATGAGGTACTACCAAGAACCTAGAGGTATAAGGCGATTCTCCTGGTACACCTCGCCGGAAATGTCCTGATGGTTCTTCTCCTAGAAACTCACTAAACCAAGCTTCGTGTTCTATTTCTTCGTTGAGAATAGCCAGTGACAAATCGTAAGTGCGGTGATCTTTACCAAAAGTTATGTTACAGATGTCAGTGTAGACGCGAATGGCGCACCGCTCAGCTTCGACTAAGACTTGTAGTAGTGGTCGAATATCTCCTTGCTCTATCGCCTGTTTCGCTTCTAGAACTGCAGTTTGTGACTCTTCGCTACCGCCACTGGTAAAACCAACTCTTGGTGTAGAATCACCATTGTTGTGATGACGATCTGGTAAATATGCATCTGGACAAGCTGCTAGATTAGCAAAGTCACGAATGTCGCGCGGTAACTCTCCACCTAGCTCGTAGATACGGGGAACGAGTGCCTCAAAGTGGTTGCGATCTTCTAGTCTTGCATCTTCAATAATTTCTTTGAGTCCTTCTCCTTCTAAACCGATCGCGTTAGTGCGGAGAATTGTGTAGTAATAATAGGTGGTAAACTCTGCTGATGCGGCACGGACTAACTTATCTAAAAGCTCTTTAACGTCAATTCCAGCTTGTTCCACCATTTGCAATGCAACTTTTCCCATTGTGGAACCTCCTTGCATGATTAAATTGAGTTTTAAAACAGTTAATTATTCGAGCAAGTAATAGCAGAGTTCAGGGTTCAAAGGTCAGAGATCAGAGTTGAAAGTGTTAGTATTATCACTATTTCTGAGCCTCTATATTGACCACTACTACAGCTAAGAATCAATGGTATTAGCTAGTACGTACCCAAGCAAAAAAAATCCTCATTATTTAGGTGTAGTTGCCACTTACACTCCACCTCACACCTAGTTTTTTGGTGGCAAACTACACTCTCAACAGCGAAACTTTTGTGATGTTCGGCGCAATGAGTAGAATATCTACTCAACATTGCCTACTTTTTAATCTTGCCTAAATTACTCATAAACGTGTTGACTTTGATAAAAAAGTTAAAGTTTCTGCTGACTTAACTTAATTGAGCAACAAGTTGATTTTGCAATAACATTTGATTTGTGAATAAATCTTCAACGGTAATACGTAAAAACCGCTCTTGATCGACTTGAAACAACACTTTAACACGATCGCTTCCTGGATATCCTGGTGGTGTCAGTTGGGCAATGGAACGCGCACCATCTTGATCGTTGAGGGGCTTTACTTGAGTTTGTCCGCTATCGAGACGACGTGTTATTAGGCGATCGCCATCAAAATATACTTCAGTACTGCCTGTTGCTTGCCCAAGCTCACCGATAATTAACTCAATACTCGGTTGATTGTCTACCGAAGCACCTAAAACAAGTTCTACTGGCTCGCTCATTGGGTAAGGTTGTCCAGCTTTAATTAAAGGATGCCATTTGTGACTATTTTGCCGTCGATCCCAGTAACGAATACCGTAGCTATGATAAAGAAAATCTTTAATTTCGATACCTTGACTTAACTGTAAAGCCCCTTGCGCGATCGCCTCAAAAGGTTTTTCACAACGAATTTTTGCCGAGTCAAAATACTGTTGTATCCATGTTTGTACTGCTGGCATTTGTGCTGTTCCGCCAACAAGTAATACTGCATTAACATCAGTAACTTCTAACCCTTGTCGCCGTGCTTGTTGCAAAAGTTGCGTCATCGACTCATCTAGTCGCTCAAAAAATGCGTGCTCTTGCAAAATATTTTCTAAACTCGCACGATCTAAATCGAGTTGGTAACTTTCAAAGGTTTCGTCATTAAAATAGACTTCACTCGCCTGTAGTTGAGTTGATAATTGAATCTTCAATTTTTCTGCAAGTCGTGTCGTCAAGGAATTGACAACTAAACCCTGCGTTGTGGCAAAGTAATCAATTAACCAATGATCGATATCAGAACCGCCAAGATTTTGTCCTGCTTTCGCGAGTACTCGTGCTGTTTTAGGCTTTTGTCCTGATTTTTCGCTAAATAACTTATCACCCCATTTCAGCACAAACCCTAGTGGTTTTTTAGCTGTTCCCTCACCATCTAACCTAACTAAAGATAAATCAAGTGTTCCTCCACCAAAGTCAACAACGAGTAAATTTTCTTGATCTGCTAAACCATAACCCAAAGCAGCCGCAGTTGGTTCATCGATCAGCCGCACCTGTTCAACTGCAAGTGATTGACACACATCCCCTAGCCAGTGACGATAAGCCTCAAAGCTATCTACCGGTACAGTTAACACCAAAGACTCGGTAATATCAGGCGTTTGGGCATTCAGGGTTGCAATAATTTGTGTCAAAAACCATTGCCCCACTCCTTCAAAAGTGATCGTCTCGCCATCCAGTTCGGGGAGAAAGCCTTGAATATCTGCACCAATTCCTCGTTTGAAGCTACGAAAAAATCGCGGATTATTTGCCAAATCTAATCCGCGATCGCGTACTGCCTGTCCTGCTATCACTTTCTTTTGGGCTGCATCCTCCACATACACCAAACTCGGAACTAAAGGCGGATTTAATCCTTGTTGTATCGAAAGCCCCGCTAAACTCATTGTTTCTGGCTTTTGCGTCACGGGGTTCCAACGCGCTATGCAAGTGTTACTCGTACCGAAATCAATTGCGATCGCCATTCAACTATCTACTATGCTTTAAGTCCTCATATTATTCATACTATTTTCTGTCAGTACAGGAACATCTAAATTACTTGGTTAGGGTTGGTAATCGGTATTTACTGCCAAAACTCAAATCTCAAAACTAATCACTAGTCACTAGCCACTCTTTTTGCAACAAAGCGATCGCATCTTCTTTAGCTTTAGCTTCAATTTCGATCCAGGGGGCTTCGCGATAGACACTTGGCATCAGAGAGATTAAGTCACTGTGCTTGCGATCGTTAAAGGCGGTTTCACCGTTAGATATATGTACTAATTGCCATTCTGGATTTTCCCAAGTATCGCGTGCTGCGTAAAACATCTCAGCTACCGAAGGATCTTCGTAGCTACTTAATTTTTCATGACAGATATGATGATGAGCATCAAACACCATTGAAACGCCAGTGCTTTGACATACTTCTAAAATTTCCTTAGCGCTGTAAGCATATTCATCGTTCTCGAATGTTAAACGATTTTTAATTTCTTCTGGTAAGTTATTGACAACTTGAATTAGTTGTTCTGGGCGTTGCGCTTTACCACCGTGAATATTCATCAACGACCAATGCGATCGCGGTAATCCTAATAAGTCTAAATCTTTTGAATGCCTTTGCAAAATTTGAATACTCGATTGCACAACGGTGGGAGAATCAGAACTCAATACAACGTATTGATCGGGGTGCAGCACAATCCGAATGCCTAAGTCTAAGGCACGCTGTCCGATTTTACCCAACTCATCCCGCATTTGTTCTAACACCTGTGCCCCAATTTCATCTTCCCAATCGTTTAGGGGAAACAAACTTGAGGAAGCGCGATAAAGCTTGATATCGTGTTGCTGACAAAATGAAAGTGCTTTATGGAGACGGTTGACATTATCTGTATAAATATCTTTTAGAGTATTCTCCCGTTCGCTTTCACTGAGTTTGAGATAACGAGTGCGCGTTATTGTGCGGAAACGCACCTCTTTGGAAAAGGTGACACAGACTAAACCAAGATTTGGTTGAGGCGATTGCTTTTGGTGCTGAGATGAACGCGATCGCGCTTCTAAAGTCGTCTGAGACAAATTGTTTAGCTCAACTGCTGTCATGCATTATTGATGATTAACCACATTCTTATTCAACTGGGCTTTTTGTTAAGAAAGTAGTATCTGTAGGCATAATTGGCTACTACTGTCACACGTTTATTAAGCATCCAGCACAATCAAAATAAATATTCTACGTGGGGTAAGCACCTTACCTGCTTGCACCCAAGGCTATTTCACCTTCAATCAAGTTAACTGACTTTGTAAAACAGCTTTTAGTCTATCTGTTAATAGATGACAAACTTTGCCTACTATCTTTAGGTAGAGATTAAAAAACGGTAAATTCCTCTTTAAGTATGTTACTTATGGTCAAAAACCTTGCATAAGTGACTAACTACTGTCCTGAAAATGCCAGTAGAAAAGTATTTCCTGCTCGTTGTCAAGGAAGCTACAAACTCAACATTTGTCAAGTACATGAAATACTTCTTTAGGTTAATGGCGGAGAAACGAAATATTTCTTAACCTGGGGAGGCAAAGCGAGTAAAGAGGATCGCGATCCTGCTGACTCCTGAACAGTGCAATAAGCGTTAATTGACCGCAAGGCGTCAAATTTATGAACAATCAGCAATCAGCAGATGCTGCTATCTTCCTCGGAAACCTCAAAAACGGAATATGGCTGTTAGGTACGTCCTCCTGGCTATTTGGTATTACAGATAGAACTATTGCTTCATTCTCAGATGGTTATCTATCGGCAATAGACATCATTCAGTTATCTACTGCGTCCTTCTTTTTTGTCAGCTGGCTATTTCTCAAACCGACATCAAAGGTGCAAACTCGGTAATATCATTTTCAACTGACTTGCGTCATAGAGACAAGAAAGCGCTGATCAGTTAGTGCAATGTTGCGATGAAGCACATCTGAAAGATTGTGAGTATCCTGAATAATTTTCATCCCAATCGGAGAAAAAGTTTTTTCATTAAACACATTTTCAGCAAGTAAGGGATTAGTCAGTGCCTGAGAAAATGCATCAATTCCAACAAGTCTGCCAATTAAAGGAGACAAAGCAGAATTTTCACGGGTGTCTTCCGCAAAAAGTCCTACGTAATATTCAATGTTATCTACATGACCGTATAAAGCTTTGAGATCCTTTTGTGTTCCTTCATCTTCAGTAATTTGATTAAAATCTGTCACTCTGGGAAATTTACACATCTCCCGATAATCGTTGTAGCTTGCTAATTGAGCATCGCGCCCTAATTTAATACTGTTGATGTCAGTATTGAGAATAAAATAGGGAGTATTGTGTAATCCGATGTCACCTGCAGGTTGTCTAGAAGCTGCATCAAATAATTCTCCTAAACCTCTACTTGTAATTAAGTCGTTATTCCACTGTGTTTTTTCTATAGGAATTTCTGAACCATCAAGCACAACTTTATTCGGTACAAGACTGTGCCAGCGATACAACAAATTAAATTCCACTGTCATCCAATTTTGGCGATACCACTTCTCGTTTGTGAATGCAGTTGGATCGACAATAAACTTGAAGTGATACGGAGTAATGTGATTGATGTACTCTTCAACGACGATTTTAAGGAGTAGTACTATGACAATATTTCTAGCAGTTTGAAAAAGTCGTTCGTCATCCCAATCTTTATAAGTTTGTGCTAAAACATCACAAATTCGGTTATGTTCCCTCAAAAATAGGGTATTCATCATTACATAACCAATCTGGACATTTCCGCGTTCATTACCCATTGCAAATAGGTGATTTTTTTGTTCTGGAGTCGTCCATTCTTCACGAAAAATTGGTGGAGGTAATTCTTTAAATTCTGCTTTGACTTGTCCGTTTTCAAAGTAGTATGGAGGATAGTCTTCTCCATCTATTGTCTGATAACGTAGCTTACCACCTTGATGTAATCTTAAGATGTTAGTAATATCTTTATTCAAGCCATACAGTGGGCTGATATCAATTTCGTGGTTAGAAGTATTTTTTAAGTTGTTATTTCTATCAGTTCGTAAAAAACCATCAGTAAACCACTGAGCAAAGTAGGAAAACAACAGCGTAGATTTGGGCGATAAGATCTCTTTTCTCTTACGCAAAAATAGCGTTTCAGCAATGGTTTCGGGTAATGGTAATTTCTTGTAGTCCCTAGTAACTGGCGGTAAATGACGCCCACTGTATTTTCTATCAGTTAATGAATCCCATGATGTATAAGATGCCATCGTGCTGAAAGGATAGGGACGAGTCGGAATTTTGTAAATAGCATTGTTGATTAGATATTTATTAATTTTGCGCTTGAGATAGCCGTTTTTTTGAACTAAATCCCACAACCACTTGAAGTGCGTTAAGACATAGTATTCTACGTTGTTTCTCAAACCGTCTTTTGCAGTACTCCTTGTCTTCATGGCAGCGCTCACCAGTTAGGTATACTTTGTTACTAATTAGACTAGACGCTTAGCGACTGTCGAACTGATGTTATATCAGCAGTAAGGAGTAACTACACTAGTGGCAAGGACTTTTCCTAAAATTTCTAGAATGCGATCGCGAATAAATTCGTAACTAAACAAACCTTGCCTAGATGGTGCGCGGACTTAATTATAAAACCCTGACTTTGTTATGCGCTCGCTACACTGTTTAAAGGGCACTTTCTTACGCAAAAGATTTTATCGAGAAGCAGAAACCGAATCTTTAGTATAAGCATGACGACGGCGACGTTGACGCCAAATTCGCAAGCTAAGGATACAAGCGACTAACCAAACTGCGCCTGCAGCATAACCAGCGACAACATCAGTAGGCCAATGAACACCAAGATACATTCGACTAAAGCCAATTGCGATCGCAAGTAAAATAGTTAAGCTAGTTATTAGCTTTTGGTGTCGCGGGAAGTGAGTTGTTAGGACATAGCCAATGACACCGTAGATCACAAGTGACACCATTGCATGACCGCTAGGAAAGCTGTAATCTCTCACATTAACAATACGTTCCCACAAAGCTGGTCTTGGTCTACTAAATAGTTGCTTAAGCCAATAGTTAAGTAATACCGCGCCGACTGCTGCAATCCCTATTGTTGTTGCTTCTGAACGATGCTGTCTGTACAACCAAAGTCCTACAACCAAGCAAACAATAAATAACACAACTGGATCGCCCAGGAATGTTGCCCCTATCATCGCTTGATCGAGCCAAGTATTGTGTAATTGTCGAATTGTTAGCAAAATTTTAGTATCAAGCGCGTAGCTTTCTTTTTCTAAAACTTCGTCTGCAATTTGGGCAAATATCCATAAAGATAAGCCCGCCAGTAAAATTCCTGCAACTCTGATGCGGAATACTAGCGAAATCAGTCGGGATCGCATCTAGTTTGTCTTACTCAAGTCGTCTTTTCCCAGTTTAAGAGAAGCTATCCCAAGCTTGGGCAACAACATCACTTAACCAGCGTCGTTGCTGGACATCAAGTAAGCTGTCATCAGCTAGCACTTGAGCAGTTAACTGTTCTAAAGATTGACCTTGGGCACGGACAATTTTAATCACACCAGCGATCGCAGCTGCAACTAATTCTTCATTTACAGGTTCTTGGTGCAGGTCGACAATTTCTTCGGGACTAGCAGGAATGGGATAATGCATGGCGTACTTTCACACAAATAGGAATTACTTTAATAAACTTAGTTAGATTGTAAACTTTCTTAAATAAATTCTCAGCTAACTCGTAAGGGGAAGTTTAGCGCAAACTGTGATTTTGTCAACTCTATCTGCATAAATAATTAACTCGGAGTTAAGATCAGCAAAATGAGAGAACTTGTTTACATAGAAATTCCCACACCAGATACAGCAGATGTCCGAAGCTGGCTGCAAACGGAATGGGTACCGGAAGTAGGGGAAAAAATTATCACTTCTGAAGGGCTGCGATTGAGAATGCCCCAAAATTTATCTCCGGTAACGTCTACTTCTGACTTTTCGGCAGATAAAATGCCTTCTGAACTCTCCGCTTTTGTCTGGTCAGTACAGCGTACAACGTATCTTAAAGTTTTCCGCTGGGGCGATCGAGCTTTACCCCATGAAAAGCAAATTCTCCAATATCTGACGGCTGAACTACGAGTTAGGTTTCCACATCACTATCCAGAACCACCTGAAATTGGCGACAAGTCAATTTTTGAGGCACTAGCTCCTAATTATCCTTTAACTGTCAAATATTTTCAAAAATTTCCTCAAGGAGAGTATGACTTAACCCGCGCTTATTGGTGGGAAAAACGATGGCGCGAAGGAGTCCGCAATCCGCAACAACCACAGCAAGTCATTTTTAAAAAAGTACCCATTCATCAGAAGCCACTAATACCTACTTATGACTTGATCTATATAGGTGGTGCATTAGGCGTTATTCATGCGGCGGTGATGGCACAGCTAGGTTACAAAGTATTGCTGATTGAGCGCTTACCGTTTGGCAGAATGAATCGCGAGTGGAATATTTCTCGCGCCGAATTACAAAGCTTGATCAATTTAGGCTTGTTAACTCCAGCAGAATGTGAAAGTATCATCGCCCGTGAATACAAAGACGGGTTTAACAAGTTTTTTGATGGCAACAATCCGGATCATCTCAAAGCACCTGTGTTACATACTCCAACTGTGTTGAATGTTGCGCTTGATGCAGAAAAGCTGTTACAGATGTGCGGGGAAAAGTTACAAGCGGCTGGCGGAGAAATTTGGGATGAAACGGAATTTCTCAATGCTGTTATAGCAGATACACACTTAACAGTAAAAGTCAAGCACTTGCCAACACGCGAGCGAGAAGCCACTGGACGTTTGCTGGTGGATGCTATGGGAACAGCCTCCCCAATTGCTTGGCAGTTAAACGGCGGACGAGCATTTGATAGTGTTTGCCCAACCGTAGGTGCGGTAATTTCTGATGGTTTTGATCCAGAGGTGTGGGATTCGCAGTATGGCGATGTTTTAAATAGTCATGGAGACATTTCACGCGGAAGACAGCTGATTTGGGAGTTGTTTCCAGGTACAGGAGAAGATATTGCCATTTATCTATTCCATTACCATCAAGTGAATACAGCTAATCCTGGGTCGTTACTTGAAATGTATGAAGACTTTTTTACAATTTTACCAGAGTACCGTCGCTGCGATTTAGACAAGCTGGTGTGGAAGAAAGCCACGTTTGGTTATATTCCAGGTCACTTTAGTTCTAGTAGCCGCGATCGCACAGTAGCTTTTGATCGCCTGATTGCGATTGGAGATGCGGCATCACTGCAATCTCCTTTAGTCTTTACTGGCTTTGGTTCCTTAGTCCGCAACCTAGAACGATTGTCAACACTACTAGATACTGCCTTAAAGCATGACTTGCTGAAATTTCAGCACTTGAACCAAATCCGTGCTTATCAAAGCAACGTTGCTGTTACCTGGCTATTTTCTAAAGGCATGATGGTTCCCACAGGGAGGTTTTTACCACCTCAACGCATTAACTCAATGCTAAATACTTTCTTTGGCTTGTTAACTGATGAACCTCTAGAAGTTGCTGATACGTTTATTAAAGATCGAGTAGATTGGTTAACTTTTAATCGCTTAGCGCTGAAAGCAGCCAGAAAAAATCCCGCTCAAGTTTTGTGGATTTGGGATTTAGCCGGACCAAAAGATATTTGGCGATGGCTTGGTAACTATATTAACTTTGGCTTCTTTGCCTTATTCAGTGCTTTACTTAGTAGTTGGTTTCCTGGTTTTCTACATCAAATACAATCCTGGCTAGAACCTCGTTATCCTGCTTTATGGTTAAAGCTACTAGCCTATAATTATGAACTGACAGCTGGGATGGGGCATTCTCAGACCTATCAGCAGCAACATACGAGTCGAGATATAGCACTCAGTCAGAGGTCAGAGGTCAGAAGTTAACAAAGTGCGTGCAGGGTAAGAGAGAATACCTGCACGCAACTAATTTATATATTTAACGAATATGGGCAAAATTTGGTAGTTCAATCGCAGCTAAAGTCTTACGTTTTTTAGATCGCGACGGATTCAAGACAGGTGAAGGCCAATTAGGATTAGCAACATCAGCAGGTTCTTCCCATGTAGGTAGTGGTTCAAATTCAGTCGTTGATTCAGATGACACTGACGAAGATTCTGAATGGTGAGGAATCTTGCGATCGCAGTTAGTCTCAGCAGGCGCTTCTAGCACTTCTGCGAACGTAGCCTCAAGCCATTGTGATTGATCTAATGTCTCTGTCGTGACTTCTACTACCTCAATAACATTGTCAGAGGCTTGAGCCTCAACACACGAAGTATCACTCAATAAATTTAATACAGCATTATGTTGCTCTTCTGGAGTTTGTCCCAAGGGCACGATCGCTTCTGGAAATTGCTCTTTGAAGGCTTCTACTAAAGTTTCATCGATATTTGTTGTCGCTTCCGCAACAGCATTCATTGGCTGTGTAGCGAACACTTCACAATCAATTTTTGATTCGTGAATTGACCAAGGTGGAATTGGTTCGACTTGGGCGAAAGACACTTGATGCGATGAATCAGTTTTTTGCTCGCATTCTTGATACGTAAAAATGCGATCGCTTTCAACTTCAGATTTAGCTTCAGGTTGATCGAGACATTTTTCTAATGCGACTTTCAGTTGCATTGTGTAGCGCTGCTGACGTGTCAGGCGGTTGCGTAGTTCTTGGCAGGTGCTTTCGCTTTGTCGCAACTGATAAGTTTGTTCGTTGTGAGTTGCTTGAGTTAATAACCACTCATGTTCAAGTTGGTTAACTCGTTCTTGACTTGTTTGTAACTGTACTGTTAAACCTTCGTTTAAAATTTCCTGTTGCTGGTTTTTTTCTTTAAGTGCTTGCTGTTCTTGCTTGAGTAGTTTAATTTGTTCTTGCGCAGTTTCTAACTCCTGCATTTTCTGTGCTAGCTGTGTTTGTAGCAACGATCGCTCTTGATGATGAAGCTGTGAGTCTTTTTTGCATTCCGCCCGTGCTTGTTCTAACTGTATCGCCCTTTTAAGTAGCCTACTATTTGTCAAGCGTAATACTTGAATTACAGCAACTGCTTCTTGTTTGTCCAGTTTTTCAACATTTACAGGCGCGCTTAGCAAGCCTTCGATTTCTTCCATCAGGCTGGAAGTTGTGATTCCTGCTAAATCAGTTTCTTTTTGAGTTAATTTCATATTCATAGGCAATTTGCTCTGGGCAAGCGCATTAGCATCACAGAGTATCCGATTTGTTGCATTTGAGTGAGTTGATTGACTGGTTAAGGAAAGACTAAATCAGTTAATTTATCAGATGCACTCGTAGCACATGGCGGGATGACAGGATGCTAAGTTTAACGAAACTCCTCTGTCTGTGACTTTAGTCACAATTTATTCAAAGGTTCATGGTTCAGCGATAGCGGTCAGCAGAGATATTATGTGTACGTGAATACTTAAAGGCAACGCAAAAAGTTATTGTGTTCAATTAGATGGACATGATATTAGGTATCCGCTCAGAAAACAAGGGGGTAAAAAAAGTATTGGAAGAATCTAATTTGCAATTAGATATAACAAATTCCCCTAATGTAAACTAGTAAACAATTAGGTTAGTCAACTGTTATTTGTTGAGCATTAAGTAAAGATTTGTGTTGAGTATTAAGTAAAGATTTATCTTGTTATATCAAATTGAGCTAACTATTTATATAAGGAATAGCGATTAACTGCTAGATTAATGATAGTTTGCTTATTTTAAAAGCTTATGGCTCATAGTTAATTGAAGATAAGCTAAAAGCAAAGAACAATTCTTTTCTTCTATTTGCAACATATTAAGGTAGCCAACGAGGATGAAAACCTGGTAATGGCAGTTGTTCTGGTTGCATCTGGGTAGGCTGTGGCGAGGATGCAGGTGAAAGCAACGGAAGTAACCATAAACGACTCGTTGCGATCGCTTCTCCGTCACTCGTGCGCGGTACATCAGCTGCTGGATTGACCGCATCTGTTGCGGCTACGACTTGGTCAAACAACACTGCCAAACCATCCGGTGCTAAACTCATTTGGACGTCACGTTGGTCTGGTAGAATCACTAAAGGTTTTTGATTGCCTGTTTTCAAGTCAATTGCAACTAAATACGGTTGTTCTTCGTACTCTTCTTTCTCTAGCAACTGAGTAAGGAGACAATAAAGATTTTGGCGGAGTGGATCGAACTGACAGCTTTTAATTGAGCCTGTTGTCCGTAACAGTTCTTGTGGTTCTCCTTGGCTTGTTACCAAAAATAGCGATCGCGTGTAATCTGAGTTAAATTTCACCATCGTTGCTTGCGCACCATCGCGAGAAAAATTCAGTACCATCCCATATTCCGGCAGAAAATCCAGTGGTTTTTCAGCATCGGTTTGTAACGGTAAAATACCGACACCTTCTCCTTGTGCCACTGCAACAGAAGCGCTATCTGGTGTAATTACAAAGTCTCCTCCTGGTTGGCTATTCAATTGCTGCGGTTTTTTGTTCTCTTGCAATAACCACAGCCCAAATTCTCCAGGATTTTGTTGATTCACGCGTTGAACAACAATTTTTTGTCCATCCGCAGAGAGATCGAATTTTAAATTTTGATACTCTTTGTTATCTAATATTAAATTTATTTTACCAGGTGGTTCTGGGTTAGCTGTTGCGTCAAAAGGTAAGCGCAAGCCCAAAAAACCTTGAGTCATTTGGGTTCCAGAGTCAGAATTTATGCCAGTAGTTACTGTATAGAGTTGTGAACTCAGTAAGTCTTGGCTATTTGTGCGCTCAGTAGCAGAAAATAAAACTTTTTGTCCATCAGGATATGGCTTGAAGTCTACCACAACTAAATCTCGGGGCGTGAGAATTGTTTTTTGCTGTTGTGAGAGGTTGTATAGTACAAGGCGTCCTTGTTCATCTTCTTCTACGCCCAGATAAACAAAAGCGCGATCGCGCGTGCGAAAGCGGCTACTAAATGGCTGCATCACTTTTGGCGAGTTTTCCGCTACAGAAAGGCGATCTTTAGCACTGTGTAGATTAAATTGATAAGAGTTGCCATAAGGTGCAGGTGTCAGCAGTGTATACGCCATGCGTCGCCCCGCCCAGCTTATTTTCCCTGGTAGTGGCGGATCTATCTGAAGATTTTCTTCAACACTCTTTGTGTCCATAGGACGACTAAAATTCAAAATAAAAGCCGTGTCTTCTGCGCCAATTGCTTTACCATCCCAACTAAAATCTCGCACTTGTGGCGCGACACCATCACCTTGTAATAACAGCAGTCCAATTAAAACACTCAACACTAGCATTAAGGTGAGTGCAACGCGATCGAGTGGTTGTAGAAATTTACGACTCACAGACATACTAGTAGGGGTCAGGGGTCAGAGGTCAGGTTGAAGAAGCACAGGAAAATACTCTTTCGATATATTCAAAATTCAAAACTCATAACTCATAACTCATAACTAGTGACTAGCTGCTTCACTAATATTCATAAGGGTTTTCTGGTTCAGCAATTTGTGTCAGTGAAGTTGCTTGAATTGTTAACTGACGTTTACCTGCTAGAGTATCAGTCATCATTGTCCCTTCAATTTCTAACCAAGTATCTGGTGGATAAGCTTGGCGAGATGAACTTAATTTCACTGGTAAACCTACAGGATAAGCATCAGCAGCACAGCAGGTAATTACAAACCGCGATATCAAAATGTATTCTGGTGGCAATTCTGGAGGATGAATCACAAAGCCTTGTACTTTAGCGCTTTGTCCAGTATATGCATCTGGTTCAGGATAAACATTTAAAGTTCGTACCCAATCTAACAGCGATCGCTCTTCAGGATTACGTGCACTCCGGAAAGCTTGCGGTTGCGCCCTTGTTGCACCTAAAGAATCTGTGACGCCCCGATCGAGTGCAGTTTGACTTGCAAAAACGCGAGGTGTAAATGTCATACCAATAATTGCCGTAACTAATAATAAACTGCTACTTATTCCAGGAGGAAATAAAGTGACGTGCTGTGTTGCTGTACCACTATTACGGCGTCGTCGCAACAGTTCCCAGGCTTTACTAGCTGCAATAATAATTAATCCAATACCACCGGAAATGACTAGCCAAAAATAATCAGGATGAATCAGTAAATTCAGCTTACCTGTCAGCCAATACCTCAGCATTAAAATGCCCCAAGCACCGATTGCCAATACATCGAGCCAAGTAAAAAGCCAAGCTCTAGTTTTAGATTGATTAGGGCTTAATTTTGCTTGCTTGCGCTTGGATTTGCTGCCAATCATGATAAGCAATTAAATAATTTGCAAATTAATAAACAAAGTAAATAAAAATGTTAGTTGTGCAGCTAAAGCAAATAAATAAATAATAGCTTTAGGCTTAAAAATTGAGAGCATTAGACCAATTGCTTTTAAATCAATCATTGGTCCAAATATTAAAAATGCTAGAAGCGAACCGCTAGTAAATGTTGCAGAAAAAGACAGTGCAAAAAAAGAATCAACTGTAGAACAAATTGAGACAACAGCTGCCAAGATCATCATGGCAATAATTGATGTCACTGGACCATAGCCTAGACTTAAAATCACTTCGCGCGGTACAGCAACTTGAATAAAAGCAGCGATCGCACTTCCAAATACTAAAACTGCACCCAATTCACGTAATTCTTGGATAGTATTGTCTACTAATAACCGCAGGCGGTCAGATAAAGGCTTATTTGGAGCTGTAGCTGCTAAACTTGCCTGGAGTACAGTAGCATCCATGCGCACCATTTGACCAGGTTGATTCAGTAAAAATGTTCCAGATTGCAATAGTGGTGATGTTGGCGTAGCTTTTTTTAATTCTTGCTTGGGGACAAAGTTATATTCCCAACTTTTAGCGATCGCTGGTTGTAACAAAGGCTTGAGATCTTTTTGAACGCTAAACACCCAGCCTACAATAGTAGCAATGACGAGTGATAGCAAAATTCGCAGTACAACAATTTCTGGTTGATCGCGAAATGCTGTCCAAGTTGCCCAAATAACGATCGGATTAACAGTAGGCGCAGCTAATAAAAACCCAATAGCAACTGGTGTAGGTACTCCCTGCATTAACAATCGCCGTGCAACTGGCACATTACCACATTCGCATACAGGAAACAAAAAACCTATCATACTACCAACTAAAGCCCCCAGTAACGGGTTTTTAGGAAGTTTGGTAATTAACTGTTGCTCATCAATAAACAACAACAAGACACTAGATAACAACACCCCTAATAGCAAAAAAGGCATTGCTTCTACTAGCAGACTTAAAAATAGAGTAAAGGCGTTGTTGAATTGACTCATGCTTCTGGCTGTGACGATCGACGATCTACAAGCGGCTGCTAAGCCATTCTATAAGAAGACTGGAAGAATATAGTAGTTCAACCTCAAAGAAATTTCCCCTCATCACGAAACAGACACGCAAAATCTTACATGACGCAAGAACTGGCTTACAGTTCCACATGCTCTTAACATCTAGCTTCGAGTTTCGTTTGGTATAATTTTGTTCTACATAGTCCTGAACTGAGTTAAACCCATGTCATTTTAAATTATTTATTTGGATTCGATTTTACAGGTATGCCAATATTGATCTGATCGTATAAAGTAAAAACATCTTGTCCAGATGCTTCTGAAATTTCACGAAAGCCATTAAAATAAAATTTGTTCCAAAAGCTGATCCATATTGTTTCTAGTGACTTTTCTATTTTTGAAACAATCATTTGTCTTATTAATGACTGTTGCCAAGTTATATTATGTTGCAGATCTACTCTTTTAAAGTTACCTTTGAGTTTGTTCTGGGGTACTTTCATACTTGTTGCTGAAGAATTAAACTGCAACTTACTCACCTGATAGTCACTACGTTGTTCTTGTAGTTTAGCCAGTAAGCGGGCATTCCGCAATTTGGCTCTTAAAGAATTATTTGCCACAAATTCTTCAGGTGGTAAATATAAGGATGCGGCTCCTAAAGGCGGTACTTCAGGCTCTAAAATTACTATTAATTTAATCCGATTTTTGGCAACCATAGCACTTGCTTGTTGCTGTAAGTGCAATAAAGACGTTGCTATTCCAAAATACACTAGAATTAAGCTGTGCAAGAAAATTTTATAATTCATCATTAAATATGTTTTTGAATTGACATCTGAAAAAGGTAATTTCTACACTTTTAGATTTATCAGTTTTGTTGACTATAAAAAACGAAAAAACAGTTATAGAATACGAACAGTGTTTTGCAGGACTAAGATATTTTTAAGTTTTTGTAGCACATTCTTCAGTAAAACTACTGAATATAAAACCATAAAATCACAAAATAAACCAGAGTAGAATCACTGAACTACAGCATAGGTAAGTCAACAGAATTAATTGTGAGATAGAGTCAAGCATGAAAGTAAGTATTTGGCTTACCTCACAGAAAATATTGAAGTTGGTTAACTATTTTATAAAAACTCAGTAAATATACTCAAAGAGCTGAAAAGTATTAACGTGAGATTCAAATCACGAGTACTGCATCAAAGTAAATTCTCACTGACCATCATCACTCTGCAATCTTATAAGCTGCAATAATCAACCCGTATTTTTTGCCATCAAGAACTGCAATTTCTGGCAGGTGTCCCTGTTGCTGAAAACCAAGTTTCTCAAACATGCGACAACTTGCATTATTATGATCGAAGTACATTGCTAGCAACGTCTTTACGTTTAAGCTAGGGCAATGTTCAATCATACGACGAACTAGCATTGTGCCGTAGCCTTTGCCTTGATGCTGTGGTGCGATGTAAATACTGATTTCCGCAGTTGCATTATAAGCTGGGCGTCCTCCATAAAACGATGTTAGACCAATCCATGCAATCACTTTTTGTTCGCTTTCTAGCACCCATAGAGGACGCGATTCTGCATTATGTTTAGCAAACCAATCTAAACGACTCTCAACACTGATAGGTTCAGTATCTGCAGTTGCTGTGCGAGTGGGAATCGATGCGTTATAGATCCAAATAATCTCTGGTAAGTCTGAAATAAACGCATCTCGAATCTTCATACTCTATCTTAAATTTCCATCAAACCAGGCGGTGGTGTAATCTCTACGCAACGCGCTTGTAAATCAACAACAGGAACGATTTCTCTAACAAAAGGAATTAAGACTGTCTTAGAGTTTTGAGTTGAAGTATATTCTTGGTCTAACTTCACTACTAATAAATCATTCCCTGCAGCAATCACATCAACTACAGCACCAATCTTTTCTCCAGATTCCTGCACAATGACTGCCAAGCCAACCAAGTCTAAAACATGATATTCATCTTCACCTAATACAGGGCGATCGCTCGCAGGAACCAACAACTTACACCCCCGCAAAGCGTCCGCCTGATTGCGATCGTCTACTCCCGACAATTCCACGACATAGAGATTTTTACCAGCTAGATACCGCCCACTCAACAATTCAATTCTTCGTGGTTCCTCATCTCCAGCACACAACAGCCACCGCGTTCCTGGTTGCTCAAATCTTTCCGGAAAATCAGTGTTAGGATATACCCGCACCTCACCATTTAATCCCTGAGGTCCAACAATCTTCCCAATTTCCAACCACCCTGAATCTTCTTGTTCTAACTTCTTTGTGTCTTCGTGGTTCGTCATCAACTCTATCAAGCACTCACAGCTGCACGTTGATAAACCTGTTCAGTCACCTTTGCCAAACGCTGCATCCCTGTTGCAATCTCCGCATCACTTGCTGTTAGACTAATGCGCAAACACTGCTGCTTATGTAACCAACTTTCGCGTAAACCAGGGAAGAAAGTACTACCAGGAACAACAATCACACCAACTTGCTTTAACTGTTGATACAACTCCCAGTCAGTAATTGGTAAATCTTTTAGCCACAACCAAGCAAAAATTGCTCCCTCTCCGCGATGTAAAAACCACGGCAAATCCTGCGGCATTGCAGCGTTGAGCGTGTTTTCTAGGACAGTAAACTTATTCTGGTAAAAAGGTCTAATCACTCGTTCAGCAATCTCTGCCAGCGCCCCAGAGTTGATTGCCTGTGCAGCGATCGCTTGTCCATACCGCGACGGGTGAATACACATATTTGTTTGGAAAGACTCTAGCACCTGAATCAACTTAGCATCACCAATTGCCACCCCAATCCGTTCTCCTGGCAATCCTGCTTTTGATAAACTCATACAATGCAGAATATTACTGCCAAACACTGGCGTCATTTCCGTAAAATTCAACGCCGGAAACGGTGGTGCATACGCCGAATCAATAAATACTGGTACATCATAGGGTGCAGCCAAAGCCGCAATTTTTCTCACTTCTTCATCCGTCATCACATTTCCGGTAGGATTACACGGACGCGAGAAAATGACACAACCAGTATTTTCGGTTATTGTCAATTGACTAAAATCAGGGCGATATTTGAATCGGTGTGCCGATACATCAATATCTAAAGTCGGCTTATAAGCGATTAATGCTTCTGGAACTAAACTAACACCGCCGTAACCTGTGTAATCCGGACTCAGCGGTAAAACGATTTGCTTTAAATCTCCACCACTAGAGTAACCGCCAAAAGCATTTGCCGCATAGAAGTACAGTGTTTGGCTTCCAGGAGTGATAAGGATATTACGATCGCTCAATTTCAAGTTGTAACGTCGATTAAAATCATTGGCGATCGCCTTAATTAACGGTCCATATCCTTGACTTGAACCATAACGACAAACCACCTCACCGTACTCGTCACTTGCTAAAAGTTCTGCTGTACAGTCTCGCCACAGTTGTTCTACCTCAGGTAAAATCAACGGATTACCTGCACTCAAGTTGATAAATTCTCGACCTGCTCCAGCTTGTAGCGTTTCAACAATATCCTTCATAATTGCCCTGACGCCTGTCAGGTTGGACATTTGGTCGCCAATTTGAGTCAGGGCAGGGTTCATAAGTCGTCATTTGTCGATTAGTGGACAATTTAATAACGGCAAGTGTTTTATTAATTACTTGTACTCGCCAATTTAACTAATTTAATCTAGATGTACACTTTTGCAGCGCTAGACGTTGATCTTACTGCGAATAGCAACAGCAAGCCGGCACTTTTAAAATAGCTTAACTCTTAATTTATACATAAAATTTTACAAATGGAAAGATTTTGCAGATAAAGCAAAAATATATTTGCATAAAAAGCGTGTAAAGTTGCCCACGCTGCACCCTATTGTAGAATATGCTAGCTAGCAGGAAACCAGTTGTTTTTCAGAAGCTTAATCCAAGAACGCTAATATCCCTGAGAAACAGCGAATGATGTGGCATGGTTTCAACCGACGAGAATCAAGCATAACTTCTAGAACTCTATGACGAATAACGGTGCATTGACCCCTGCGCAACAGCTTAGTAAAAAGTTACCTCAGGCACTGCAAAGATTAGCAGACTTAGCATACAACTACTGGTGGAGTTGGACAACTGAGAGAGTCTCTTTATTTCGCAACATCGATCCCGAACAATGGGAAAACTGCGGACACAACCCCGCAGCCATCTTAGAATCTGCCTCCTACGAACGCCTTACCCAACTTGCAGAAGATCCTTTCTACATCAAGCAACTGCAATCTTTAGTGGCAGAATTTGACCAATACATGGCGCTACAAGATACATGGGTAAGTCGAGTTGCACCACAAACTTCACAAGAACATCCGATTGCATATTTCTGTGCCGAATTTGGAATTCACGAATCCTTACCGATTTACTCTGGTGGTTTAGGAATTCTCGCTGGGGATCACCTCAAGTCTGCTTCCGACTTAGGAGTACCTATGGTTGGGATTGGCTTACTGTATCGCCAAGGATATTTCCGTCAACGCTTAAATCGGAGTGGTTGGCAAGAAGATTACTACGTTGACAATCCTTTTTCTAAAATGCCTTTGGAGTTAATCAAAAACGACCAAGGCGAACCCCTCACAATCGAACTAGAAGTTCGCCAGCGCTGCGTCAGAGTCCAAATTTGGCGTACTCAAGTTGGGCGAGTCAGTCTTTACTTGCTAGATAGCGATCGCGAAGACAACGATCCCATTGACCGTTGGTTAACAGGACACCTTTATGGTGGCAACCAAGACACGCGAATTGCCCAAGAAGTTGTTTTAGGAATTGGTGGCGTCCGCGCCCTCACAGCACTGGGGATCGCGCCTTCAGTGTATCACCTCAACGAAGGTCATGCGGCATTTTGCACCCTAGAAGTAGCGCGACAAGAAATGGAACGCACAGGTAAATCGTTCTACGATGTCGAAGCAAGCATCCGCAATCGCTGTGTTTTCACCACACACACCCCAGTTCCCGCAGGTCACGATGTCTTCTCTGGAGACTTAATGGACTCCTACTTTGCTCACTACTGGGTGCAAATGAAACTGTCTCGTGAGCAATTTATGGCTTTAGGTGCTAGACGCCTCGGCGATCCTTGGGAACCTTTTGGCATGACAGTATTGGCATTGCGGATGTGTCGTGCAGCAAATGGTGTGAGCGAACTCCACGGTCATGTTTCGCGGAAGATGTGGACAATTTTGTATCCCGATCGTTCCGAAGACAAAGTTCCTATAGGTCACATTACAAACGGAGTTCATGCACCCACTTGGACTGCACCCCTCATGGCAGATTTGTATACCAAGTATTTGGGTGAAGATTGGAAAACCCGCGTTATTCATCCAGAAATGTGGGCAAAAGTCGATGAAATCCCCGATGAGGAATTATGGTGGCGACACCATGTTCTCAAAGAAAGATTAATCGCGCACACGCGCTTTCGAGTCAAGAAAGCGCGAGAACAACGTGGCGAAAGCTACGAACACATTCAAGCAACAGAAACACTATTAGATCCCCATGTACTCACTATCGGATTTGCTAGACGCTTTAGTCCTTACAAGCGTGGCGATCTAATATTGCGCGATGCGCAGCGGGCAATCAAGATTTTTGGTAACGCCGAACGTCCTATCCAAATTGTCTTTGCAGGTAAAGCACACCCTGCTGATGAAGAAGGCAAGCGTATCATTCAACGAATTATGGAATGGTGTCGCCACAACGCAATTCAAAACCGAGTTGCGTTAATTGAAGACTATGACATCTACACTGGTCAAAAACTTGTCCAAGGTGTTGATGTGTGGCTAAATAACCCTCGTCGTCCTTTAGAAGCATCAGGTACAAGCGGGCAAAAAGTCTGCTTTAACGGTGGAATTAATTGCAGTGTTTTAGATGGTTGGTGGTGTGAAGGCTATCAAACTGGACCTGATGGTAAAGGATTAAATGGCTGGGCGATCGGCGAAGATGCACATACAAGCGACCAGGAAGTGCAAGATCGGATTGATTCTCAATCACTGTATCAGTTGCTAGAAGAAGAAATCGCCCCACTGTATTACGATCGCGATGCCGATGGTATTCCTCGACGGTGGATTCAAATGATGAAAGCATCGATTAAAACGAATGCGCCATTATTTAACACTGATCGCATGATCTCGGACTATGTATCGCAAGTCTATGTCCCAGAAATTGCTACCAGTGTAGTACCAATTCTTGCTAAGGTTATCGTATAGGTCAGCTTTTAGCAGTTAGCTTTTCTTCGTACAATTTGGGTAGGTACGTCATGATAGCTAATGGCTCAAATTATTTGGCAGGCTGATTTTTATCGCCGTCCGTTACAGGATGCAGGTGGACAAGCATTGTGGGAGTTACTCGTTTGTGACTTGACTCGCACAATTGAATTTGTCGCCCTGTGTCCCCAGTCGCAAGCCAATGCACAGTGGCTGGTAAAACAATTGCAGCTTGTTGCAGATAAATTGCCAGATACAATCCAGGTTTTTCGTCCGCAGTCACTCAGTTTGATTACCGCTGCTGGAGAAAAACTCGGAATTACTGTAGAAGCAACTCGACGAACGAATGCTTTAAAGCAATGGTTGCAAGAGCGATCGCCTCTTTACCGCAACATGGATAATTACACAGGAGAAGCCTACGATCTCTTAGCACTTGAAAAACCACCACCAACACCACTACCCGAAAAACTGTGGGGCGAACAGTGGCGTTTCGCTGCACTTAGTGCCAAGGACGTAGAAGAAGCGTTTCAAGAACGTCCTATCCCAATTTTGGATATGCCACCAGCATTAATGCCCTTACAGTTAGGATTAGCTTCTAATACCAGTATTCCAGGTGTCATTATTTATGGTGGAAGACAATCGATGAGGTTAGCTCGTTGGTTACAAGAGGCAAATCCTGTAACGCTAAACTATATTGCTGGTACTCCTGATGGATTAGTGCTAGAAGCAGGTTTAGTAGACCGCTGGATTGTGGCAACTTTTGAAGATCAAGAAGTTTCTGCATCTGCTCAAATTTATGAACAGCGTAAGCAGCAGCAAAGCAAAGGATTGCATTTTTTACTCGTGCAGCCTGATAATTCTGATGTAACGTTTAGTGGTTTTTGGCTATTACGCCAAGATTGAACTTAGTGGAAAAAAAGTGCATAGATATTTCAGTTATTAAGTATTAATAACTCTGATTAATGGGCTTAAGACTGAAGATAGATGCAGTAAAATAAGCTGAGTTTTAGCATAATAAACTACATAAACATAAGTTTTTTGAGGCAAAATTCATGGAAAATGAAGCACGCTCTAAAGAAAAAGTTACAAGAAATGAAGAGTTAGAAACCTCTACAGCAGATCGCGGTATTATTCCAGCTGAAGTAGCAGCACGCATGGATCGCGAAGGTAGTGATTATCGAGATACTGCCGATGAACAAGCTGACCCTGAAAGCATTGATGTTACAGGGGGAGCAACGGTAGACCAAGAAGGTTTAGCTAACAACTACGCTGTTGAACCCGAAATGTATTACGATACCCCAGGTGATGCTAGTCAAGAAGCAGAACAAGATAAAGCTCATCGCGCACAAGAACTAGCTGAAGCCAATGAAGATAAGCAGGGTGAACTAACAATGGAAGATGATACTCGTGGTAGAGGACCAGGAGCAGTTTAAACAAAAGTTACAAAAACTAGTTAGTAGAACCGCTTACAAGATTCCAACGCAAGAATCTTGAGCGGTTTTTTGTTGTGAAAACTAGAGCCATTAGCGCTAATAGCTATGTAAATATTGTGAGTAACTTTAACATATTTTATGTTGTATTTTTTTGTGCGTTTTTATTGCTTATTTCTCGGTAAAATAGCTTGAAAATTACAGTAATACATTAATTTAAAATGGCTCAAGCTCAAATAGGAATCATTGGTGGTAGCGGTTTATATAAGATGGATGCGCTTAAAGATATTGAAGAAGTACAAATATCTACACCGTTTGGTTCGCCTTCGGATGCAGTGATATTAGGAACTTTGGAAGAAACAAGAGTTGCTTTTTTAGCACGTCACGGTCGCAATCATACTTTACTGCCATCAGAACTCCCTTTCCGTGCCAATATTTATGCAATGAAGCAGTTGGGAGTTGAGT
This sequence comes from Gloeocapsopsis crepidinum LEGE 06123, assembly GCF_015207655.1. Lineage (GTDB taxonomy): Bacteria > Cyanobacteriota > Cyanobacteriia > Cyanobacteriales > Chroococcidiopsidaceae > Gloeocapsopsis > Gloeocapsopsis crepidinum. The sequence continues at coordinate 3,002 of NZ_JADEWN010000066.1, read as the reverse complement.
ATTTGATTTCCGCTTCTGCTGTTGGTTCGTTAAAAGAGGAAGTAAAGCCGCTTGATATGGTAGTACCGGATCAATTTATTGACCGGACAAAAAATCGAATTTCAACATTTTTTGGCGAAGGAGTTGTGGCGCATATTGCGTTTGGCGATCCTGTTTGCCATCAACTGGCAGGAATTTTAGCAGAAGCGATCGCAACTCTTAACTTACCCGATGTCACACTACATCGTGGCGGAACCTATGTATGCATGGAGGGTCCCGCATTTTCGACTAAAGCCGAATCGCATCTTTACCGTAGCTGGGGCGCTACTATCATTGGCATGACAAATTTACCCGAAGCCAAATTAGCACGCGAAGCAGAAATCGCCTACGCAACATTAGCCCTCGTGACCGATTACGACTGTTGGCATCCAGACCATGACAGCGTTACGGTGGAAATGGTGATTGCTAACTTGCAACGCAACGCAACAAATGCCCAAAAAGTCATTCAAGAAACAGTACGCCGCTTAAGTCAGAATCCACCGCAATCAGAAGCACATTCCGCATTAAAATATGCAATTTTGACTCGACTCGATCAAGCACCTGCGGCGACAAAAGAGAAATTGCACTTGTTATTGCAGAAATATTTGTAAAACGTGAAGCGCAAAATTTTTACTGAGTAGGAAACTTCAGTTGTTCATAAACGCCAACCAACTCTTTACAAATCAAGTGGGCTACGAACAGCCTTACCACCACGGTTAAGTACATGGGTATAAATCATCGTTGTTTTGACATCCTTATGTCCAAGTAATTCCTGTACCGTGCGGATATCGTAGCCGTTTTGGAGTAAGTGGGTAGCAAAACTATGTCGAAATGTATGACAACCCACCTTTTTTTGAATACCTGCTTGACGAACTGCTTTTTTGAGGGCTTTTTGTAAACTACTCTCGTGTAAATGATGGCGGTGAACTTCTCCACTACGCGGGTCTCTAGAGATGCTACCAGAAGGAAAAACAAACTGCCAAATCCAATCGTACTTCGCTCTGGGATATTTTCTTTCTAATGCAAAAGGTAAATAAACCGAACCATAGCCTTTTTGTAAATCTTGTTGATGTAAAATTTTTACGCTTTGTAAATGAATTTTTAATTCTTCAGCTATACTTTGTGACTCGACTTTCATTACCTTTTGTATCGCGTACTGTAATTTGATTTTGACCAAAATCAATATCTTTAACTCTTAGGCTCAATCCTTCATTTAATCGTAGCCCTGTACCGTAAAGTAATTTAATTAAAAGTTGATGTACACCCGATAAGTGTTGGATAGTTGCGAAAACTTCATCTTTTGTCAGAACTATTGGTAAATATTTGGATTTCTTTGCACGTACTGCATCAATCTTTAAATCTAAATCCTGTTTTAATACTTCTCGATATAAAAATAAAATAGAATGAAGTGCTTGATTTTGTGTTGATGCCGCCACATTTTCATGAACCGCCAGATGCGTTAAAAATGCTTCAATTTCAGCACTTCCCATATCCTTCGGATGGCGTTTATTATGAAAAAGGATGTAGCGTCTAATCCAGTAAATATAAGTTTTTTCTGTTTGGTAAGAATAGTGCTTAAGACGGATCGCGTCTTGTACTTGTTCAAGCAGCTTTTTCGGACGTTGTTCCATAGGATGTTATACAGAAAATTCCGTTTAAGACTCCTGATCAGGATGTTATCTGGAAAAATTCTGCATAACACCAAGGGATATACGGAAAACTTCTATATAATCCTCTCGGGAAGGGTATTTATACGGAAGAATTCGGTATAACTCCCGAACAGGGATGTAAAAAAGAAATTTTCCATATATTCACACAGGAGTTAGCTGTAATGCTTGACATATCTCGAGCAAGAAAAAGATTATATGGAAAGTTTCCGTATAATAAATAGTTAGATGGAATTCCTAATAATTCTTGAATTACTAAGTATATAAAATTCCTCTTGACTTCCTTGTATTTTCTTTTCCATTTTCTCAAATTCTAGGTCGAATTCCTCTGCCTTTTTTTCATCGATTTTATAAACATCGCTGTCTTTATAAATCCATCTTTCGCCTTTTAGTGAGCCTTCGATAAGTTCTTTTGCCAACATTGCGCTTGGATATATTTCGTCCTCTAAGGATATATCAAATCTACTACTACTCTTAAACCCTAAGTTTACATAATTACTTGGATTCCCGAAGATTACTATCGCTTCACATTTTAGTTCTTTTGCCTTCATAAATGAATGTTCAATCAGCCTTTTCCCAAAGCCTCTTCTTTGATACTCAGGAAGAATACTGACGGGACCGAATGTCGAAATAAGCTTTTCTCTTCCGTTTCCACTTACTAATTTCGCTTTCGTATACATAATGTTGCCGATTATTTTTTTATCTTTTTCAATCACATAATCCAATTCAGGAATGAAGTCCTTATGTTTTCTCATTACATGAACCAAATAATGCTCCTTACAGCCGGGAACATAAATATTCCAGAATGCCTTCCTTGTTAATTCTTCTACAATTTTGTAGTCTTCGATTTTTTCATTGCGAATAACGTAATCCATATATTCTCCTAGTGCCGAAAGCCTCCATCTAACGGTGAAGTTGTGCGGCGGCAGATAACCTTGAACTCCCACCAATAACCTCTGTACCGTCCGCACCAACGCAGTGTTGGGCTGCGCTGCTACAAGACGCTAACTGAGTAGGCACGAACTGCCGCATCTACTGTCGCAATGGTCAAACCGTTTTGTAATGCTTGACAGATGAGCATTCTGTCAAACGGATCACGATGCAATGGTGGCAGTTTAGCCAGTTGAATTACACTGCTTTCATCAAGACCAAGACTGGCAATTTGATGAAGGTTACGTTGTTTAGGTAAATACAGCCTATTGCAAGTTTATGAGGTACAGTAAGAGGAGTACACAAATGAAGTCTAATGAAACCGTACTCGCTCGACTTGCGAGAAAAAATAGTTAAGGCATACACACAAGGTGACACCTCAATCAG
>NZ_JADEWN010000065.1 GCF_015207655.1 Gloeocapsopsis crepidinum LEGE 06123 | reverse complement strand
GCCAGCTTCTGCTTAACTTCTTCAACGCTCTGGTGGGCTACAACTCGACTGACTCTTGCCATAACAGTGCTCGTTTCTCGGTTAACTGCACCCTACCCTAATTGTTCTTTAGAACGCAAGTTCGTATCATTAAATTTCTTTGAGCTTTTCTAATTGACTGTTGACGTTTACCAGCAGTTGATTAAGCACTGGTAACGCTTCTAATTGTTCGCGACTTAAGTTAGGATGCGTTCTAGCTCGTTTGTGCATTTCCCGCAACTTGTGCTGTAGTTGTTGAGCAATGGATAATGCATCTTGACCAAGGTGTGTTGATTGTTGCTGTTGATAAAACTCTAGCGCTGCGCCACGTAAGATTTGAAGGGTTGCTTCTTCACCAAAAGCACCAGGCATAATTTGTAAACGTAACAATATGCGACTATTTTGGTACAAGCGTTCAATTTCTACTTGTGTTTGTTCTTCTACAGGAGCGATCGCTAAATGCATTAAATGCTTAAGTTCGTCAATAACTTCTTGAAATCGTTGCGCAGGGAGTTTTTCTAGTATCGATTGCACAACACCGTTAAGACTCCAGAGAATGCGACCAAACTGAGGATATTGCCGCTCAAAATAAAGTCTACCAATTCCTTCGGTGAGTATTCGTCCGAGTAACTCTTGCAGCAGATCTTTTGCAGGTAAGGTTGACAGTAATTCTATAGAACTAGAAAGATGAAGTGGATTAACTTCTAACGTTGGCAATGCTAGTGAATTTTCTTCTGATTCTGTTTCACTTGTAGATGATGTCTTTTCTATAGCTAAAGGAGGAATCGGGGGCTGTCTAGCTTGTTGGGAAGTTTCTTTGTGTTTTAAATATGCTGATAGCATTGCCCGATGTGTGTTTAAGCCTATTGATTGTGGAACCAATGCGTAACTCAGGTGGGAAACAATGCAACTGACGTAATCTTTAGCTAGAGTGTCTTCTGGATTTACCATTCCTAGCCGCAAGACATTTTCTGATAAAGTCAAAGGCAGTACTTGATGATACAGACAGGCTTCAAGAGATATGATGTTGTCGATAAGCCAGAACATTTGCTGAATATCCACCTGTAGCACCCCGTTATAAACGTGCGATCGCTATACTAATCAATTACTTGGTCGAGTAACCGTAAAATTACTTAACTTTATGTGTTAATTAATTCTCTTCTTGTTCTAGTATAGTGGAATATTATGGCGATTGTTGTCGTAAATTTCTCTAGATTACTGAAGAAAAAAGATACATAAAGAGATCTAAAATCTGCGGATGACAGCTACGTTAAAAGCATTCAAGAGAAAGTAGATCGTCTCAATCTTGACTTCTAATCGTTTGAGCTACTAAGTACAGTTTAGTCCACTCGCTAAGTACCTGATGTGTTTGCAAACGCATTGTTTGGGCGATTGCTGCCGTATCTTTACCATCTTTTAGCAACTTAACAAGCTGACACTGTTTGGGAGTTAATTTAGCCCAATAGCTTTGCCATTGCTGCGGTGTTAAACCGAAGCTATGTTCTTGTAAAGAATTTTCTAGCCAGTTTCCGACAAGTTCAGTTTGCTCTTTTGCAGCAAATACGCGCACTGCATGGTAGCTAATTTTCTCACGTAGCCGATACACTTCTTTGACTTGTAAGTTTAAATGATGGGCGATCGCTTCTTGTGATTTTCCTTGCAGATATAGCTGTAACCATTTAACTGCTGTTGCTCCTAATTTCTGGGATAAATAAGCTTCAAATTCCTTTTGAACTTTGATTCTTAAACTTTGTTGTTCAATGAAAGCTTGTCGATCTTGATATTCGGCGATCGCTGGTGTATCAAATAGACTAATTGGATCGTCATTGTCCTCGGTGAGGAGATCCTCTGAGACAAGCTTAACGAGATCTTGGGCGGGAACTTGCGTTAATCCTCCACGTGAGGCACGGCGTAAATAGTTAACAAATCGATAGGCAATCAAAGGCTGATTCCTAATCCGGCGCAAGCTATATTCTTCTAAACTAGTAAATAGTAATGCGTTTCGTAGTTTCACGTCGCTAGTACATTGGGCGATCCAGTTCATTTGTTGCTGCATATAGCGATCGCTTTGCAACAACTCTTGAATAACTTCTTGTAAAACAGCCAACACTGTTGTCGTGCGATCGCGACTCAGAGATACCCAAGTCCGAATTTTGTTACGGAGAATCACCAAGCTACTCAATCGAGTTGTCAAGTTGCGGTAAGCTTGTTCTGGCATTTGCCCTAAATAGCGTTGCAGTAAAATGCAATAACGGTATTCCATGCCTTGCTGTACAAGATCTAGCTCATGAGGAAGCATTGTCTCGATTCTTTCAATATCATTGCCAATCAGCCAACGCAAAATACTTTCTTGGGTGAGTTCAGAATATTGTTGTAGTTCGCGACAAAGCCGCGATCGCCAACTTTGTGTCAAAGTTTCTGTCCATTTAATCATGAGATTGTCTTCCTCGAATACCTGTAAAGTTTGCATGACAACCTGCACTTCTATATGTCGCACTCAATTAATTTATGTAGCAGATGCTTCTGATTGTGTTAACTTGTGCAAATTCTTTCAGTTGCCTTTTTGTGATGTTTTGCAATATTTATTAGAAATTTTGCATTACTTCAAAACTCAGTTCTTTTTTTAAAAGTTTTTAACCTTTATGTTGCTCGTTCTAACTTAAAAATCTATTCACAAATTTTGTTTAACATCTATTGATTTCTCAGTATCAAAGCCAAAAGCAATGCATTGTTTACTAAATTTTACAAATCAGTTCTCCTAACTTTTATTTAATCCGTCAATATCAGAGCGATACATTAAGATTGATTTAGAGCTAAGTAAACTTCTAGCAACTTGTCTTTCAGAGACTAAAATCTCTAAAATCTTTACTTTTGAAACTGTGAGAAAAACATACACAAATTGCCTAAAATTATCTTCTATATACATTTAACTACCTTTGTGCTTTATCAGTATGGTCTAGAAAGAGAAATTTAAGAATCTAGAATTTGTTTTAGGTGTTATAGTTTGTTAACTTGCTATTTTTATTTTTTATTAAGGTTTTCCTCAAAGCTAAGAACTCTAAAGTAGTTCAAGTAGCTTGCTTGAGACATACTTTATCGTTATTGTCTTTTCCCTGTCAGTCGGGAAAAGACACCACAAGGTCAGCTAAAAGTAATAAAAATGTATTAAAGTCAAACGTAACTTGTCAGGAGGAATAGTAGAATAATGCTGCTAAACGAGCAAAATAGATGACGGTCACGTTTTTCTACTAACAGTTGTATGCTAGATGATGAGTAATTTAAATTACAACTTTAGTTTTTATTGTACGGATATAATACCTATTCCAAGAGGTGATAGATTTATTATCTCTCCTTTGATTCAGCACGACAATAAACACTAGAGGTGCTGGTAGATGAACGTTGAAGAAGCAATAGATATTATAGAAAAACTCCTCGAACAAGGACGCTTGAACAAAGCTCAAGAAATTGTATTTCGGCAATCTTGGGAGGGGAAATCTTACATGGAGATTGCTAGAGCCTCTGGTTATGATACGGGTTATATTAAAGACACTGGCTCTCATCTGTGGCAGTTGCTGACCAAAGTTTTTGGTAAAAAAGTTACTAAAAATAACTTTCAGTCTGTTGTCTTACGGTATGCACGGGTTACACACAAAGACTTTAATAATCTGGCTACATTAAGATGGCAAAAAGCAAGTTTTACCAAGGAGACTTTACCCGAACAAACTCCACAAACTTATGGATTGAACGCACACATAACTCCGAATTTAGGAGAAGTTAAAACTCAACACGATTGGGGAAGTGCGCCTGATATATCAATCTTTTATGGTAGAACGAAAGAATTAGCAACACTACAACAATGGATTGTGCAAGATCGCTGCCGATTAGTGACATTGCTTGGAATGGGAGGAATTGGAAAAACCAGTTTGTCAGTTAAGTTAGCGCAAGAAATCCACACAAATTTTGATTATGTCATTTGGCGATCGCTGCGGAATGCTCCAGCTATACAAGATTTACTCACTAACTTGATTTCATTTCTCTCAAATCAACAAATAACCATCAACGATTTACCTGAAAGTGTAGAAGATAAAATATTACATCTTGTGGATTACTTACGTTCGTCTCGATGTTTAGTTGTGCTTGACAATGTAGAAACAATTTTACGTCAAGGGGAACGTGCTGGACATTATATTGAAGAATACGAAGAATATGGACAACTCTTACGCTGTGTTGCACAAACACATCATCAAAGTTGCTTAGTTATTACAAGCCGTGAGAAACCAAGGGGCTTAGCATCCTCTGAGGGAATTACTTTACCTGTAAGATCGCTTCATTTAGATGGCTTAACTCAATCTGAAGGTAAAGACATTTTTGAGACTAAAGGACTTTTTTGCTCAGATGTACAACAGCAACTGTTATTTGAACACTATCGTGGTAATCCACTAGCATTAAAGATAGTTGCGACAAATATTCAAGAGTTGTTTGATGGCGATGTGACGCAATTTCTTGAGCAAGGTACCGCAGTTTTTGGAGATATTTGGGATCTTTTAGGTCAGCAATTTAGGCGTCTGTCGATAGCTGAACAGCAAGTTATGTATTGGTTAGCAATCAATCACGAACCTGTGACATTATCAGAGCTAAAGCAAGATATTCTCCCTATCATATCGCCACGCGAAGTTCTAGAAGCACTAGAATCTTTACAACAGCGCTCTTTAATTGAAAAAGCTGTACCGATTGTTAGCAAAAGTGTTGCCAGTTTTACGCAGCAGCCTGCGGTGATGGAGTATGTTACTGCTCAGTTTCTTTCTCAAATTTGTAACGAAATTACGACAAAAGATATTAATCTTTTCAATAGTCATGCTTTGATCAAAGCACAAACTAAAGACTATATTCGAGATGCGCAACGGTTGATCTTTCAACCATTAATCAACACACTTTTAGCTAGCTTTGGCAACAGACAAAGAATTAAAGAACAGCTCAATCGCATTCTTCTCGAACTGCGGTTGCCTACATCAATTGCACCAGGATATGCAGGAGGTAATGTTCTTAACCTACTCGTGCAGTTACAAGCTGATTTAAATTACTACGACTTTTCAGAGATTACTGTTTGGCAAGCCTATCTTAAAGACGTTAACTTGCAACACGTCAATTTACAACATGCAGATTTAACAAACTCAGCATTTACCGAAAACTTCGGCTGCATTTTAGCATTGGCTTATAGTCCAGATAGTCAAACCATCGTGACTGCAGGTGAAGCAGGTCAAATCCGGTTATGGCGCGTTGCAGACATGAAGCCCATTTTAACGTGGAAAGGTCATATTCGTTGGATTTTAGCAGTTTCGTTTAGTCCTGATGGAGCGATTTTAGCAACGGGTAGTGACGATCGCACTGTAAAACTGTGGGACGCGCATACAGGTGAACTACTGCAAACATTGCACGGACATCTGAGTTGGGTTTGGTCACTCGCTTTTAGTCCTGATAGTAAAACTTTAGCAACAGGTAGTGACGATCGCACTGTAAAAATTTGGGACATCGCAACAGGTAAAATCTTGCAATCTTTACAAGGACATACAAATCGGGTCGAGTCGGTAAGCTTTAATCCTCAAGGTAATTTGTTGGCGAGTGGAAGCAACGATGGTAGCATCATGCTGTGGGATATCAGTAGCACTCAGGTTATCAAATTAACTGAATCTGCACAGCCAATTAGAGCGATCGCTTTTAGTACAGATGGTACACTGCTTGCAAGTGGTAGCGATGATGGCAACATCACAGTATGTAATATCAAGAGTGGGAATTGTTGGCGATTACAAGGACACTCCTATTTAGTTCAAAGCCTTGCCTTCAGCCCTGACGATCAAACATTAGCTAGTGGAAGTCACGACAAAACAATTAAGTTGTGGAATCTCACCACAAGACAATGTGCAAAAACACTACAGGGACACGCGAGTCGAGTTTGGGCTGTTGCTTTTAGTCCGGATGGTCAAACATTAGTTAGCGGAAGCGACGATCGCTTGTTAAAACTGTGGGATGTTGATACAGGTAACGCATTAAAGACTCTTTGGGGTTATACAAATCTGGTACGAGTTGTTGTTTTTAGTCCAGATGGCACAATGTTGGCAACTGGAAGTAGCGATCGCACTGTGCGATTGTGGGATATTTCCACGAGTAAAGTCATAAAATCCTTTCAAGGACATGCCCGTGGTATTCTTTCAACCACTTTTAGTCACAATGGACAAATTCTTGCAAGTGCTAGTGAAAAGATTAATTTATGGAATGTCAATACAGGTAAACTCATTCAAACACTACAAGGACATACAAACTGGGTATGGTCAGTTGCTTTCAATCCTCAAGATGATACTTTGGCGAGTGCAAGTGGCGACCATACTGTAAAGTTGTGGAATGTGAATACAGGGCGTTGTTTACAAACCCTCATCGGACATACTAATTGGGTGTGGTCTGTTGCTTTTAGTCCTCAAGGCAAAATCTTAGCAAGCAGTGGTGATGTGACAGTACGATTATGGGATATCCAAACCGGAGAATGTCTTAAAGTTTTGCAAGGACATTCTAATGGTGTCTGGTCTGTTGCCTTTCATCCGCAAGGTCAAATCTTAGCAAGTGCTAGCGATGACTACACAGTCAAAGTGTGGGATGTTGACACAGGCAAATGTTTACAAACATTACAAGGGCATACTAATGGTGTTTGGTCTGTTGCGTTTAGTCCAGATGGGCAACTTTTAGCCAGTGCCAGTGATGACAAAACATTGAAACTTTGGGATGTTCGTACTGGTAAATGTTTACAAACATTAGAAGGGCACAGCGATCGCGTCACATCAGTGAGCTTTCACCCTCAAGGTAAAATTCTTGCAAGTGGCGAACAAGAAGAAAAAATTAAACTTTGGGATCTTGATACTGGCGAGTGTATTACAACAATCCGCAGCGATCGCCCTTATGAAGGAATGAATATTACAGGTGTGACAGGGTTAACTGATGCTCAAATTGCCATGCTCAAAGCACTTGGTGCGGTAGAGATAGAAGCAGAGGATTAGGAGTGCAGAGGAGATTATAGCTGAAATTGTGTAGGTGGGATGAATAGAAACCTATAATTTTTTTCCTCTCACACTGTCTCAATGTGCTTTACATCACAAATGTAAGTTGTTTGGATCACTAGATGTAATTTATTTTTTCAGTAGATTTTTGAATGAGCCTACACAAGACTCTAGTCTTGTACAATACTGCCATTGCAGGTGAATCAATTGATACAGCCATTGGAATCAAAGCACAACATCAATCTTCATCAGCAGGGGACACTAATTGAAAGAGTAGGTGAAGCGATCGCTTTATTCAATTGTGCACATCGCCTCATTGTCTTTAACCAACAATTTTGTCGAAATTGGGGATTACATTCTGATTGGCTGAAACAAAAGCCTTATGACAAAGAAGTTTTTGCTGAAATTGTCAAACAAGGCTACTGGTCGCAAGCAAAGTACGAACAACTGTTGCTTCTATTAAATGGCAATACAACTTTCCCCGTTTACATTGAACAAACAAACGGAAAATCGCTGGAAGTTTATTCTAGTGACACTTCTGATGCTGGAAGAATTATAACCTTTCTAGATATTACTGAGCATCGGCGCTCTCAAGCATATCTCAACGCAGAACTCAAACGGCAAGCATTTCTTTTAGGATTAATGGAACGCATCCAGCCTGCGAGTGAACTGCGAGAAATTGGACAGTTTGCTCTTAGTTATCTTGTCCAAACAATCGGAGCTGCTTTTGGTGATGTCAAAGTGATCTCAGGGAAAAAACAAGAAGCTTGGGCTTATGTACTCACCAGTGAAATCTCTGCGCAGTTTGTTGCGACTTACGGCGATGCAGTGACAGCAGAAATGGCAAAATTCCTCGAGCGAGGAATTCCCTACGGACAAGGACTTTTGTGGCAAGTCGTTGATATGGCTAAACCACTATTTATTGAAGACTATTGTAAACACCCTCAGGCTGTACCTGCATTTCGGCATCCAGGTATTGGTCAGTTGGGCATTTTCCCGATTCCTGCGGCTGATGGTACGATTATCGGTGTCTTGACTCTAGAATCTCGCAGTCTACGCAAGTTACAAGACGCCCCACAGCAGGATATGCTATTAGCAGCTTGCCGAATGCTTGGAGTTGCCATCGAACGTGCTCAAGCTCAAGAACGCCTGCATCAAGTTAACGAAGATTTAGAGCAAGCTTCGCAACTTAAGTCAGAATTTCTCGCTTCCATGTCGCACGAATTGCGTACGCCCCTCAATAGTATTTTAGGTTTCTCAGATTTACTACTACGCCAATTTGATTCTTTAACTCCGCGCCAAACTAAATATCTGCGAGTAATTGAAGAAAGTGGTCAACATCTATTGCAGTTAATTAACGATATTCTCGATTTATCTAAAATTGAATCTGGCAAAGTAGAACTAGAACTAGAACCTGTATCCATCCCTGATCTCTGTCTGCAGTGTCAAGAGATGATTCAGCCTCGCATAAATAAGAAGCGACTGATGTTATCACTTGAGCTGGACAATCGCCTAACACAGGCAAACCTTGATGAGCGTCGTGTTCGCCAGATCTTAATTAACTTACTCTCTAATGCAGTCAAATTTACACCTGAAGGAGGTCAAATTAAACTTAGTTGTCGTATCGCTTATGGCAATCAATTGCAATCTGAGATGTATCGACCAGATTGTAGTCCAATTAATCTAAGTACGCCTTATGTGTGTATCGCAGTTGAAGATACAGGCATTGGTATTCCTTCAGAAAAGTGGCATTTACTCTTTCGTCCTTTTCAACAGATAGACGCTTCTTTAACACGACAACATGAAGGAACGGGCTTAGGGTTAGCACTCACAAAACGATTAGCAGAACTGCATGGAGGAACTGTTTCTCTCGAATCAGTAGCAGATCAAGGCAGTACATTTCGCGTATGGCTACCGCTTACAGAAATGCGTCAACAGTTAGTATCCTCTAAAGCTGATGCTGCTGAAGAACAGATGGTTAGTGTTGGTAAAAGTAAATGGGTTTGGGTTGTAGAAGATCAGCCCTATAACCAAGCTTTAATTACAGAAATGCTGGAGCTACAGGGTTACAAGGTAGAGTTAATTGCAGATGGTCAAACGATGATGAAAGCAATTGATTCATATGTTAGCTCTGCAAAAGCTTTACCTGACTTGGTTTTGATGGATATTCAATTGCCCAAAGTTGACGGATTCAAACTCATCCGACAACTCAAAAATAGTCCTTACTGGCAATCAGTTCCGGTAATTGCGTTGACAGCTATGGCTATGACAGGAGATCGCGATCGCTGTCTTGCATCTGGTGCAGATGCTTATCTTAGTAAACCTTTGAACTTTATTACTTTACAACATACATTGCAAACTTTTATTAAAGCTTAACATGCGATCGCTTTTGCATTAATCATTACCGTCTAGACCCCAAGAACGCCCTAGAATTTACCTCAATGACAGTTTGCTTACACTCAAGAATTTAAGTGTATGAACGATACCTACGCTTCCCTTGATATGTCAAGCAAAGATAGTCAAACAGTAAAGCTAAGGTTGTCATTTGAAGTGTTACCCTATACTGTTGTGCTTGAGAGTGGCAAGAGTACAGATGTAGAAGTGAAGGATATTTTTTTGTAGCAGAAATTAAGTGAAATAGTCTAAAGATTTAACGATAACTTAAATTTAAGTAGAATTAGCGGTGTTAGGAGGCGTTATGTTTACTTTGCACAGCATATTGATTGGAGTTATCTGTTTTACACTCGCGTTTGTCTTAGCGAGTTTGGTAGAGTACTGGCTGCATCGATTAATGCACGTTTCCCATCAAATTGGCGAACGTCACCGCGATCATCACCGCCGTAATGAAGGACAAGGCGTCATCTGGGAATTTCGCGATTATGTGCGCGGTAGCTTTGTTGTCATGATTGTTGTATTTTTCCTTTCTTTAGAAGCCGGAATCGGTTGGTTTCTAGGAGGATTAATTTACGCTGCTTTCTCAGCTTATGCACATCAACTGCAGCATGAGAACCCTACAAAGTGCTTTTGGATGAAAATGCCTGTTCACTATGTCCATCATAAATACGGTATGTGGCATCACAACTTTGGTTTAGCTGTAGATTGGTGGGATCGCGTTTTTGGGACTTACAAACCTGTAGAATGGCTCACTGAAGAGGAGCTGACTCAACCTGAACGCGGTTATCTACAGTTGCGATGGTGGTAAGGATAGCAAAGGACACTGCGCATTGCAGTTCAAAGTAAAAGTTATTTGAAGCAGCAGAAATTTGCGTGCGGAGATTTTTGCCGTTAAGCAAAATGTCCTAATTATATTAACAATTTCTGTATGCTACTCCTCATTTTGAGTTTGTAAATCTCATTGAATTCTCAAGATCAATAAAGAATTTATTATTTTTGTTGGTCATAGAGACTTGTGGTGCTATTGTTCCTAACAACATTGGCAATTTTCTTTGAGATAGGGGCATACGCTGTGAAATACTTCCAAGAGGCAAAAGCCCACTTTGTTGCAAGCCACCAGCACCCGATTAATCAATTTCTACATCACTTAACAAATATTGTAGCGATCGCCGCTGTTATCTTTTTGTTCTACGATTGGCGACTCACAATTGTCTGCTTAGTGTTAACCCAAATTTTTGCTCTAGGTGGTCATGCTTTTTTTGAAAAGAATGAACCTGCATTTGTCAAGTATCCAGGGATAACAATTTTAGCATCAATGCAGTGGTCATTTGAGAATTGGTTTGGTGTACGCCAAGTCTTGCAGTATTTCCAGCATAAAGCTCTCAGCGACTAGTTTCAAGCAACAATATTTATTGATTTTAAGGATAACTCATGTATCAAGGTTTACCAGTTATTGATGCAGATGCGCATAAGCTCGAAAATCCATTAGTCATGCGAGATTATATTGAGCCAGAGTATCGCGATCGCATTGGTTTGGTGATTGATAGCTTAGGCGATCAAAGGGCAAGAATTATTGACTTTAACCCCGCAACCGGAAAAAACGACTTGATGCGGATGTTTCCGCAACCCCAGGGCATGGGTAAAGGTGGTTTCCGCAATTTGCATCCGGATACGACATTAGGCGCAATGTTCAATCGCATCCGCATCGAACATATGGATCGCGAAGGCATTGACGTTCATGTGATTTACGGCACGTTAAACTTAATCTTTTCCAGCATTCTGGATAAAGACTTGGCGATCGCGCTTTGCCGTGCTTACAACAGTTACATGGCAGATGACTGTCGGGGTTATGATAATCGATTGAAACCCATTGGCGTGATTCCGCTACAAGACGTTGATGCAGCAGTTGCCGAGATACATCGTTGTGTTAATGAACTAGGGATGATCAGCGTTGCTGTTGCCCCAAATATGCCAATTCCGCACCCGAAAGCACCTGAAGCGTTTCCCGAAATCCGCAGTTGCAAAACAATTAGTCATCCTGACTTTCGCCCCATTCTCCAAGCGGCAGTCGATTTAAATATTGGCTTGGGAATACATGGAGGACCTGGTTCTTACATGGTAGGCGGAATTTCTGACTACACCGAGACTTTTGTCCTCACCCATATTTTCGTGCAGCGCAATCAACAACAGCTAGCTTTGGCACGGATGGTATTTGATGGCGCATTTGAGCAATTTCCCACTTTGCGCGTCGGGTTTTTAGAAGGAGGTTGCGGTTGGGTTCCTGATTTAGCTCATGCTTTCCACGAACATTGGGAAAAGCGCATTCGTGATTTTGATCCGAAACATCCTTATCGCCCGTCGTTGATGGAATTTACTAAATTAATGATTCAAGAACGTGGGACACATAATAATGTTAATTTGATTAGCCAAGCAAAAAACTTATTCGATTTGTTGTGGAATACACAGCACGATCCCACAAAGATTGATGATGTAAGTTTATACGAACACTACGACTTACGTCACCGCGATCCCTTAGAATACTTTGAGCGCGGACAAATTTTCACTTCGTTTGAATCTGACGATCCAGGTCCTGCCTATCTACATATTGCTATGGGTGAAACTGGCAAACACCTCGCTTGCTTCTCCGGCGATTATGGTCATTGGGATGGCGTATTACAAAATTGCGTCCATGATGCTGCGACAGTTGCAGATTACGATCGCGAGCACTTAGAGTTACTTCTAGGTGGTAATGCTTTAGCATTATATGGCGATCGCCTGCGTCAAACGCTACCTAATCATCTCTTAGCACAAACAACAAACTTAACTAATTAAAGGTCAGGTTCGGGGATCAGGGGAAGAACTAGTGACTAGTTGCTAGTTACTAGTTGTTAAGCACTCTTGACACTAACCACTAACCACTAACCACTAGCCCTAAAATATAATGCGTGTACTACTTTTATATCCACTTTTCCCCAAATCTTTCTGGTCCTTTGATCGCGCACTAGAACTCATTGGCCGTAAAGTTTCTCTGCCCCCATTGGGGATGATTACTGTAGCAGCAATTTTGCCTCAAAACTGGGAGTTCCGCCTTGTAGATCGCAATGTAGGCGAGGAAACTGAAGCAGACTGGGCTTGGGCAGATTTAGTCATTATTTCTGGCATGATTGTCCAAAAACCCGATATGCTGCATCTCATTCATGAGGCAAAGCGACGGGATAAATTGGTAGCAGTGGGTGGTCCCTATGTGACTTCTGTACCTGATGCAGCGCAGGAAGCGGGAGCAGATTTTCTCGTTTTAGATGAAGGCGAAATTACTCTACCACTTCTTGTTGCTGCGCTCGAACGCGGCGAAACTTCAGGAATTTTTACTGCCAAAGGAGAAAAGCCTGATGTTACTAGTACGCCAATTCCACGATTTGATCTCCTCGATCTCAATGCCTATAACGAGATGTCAGTGCAATTTTCGCGGGGTTGTCCTTTTCAGTGCGAGTTCTGCGACATTATTGTGCTGTATGGGCGTAAACCTCGAACCAAAACACCAGCACAACTAATTGCTGAGTTACAGACACTTTACGATTTAGGCTGGCGGCGTTCAGTGTTTATGGTCGATGACAATTTTATTGGTAACAAGCGGAATGTCAAACTGTTACTACGGGAACTTGGTCCTTGGATGGCAGAACACCAATATCCTTTTCGTCTTGCTACAGAAGCATCGGTAGATTTGGCACAAGATGATGAGTTGTTAGCATTGATGGTTGCGGCGAACTTTACTTCGGTATTTTTAGGAATTGAAACGCCAGATACCGACAGCCTTGCGCTAACTCACAAATTCCAAAATACACGTAACTCGCTGATCGAATCGGTACGGAAAATTAATCAAGCTGGCTTGAGCGTCATGGCAGGTTTTATTCTGGGATTTGATGATGAACAACCTGGTGCAGGCGATCGCATTATCAATTTTGTGGAAGCGACAGCAATTCCCAAAGCGATGTTTGGGTTATTACAAGCACTGCCAAATACTGCTTTATGGCAACGTCTACAGAAAGAAGGGCGTCTTTTAGAGGCGAAGCAAGAAACTGAAGGTCATCAGATGACTTTAACAAACTTTGTTCCTACGCGCCCTTTGCCAGAGTTAGCACGCGAGTACGTTAGTTGCTTCTGGGAACTGTATGAACCTCGTCGCTATCTATCAAGAGTATACCGTCACTTTATGGCAATGAAGCCAGCACCACACAAAGCACCCTTTCGGATGTTGGAACTTATCGAGATGCGAGCAGTATTCATTATCTGCTGGCGACAGGGCTTTAAACGCAATACTCGGTTTCAATTCTGGAAACAGCTATTTGGCATAATGCGCCATAATCCAGGTGTATTTGTTCCTTATTTGAGTAATTGTGCATTAATTGAACACTTTATTCAATATCGGCAAATTGTCCGTGACGAAATTGAAGCACAATTAGCTACATTATTGGAAGAATCAAAGGAAGATATGGCAGTGAAAACATATGCAGCCTAACGACTAAAGTTGCGGCTTAATCAGCTCATCCTGCTGTGAAGATGTTGATGGTTCGGCAACTATTAACAATTAACCATTAACAACCCTTAAGTTACGTTTGTTTTCATTCACTTACTGAATATGGTTTCAGTTGCTCGAAAAAATCTCCTAGAAGATCTACCACGCTTTCTTGTCGCCCAAGCGGGAATCATGTTTGCAGTAAGCTTGGTAACGATTCAAACAGGGATTTTTAATGGCTTTACTCGCTCAACGACACAGATTATTGAACACTCGCAAGCGGATATCTGGGTGACTTCTGAGAGTATTGTGCATCTGGAACTATCTTTGCCTATCCCTGCAAGCAAAGTTAATGACGCCCAAAAAGTAGATGGTGTTGCAAGCGCAGAACCTTTAACGCTCAAAGGTGCAATTTGGCGTAACTCGTTGCAAGAGATTGTCTTGGTGCGAATTATTGGCTTCGATCCCAATGGGCAACTGTTTGCACCCAAAAACGTTACTCAAGGCAGCATTAGTGCTTTATCGGAGCCTTACACGGTGATGCTGGATGGGACAAATCTCACAACACTTAATGTACACAATGTTGGGGAAGTTGAGGAAATTGCGACTTTGCCAGCACGAGTCATTGGCTTAACACAAGGAAATCGCTCGATTGTCTCTAACCCCTTTATATTTACTTCCTTGTCAAATGCTAACGCTTATGCTAACTCCGGTCAAAGTGCAACTTTATCGTGCAAAGTGCAAGCAGGTTCGTCAGATATTCAATGTACTAACGTTTATACACAGCCTGAGCCTGATACAACTCCTGTACCTAAACCATTAGCAGCATCCGATTTAATTACTCATGTCCTAATTCAGGCAGACTCAGGAGAAGATTTACAAGTACTCAAGCAAAGAATAGAAACTGCACTACCTAACACCCGCGCTTTTACTCAAGCAGAACTCATTAGACACAATCAACAATTTTGGCAGCAGCGTACAGGAATTGGATTTCTTTTGGGTCTTAGTACAATTGTTGGTGTCATAGTTGGAGTTGTCGTTGTCGGGCAAATTCTTTATTCGTCGGTATCAGATCATTTAAAAGAATTTGGAACGCTTAAGGCAATGGGTGCTTCCGACTGGAAAATTTATGGTGTTATTGTCGAGCAATCCTTGTGGATGGCAATCTTAGGCTATCTACCAAGTATGATTTTGTGCTACGGTGTGGGGGCTTGGACAATAGCAACACAGGGAATTATGATTTTGATTACTCCTATAAGTGCGATCGCAATTTTTGGTGTCACAGTTTTAATGTGTGTTGGTTCTGCTGCATTTGCCATTCAAAAAGTGACTCGCGTCGATCCAGCAATCGTTTTCAAAGCATAATCAAAATGATTAGTGACTAGCGACCAGTAAATTATAACTAACGACTAGCCACTAGCACCTCTAAGGTAGTTTAGTTATTCAGCTGCAGATGATATAACGCTAAAAACTACTTCTCGTCCTCGTAATATATAGGCGGCTCAACAGCAAAGTTATCTAACCTACCTGACTCGTCAACCACATAACCATCCGTGCTAGGTAATCCTGTTCCCTCTTCTTGCGCTTCTAACGCTTCCACCTGCCGTACACTTCTTTCCGTGTCAGTATTAGCAGGTATAACTGCATCTGGGGGATTGACATCGGTTGTTTGTGCCATTTGCACGCCATAGTGATTATCTCCTGGCGCTCCTCTGCCTGGCTCAGCTTCGCGAGGATCTTCTGGTAGTACTTGTTCGGGTTCGTTACTCATAATAATTTGATCTCTGCTGCAAACTTAAATGGCTTGATTTGAGCTAATTGCCTCAATTTATTTGAAAATATCTCATTCTGTATTTGGCTTATCTCTTTCGTAGGGATTAAATTCAGGTAAATTTAATTGAGAGGCTTGTTTCCTTGTTATTTAAGCATCGTTGCCAGGTAACAAGGCTTTTAGAACTGTGGCAACTCCTAACGTTGCAGCGGCTACAGCACCCCACTTTATTGGTGGATTCTTATCTAGCCAATCAGTGAAACTGGGTATCGTTAAATTGCTGAAGTCTCCTTCCGATGTGTCATAACCTTCGATAGGTTCAAATACATTGTTTGGTGCGTCTTCTGACTTCGGTTCATCAGTACGTTGCCCCACAAAACCGATCGCTAGTAACAATGCATCAACGAGTTGCGGCGAGACTTTTTGCATAAGATCGAGAATCTTACCAATATCTCCAACAATAAAATCGCGTGTTGGATGCTCAGCAGTATACAAAATTGCCTCTGCAACCAAGCTTGGTTGATAATATGGTGGTACTCCTGTTGGTTTTACACCTAATTTGGTGCGGGCTTTGTTGTAAAACGGCGTATTAATTACCGCAGGCATAATGTTTGTCACGCTGATAGGAATACCTTCGTGCATCAATTCGACACGCAAGGCTTCTAAAAGCCCTTCTACACCATGTTTTGAGGCAGAATAAGGACTTTGTAGCGGAATTGCACGTCTTGCTTCTACTGAGGAAATACTGATGAATGCACCACGTCCTTCACGTTTAAGGTGTGGTAGTGCAGCCATCGCACCGTATGCTTGTCCTGTCAGGTTGACATCAATAACGCGCTTAAATTCTTCTGGCGTGATTTTCTCAAATGGAGACAGTACGGCTGTAGCAGCAGCATGAACCCAGGTGTCTATTCTACCGTAAGCTTGTACAGTTTTGTCTGCGATCGCTTTTACCTGCTCAAAATCACTCACATCCGCTAGTACATAGATCGCCTCACCACCAAGGCGTTGAATCTCTTCTACAAGAGATCGCAATCCTGATTCACTTCTTGCTGCTACAACAACTTTTGCTCCACGCTTGGCAAATTGCAATGCTGTTTCTCTACCAATTCCACTAGAAGCACCGACAATTGCTACGACTTGTTGATTGATGGGTTTAAGTTGAGTCACTTTTACTCCTAAATTTTTCCGCACCCTCATTACTTCCCTAGGTAAAGAACTTTGTGAACTTTTATTAATTAACTTAGAAAAATTTTAAGGAGTTAGACATCAACCGTAAGGTTGACAAAGAGAGATTTAGTTTAACGATTTGAGGTCTGAGTGAAAAGATTTTTTTATCTCAATACTTATAACTCCCCGTCATCCCGTCACTCTCCCTCATTTATTTTCGCGCGGTACTTTGATTTGAGAAGTTGTCCCCAAAGGGGATTGTAAGGATGCACTTGCGTTGTCTGATTGTTGTCTTGAAACACAGGACGCCCTTCATTGACCCATTGAAAGATACTACCTTCAAGGTTATATGCGCGCTTGTAACCAGCCTCAGTTAATTTTGCTGCAATTTTCGCGCTACGGTAGCCTACTGAGCAATAGACAACAATTGGTGTTTCCTGCGGCGGTAAAGCTGACAACTCAGGTTGCTTCGGATCGATATGCTGTGCTTGTTGCAGATGACTCACTTGATATTCTGCTGCATTGCGAGCGTCAAGTAAAATCGGCTGTGGCTTTTGAGAGTTCTGCCATTGTGCTAATTCTTGTGTCGTTAACCATTCAACTGTGGGAAACTTACGCCTAATGAGGGGTTTCAAAATCCAAAAAGCAAGCGATCGCCAACTAAGCACCCCTACAATACTTATACTTAATACGATCGCACTCCAAATTATCTTGCTATCAATTTCATTCTTCATGACGTTATAGGCGATCGCTCCTCACCTCGATTATTACGAAAAGTTTAATATTATGCGAGTCAATGGTTCATTGACTAAAAATTAGTGTTAGGATTTGGCAACTTAGATCGTCTAGGTAACTGAATGTTTTTCAACACTCTTGCAGAGCTTTCACGTAATCACTGTATTGCCTTGTGTGCAGTATTAGTTCCTGCTAACTTAATCGCTACCTCGCTGACAATGCTGCTGACAGCGTTGCGGCGTCCCTTATCTCAGGTCTACCAATCAGCAGGAATTGCTAGTATCTTTGCAGTGTTGATGTTGTTGCACATCTGGACTTGGTTCGCGATCGGAGTTGTGATGGCTCCAACATACATCTTGCTATGGTTAGCAAGCACCTGTTTATTAACTAATTTAGGGTCAATTATTGTTGCCAGACGCTTTGCAGTAAAACGTCCTGTGGTAGCACAATAATGTTTGATAGTTCGCTGCTAGCAATGACTTAAGATAAGTGGGCTAATTAACCAAATTAATATTGTTGTAAAGTAGACATTTTGCTTATCTACACTCAACATCTTATATAGTTATCCTAGGTTGAATTAAGTTGATAGAGCTAGCTAACTTATAGTCTGTTACTGCATATTATCAGATTTGGACGATCAATCCTTTTTGTGTAATTTAGTAATTTTTAGTTTAAATACTTAGGCTTTTAGGTATAGAACTAGCGATAGATGAATAAAGAAAAGCTTAAAGATTAATTTCAGTATATAAGTTTACTGAAATTTCTATGCTTACTTCTCCGCAGCCATTAAAAGACGTTTTCTTTTGCCCAGAAGAATCAGATTTTTATGCATTTTGCATAGAATCATTAGTTTTAAATAATTGTCCTGCCTCAAAAGCGATCGTTGAATTTGGCTCCGGTGATGGTAGTCCAGTAATAAAATCATTAGTGAGGACAAGATTTCCTGGAGTGGTACACGGCTTTGAAATCAATCACTTAGCGTACGAAGCTGCTCAATCTAAAATAGAAGCCTTTGGATTAGCGAGAAATTATATAATACACAACACGTCATTTTTTGACGCGGCACATCAAGCTGAGTATTTAATCTCAAATCCGCCTTACTTGCCTGCGAAGGACAATAAAATATATCAGCCATTGCTGCATGGAGGAACAGATGGGATTACTATTACAAAAAAGCTTCTATCTTTGGCTTATGAGAATGTATTATTAATGATCTCTAGTTACTCTAACCCAGAAAGTCTAATAGATTATGCAATAACAACAGGATACGGTATTGCTGATTTTATAGTTTCACCATTAAAATTTGGCTACTATAGCTCTGACCCTAAAGTACAACAAAGAATCACAGAATTAAGAAAAAACAATCAGGCTTTTTACTCAGAAAATATCTATATGCTAGCAGGTGTTCTATTTACAAAAAAACATAAGCTAAAGTTAGATTTATCTGAAGAATTACTTCAAATAATGACTGCTCTATAAACATTTCTACTATTTTTTAAAAATTACGTTCCCTATCAAGAGACAACAGGGAACGTAATTTTGCTTATTTGACTGCAGCTAAATCAGCTTCTTTTGCCGATCGCACGATTGCTTCTCCTGCGCGATCGCCCATTAGTTTTTCCTGATCGTATCCCAGCAAGATTTCCCAAGCTTGTTCAGGGTACTTCTGTGCTAAAGGCAAAGCAACATCATCCAGCATCCACTGTCCATGACGTTCGTCTTCTCGAATATGTAATTCCCAGTAACCCATTGCAGCTTGTGAAAGTTCCAAACGTTGGGCTGCTGCAAGATAATTGCGATAAGCCGCAGGACCTGCTACTTCAAAATAAGTTAATCCACCATTATAGCGCAAAAAGTATCGCTTGCATTCTGTGACTAGAAAGTTATGGTTAGCGCAGGCTAGCACTTCCCAAGGAACCAGATCGAAGTATGCTTCGGGTTCAGTATTCATGCCAAACTCAGATAGCATTTGAGCAAAATAGGTTGAGTGCTTGCGTGATAAGCGACCATTACCATATTCTTCAAGTAACACTTTAGTTAGTGTTGCTTGTACTTCATTCGCTGCACCACCTAAAATTCGCGAAAGGCGGCTACCTTCAACTAAACCATCAAAAGAACCAATGGCAAGTATCCGGCGATATCCGGCTTCTGTTGTTTGTTCGCGGATATAACGACTATCCTCAGACAACGGCGGATCGAGATCTCGCGCACCGCGTTCTGCTAACCCTTGCTTAACATCTTCTTGTTGAATTGCAGCAACATCAAGTTGTGCTAGTTCCCACGCTTGCCAAGGTAGTTCAATGCGATCGCGTACACTACGCAAATAAGCCGAACGTTCGTTAGTATAGTGCCGCAAATCGTCGTACCAAAACAGCTTTAGGCGGTTAATACGATACAATACGCGCTGTAAAAAACGATGGGCTGCTTCATCACCCGATCCGGTGTAATAGGCATCTTGAATAGCGCGATCAATTGATGCTTCAAATTGACTGGCAAGTTCCGGTTGTGCTGCTAATTTTTCGTCTAAATCTATCATATCGAGCAGTTCTACAAATTGCTGCTCGGCGTCATTGTATACAGTTTGGTTGGTTTGTGTAATCATCGCCTCAGCGGTAATACTTCGGATAACATTGAACAAGTTATTACAATTGTCCGTAATGCTCGCATCGCAATACTCCACTCTAGAGGTAGATCATTGAAGACACAAGAAAAATGCTAGATTCGCTTTGGAGCAATTGTTAAGATGACACCAGTTGGTGCAAGTTAAATGAAAGTAGCAATTACAGGAGCAACAGGATTTGTCGGTGGTCGCTTGGTAGAACGCCTCCACGCACAAGGCGACCAAGTAGTAGTTTTTACACGCAATTCTACAAGTGCCCAACGAGTTTTTCCTAAGGAAGCTTACCCTAACGTAGAAATTGTGGCATATAGTTCTACAGAATCAGGCTTTTGGCAAAATGCAATTGCTGGTTGTGATGCAGTTGTCAATCTTGCTGGAGAATCGATCGCCGAAGGACGTTGGACAACCCAACGCAAGCAGGAAATATTTCAAAGCCGCCAACTTGGTACGCAAAAAATTGTCGAAGCGATCGCCAAAGCAAATCCTAAGCCTAAAGTTTTAGTCAATGCTTCTGCCATTGGTTACTATGGCACAAGTGAAACAGATACTTTTGATGAGTCAAGTTCATCGGGTAATGATTTTTTAGCGGAAGTCTGTCGCGCTTGGGAAGCTGAAGCACAGAAAGTCTTGGATTATGGTGTTCGCCTAGTTATCTTAAGATTTGGTATTGTTTTAGGGATGGGCGGTGCGATCGCACGGATGGTTACTCCCTTTAAACTCTTTGCCGGTGGTCCAATTGGTAGTGGTCGTCAGTGGTTTTCCTGGATTCACCGCGATGACTTAGTCAGTTTGATTGTTGAAGCAATCAACCGCGAAGATATTCAAGGTGTGCTCAACGCTACTGCACCCAATCCAGTACGAATGGCAGAATTTTGTCAAATGATGGGAGAAGTTATGAATCGCCCTTCTTGGCTACCAGTTCCTGGTTTTGCGATAGAAGCGCTTTTAGGAGATGGTGCAATTGTTGTTTTAGAAGGACAAAAAGTTTTGCCGCAACGAGCACAAGCGTATAATTTTGAGTTTCAGTACCCGAATGTGAAACAAGCGCTAGCAGATATTTTGTCATAACTAAGCTCGTGTCTTGATAACTTTTAAGTTCAACTACTTCGGTTCAAGTGGCGGCTTAATTGAAGATAGTTGGTGAGACAATTGTCGCTAAACTAGTGCTAAATCTGCTTAGCTCATCAATCTCACAGAATTTGAGACGTATTGTATGACTAAGATTACGATGCTTGTACTCTGAATCAAGCAATTGTGTGAAGTCTGTCAAAGTTTGCAGCTATGGCAGTAACTTTCAAGCAATCCGTTTCGAATGAGTTGTTATATTCCTATTCACAGCAATTTCTCCATGACGTAGTTGATGAATATTTCACCCCGACAAGTTACCTCTTGCTGTTTAACAGTTGAAAACCCCATGCGTTGGAAAAACGGTTTTGCTGTGATGCTTGCTTCAACAAATAGATGATTTATCTCTAAGTCAAGTGCCTTCGCTTCAATTACTTGATAAATTTGACTGCCCACTCCACAACGTTGATAGTTTTTGTGACAATAGAAGCAGTCGATATGACCATTAGGCTCTAGCTCTGCGAATCCAGCAATTACACCCTGATCGTCAGCAACATAGGTAAATCGACTGAAACATCTCTTCTCCCAATCGATGAAGTGAATATCATCAGGTGCCCATGCTTCAATTTGAGCACTTGAGTAATTGCGGATGTTGATTTCATGTACTGTTTCGTGAAATAACCGTGCTACTTGTTCAGTATCCTGTTTTTCAAACAACCGTATTTTCACTGTGTTCACCTCATCGATAATCTAGATGTCTCCTTTTCAGTAGCTTAGTGTTGATTCAACTTTAGATGCTGATAGTTTTTTCGACCCCGACTAATCCAATGTCCATACCCATAGGTTTAGTAAATAGTCATTTTAGTTTCTCCGAAAAGCTGACTCAGTGCGTGCTATCGTTCACACAATTGCCAATTGCGTGATGCAAATGCATAGCAGTTTTCGATGAAAGTGAGACAAGTCAAAGACACTCAGAAGATTCATCTGTAGAAGTTGCGGCACAGTCGTTCTATTTTCTCTAGAACTTTACTTATCAGGATTGCTGAGAATATCTGCTATATTTTTACCCTACTTGTTCGTTTTTTAGAGCAGAGTTACTTGTCAACGTTAATGGCGATCGCACTTAACTATTGCCTGCTGAACGATCGCTCGAATACGGGGTATGGTAGTTGATTAAGTTGTCCCCGATCAGATCGCGCTGTGCGAAATTAGCAGTTATCGCAGTCGAACAGACATATGAAGTTTTTTGTCCGTTTTATTTCGATTGGTCGCTGCTCAACATTACTGTTGTTGTGAGTTTAACCGCTTAAATATCCAACTGATTAACCCACTCACGATTGACCCAGCCATCAAGATACCGATTGCAGGCGTAAACACTGGTTGCCATAACTTGTACCACAGATCTAACCCAAGGGGAATATGGAGTGTATGACCAATTACTGCGATCGCCAGCCAAAAAAAACTCAATAAAACAAGGAAAAAGTCGGCAACTAAAGCAGTATTCAACCAATTTAATAATTTGTCTTTCATTTAAATTAAACTGGATTGCAATAATCAAATAAACTAAGTGGGTAAAAATAAAGACAACTTTAAAATTTGTGCTAGTCAATGGTCACTATAAATATTTTTCATTAACAATTAACCATTAACGATCAAGCGCACTATATCCTAGGCTTCAAACAACCAGCTTTGAACTCTTTGCAGGCTTTTCCATTCAGGTTTGCGAGTTAAACCATCCTCAATACTTTGTTTAATTTCATCGCGCATTTCTGAGTCAATCATAATCAATTGCATCGCATGATCGATGTGTTCTCGTACTCCTTTTTGACCTGTTTCTAACATAGCAACTGCAAGATTCACGCGGGCTTGGGGATCGTGAGGATGCAGCTTTACTGCTTTTTGGGCTGCCTTGTACGCTGAGTTTGGTTTGTCATTCAGCAAATAAATCCACGCCAAACAAGTCCAAGCTGCACTACTTTTAGGAGAGCGATCGCAAAGTTCTTGAAAAACTGGAATCAAAGTTGCAGGGTCTTCACCAGCTTTGTAGCGTTCTATAGCAGTTTCAAATAGAGAGCCGACCGTTTCTGTCATTACTAAGTAAGTGGGTAAAAATAAATGTAACTAAAACTGGGAATTAGTAGCAATCAGCAATTAGCTTTTGTTGATTTTCTCATGGCTAAATGCTAACTGCTTTCCAATTACCCATTACTTGCTCTAAAGCCTGACAACATACCAACTTAATTAAACTCCGAACGATTTACCGCACCCACAAGTTTGGTTGGCATTGGGATTGGTAAACTGAAAACCGCCACCAATCATAGCATCGCTATAGTCAAGCATTAAACCATAGAGGTATAGCATACTTTTGCGATCGCATACGATTTTGAAGCCGTTGTAGTCATAGACTTCATCATCGCTACGGATTTTGCTGGGATCTTCAAAATCCATCATGTAAGACATTCCCGAACAGCCGCCTTGACGAACACCAACTCGTAAACACAAATCTTTACCTTGTCGGTCACGCAAAAACATTACTTGGCGTAAAGCTGCTTCACTGAGTAGAATACCGCGTTGTTGTGATGGTGCTTGTACCATAATCCGATCAAACTCCTGATATCTTTTAACGTAAACTTATCTCAGCTTTTTCGTTTATTTTAACGGCTGAGATACAAAGGTTTGAGGAATTTACTTTGCTCCTTTAAAAGCACTCCAAAGGTTTCTATCCTAGTATTAAAGGGTTAAATACATATAGAGATTGTAACCCTCAAACAGCAGAGACTTGCAAAAAGGCTCTCAAACTAATGCTTCACAATCGCATTGTTCTGGTTAGCTTGGTTATATGACAATGTCCTTAAATTGCTCTACCCGTCGTCGATTACAAAAATTAAACCAGATCTCGAGTGTCTGGGAAGGAGATCGACGTCCTTTGTCAACTCACAAAGACTCAGAAGTACAAGGTGAATGCATCTTGTGGGTAGACGGTTCGCAAGGCGTTGTTAGAGCTATGGATGTAGTCGCCCCAGAAAGTGGTCCAGAAGCTGTGGTGCGTACCTTACTGCGGGCAATGGAACATCCCAATTCTCCAGCCAAACCCGCACGTCCTCAAAAAATTGTCGTCAGCGATCGCGAATTACAGTTCTTCTTGCGTGGTGTCCTTCAAGAACTCGAAATCGTCATTGACTATGTGCCACAATTGCCACTCATCAACGAACTGTATCGTGGATTCCAAGAAGTTAGAAACGAGTACACGCCTGATTTACCATCACAGTTTGCTGAACCTCTCAAGAAGAAAGCCCTAGAAATATGGCAAGCTGCACCTTGGGAGTTGCTCGAAGAACATCAAATTCTGGCAATTGAGCTAAATCAAAACGATGTTGGCACACTTTATGCTTCGGTTATGGGAATGTTGGGAATGGAGTATGGAATTTTGTTCTATCGCTCTCAAGATTCACTGCGACGATTTCGAGCTTCGGTTTTGTCTGATGAGGAAGAATCTCCAGAATTGCTAGAAGAGGCTTTTTTGAAGCAGGATTGTTTATTTTTAACATTTGAACGAACAGGGGGGGAAGAAGATGAGGAAATCGATATTATCGATTTAGCAGATCTGCCAATAACCCAAATTCAACCTTCGTTTGGTATTATTCACCCGCTTGAAGGATTGCGTGCAGTGCTTTATGAAGAAGAAGCAGCAGCAGTATTTCTCGCGCTGGCAGCCCTTGCCAGATTTATCAGCAGCAAACGCCGTCAATTGAATGCGGAAGTGTTTCCAGATTTAAGCGATCGCTATCGCATTGCTTTACCAAAAAATAAAACTCGTAAAAGTGTGCAGGTTGATGTCACTGTTAACACAATGCCAGAATTGGCAGCAGAGCTAGAAGCAATGGCGGGTTTTGGTCATGAAGATGAATTTGTGGATGTAGATGATGTACCAAGCTTAGGAGCAATTAGAGATGATTTGATTCCTGAAGACTCTTTTCTTAGTCTGGGTGTCATTTCGTGGGAAATGGTAGAGCATCTGCGTGAAACTGCGACACACTTTGCACAGCCTGGAGAAATGACCTCTAGAGGAGATGGCTTACCAGTAATTTTGATTCAAACCTCTCGTCCCAAAGCCAAAAATTTAATTGAAGCAATTCAAGCAACCGGAGGACTTAAGGGTATTGGGTTCAATCCTGGGGCAGATGTCTTCGGTGGCGATCGCTATGACTTGGGTATTCTACAAACTGAAAATGACGAGTTATTTCTCTTCGGTGAATTTTTAGAAGACGATTCCGTTCATATCGCTGCACGCAAAAAGTGGGACGAACGCTGCAAAAAAACCGAAGGCTACTGTGGTTTAATCATTGCCCGTGGCTTAATGGGTGCTTCGCGGGGACAGCCGCAATTACGCGACATGATGGCATTGTTTGAAGCGCGATCGCTTTCTCCGCAAGACTTAGGAATTGGT
Organism: Gloeocapsopsis crepidinum LEGE 06123; assembly: GCF_015207655.1. Lineage (GTDB taxonomy): Bacteria > Cyanobacteriota > Cyanobacteriia > Cyanobacteriales > Chroococcidiopsidaceae > Gloeocapsopsis > Gloeocapsopsis crepidinum. The sequence continues at coordinate 10,982 of NZ_JADEWN010000065.1, read as the reverse complement.
ACGCTGCAACTCATGCCACAATTTGAATAAAGTATATAAGCAGCCTTGACTTAAGAAACTTACAATTACCCACCATCACTATTGGAAAATTGCGATCGCTCTAAATTAGACAAAATATCTCCTCTCCTTCAGATTAAAATATGTAAAGAAAATGTGAGAAGGATAGAGTGAATGCGCGTTGCAATCGTCGGAGCGGGGTTGGCTGGGCTAGCAACCGCCGTAGATTTAGCAGATGCTGGGTGGGAAGTAGAAATTTTTGAATCTCGCCCGTTTGTTGGTGGTAAGGTCGGCAGTTGGATAGATACCGATGGCAATCATGTTGAAATGGGACTCCACGTCTTTTTCGGTAACTACTACCAACTATTTGAATTAATGAAGAAAGTAGGAGCCGATCAAAATCTCCGCCTCAAAGAGCATATCCATACCTTTATCAACAAGGGAGGAAAAACCGGAGCCTTAGATTTTCGTTTTCTCACCGGCGCACCTTTCAACGGCTTAAAAGCCTTTTTTACTACATCGCAATTATCCGTACAAGATAAAATCCAAAATGCAATCGCACTTGGAACAAGTCCCATTGTCCGCGGGTTGGTAGACTTCGACGGCGCAATGACAACAATCCGAAATTTGGATGATGTCAGCTTTGCTGATTGGTTTCGCCGCCAGGGAGGTTCGCAAGGTAGCTTAGAGAGAATGTGGAATCCAATTGCTTACGCGCTAGGCTTTATTGATACCGAAAATATTTCAGCACGGTGTATGCTGACAATCTTTCAAATGTTTGCTGCACGTACTGAAGCATCAGTATTGCGAATGCTTGAAGGTTCGCCTTATGAATACTTACACAAGCCAATTATTGATTACTTAGAAGCACGGGGAGCCAAAATTTATACTCGTCGCCGTGTCCGAGAAATTCAGTTCGCTGAAGCACCGACTCGCGTCACAGGATTAGTTATTGCGCAAGGGGACACTGAAGCAATAATGACTGCGGATGCTTACGTGTGTGCGTGTGATGTCCCAGGGGTTCAGCGTTTATTACCACAACAATGGCGCAAGTGGACAGAATTTGACAATATTTATAAATTAGATACAGTTCCCGTTGCTACTGTACAACTGCGATTTGATGGTTGGGTGACAGAATTACACAATGCCACCGAACGCCAGCAACTCGATCGTGCTGCGGGTATGGATAATTTGCTATACACTCCCGATGCTGATTTTTCTTGCTTCGCTGACCTAGCATTGACTAGCCCTAGCGATTATTATCGTGAGGGACAAGGTTCATTGATGCAACTTGTACTGACTCCTGGAGATCCTTTTATCAAACAAAGTAACGAGGCGATCACACATCATGTTTTGCAGCAAGTCCATGAGTTGTTTCCTTCTTCTCGTCACCTAAACATGACGTGGTATAACGTTGTCAAACTAGCACAATCACTCTATCGCGAAGCCCCTGGGATGGACCCCTATCGCCCACCTCAAAAAACACCTGTGGAAAACTTTTTCCTCGCGGGTAGTTACACCCAGCAAGACTATATCGATAGTATGGAAGGCGCTACTTTATCTGGACGCCTTGCAGCTAAAGCAATTTTGGAAAGCACAGTAGCCGTTAGTCCCCAACCTTCAGCGGTTGGTAGTTAAACCACAGCAAACACAAAGGAATATATCGAATGCCAGATTGGTTAGAACATAGCGTGCAGGTTGAGGTGGATGCACCCATTGATCTCGTGTGGAGTTTGTGGTCTGATCTTGAGCAGATGCCTCGGTGGATGAAGTGGATTTCATCAGTTAAGGTTTTAGAAGATAATCCTGAACTCTCTCGCTGGAAGCTCAATACCGGGGGATTAGAGTTCACATGGCTATCGCGAATTCTCAAAATGGTTCCCCAGCAAATTATTCAATGGGAATCAGTTGATGGATTGCCCAACCGCGGCGCAATTCGCTTTTACGATCGCCACAACACCAGTATTGTTAAACTTTCTATCTCCTACGCAATCCCTGGTATTTTAGGTAAAATTATGGATAATCTATTCCTTGGTCGTGCGGTGGAATCAACGATTAAAGCAGATTTAGAACGCTTCCGCGACTATGCACTCCAAGCAAAAGCTGCACAGAAATAATATAGCTGCGGTAACTAAATTAACAAGCTATAAGCTATATTTGACTATTAATAGTTAAGCTTGCTGAATGAAATTCCTACGAGGTTATCTTGTTAGCCTTGTCAATCCTAAATTTATGCCAATTGCTTTCAAGGTTGCAGTTACCATAGGTTCACTGCTGTTTGTCATCAATCATGGTGCAGCTTTTATCCAAGGAAAAATGACGCGCGATCGCTGGATCTCAGCGATTCTTACTTACTTAGTCCCCTATTTCGTGAATATTCACGGTCAATATATCAGTAGTTCGCGAAGACTTTAACTAAAATATCTCTCATTGAAGAGGGAATTGGGTTTTACAGAGATTCCCTGATCCCGTTCCCTTTTAAATCTACCAAGTTGGATCGCTAAACAAATGAATAACTAGTTCATCATATCCAGGTGGTACTGTGGTTATACAAGCACGGATTGTGTCGCCATCTTCTAGTTCTACTTCACAAGCGTGACACGAACCCATCAAACACCCCGTAGGAATTGTTACCCCAGCGCGATCAGCAACATCTAATAGCAGTTCGCCTACTGTAGCTGTAACCGTTACATCATCTGGCAAAAAATGTATTTTAACTGCCATGATCTCAAGACGGCAAAATCTTCGTCAAGTCTAAGTTTGCTTCTACAATAGCAGCAAGTGTATTTAAGACCATTTCGCGCTGCTTGCGATAGTTGGACACACCTGTAGGTAAAGATTTTAAACCACGTTGTTGCCGCAGGCGATTTAACCAAGCGCGCCGCCAAGCGCCGTTATCGAAAATACCATGCAAGTAAGTGCCCCATACAGATTGATAATTATCGACTAAGCCTAAGCTAGAGTCATCAAATAAAGCTTGATAAGTATTAGGTGCTGTGTCTGGAGATTCTACTAAGCGCGATCGCCCTTGATGAATTTCATATCCTGCCACAGGTAATCCGACTTGCGGAAAATTAGAGACAACTTGTCGCTGTCGCGCTATTTTTTGCCCAGTAATAACAGTTTGAATTGGTAATAAACTTAATCCCTTAAATCTTCCTGCTTCCCCTTCGACTCCTTCAGGATCAGCGAGGAATTTACCTAACATTTGAAAACCACCACAAATTCCCAACACAGTACCACCTGCTGCTGCATACTGTTGAATTGCTTCTGCCATTCCCGTTCTTTGTAAAATTAACAAATCAGCAATTGTTGTTTTTGAACCTGGAATAATGACAGCATCGGGATGTCCTAGATCTTGCTTGGGACTAACATATTTGAGCAATACACTGGGTTCGGCTTCTAAAGGATCAAAATCTGTAAAGTTAGAAATTCGAGGTAGTCGGATAACTGCAATTTCTAGTTCACCTTGCTCTTTGTGTGACTTGCGTTCGAGTAAGTCTAGAGAATCTTCTGCTGGAAAGACTTCTTCAATCCAAGGAATAACACCTAAAACAGGAATTCCTGTGCGTTCTTCCAACCATTGAATACCTGAGTCTAAAAGCGATCGCTGTCCGCGAAATTTATTAATAACGATACCGCGAATAAGCGCTCTTTCCTCTGGTTCCAGTAGTTCTAAAGTTCCTACTACATGGGCAAAAGCACCACCTCGATCAATGTCAACAACCAGCAAAGTGGACGCATTTAAGTGTTTTGCTACCCGCATATTTGTTAAATCGCGATGCTTCAGATTAATTTCTGCAGGGCTTCCCGCGCCTTCACAGACAAGTAAGTCAAAATCTGCCGCTAAGTGTTGTAACGATTCTGTAATTGCTTGCCAACCTACCTCAAAATACTGCTCATAGTAATCAGTTGCACTCACTCTTCCTACAGCTTTTCCCTTCAAAATCACTTGAGAAGTCATATTCCCTTGGGGCTTGAGGAGAATGGGATTCATATCTACTGTTGGTGTTACTCCTGCAGCCCAAGCTTGTACTGCTTGTGCATAACCAATTTCGCCCCCACTGGTGGTGACATAGGAGTTTAAAGCCATGTTCTGTCCTTTAAAGGGCGCAACCCGCCAGCCACGCCGCGCCAGAATGCGACAAATAGCTGCACTAAGGAGCGATTTTCCAGCGTGAGATGTGGTTCCTACCACCATGATTGCTTTCATAAGGGGCGTTTAGCTCAAGAAGTTAAAAAAGTGAGGTATCAAGTTGGCTATAGTTATGTAGCAGGGATCAAGGGTCAGGGTTAAAACAGGGGCTAGGCAATGCTTTGCCCGTAATTAGAGAAATGATTCTGGGTTTCTCTATAATGTCCTAACCATATTGACTGTTGCCATAGCATAAGTCTCATTTTATATTTTTCCCTTTTCCTGCTCACTTTTAACTACTTGTAAAGTAATCTCAATTAAAATGGCAGTCGCAACCAGCGGTTGAGCGTATTAGTTATGAGATCGCGAGGTGTCGATTCCCACGTTCCTTGTTCTTCTAGCACTTGACGACCTAGCGGTGTTAAGCGAAAACTATCTGTAATTCCCTGTCCATCGACTTCCCGTCGCAATACTCCCACTTTGACTAACCACAGCAACGCATTTTCTACTGATAATTCGGATAAAGGACGTTCGATATAGCCTTGCTGCACTCCTGTCGTAGCGATCGCACTTACTGGAACACTTTGATAGCGCATCGTTTCAAATAAATGCCTTTGAAAGGGAGAACAGACAAGCGACACTTTTGCTCTTTTTATTGTCTTGCTCGGATAAAGAACTTTTTTAGGAGTTTTGGGTTCAGCAGTTGACATTTTGTATATATTAATACACTTCTTGCAAAAAATACCGTTAACAATATCTTTTGGTGCTAACTACCTATTTTAAACAGTTGTTGCTCAGTGCTGAAACCCCAACCATATGTTGTAGAAGTAAATAAGTAACTATAATCTAGGTTACTGCATAGAATATCACTATATTTGTAATAGTCATACTTACAGTAAGTGATGGCTTTGTGATAGTTTTCAGTGGAATTGCGCATGACAAAAAGTCAGAGTATTTCTAAATTTGTGTTGTAGCTAAGTAATGTAGACAAAGCTACAAAATTATGATTTACTACTTGCTAATTTGCATTTCTGATTTAAGCATTGAGACAGCCATAACCTACTTCAAAAGATGTAGTAAAAACAATCAAATAGCTTCTAGGGTTCCGGTTTAAATTATCAGAATTATTGGAAATTTAAATGACTGGTCCAAGAGAAGCAGCCAGCCTGGAAGTCGAAAGAACTAGGCGGTACACGGCGGGAAAAAAGCCCGGGAGAGACACAAAACAGTACAACTACTGTGACTGGCTGTCCGGGCTTTTGTATTGCTAGAAGTAATAATCTGGTTGTAACTTGAAACTTGCAGGATAGAGACATGACACAAGGCGAACGCCCTTCCGAACAGAATTCTACTGAAGCACAAAGAGCTTTAGAAAAAGAGACTCAGTTATCTTTTACAGGCTGGCAACAAGAAGTTTCGCGTGGTTTAGAGTTTGGGTTAGAAGCTGCAGAAAGCATTCGCGATCGCACAATTTCTACATTCTCTCGCGGTGAATTACCTCACTACGCAGGTATCAATACTTTCCTGAAAGCACCTTACATCGAAGATGTTCGTAAAGTAGGTGAATATGACGTAGCGATCGTTGGTGTGCCACATGATTCAGGTACGACTTACCGCCCAGGAACGCGATTTGGTCCGCAGGGTATTCGTCGCATTTCTGCTTTATATACACCATATAACTTTGAACTCGGTGTTGATCTACGCGAACAAATAACTTTGTGTGATGTTGGTGATGTTTTCACAATTCCTGGCAACAACGAGAAGTCTTTCGATCAAATTTCTAAAGGTATTGCCCATATTTTTGGTTCGGGCGCTTTTCCCATTATTTTAGGAGGAGATCATTCAATTGGTTTTCCTACAGTACGTGGAGTCTGCCGTCACTTAGGCGATAAAAAAGTAGGAATTATTCACTTTGATCGCCACGTAGATACGCAAGAGACGGACTTAGATGAAAGAATGCACACCTGTCCTTGGTTTCACGCAACAAATATTAAAAATGCCCCTGCAAAAAATTTAGTGCAATTAGGAATCGGCGGTTGGCAAGTTCCACGTGCAGGTGTTAAAGTATGCCGCGATCGCGCTACCAATATTCTCACTGTTACTGACATCACCGAAATGGGCTTAGATACAGCAGTGGAATTTGCTCTAGAACGAGCGTTAGATGGTACTGACTGCGTTTATATTAGTTTTGACATTGACTGTATCGATGCCGGATTTGTCCCTGGCACAGGCTGGCCTGAACCAGGTGGTTTATTACCTAGGGAAGCACTTTATCTACTCGGTAAAATTGTTCAAAAAGCCCCAGTATGCGGTTTAGAAGTCGTTGAAGTTTCTCCACCTTACGATGTCAGCGACATGACTGCACTAATGGCAACTCGCGTAATTTGCGACACGATGGCGCATTTAGTTATTTCAGGACAACTACCCCGAAAAGAGAAACCAGCTTACATCCATCCTGAAGCAACACCTGAAGTTATCAGTGAGTGGCAGTAGAAGATGCATGAAACTGATATGACTAAGGCGTTAATTGCAACGCTGCAAGATTGGTGGAAAGCTCAATCAGAACCGAAAATATCCTGTGTTCATCTAGTTGTTGGCAAATTTACTTGCGTAGAACCTCTGAGTTTGCAGTTTGCTTTTGAGGTGCAAAGTCAAAACACATTTTTAGAAGGAACCAAATTAAGTATTAGAGAAACACCTTTAATTGCCTTTTGTCACCACTGCCAACAAGAATATCATCCTGAAATTGGTATTCAATATGCTTGTCCTCAATGTCATTCTCCAATGGAAGACATTCGTTCAGGACGAGAACTCAAAATTGACCGCGTTGAATACTCAACTAACACAATAGAGGATACTTATGCACCAAACTTTTGACGCTGCATTGGGCATTAATTTACTCCATGCTAATCAGCAAGGCGCAGAACACAATCGCGCTCATTTCGATCAGTGGGGAATTATTTGCCTAAATGTTATGAGTAGCCCTGGTGCAGGGAAAACTGTTTTATTAGAGAGAACTTTGGCAGCTTTGACCAACGAGTTTAAAATTGCTGTCATTGAAGGAGATATGACCACAGAGTTAGATGCAAATCGCTTGCGGCAATACAATGTTCCTGTTATTGCAATTAACACGGGGCGTTCTTGTCATCTTGATTCCAAAATGGTTGCAGGAGGAATTCATTGCCTCGCACACGAATATAACCCGTCAGACTTTGATTTATTACTAGTAGAAAACGTAGGTAACTTGGTTTGTCCCGCAGAATTTGAAGTAGGAGAACACGCTAAAGTAGCGCTACTCAGCGTTACAGAAGGAGAAGATAAGCCACTTAAATATCCTGTCATGTTTCAAGAAGCAGACTGTTTGCTAATTACAAAAACTGACTTAGCTCCTTATTTGGAAATTGACATAAGTCAAATAGAGGCAAATGTTCGTCAAATGAATCCTCATGTCACAATTATTCAGGTTTCTGCCAAAACTAATGACGGTCTAGAAAACTGGTTTAATTGGCTGCGAAATGCTGTGCAGTCAAATACTGCAAAATCAGTTATGAGCTTGACCTAAAACATAAATAGATTGCTAGTAACTTCTTGATTGCTAGCATCTATAATTTTAAATTACTTTTTACATATTTTATAGATGAAAACAATGAAAATACATAAATTATTATCGCTTATAAGCATATTTCTAGTAAGTTTAACTGTTGCTGTTAGTTGTACCCCTTCACAACAAGCTACTAATACTACTGCAACAAGTACACCAGTTCAAATGGGTTATAGTGGTTGGCCTGGTTGGTTTCCTTGGGCAGTTGCCAATGAACAAAATTTATTTGCTGCAAATAATGTCCAAGTAGATCTGAGATGGTTTGATGGTTACTTAGATTCTATGAATGCCATGAATGCAGGTCAATTAGATGCTAACTGCCAAACTTTAGATCAAACAATTAGTTCAGTATCGAATGCCTCTGATCAAGTTGTTGTTTTAGTCAATGACAACTCAACTGGTAATGACAAAATTATTGTTCGTGAAGGAATTAATAGTATTACTGATTTGAGAGGTAAAAAAGTTGCCGCAGAAGAAGGAACTGTAGATCATTTCCTACTACTTTTAGGAATGAAAGAAGCTGGTATGACTCAAGCAGATGTTGAATTCTTACCTTTAGAAACAGGTGCAGCAGCCGCAGCATTTGCCGCAGGAAGAGTTGATGCAGCAGCAGTTTATGCTCCATTTACAACTAAAGCATTAGAACGCCCTGGTAGCAAAGAATTATTCAGTTCCAAAGACTTTCCTGGTGCAATTCCAGACCATTTAGTTGTTAGCCGCAAAATGATAAATGAGCGTCCACAAGACGTCCAAGCACTTGTAAATACGTGGTTTGATACTTTAGACTTTGTGCAAGCAAACCAAGAGAAATCTCTGGAAATTATGGCTCAAAGAGCTGGTGTTTCAGTTGAAGACTATAAAACCTATGATGCGGGTACAACAATTTTTACTGTAGAGCAAAACTTACAAGCTTTTCAACCAGGAAATGATATGAATTCGTTACACTATGCAGCTAAAGAAATTAACAACTTTCTTTTGGAAGCTGACCTAATCAAGCGTACTCCAGATTTATCACGTATGTTTGACGATCGGTTTGTGAAAGCTTATGCTGCTTCCCACAAAGGTTAGTCATGTCTTTAGAAAGTTTTGAGTTGTGTTCGCGAAGGAGGGTGCCGGAAGCATTTATTTTAAGTTTTGAGTTGTGAATGCGTGAGTTTTGAATTAATTAAAAGAAATTTCAAAACTTCTCTTAAACTCATAACTCATAACTCAACATTCATAACTCTCATAACTCAACACTCAACACTTCACGACTTAACACTCTTTATGAATTCTACCCCTCCACATAAAACGCTGCCACCAACTATTTTTTGGCGTATTGGTGAAGATATTCCTCAGTCCTTAAATTGGACGTTAATGTTTTTGTCGATCGCAGTGCCTTTTGGGCTATGGTGGATTGTTTCTAATTCTGGGGTGGTAGATTCTTTATTTTTACCTACTCCTCTAGCTGTTGGCGAAGCACTTTTACGGTTATGGCAAAATGGGACTTTGCTCGAAGATATAGGTGCTAGCATTTTTCGAGTTTTGGGTGGTTTTTTGCTTGCAGCTATAGTTTCAATTCCACTAGGTATTTTGATGGGTACATTTAATAGTATTCGTGCTTTGATGGAACCTGTCATTGGTATTGTGCGCTATATGCCAGCACCTGCGTTCATTCCTTTACTCATTCTCTATTTTGGATTAGGTGAATTACCTAAAATTCTTTTAATTTTTATTGGAACCTTGTTTTTCAATACCTTGATGATAATGGATGCAGTGAAATTTGTTCCTAAAGAACTAGTAGAGACAACTTACACATTAGGAGGATTACGAAAACAAGTTTTACTTCAAGTTATTACTCCCTATGTTTTACCAAGCATTATTGATTCTTGCCGCGTCAACATGGCTGCTTCATGGAATTTAGTAATTGTTGCTGAATTGATTGCTGCTACAACAGGTTTAGGACGTAGAATCAGTATAGCTCAAAGGTATTTAAGAACAGATGAAATCTTTGCTGGAATAATTGTTATTGGTATTATTGGTTTAACTATTGATTTATTTTTTCGTTTACTTTTAAGAGTTTCTGCTCGTTGGGTAAATAAATAATTTTCTATAAGATGAAGGACAGTTGATGAATTTATCAGTTCATAACTTACATAAACATTTTAAGACTAAAAAAGGGACATTAGTTGCGCTACAAAATATTAATTTAAAAATTGAGCAAGGTGAGTTTGTTTGTGCTGTAGGAGCTTCTGGTTCAGGAAAATCCACTCTACTGCGATTGATTGCTGGGTTGGATACTCCGACATCGGGTGAAATCAAGGTTAATGGTGTTTCTGTGACAGGACCAGGAGCTGATCGAGGGATGGTATTTCAAAAGTATACGCTTTATCCGTGGATGAGTGTAGCGCAAAATGTTGGCTTTGGATTAAAGTTGCAAGGTGTTCCTACTGCTAAACGACGCGAACAAATTGCGTACTATTTGGATATTGTCGGATTAACTCAATTTGCTCATGCTTTACCCAAAGAACTGTCTGGAGGAATGCAGCAGCGTGTGGCGATCGCACGGGCTTTAGCATCTCAACCAAGAATATTACTTATGGATGAGCCGTTTGGTGCTTTAGATGCCCAAACAAAAGAGAGAATGCAACAATTCCTACTTGAGTTGTGGCAGCGTACGGGAACAACAATTTTAATGATTACTCATGATGTAGAAGAAGCACTTTTTCTTTCGCAACGTCTCTACGTTATGACTTCTCGTCCAGGCACAATTAAAACTGAAGTAAACATGGATTTACCAGGCGATCGCACTTATCACTCAAAAAAGCATTCTGTCTTTCAGGATCACAAAGAAATGGTGCTTAATTTACTCCGCGATGAGGAATTGCCAGAAGTAGTGCCCTGCTAATTACACAATTTGAGAACTGATATTACCTCATTTCTCTAAGGGAATGAGGATTTTTTTATCTTTATGGCATTCAGCCAATTGACATTGTTGTGTGATTTTACGGCATTTTCAGCAAAGTGGCTGACAGATTTGAGTAGTAAGTCTATCCGTATTAAGGCATGAATGTAGCTTAAAAATTTAATACAGCAATTAGATACGACTTGTAATGTAGAAAATAAGCAAGGTTATGTAAATAACCTGAGTTCGGGTTAAGCAGATGGAGGTAAAGCCCATTCTAAGTGAAGGGAGGGCTTTTTGGGCTGATGACAATAAGCAATCAAACCACAGAGGACATTAACACCAAAATTGACGGGACTACGATG
>NZ_JADEWN010000064.1 GCF_015207655.1 Gloeocapsopsis crepidinum LEGE 06123 | reverse complement strand
CTGATTGAGGTGTCACCTTGTGTGTATGCCTTAACTATTTTTTCTCGCAAGTCGAGCGAGTACGGTTTCATTAGACTTCATTTGTGTACTCCTCTTACTGTACCTCATAAACTTGCAATAGGCTGTAAGTTCCTCACTAAATGTTCTCTATCTCAATCTAATTTTAAAATTAGTATCACAGCTAGCTTGAGTTACATTATGGTTTCTGTATCTGAATTAAACCTTACCTGACTATACTCAACAGTTGAACGGCAAAAAGGCAAAAGAATTGTCAAGAAGTTGCGATCGCTTTTTTATGAACAACTTAATGCTTTAGATATTGATTTAGAAATACTGGAATAAAAAACTCCCAACGGTTAATACGTGGGAGTTCAGGGTAAGTATAGAAAATAATAATTAGCGGCGTGAAGACAGCGCCATGACGATTCGCAATACGTACCAGAACAGAAGTGCAACTGAAGCAAACAATTCTAACGCAGCTGCTACATATTGATTCTTTGAGTAGTGATGCATCACGTTTGATGTGTCATAAAGAATTGCTGCTGAAGCGAATACTACCATTGCTACTGAGAAAAATAGCCCTAATGTAAAACCAAACAAAATACTACAAATAATTAGCCCCAAAGCAACGAAACCACTAATTTTAAGAATTCCACCTAAAAAAGAGAAATCCTTGCGCGTTGTAAATGCAACGGTTGTCAGTCCACCAAAGAGTAATAGCGTCAAAATTGCAGATGTTGGAATAACACTAGGATCGGAAAACTGTGCTGCGATGTACAAAAGAGGTGCAAAGATCAAAGCCTCCGCTACAACATAAATTCCTAGCCCCATGTATTGAGTTTGTACCGAATCTGCTTTTGATGCTAACTCCTTCGACATCCAGCCTAGCAGAGCAAATGCCCCTAGAATACCAAGCCAAGTAAACTGACTTGCTATAACGAAATTAGTGACTGCTTCAGCAATACCGGTTTGAAACAGTAAGAACTCAATTACAATGAATGCACCAACTGCCCCAGCAAGATGTGTATAAGTACGTTGAATAAACTTAGCACGTTCATCAGGTCGCGCTTGTACAACTGTCAACATAGATTTGATGTAATAAAATGAATAAAAGCTATCTGTAAGCTTAGCTTTTACTCTAGATACATAGTTGGGTAAAAATGCGGAATTGAATAGTAATGGCTGCCACAAAATTACATAATGTAATGAGCTTAATGTAACTCTAGAAATACTTACACAAATAATTACTAAAGGCAGGCAAAAAGCCCACCTTATAACTATTGGATCAAACCAGAATGACCAGGGATATCTCCCATCGGTTCAAATCTACCAGCTAAGTATTTTGCCAAAAACTCTTCTGCAACTGCGTAGAAGTGCAAGCGGTTTTCAGGACGCGCAAAGCCGTGTCCTTCATCAGTATATAGTGCATACTCTACAGGCTTACCTGCTTTCTTTACAGCTTCAACAATTTGATCGCTTTCGGCTTGTTTAACTCGCGGATCGTTCGCACCTTGGGCAATCAGTAGCGGTTTTTTGATGCGATCAGCGTAGAATAAAGGCGATCGCGACTTTAAAAATTCCTGTTCAGTCTCTAAATTACCAATACGATGAGCTTCCATTGCTCTTAATGGTTCCCAATACGGTGGAATACTTTCCATCATCGTAATTAAGTTACTAGGACCTACAATATCCACACCGGCAGCAAATACATCAGGAGTAAATGTTAACCCGACTAAGGTTGCATAACCGCCATAAGAACCACCCATGATTGCAATCTTTTGTGGATTGGAAATTCCTTTTTCGACTAACCAATTTACCGCATCAACTAAATCATCGTGCATTTTTGCACCCCATTCGCGATTACCCGCGTTGAGGAAGTTTTTACCATAACCTGTCGATCCTCGAAAATTCACTTGCAACACTGCATAGCCGCGATTTGCCAGCCATTGCACTTCAGGATCGTAACCCCAAGTATCCCGCGCCCAAGGACCACCGTGAACTAATAGTACTGTTGGTAATTTTTTTGGTTCGATTCCTACAGGCGTTGTCAAGTAGCCATAAATTGTTAACCCATCGCGTGCAGTATAAGAAACAGGCTGCATTGATGCTAGTTGCAAACCTTCAAGTTTTGGTTGGTTGCTGAAGAGTAAAGTACTATTTTTCGACTCGCGATCATAAGTGTAGTAGTAAACAGGACCATCATCAGTTAAGTAAGACACTAGCCAAGTTTTATCTGCTAAGTCGCGGCTACCAATCCCAAATTCTCCATGATGTACCTGCGAAATTGCTGTAAAATCAGGTGCAATACTTTGATCGAGAATTTGCCACTCTTCTTTATCTTTATAAAAAGAAACAGCTTGAATTCGCCGAGAAAGTGGTTGCACAAGCACACCATCAACGTCATACTGAGAATCTTCAGCAATCACAGTTTCTTCACGAGTCGCTAAATTTAAGGCAAGAAGTCGCTGCGTATTTGCCTCGTGACTAGCAATAAGATAAAGTGTTTGACCATCATTAGAAAATAGTGCAGGATAACCTTCGTCATCAGGTCCCCAGTGGCGTAGTAACTGCCATTCCTGATCTAAGGTGTCTCGATATAAAAGATCCGAACCACCATCTGGGGTAGTTGCGATCGCCGCCTTAATTTGAAACTGTGCATCCGCCAACCAGCCGACAATATTTCCTGGGTTTTCGGTATCAAACTCAACTGCACCGTTTTTTAAGTTAATTCGATAAACATCATGCTTGCGCAGATCTTGTAAATTCAATCCTACTAAAATCTCATTTGGAAAGTGCGGATCAAGCCCCACTGGTTGCGCTTGAATTCCTTGAAACGGTGTTAAATCGCGGACAATCTGAGTTTTAATATTTACCGAGTACAAATGCCAATTTTCATCACCATCGGTATCTTGGAGATAAATTAACTGTTCTCCTTCATATGTCCAAAAATAGACGCGGATACCGCGCTTTTTATCGTCGGTGAGTTTGCGATCGTCTTCTTGTCCTACGGTACGCAGCCACACTTGTAAAACATTCTTCTCATCGGGTGCAATATACGCTAAATATTTCCCATCAGGAGATAGCTGTGGACGCGCGCGTTCAGGATTGCCAAAGAGAATTTCACGCGGAATCAGCGGTGGTAGCTTGGATAATTGAGCTTCTGTTACAGTTTGCATTGTGAGTTACTTGCTTTTTACGTTGCTTTTTCTAGCGTAGATGAAAGCTTCTCGCATCTGCATCGTATTTGCTAGAGTGCAAGTAGCCTAATAACACTACAAGCAGTTCACATCAGATTATTTACAGCAAGAGGGAATTATGGAAGCTTTAGTAAAACAAAAGTGTACTGCGTGTCACAAAGACGCACCCCGCGTTACAGAAGCAGAAATTACCGAACTCAAACCACAAATTCCCGACTGGAATATTGTAGAGGTAGACGGGGAAGCGCGTTTAGAACGTACTTACAAGTTTCCCGATTTTCAATCTGCACTCGATTTTACTAATCGCGTTGGTGCAGCCGCAGAAGATGAAGGGCATCATCCTGCATTACTGACAGAGTGGGGCAAAGTTAAAGTTAGTTGGTGGACTCACGCCATTTCTGGATTGCACCGTAATGATTTTATTATGGCAGCAAAAACAGACCAAATTGCTACCGAAGCGTCGTAGTAAATTTATAGGATGAGTGGTAATGGGTAATAGATCGTTATTGGTAGAAGCGATCGCTTTCTTATTACTCATACACTACCTGAATATTTCATCTAACGTTCTGATTGAATTTGTATAATTAGCTGTTGTATAGCAGGAAAGTACGTTTCATCTCCTTGTTCGCGGAACAATTGAGATGCTTATTTTAGATCTGCGATCGCAAAATCATCATTAAAGCAATTAAAAACCGACGCCGATCCTTTTAACCAACTTTACACTTTGTCATTTTTTCTAAACTGGGAAAGGAGAGCTATGATAACTAGACCCATATAATGCTGCGACCTAACCAAAGACAAAAATTAGACAGTTCCGACGATCAACAGTTTTATGCGTATCCGCGATTTGTCACGCATGTTGACGATGGCTTTATTCAACAGTTAACCGATTTGTATCGCCTCCGCCTTAAGCCTAATACCCGTATCTTTGACATGATGAGTAGTTGGGTTTCGCATCTGCCTAAAGAGATAGAATTTTCTCATGTTGAAGGACACGGACTGAATGAAGAGGAATTAGCACGTAATTCGCAATTGAATCATTATTTTGTGCAAAATCTCAACGAAAATCCTAAGTTTCCGCTCAAAGACCAAGATTTTGATGCGGTACTCAACACCGTATCAGTACAATATCTACAATATCCCGAAGCTATATTTTCCGAAATTCATCGCATTCTTAAACCAGGTGGAGTTGCGATCATTAGCTTCTCCAATCGAATGTTTTTTCAAAAAGCAATCGAAGCATGGCGTGAGGGATCTGAAGCTAGCCGAGTCGAGTTGGTTAAACACTACTTTGAGTCAGTACCTGGATTTACACCTCCCGAAGTCATTGCGCGTCAATCCAAAGCACCAATCTTGCAATGGTTAGGTGCTGGTGGAGGCGATCCTTTTTATGCTGTAATTGCTTACCGTGAATAAGAGTAGGGTAGCAGAGGAGTTAATAAGTTATGAGTGTTGAGTTCTGAGCTTAAGAGAGTTACTCGTAAAGAGTGCTGAGTTATAAGTTGAGAAAGTTACTCAATTCATAACGTGCTAACGCACCGCTACGCTAACAAAACTGAGAACTCAAAGCTCTTGAGGATTCAAAACTCAAAACTAGCCACTAATCACTACCTCAACTTCTATTAATCAATCTAAAGGAGACATAAATGATTTTTCCAAATGCGCGTAGGGTTTTGGCGGCTTTTTTACTCTCAATTTTATTATTCGTTACAGCTTGTCAAGCTCAATCACCCTCGCGTTTTGACGAAGTACAAGCAAACAGTAGCCAGCAAAAAAGTGGTCAAGCTGTTGCTAAAGATGCGACTCAAGGTGGTAGTTTTAATCAATTCTTTCCGACTGCTAGTCGCGGTTACGAACGAGTTTACACGCAAGAGAAAAAAGGTTTTGCTGAAGCTAAGTTGAAAAAAGACGGGAAAGATGTAGCATTGATGGCGATTTCTGATACGCGTAGTCTTCCAACAGCTGCGGCAAAATTTAAGAATGCTACAAAAGAGATTGCAGGTTATCCTGCATTAGAGATTGGTAGTACACAAACAGCGGTGTTAGTTGCCGATCGCTATCAAGTGAAAGTATTATCTCGCGATGCGTTATTTACAGCCAGCGATCGCGAAGCTTTGTTAAAACAATTCGATTACCAAGGTCTTGCAAAATTGCAGTGATTGTATCCCAGACTGAGACAAATTTTGTAAATATAGGAGCTTAACGTGAGTAAACCAATTCAAAAATTGGTTGATAATCTACCAACCAATAACTTAACTGTCTCGATGCTGCGATCGCTAGATTTTGTGATTCCTGGTCAGTGGCAAAATGTGACAGGATTTGAAAACACAATTCGTGTTGTTACAGGAGAAACTGACGAAGACTTAATTCAACAAATTGGCGAACGGGCTATTTATCTCTACAATGATCGTTCGCAAGGCTATCAACGCGCCATGTGGTTATATCAAACTGTTGATAGTACCGATGTTGCCCTAGGTTCAGCTGCATTAGCAAATAAAATCGGCGAACGTGTTCCGCTGCTAGGTTTCTTGAATCGCCTGACTCCCAAAGCCGATAAAGCACAAACAATCGATTTAAGTCTCAAATTAGTCGCGGAATTAGTTGCATTTTGCTACATTAACGGTATTCCTGGAGATAGCATTGGTGATTTTGTTGCCTCTTTAGCTGACTATAGCGGTGAATCATTAATGCGGATGGTTGCTTTAGTTTGCGTTGATGGTTTGATTCCATTAGGACCAGATTTTATCATCAAAGCACAATCAGTTCTTAATAATACCAGTCCCAAGGAGATAGAAAAAAATGCAACTTTCCAACGCATAAGTGATGCAATTCCAGGAGTGACTTCTCTAAATAAACTGCTGTTTATTGGTGAAAGTTTTGACTCAGTTAAAGGTTGGATGAGTGGACTAGTTTCTTCACGAAATCTCACACCACAAAAAGTTGTTAGTAATCTGCAACAAACAATTGAAGTTGCTGATGATAAACTTGATTATCTTGCTGCCTTTCTCGATGTAGCAACAAACTACTACGAACACACTGGTACTCAAACTTTAGCACGCCGTTTGATTGAACGCGCAGTAGCTGAAGTTTAACCTCAAAAGTAACAAGTAAGGTGAGTATAGATAGAAATTACATTATTAGAAATGGGTAATGGGCAATTGTTAATGAATATTCTTTCCAATGACTAATTATCTGTTACCAATTACCTGGCTTTGGGAAAGCTAAATAGCACATTCATCTGAGTTGTTCAACTTGTGCCTGTGATAACCCTGTTAATCTAGCTACTTGTTCTACTGTCATGCCTTCTTGTAATAGATTCCGAATTGTCTGTTGTAACAAAGACTGTGCTTGTTCAGCGCGTTGACGTTCTTGTTCAGCGCGTTGATATTCTTGTTCAGCGCGTTGATATTCTTGTTCAGCAAAAGTTGGTAACAATTCTCCGTCTAAAGTTGTCCAGCGTAACCAAGTTGCTTCTACACCCTCATAAGTACCTTGCCAGCGTTGCAGTGCCAAACCGAGGGACTGACTAACTAATTGATTTTGAGCATTGGGCATTATAGGTTGATAGACTCCATGCTGTAAGAAGAATCCAGCCCAGTCCTCAGGATTGAATGGGTCAAACCAAAAATATTCTGGTACACGTAGCTGATTTTGATAAATTAGCTTCTTTTCATTTTTATCTGCTTGTGCAGTGCTGTCAGAAAGTAATTCAATTACAACATCTGGCGCTTTTCCTTCTTCCCACACTACCCAACTTTTGCGTTCTCTTTTAGGTACGCCTAACACCGCAAAAAAGTCTGGACCTCTAAAGTCTTGATTGCGCACTTGCGCCAGACTAAAGTAGACGAACATATTACCACTCGCGTATCCATCCGATCGCTTGTCAAGCCAAGGCAATAAGCTATGAATTAGCAAATTCATTTGAACTTTATGCCGTTGGGTTTCCATCGGAATACCATCATCGCAAGGTAACTCATCTTGAGTGGGGGGCAATGCCACACCTAATTCTTCAAGGGTAATTTCTGACATGGCTGTTTCAGAGGTATATACCCAGTATTGGTACTTATATACTACTGGAAAATGAGCAAAAAACTTTGCTCAAGTATTCCGCAATGCGATCGCCGTTTTGAGAGTAAATGATCGCCTAATACAACGGATCATTTGGTGGGATGAGTCATGCACTCAACTGCAACAACATGATCCGCGTGACTTGTTAACCGTCTATTTGAACTAAAATTCTTTCGGCTTCTTGACAGAGTTGAGTGTGACAGTGACCGTTACTCGCCATTAAACCACCCCACTGATTCACATCTCCAGTGTTGTATTGTAAAGGGCTACCATCAAAGTGCGTAAACTGTCCGCCAGCTTCGGTTAAAATTAACTCTGGTGCAGCCATATCCCAATCTTTTGGTGCAGATTTACCAGAAAGTGAAATATAGATATCTGCTTCTTGTTCAATAATTGTGGCAATTTTGCAGCCAACACTACCAACAAATTTTTGCTTCTTGCAAGGAAGGTGTTCTAACAGTTGATTGAAGCGTTGATCGCGGTGTGTACGGCTAACAACTAAGGTTAAATCTTCCGCTTGGTTGCGATCTGAAACTTTAATCGGCGTAACTCCACCATTACGAGTTTCAGCAAAGCTACCACCACCAAGCATTGCATAGTACAGTTTTTCTAACTCTGGGCACGCAACAATGGCAAGCACGGGACGCTGATCTTTAACTAAAGCAATGTGAATTGCATATTCGCCAGTTTTATCAATAAAATCTCGCGTTCCATCCAATGGATCGATAATCCAAACCCAAGGTTTATTAAAATACTCAGGGGATTGCGACTTATAAGTTTCTTCACTCATGTAAGCAAAGTCGTCATCTCCCAAATTGCTCTTGAGTTTATCTAAGATATAGTGGTTTACTGCAAGATCTGCTGAGGTCACAGGACCATCTTTTTTCTCTTTAATTTCCAGATTACCTTCATTAATATCCGCTTGGTAATAAGAACGTAACAAATACGATGCGCCCCAACCTACGGAACGCGCGATCGCTAAAATTTCCTCTAGCTCCTTCATTATGCCACCAGCGTCGATGAACCCCTAGATTTTAGCCCATTGCCTTCGTTTCGTTGGATATCTCAATCAATTAATTGGCTAAGCTACGAGTTCCTGCACAATAATACTAAAACCTGTCAACACAACTTTAGTGCTAACGACTTCATCGGCTGTAAATCACAAATGCTGATTTTGGGTCAGAATTAATATCCACTTTGCATCAGGAAATACTAGCCATACTTCTGCACAACCTGAGTCTAGGTATTCTCTAGCTTTGGCAAATAAATCTTCCGCAAAATCTTGTCGGAGAAGCAATTTCAGCAATTAAGGGAAAACTTTGAGGAAAAGTCGCAGGTCAACCAAATTGAGCGAGTAATTCAGGAGTAATATAAGCTACATCAGGACGGCGTACTTGTTTGGTAGTGCGACATGGGACTTCTGTACATGGTTCTCCTCCTTGTCCATCAAAAGCATGATTTCCCCAGAGACGGCTTAATCTACCTTGAACTACACCGTGTCTAACTGTCATTCCTGTTTTTTCTACTACCTGTTCATCTACCCATTCTGCATCATCTACAGGATGGGTAGATGAAGTCTTCTAATAAAGTGTCAGTAGTCTCTCTAGGATATTGTTGTATAGCTAGTGCCATAGTTAAGCTACCAATTAGGGTGCTGCTTGCCATGATTATGACTTAAATGCGGGTGTAAATAAATTCGCTGCTAGAGAAATAAAATCCACCTCCGTGGACTGCTTCAGTTGAAGGGTATCTTTATTGTTGCATCCAGCGTCGTGTACCAAAAAATTCGCAAGAAGAAGCAGCAACACGCGCAGCAGCAGCTAAGGCTTCAGGAAAGTTAGCTTGCAGAATGTAATGACAAAAAGCACCGTGAAAAATATCACCAGCCCCTAAGGTGTCAACAGCTTTGACTTTAGGAACTACAACACTATTGTGCTTATCGTTTATTTGGTATTGAATTGGGTTTTCTCCCTGGGTGATGGCAATGTAAGGAATACCCACATCAGTAAGATAAGCAAATACTTCTGTCGTATTGTTGCAGCCTGGGGGATAGAAATTTGCCGAACACACAGCATAATCGACAAAGGGCAAGACTTTTTCAAATCCAGGTTTCCAACTTCCACCATCGATGACAACAGGGATATGTTTCTCTTTAGCTTGTTGGGCGATCGCTTGTCCAACTAACATCTGATGTCCATCAACTAAGACAATATCTACTCCTTGCAAAATATCTTCAGGAAGGCGATCGCCAGTAACTTGAGTTTTTACCGCGTTAATCGAAATAACTGCCCGTTCTCCGGTCGCTTCTGTAACAATAATTGAGGATACTGGCGGTGGTTCTAGTTTTGTAGGATTTAAGTCTTGAACTATAACTTGATAAGTCTCTAAATCTGCCACAAGCAAATTTTGTAGTGGATGCAAACCGAATTCACCGAGTAGTTTTGCTCGATCCCAATAACTAAATGTAATTGCAGCATTTGTCGCAGGACCACCAGCAGCTAAAGTATAGTCAGTTGCAACTATTTTTTGATTACTGTGGGGAACACATTGTGCTAAGTAGATGAAATCTATAGTAACTAAACCAATAAATAGTCCTAGTTTGGTTTTCCGACTCATTTTTGAACCACATAGGCGTAGACTCCCGTAGGATAGATTGGGAAGTCTACACAAAAGATTAAGCTTTATGTCTGTAGTTTAGTAGGGAGATTGAGCCGTTAGTGGAATTGGATTATTTACGATATATTGCTGGGGAACGACAGACGCCTCATTAGGACTCGCCAAAGCTTGACACAGAAACGCTGCTACTTCTGCTCGTGTTGCTTGCTTGTTAGGATGTAGAAACCTGATATCTGGGTAATTAACTACAATACTTCTTTCTGTTGCTGCTGCTATTTTGCTCTGGGCGTACCGAGGAATTTTATTAGCATCAGCAAAATTTGTTTTTAATGTTGATGTAACATTTCTACTAGGAACATAATTTAATCCACTTGCTAAAGCAACTAAGACTTGAGAGCGAGTAATTCTTTGGTTTGGTTTAAATACTCTTCCTGGATAGCCGGATAAAAAGTTTCTTTGGTACGCTTCTGCAACATGATTATGTGCCCAGTCATATACATGAACATCTCTAAATTCTACTCGCCTACGTGTTCGAGGAATTTGAGGAAAAGCTTTGCCTACTATTGCTGCAAATTCTGCACGATTAATGTACATCATTGGGCGAAAGCTACCATCTGGATAACCATTAATGATTCCTTGATTGGCTAACTTTACGATACAAGAATTCGCCCAATTTCCCTGAAGATCGTAAAACAATGGATACTGGTTAGTATACTGAGCTGCGGCAGGTTTTTGTAATGATAATGTGAATACGCTAGTTATTACTCCTAGCCCAACTAATAAGTTAGGAAAAGAGCGACCTTTAAAATTCAACATTGAATACTTTTACCCCTGAAATATATAATTGTTGATTAATATATAAATGAGAGAGTTCCTTCTACTTTGATGATTTTTTTATAAACAGTTAATATAGTTCAGCACTTTATATAAATTTAAATCCATCAACATCCAATGAGCTTAAATATTATCATGCATGTTTAACTTAATAAAATCAACTTTAGATAAAATCTCTATTAATTTACCCAAAAATTATATAAAAAGTCAATTATATCAAGAGATAATTAATTAAAGTAAAAGTAATACAATGACCATGAGCTTATGATTCATGATTATGATTCTGCTAGCGAGATTTTACTGAATAAATATACTTGGACTACTATTATAGTTTGATAAAATAGGTAGATTCACTATATACAAACAAGTCAGATTACTCTATCGGTATTATCCTTAACCCCAACAATACGATGCAGGCGGCAGAAACCGGAACACTTTATGTGGTAGGAACACCTATTGGTAATCTAGAAGATATGACCTTCCGTGCAGTACGGATTTTGCAGTCAGTGGATTTAATTGCAGCAGAAGATACAAGACACACAGGAAAGTTACTACAACATTTTCAAATTGCGACACCGCAGTTAAGTTACCACGAACACAATCGTAACAGTCGCATTCCTGAATTAGTGCAGAAACTGAGTGAAGGAAAAGCGATCGCCCTTGTGACAGATGCAGGAATGCCTGCAATATCCGATCCTGGTTACGAACTTGTCAAGGCGTGTATTGCAGCAAGCATCCCAGTTGTTCCAATTCCTGGTGCGAGTGCAGTCGTTACTGCGTTGTGTGCGGCAGGATTACCGACAGATCGATTTGTGTTTGAAGGTTTTTTGCCTGCGAAAGAAAAAGAACGCCAACAGCGTAAAGAAGCTTTAGAAACAGAATCACGGACAATGATTTTTTATGAATCGCCGCATCGATTGCGACAAACGCTGCAAGACTTCGCCAACGTGTTTGGACAAGATCGGCAAATCGTCTTAGCCCGCGAGTTAACTAAACTGCATGAAGAATTTTGGCGCGGCAGTATTATGAATGCGATCGCACACTACAACCAACGCGAACCGCAAGGAGAATACACGCTTGTTGTTGCTGGAGTACCACCAAGTCAACTCCATCTAACTGAAGCAGAAATCAAAGTCGAGTTACAAAAAATCATGGCGCAGGGAATCTCGCGATCGCAAGCGAGTCGTCAGTTAGCGAAAGAAATATCGCTTTCGCGCAGTCAAATTTACCAAATAGCTTTAGCGCTACCCAATTTATCTTCTTCAACAGATTGTAGCGATTAAGATTTATCTTGTTTAACGCCAGAAAATTCGCAAACAGGACTAAATGGGCAATAACGACAGTGATTGCCAGGATTTGGCGGAAAAATCTTGCTAAAGTTATGTGGATGTTGTTGATAATGGTGCATATCTTGCTGATGTTGGATTGCCACTTGAGCTAACTGATCTTCTACAGCGTCAAGTTGACTAGAAGTCACACTAATTAACTCAGACTTTTTACATCGTTCTAAGTTGTAGAATGAAGCAACGGCTTGATAGTCAGGATACAGATAGCGGGCTGCAAGTAAATAGACAAGTGCCTGTCGCTCGTCAAAAGCCGATCTGCCAGTTTTAAAATCTAGAATGTGCAAAATTTTATCAGCTTCTACGAACACACAATCCATCGTGGCGTACAGCCGAAATTGATAGTTTTTTTGGTGAATGACAATTGGTTGAGGAAATCCTTCATCACCACTCGTAAGTTGAATAATGTGTTTTCCCAGCAAAACAGGACGATGATGGTAGTTTCTCAGAATTTGAATAACGCGCTGCTGAATCTCAATACTCGATTTACTTAACTTCAGCAGTTGGGCAACTTGTTCCACACCATCAGGCTGAGTTAACCATTGACGATGATGATGAAATTCGTAAACACCCTTTTGCGCAAGTAAACCAATTCGTTGTGGTGGACTAACTTTAGCTGATAGTGATTTGATTAACGGTTCTTTTTGCCGCGCTTTGATAAACCCTCGTTTCATTTGACAATGCCATCTTTCTTGCCCTGTAGCTGGGGCAAACAAAGACCAAAGGTGGTAGCTGGCAAAGGGTCGCCCAGAGTTTAGCATTGTCTGGCGGTTCAGTAGGGGAAGCGACAAAAGTTACTGTGACACGTGAGAAACAATAAGCTTCTTGTACTATTAATGATGAACGACAGGGAGTGGCAAAAAATGAGCGCTAGTAACAATTCCAGCAAGATTAAGTTTGGTACCGATGGATGGAGAGGTATTATTGCTGATGACTTTACCTTCCCCAACGTGCGGAAAGTAACGCGGGCGATCGCAAGTTACCTTGAAACCGCTTACAACAAGAACCAACCAGTTCTTATCGCCTACGATACTCGCTTTCTCGCTGACCAGTTTGCCCAAACTGCCGCCGAGGTATTAGCAGCAGACGGTTGGAGTGTGAAAATTACTGATCGGGATTGTCCCACCCCAGTAATTGCTTACAACGCCCGTCACTTAAAAAGTGCCGGTGCATTGATGTTCACTGCCAGTCATAATCCGGCACCCTACTGTGGGATTAAGTATATTCCTGATTACGCTGGTCCTGCCACTCCTGAGATTACTGATACTATTGTGGCAAATATCTCCGGTGCAGACGATGCACCTGTCAGTGGTAATTGGAAAGATAAAATCTCTACTTTCGATCCCAAACCCGAATATCTTAAGTTTCTTTACACGCTACTCGATGTTGAGAAGATTCGTAACGCTAAGTTAAAAGTCAAATACGACGCACTTTACTCTACCTCACGCGGTTACTTAGACATGGTGTTAGAACACTGCGGTTGTGAGTTAGAAACTTTTCATGCACAGCGCGATGTCTTATTTGGCGGTGGAATGCCCGAACCTAAAGGCGAACAACTCATTGAGTTAGTTGAAGCCGTGAAAAAAGATCAAGCCGATCTAGGTCTAGCAACAGATGGTGATAGCGATCGCTTTGGAGTTGTCGATGAACAAGGAAATGTTCTCACACCAAATACTGTTTTACTCTTGCTTGCCCGTCACTTGGTCAAAAATCGCGGTAAATCAGGCGCGATCGTGCGGACGGTTGCCACAACGCATTTACTCGATAACTTAGCAGCTAGCTATGGCTTGGAAATTTATGAGACTCCTGTAGGTTTCAAGTATATCGGGGAGAAAATGCGCGAAACTACAGTGTTAATTGGTGGTGAAGAATCTGGTGGTTTAAGTGTTATTGGGCATATTCCTGAAAAAGACGGAATTTTAGCCGATATGTTAGTTGCAGAAGCGATCGCCTATGAAGGTAAACCGCTAAGTCAGTTAGTTGAAGAGGCAATTTCTGAAGCTAATGGACCATTATCTAATCAGCGCTTAGACTTACATCTTAACGACGCGCACAAAGCTGCTGTCATCGATTCGTTTACAAACAATCCGCCCTCTGATGTTGCTGGAATTCATGTCAAAGAAGTTGGTCGCAAAGATGGCATTAAACTTTACCTTGAAGAAGGTAGCTGGATTTTATTGCGTCCGTCTGGTACTGAACCGCTAATGCGCGTTTACATCGAAGCGACTTCGGCGGATAAACTCAATCAAATTGCAACTCAAATGGAACAAAGCATTAATCGACTCGAACCTGCTGTAGTTTAAGGGATGTAGCAAGAACGATAGACTAGAGAGGTCTAGTGCTAGTCGCTCTAATGAAAACTCTTGCGAATTTGCTAACGATTGTAATTCTTGCTGGCTGGGTAGTGGCGATCGCAATCATTTCCGTACAAAACGCCACCCCAGTTTCTTTGCGATTTTTGACATTTCAATCAATTCAACTTCCTGCAGGGTTGGTACTAGCTTTTAGTGCTGCTTTAGGTATGCTTGCGATGGCATCGACTCAACCTTTATGGATCGCTGGTTCGAGAAGAAATAGCCTCAAATCAGACGATGATGAGTTTTTTGTAGATGAGTAAGAAGGTGCTGAGGGAGTGTTGAATTAAGAAACTTCTTCAATTTCAATTCAAAATTCAAAACTCAAAACTAATCACTAACCACTCACTTTATTTTCCCCTTGATAGTGTTTGACATATCGCTGTTCGGGATCGATACGTTCAAAAGTTGGGGGAATCCAAACTCGTACGATTAACAACGCAGCTAAAACAAGTAAAAACGCACACGCTGCAAGCATTTGATTCCAAGGTACTTCCAATACTCCCCGCACAATCACTTCACGCAGTACTGAGACAATCGATACTTCTACAGCAACGCCAATCGATACACGCTGTTCTTGCAAATAAATAATCAAGAGGCGAAACAACTCCACCATAATCAGCAAAAACAAAATATCTGCGGTGACTTCGTGAAAGTTGAGGGGTGGCAACATTAAGTAAAATATGCCCCTAAGCTGAATCATCATCACGCAGAATAGACCAATGCACAGCGAAACCACAATCAAGTCTTGAATTGTTTCTAGGCTACGCACAAGTAGACTACGATTCAACGCTTCATACCAATTTAACGGGGACTTCAACGGCTGCTGCATCTAAGCTTCCTCCTGCGTGTGGTGTTGATGGGAGATTATGCTTAGATTAACTTATAGATTTGTGTTTTTGGTATTTGAATTATTTATTGAATAAATTAGCCTGGTGACTAAAGTCGTGGCTAGATAAACGAAGTCCACGGAGGTGGACTTATAAAATCAGGTTGTAAACACCTGTGAAGATAGGTTTCGTTTGTCTAGCTGCGGTTTTAACCACTAAGCTTTTAGATGTTAGCAGCTAAAACAATATGGGCTTGATGCGCCGTAATACCTCTTGAAGTAAACCGTCTGGACATTCACCAATCAATTCAGCACGTCTAGCGCGATAATCTAATGAGCGCAATTGATCAACCATCACCACTCCTGTTACAGAGGCTTCTTTTGGGATAACAACATAAAAAGGATTTTTCCGTTGAGTATTACTAATCGGGCAGACAAATACAAATCCCAATTTACGGTTAAAATTGCTGTGACTTACCACTAATGCTGGTCGAGTCCCCATTTGCTCATGACCTGCTTGAGGATCAAAGCTTAACCGAATGAAATGACCGCGCTGTGGGATGTAATCTACCACACCTCATTTCCTTCTGGTTTACCCCAACAAACTTCCTGACTCGGCTCAATAATTTGAGCTAGCAATTCGTCTAGTGTATAGTCTTTTTGCTTCGAGACTGGCTCGATAATGATCTTCCCATCTTCAACGTGGCAATCAACTTCATCGTTTGACTCTAACGACAATTCCTCTACGATGTGCTTGGGAATCCGCCAAGCAAGCGAATTTCCCCATCGTCCGATTTGTGACTTCATGAATTTATCTTTGATATACTTTGTATATCTTAGCTTGAACTACTAAATATATGAAAGTTTCAAATTGGAACGAATTACTAAAAGTTGGACTTGGTGGCTTAATTATATTTCTCATGTTATATACAACCTTGTGTTTTGGAGTAGATAACAAACCCACAGAGATGGGACTGATGATAGTATCCTGTTCAATAGCAATAGCTTTTATTAATATTGATAAATATAGTTCGCCTCGAAGGTGCTAGCTTTAAATTGGAATTATTACAAAAAGTAGTTGAGCAAGCTGAGGTAAAGATTGAAGATCTTAATAAACTGGAGACTGGGTTGAAGTCACTTGCGGAGGAGTCAGTAAAACATATGCTTGATGCTATATCTATGCAAGGTCGGCTTACTTCTTACAATGTACAAGAACTAATAGAGGTAAGAGATAAGTCTGCAACCTTCCTCAAAGGATTAAATATAGATATATCTAACAAGCAAGATATTTTCAAAAAAATCAATGAAATAATATTTTTTGACCATATGTAAAAGATTACTAAGCTGGTATTTGACACTGACATTCAGCAGAAACTTCAAGCTTTATCAAAATTAGACAACATAGAAACCTTTAATTCTAGAGAGTTAAAGAGTCTCCTAGACGGCAAGATTACTCCAGAAATAAGGGAAGCAATAGAAGACTTAGAATATTTCTTGGAGAATAAGTCTTTGAGACGTCCAGATGTATGGAGTAAAAAATAGGTAGTAGTTGAATCTTATTAAGGAAGGTTAAACTACTACTTAACCTCCATCCAGTTTTCACCCGCACGTACTTCGACAAGTAACGGTACACTTAACGACACCGCAGATTCCATTGTTGAGCGAATTTTTGGCTGCAATTCCTCCCACTCATCTTGCGGAACTTCAAACACCAATTCATCGTGAACTTGCAGTAGCAATCGCGCTTGGTAATTTTGCAATAGTTCGTGCAGTTGCGCCATCGCAATTTTGATAATATCCGCACTTGACCCTTGAATTGGTGCATTAGCCGCAGCGCGGAGTAATCCCGCATCATTTGCAGTTAAACCGCGAATTTCATCAAGGTTGATATCTTCAGGCTTGAGGTTGCGTAGCTGACGTAGGCGATCGCTTGTGAAATTAAAATACCGCCGTCGTCCTAAAATTGTCTGTACGTATCCTTTGGCTATGGCTTCTTGTTCCATCCGCCGCAAGTATTCAAACACTAACGGATATTGCTCGTTAAACCGCTCGATAAATACTTTACCATCCGCAGCCTTCATCTTTGTTTCTCTAGCAAACCGCTGCGCACCCATACCGTAAATAACACCGAAGTTAATTGTTTTAGCTAAACGACGTTCTTCAGAAGTGACAACATTTTTTTCAAATAGTAATCTTGCAGTTACACTGTGAATATCTTCGTTATTTTGGTAAGCTTTGACTAAAATTGGCTCTTGACACAAATGCGCGAGAATTCGTAACTCAATTTGAGAGTAATCTGCTGTTATTAATAACCAACCAGACTCTGGAATAAACGCTTTGCGAATTTGGCGACTAAAAGCTGTACGAATTGGAATATTTTGTAAGTTCGGGTTAGAGGAAGATAATCGCCCCGTCGAAGTTGCAGTTTGATTAAAACTTGTATGCACTCGCTGAGTGTCTGGACGCACTAATGCTGGTAGTGCATCAACATATGTAGATTTGAGTTTAGATAAAGTGCGATACTCTAAAATTGCTTCTACTATGGGATGATCGTCACGTAACTTTTCTAGCGTTGCCGCATCTGTTGAGTAGCCTGTTTTAATTTTTCGTGACTTTCTGCGATCTAAGCTTAGCTTATCAAATAAGAGTTCACTTAGCTTTTTCGGCGAGCCTAAATTAAACTTTTCTTCAGCAACCGCATATATCTGTTCCTCAATTGCTGCTAAGTCTTTTTCTAATTGTTTGGAAAACTCCTGCAGATATGCTGTATTGATGTGAATTCCTGTATACTCCATTTCGGCTAAAACAGGTTCTAGCGGCTGTTCGACATCAATTAACAACTTATGTAATGCAGGAATTTTATCCAATTCTGCGCGTAGCTTTGGTACTAATCCGTATGTTGCATAAACATCCATACCGCAATACTCTGCGACAGCAGGAATGTCTAAATCTGCAATAGTTTTGCCTTTCGGTACTAACTCGGCGTAGCTTTTTGCAGTTAAACCTAAGTAGCGCTGTGCTAGATCGCTTAAATTATGACTTGTATCGGGATCTAAAACATAGCTTGCTAGCATCGGATCGAATACTACGCCCTTGAGATTAATTCCCTGACACCGCAATACCAACCTGTCAAATTTAGCGTTTTGCAACGCTTTAGGATATTCTGCGCTTTCTAAAATTGGACGCAATGCAGCTAATACTGTTGCAATATCTAGATTATCTCCTGCTGTGTGACCGAGGGGAATATATGCCATTGCATCGAGTTCGCTTCCCCAGCAGCAACCAATTCCGACAAGTTGTGCATCGCGTGGTTCAAGATCTGTTGTTTCTGTATCCCAAGCAACAGGTGACAAAGTACTGGTATGCTTTTGTAATCGCTGTACTAACTGCGTTAATTTCTCAGGCGTATCAATGATTTGCGGTGTGATTTGGGTAAAAGGCTGTTCTTGAATTGCTTCGGTATCTTCTGCACTAAAGAACCATAGATCGTCACTCTCAAATGTTGGTACTGCGATCGGTTTTGCGTCAGGTAGGACTTCTGCTTCTTCTGCAATGACACCACCAAACTGTTGCTGAAGTTCGTTAACTTTACCGAGAAAAGATTTAAATTCTAACTTTTCTAGTATGGGCTTGAGAGTAGTTATATCGAAACCTGTTAATTTGGCTGCTTCTAAATCAATATCTAATGGTACGTCAATAACAATAGTTGCTAAGTAACGAGATTTTTCAGCATCTTGCTTCCCTGTTTCTAGTTTCTTTTTTGTCGCGCCTTTAATATCACTTAATGAGTTATAAATTTGCTCAAGTGATGTGTATTGATTGAGTAATTGTATTGCTGTTTTTTCACCAATACCTTTGACGCCAGGAATATTATCTGATTTATCGCCACAAAGTGCTTTAAAGTCAACAATTTGTGAGGGTAAAACTCCCATTTTTTCTTTAACTTGTTCTGTTCTGAATTCATTAATTCCTGTAGAAGAACGCTTCAATGCATCAGAACTCAAGTACAAAACACTAATATCTTTTTGAGGGTCAACGAGTTGAAATAAATCGCGATCGCCTGTCAAAATCTTAACTCGATACCCTGCTACACTTGCTTTTTGTGCGAGTGTTCCTAGCACATCATCCGCTTCGTAACCTGGTGCGGTGATAATCGGTAAATTCAAACCGTCGAGTAATTCGTGTAGATTCTTGAGATCGGGAACAAAGTCTTCGGGTGTACCTGGGCGATCTGCTTTATATGTATCATCAGCTTCGTGGCGGAAAGTCGGTAATCCCAGATCGAAGGCGATCGCTAAAGCTTCAGGTTTTTCTACCGCCATGACTTCTAATAACGCCTTGATAAAACCGAAACACACACTTGTTGGAATTCCCGTCGTTGTGCGCAAACCACCGTCACGCCCTTTGGCAAACGCAAAATACGAGCGAAAAGCTAGTGAATGCCCATCAACTAAGATAAATGTTGGGCGCAAAGAAGATGAAGTCACAGTAGAGGTAAAAGCTTGAGACATACTACTATTTTAGCTTTTCAAGCTTACCAGCACTTACCTAAAGATCAAAAAGCGAATTGAAATAAACAAAGCAGCCGCGATCAACTGCACAACCATCACTGGAATGCCATAGCGTAAAAAAGTCTGAAACGAAATTCGCCGCCCGTGGATTTCAGCAATTCCTGCTGCAACAATGTTAGAAGAAGCCCCAACTAAAGTACCATTTCCACCCAAAGTCGCACCAAACATCATTGCATAAAACAACGGTAGAACGACAGAGGGTAACTCACCTTGAAACCCTGGTTGTAATATTTCTGGTGTTGCCAACCCTACATTAACAACATATTCTTTGAGTAATGGCACCATAGCAACAACCAACGGAATATTTGGTACAACACTTGATAAAATTCCTACCAAAAATAATAGAACTAGTGCACCTAAAACAATATTTCTACCCAAAACAAATGCTAAAACTCCAGATATACTACTAACAACACCTGTTTTTTCTAATCCTCCAATTATGACAAAAATACACATAAAAAATATTAAAGTACTCCAATCTACATCACGCAATATATGATTAACTGTCTCAATTTTACTGTGATGCGAAAGTAATAAAGCGAGTGCTGCGCCGAGTAAGGCTACTGCCGCCGGTGAAATAGGAACTGGTAACATTTCTCCTATTACAAAGAACAGCAATACAAAAGCTATGAGTATAATTCCTAAAGTTAAAACGCGGGGGTGATTAATCTGAGGATGTGGTAACTGATCCAAACTTGCCAATTCTTTTCGCCAAATTTTAGGAAATAAGTATGGCAGCATCACTACAATTGCTCCTACTGCAATAACTCCTCCTAAACTTAAACGCCCTAGATAATCTATAAAACTGATATTAACAGCATCCCCAACAATAAATGTTGCTGGATCGCCTACTAATGTTAGTAAGCCTGCACTATTAGCAACAAACACCATCAAAATTAGCAAAGGAACAAAATTGACTCCTACATCTTCAGCAATAGGAGGAATTAAAGGTGCTAACAACATTACAGTTGTAGCGTTTGGTAGTACTGCACAAATTGGAGTTGTAATTGCAACAATTCCTAGTAAAAGTCGCTTACCTTGTCCTTTAGCCAAGATAACTATTTGAGTTGCTAAATAGTCAAATACTTTAGTTGGTTCAAAAGCTCTTACTAGCACCATGACTCCAAAGAATAGAGCTAATGTAGAGTAGCTTCTAGCAATATATGTAATTGCTTCTGCCAACGTCATGATATTGGTAAAAACTAGTAGCAATGCACCTAAAAAAGCAGCAATTGTTAAGTGCATTTTCTCTGTCATAATTAAGATAATTACACTAATAAATACTAGTGAACTAAATGTTGCTTGCCAAAGCATAGACTTTTTTTAAACCTTTTAACTACTGCAAAGTACGCGCTAAATTGAAAGGCAAAAGTTATAACAAAGTAACAAAATACTCTGCATAAATATTGTCTATTGTTAAACACATTTATGGAATTTAACTAACAGCTTGTTCCTTGCTTAGCAAGATATCGATATAAGAAAAAGATCTCTAAAAAATTAGCAGCAGAGAACAAAATGACATCCTGTGATAAGACAAATTGCACTTTTTCCCAGGTACTTTGTCCTGCAACTGCCAAGACAGCAAAATTCAGGTTTAACACTATTAAACTCCCTCAGAATTAAAAGCAAGCACACCAGACGCGTGCATTATCAGCTAGGAACACTGATGAGAGCAAACTATTAATAACAATAGCAATGCTGACTCTTCAGTCTCCTCCCAACGCCTACGAAGTTAGCTGACGGGCTAGGATAGAGAGTTATCCTTCTGTAGTGACAGATACGCCCCAAGATTGTGGTTCCTCCGTTCTAGAACCTTTCAAGTGAGATCTAGATTAGGCTGACTTACTCGCGATAAATTTTGTATATATTAGCGTATGTTTACAACAATATCAAGCTTAGTTACACCTTAGGTGTTCTCTGGTCAAACCATCAAAAGTGGCGATCGCACAAAAGCGCAGCGCTACGCGCAATCGCTAAAAAACACAAATCAGAATCATAATTGATAATTCAGTGGGCGATCGCTTCACAATTACACTAATTTAAGACAAGTAAACTTGCTTCATTGCGTTGCGATAGACGCCACCAAAATGTTTGATTTTAGCCAGATATTGCTTAAGAAAAGCGACACAATTATTGAAAACTGGGTAGCAGATGTCCGCCAAGATCGGCAGATTGAAACGACAGAAGGTATGTGCTATGCAGCCATACGCAATCACGTGCCTTATGTCCTACAAGCTATGGCTACAGTGCTATCAAAAACCGCAGATGATGATATTCACACCCTTGTTGAAGCAAGTTTAGTACATGGCATCCACCGTGCAGAAGAAGGTTTTGATCCGCTGGAAATTGCCCGCGAATATCGCTTACTACGACGAGCCATTTTCTCAGCTTTAGAACCAGATTTACAGCAAGTCTCGTCAACAGAAGTTATTCGAGTTTTTCGTTTAGTAGATGCAGTTGTCGATGATGCGATCGCGCGTTGTTTTCAAAGTTACGTAGACGAACGACTGCGCGAATTACAGCAACTCCAATCGCAGTTAACACTACACAATCAAGAACTCACGCGCTTAATTCGGGCAAATCAAGAAAATTTCTCGCACCTTGCCCATGAACTCAAAAACCCTCTGACTTCGATCATTGGTTATTCTGACTTGTTTATCCGCCTCCAAAACAAAACAGAAGTCAAAGATAACTATAAGAATATTGAGCATATTGAGCGCGTATTGCGTAATGGTAGACATCTGTTGCGTTTGATTAACGATGCGCTAGAGATATCGCGGTATGAAGCAGGAAAAATGAGACTACATCCTGAACCAACAGATGTATGTGCTGCGATCCAAGATGTACTAGATATGCTACAGCCAATGGCGCAAGTAAAAAATTTACAGATTGCTACAGATTTAGCGGAGGCACCACCAAAAGTCATCACCGACGCATTGCGTTTTCAGCAAATTGTGACGAATCTTGTGAGTAATGCCATTCGTTACACCTCATCAGGAAGCGTAGTAGTAAAATGTTATTCATTAGAAGATAAGTGGGCGATCGCAGTCAGTGATACTGGTATTGGCATCGCCCCAGAAGAGCAAACACGGATTTTTGAACCCTACTATCGTATCGGCGATACACCAAAATCTCATCTACCAGATAGTACTGGCTTAGGGCTAGCAATTGTTTCTCGCTTAGTTAAACTTCTCCAAGGTGAAATCAACTTTGTTTCTGAAGTTGGAGTTGGTTCAACATTCACGGTAATCTTACCAATAGAGGTTATCAGGGGTTAGGAGCGAGGCGTTAGGGAAGTTAAGAATATTTTTAAACTAGCCACGAGTCACTAGCCACTCTTTCACTTGCCTTTATCAATGAACACCATGCCTGTACTTAGTAACTCCCCAGTTGTGACAGCGTTTCCATTAGCTGCCGTTGTTGGTCAAGAAGCAATCAAATTAGCGCTGCTACTTGCAGCAGTCGATCCAGGATTAGGAGGAGTTGCGATCGCTGGTCGTCGCGGTACGGCAAAATCAGTCATGGCACGCGCACTTCACGCACTTTTACCGCCAATTGAAGTTGTAAAAGATTCGATTTGTAACTGCGATCCTAACCGCCCCGAAGAGTGGGACGATCAGCTTTCAATAGAAGTCGGCGATTGCGCGAAGCGCTGCACTTCGCGCAATCGCACGCAACTAGAAACCGAAGTTATTCCCGCACCGTTCGTCCAAATTCCTTTAGGTGTCACCGAAGACAGGCTATTAGGTTCAGTCGATGTTGAACAGTCTGTTAAACAAGGAAAAACTGTCTTTCAACCAGGGTTACTCGCCCAAGCGCATCGTGGCGTCTTGTATGTTGATGAAATTAATTTGCTAGATGACAACATCAGCAATCAATTATTAACCGTCTTAACCGAGGGGCGCAACCAAATCGAACGTGAGGGAATTAGTTTCCAGCATCCTTGTCAACCTCTATTTGTTGCCACCTACAACCCCGAAGAAGGCGCACTGCGCGAACACCTACTCGATCGCATTGCAATTTCCCTTTCAGCAGATGAAGTTTTAGGCATTGACGAACGCGTCCAAGCCGTCGAACAAGCTATTGCCTATGCGCGATCGCCACAAGAATTTCTTCAACAGTACAGTGAAGACATCGACAGCCTGAAAACTCAAATTATTTTAGCAAGAGAATGGTTAAAAGATGTCAGCATTAGCCATGAGCAAATCGCTTATCTTGTTGATGAAGCAATCCGCGCCGGAGTGCAAGGACATCGTGCTGAATTATTTGCCCTTCGTGTCGCCAAAGCTGCCGCCGCACTCGATGGACGCACCGCAGTTATTGCAGAAGATTTACGTCGGGCAGTGGAATTAGTAATAGTTCCGCGTGCAACAATTGTACAAATGCCTCCTGAAGAGGAAACATCACCACCACCGCCACCACCCCAAGATCAAGATCAATCCGAACAACCACAAGAAGAACAGGAGGAAGAACAGGAACAACAAACACCACCAAGTATTCCTGAAGAATTTGTGTTTGATCCTGAAGGGGTAATTCTCGATCCGAGTGTGTTGTATTTTGCCCAAATGGCTAAACGCCAAGGTAAAGCCGGTAGCCGCAGTGTCATTTTCTCCGAAGATCGCGGGCGTTATGTTAAGCCAATGTTGCCTAAAGGTAAAGTTCGACGCATTGCCGTTGATGCGACACTCCGCGCCGCAGCCCCCTATCAAAAAGCACGCCACGAACGCCAACCCAATCGTAAAGTGATTGTCGAACAAGGCGATATTCGTGCTAAGCGCTTAGTTCGTAAAGCTGGCGCATTAGTTGTATTTGTCGTTGATGCTTCTGGTTCAATGGCACTCAACAGAATGCAAGCTGCCAAAGGTGCAGTGATGCGGTTACTAACAGAGGCATATGAAAATCGCGATCAAGTCGCCTTGATTCCTTTCCGAGGCGAACAAGCTGAGGTATTACTACCACCAACACGTTCAATCGCCGCAGCCCGACGGAGACTAGAAAGATTACCTTGTGGAGGCGGTTCGCCACTAGCGCATGGTTTAACACAAGCAGTCCGCGCCGGAACAAATGCCCAAATGTCTGGCGATATCGGTCAAGTCGTCATCGTCGCAATTACTGATGGACGCGCAAATATTCCTTTATCGCGATCGCTGGGTGAGGCACAACTCGAAGGTGAAAAACCTGATATCAAAGGTGAATTATTGGACATTGCAGCAAGGATTCGCGCTTTGGGAATGCAGCTACTTGTGATTGATACCGAAAGTAAGTTTATTTCTACAGGATTTGCCAAAGAACTTGCCCAAAAAGCTGGAGGCAAGTACTATCACTTACCAAAGGCAACCGATCAAGCGATCGCCGCGATGACAAAGAATGCAATATCAAGTTTGAAGTCGCGCTAAGTGGCTAGTGGAAGTGAAACAGGAATTGCCACCAGAATGTTTGCTTCGTTCCGCCTATAAGGATGATATCTGGGCGATTCGCAAATTAGTGCTAAGTGCTAAACTCGATCCAACTCAATTACACTGGTCGCAGTTTTGGGTGATTGAATGTCATCAAAAAATAGTGGCTTGTGGGCAATTACGTAGCTTCGACACAGCACAAGAACTCGGTAGTTTGGTTGTCGCACCAGCTTGGCGCGATCGCGGTTTGGGAAGTTATTTAGTTACGCATCTAATTGCACAAGCAACACAGCCACTCTATTTAGAATGTGTCGGTAGCAAACTAGCTGAGTACTATACTCGCTTTGGTTTTGTGCCGATTTCGTGGCAAGCGCTACCTCAAAGCCTTAAACTCAAGTTTGGTATCTCACAGCTAGCTGCCAAGCTGGTTCCTTTTTTGTCGGTAACTATTATGCAGTATCAAGATAAATAAGTGGGTAAGAATAAACAAATGAAAGGCTGTTATCGGTCGATGATAAATGGTCAGTAGAGTAACAAGTATTAACGAATATTTTCAGTCATGAACGCTGCCATCAGGCATGATCGCTAGACTCAAGTTTGCTCCTGCAAGATTGACTCCACTTAAGTTCGCTTGTGTTAAATTTGCTTTTTCAAGATTGGCATTGCTTAAATCTGCCCCACGCAAATCTGCTGATGTGAAATTTACTGCATTTAAGTTAGCATTACTGAAGCTAGCACCACATAGGTTAGCTTTACTCAAGTCTGCTCCACTAAGATTTCCTTGAAACACAGCCCCGATTAAATTTGCACCTTCTAAAATCGCACCACTGAAGTTTATCTTGTCAAGATGTGTGTTTTTTAAATTTGCATGACTCAAATTAGCTGCGATTAGGTTTGCGCCGTCTAAACTTGCTCTACTTAAGTTAGCTTCTGTCAGATTTGCTGCAATTAAATTTGCATGTGTTAAATTGGCCTCACTTAAGTTAGCTGAACTTAAGTTAGCTTGTAGTAAGATTGCACCATTTAAATTTGCTTTCCTGAGGTTTGCACCATTCAAGTTGGCTTCACTAAGATTTGCGCCACTCAAGTTTGTGGCATAAAGGTTTGCTTCTTGTAAGTTCGCTTGTATCAGATTAACTTCTGCAATATTGTAACCTGCTAGATTAGCTCTTAGTAAAGTGGTATTGGGAGCAATCAAGTACGCTCCTGATTCTGTTAAGTTACAATCATCAGGAAATACTGTAGATAAGTCATAAGCTGCTTGATGTAGGTTCGCGCCTTGGAGATTTGCGTTTTCAAAATGAGTAGCAAATAAAATAGTTCGACTTAAATTAGCATTACTCAAATCTGCATTCAAAAAATTTACTTTACATAAATTTCCGTTACTAAGATCTGCTCCGCTTAAATTAGCTTCTTCTAAATTTACTTGAAAAGATAAATCAATCTTCCTCAAGTTTGCTTCACGTAAATTAGCTTGTTCAAGATTAGTCTTAGAGAAAATTGCTTGACGTAAGTCCGCTTTTTCTAAGTTTGCCCCACTCAAATTAGTTTGTTCTAGTATTGCCTTATAAAGATTTGCATTTTGTAGATTAGCACTGCTAAAGTTTACTAAAGCAAAGTTTACTTTTCTTAGATTGGCTTGTACCAAATTAGCTTGGCTAAAGTTTACGTTTTTTGCGTTTAAAGATTGACTACTTAAATTGAGCTTTGCAAGACGATAGCCTGTAAAGTCATACTGTCCGTTATTATAGCGTCTCCAAAATTCTTCAGGGGTAACGTTTGGCTCGCTAGCCTGATTAATACTAGAATCTCTACCAGGATTGTCAATGTTGATACCTGAACTTAAATTCTGAGCATTAGTAATGAATACGTTGAGTTCCTGTAATTTAGCTAATGCGTTTTGCAATCTAACCAGTTGCTGCACTTCAGGTCGATTATCAAACTGTTCGCTTAAGCTATCCAAGCGTTGTTTCAGTCCTGATAAATATTTAGCGAGAACATTCTGTTGTTGTTGTAACTGATCAATTTGGGAGTTAAGCTGTTGGTAATTACTTTGTATTTGCTGCAAAGGATCTAACTCTTTGTTAGACATAAGAGTGCGAAAAACTATTCAGTAATTTATCCATTATGCACTCACTTCCAGTACCGAGGAAAATTCTGCTGGTAAAAATAAAGTTTGCTTTAACTCTTCTTGAATGCTGCCAGTTAAATTTCCTGCATTTTCCATACCTTCAAATAGAACCCTAGACAATTCATAATACTGTTGCAATACTTGCTTTTGAGAATCACTGAAACGGCATTTTTGTAATTCTGACGCTATATTATTTAATTGAGTAGAGTTAGCAGCTAAGTCAGTAGATAAACTGTTATCTAAGTTACAAGAAATTTCAGCCTCAATTTCTAAAATACACTCTATACAAAAAGCTCGAAATGCTGCTGGGTTATAGGTATTATTAATGCTAAAAGATTTTTGTTCTAGCCACTTTAGGAAAGGTTGAAGAGTCAGTTTCTCCTTAATGAATACATCAATTTTTTGCTTTATCAATATTAGTAGATAATCTGCATTAGGTAACATAGCAGCAGCCAAGATACCGATTTGATACCAGCGGCTTTCTGTTAATTGATCAACAAGGTACTTAAGAGTTTGTTCTATTTCTTTAAAAGTGTAGCCTTCTACAATAGCTTTAGCAGCTAAATACTCATGGAAAGAAAGAACAGAGAATGCATAAATCCCTGGAGTCCATTCACTAAATAGGCTATGTTGTGCTTGGATAGACTGTAAAACTTGCTGACTTTGTCTAATTGCAAATTCGGGTTGAATTTTAGTTATAGATATTTTTTGGATATATTTAGTGATGTATTGCTCTAGTTGCTGCTGCTTAACAAAGTACTCTCCATCTACATAAGACATCCAAGCAACATAACTTAGTAGACCTTCTTTTTGGTTGAGTGTCATTTTCTTGTAGGTTTCATCTCCTACATCTTTAGTATGGTTCCACTGCCTTAAAAAAATCTTTAGTCCTGCATCATATAGCTGAACGCGACTCGGAGGAATTTCACTCGTTTCTTCAAAAACTAAACGCAGCAAAGTTAATAACAATGGATTTCTGATTATTTGTTGAACCGTTTCAGTTTCTTGAACTTTGAAAGATAAATCATTCTTTTTATTGCTGAGCCAAGAATACTTAAATTTTACTTGACTTTGTGCATCCACTTTAATATTTTTTTTATATTCAAAGCTGGTTCTAAGCTTTTGTTGAGTACCATAATATGTTAACTACTGTAATCAATCTATTTGTTAAGCTGTTTACATAGATGAAATTAATGAAAAACGAACAAAGTAGGTGTTAAGCACCTGCTACT
The DNA here is from genome assembly GCF_015207655.1 of Gloeocapsopsis crepidinum LEGE 06123. GTDB lineage: Bacteria > Cyanobacteriota > Cyanobacteriia > Cyanobacteriales > Chroococcidiopsidaceae > Gloeocapsopsis > Gloeocapsopsis crepidinum. Next base: position 8,193 of record NZ_JADEWN010000064.1, on the reverse strand, counting down.
AATGCTGGTGTTTGTAGTAAAGATACTAGTTGAGCCTTACCTCTTTGCAAGTAACGTGTTACTGTCATTGGGCTAGTACCAATATGTTGAGCTGCTTCTTTACGTGAAAGTTCTTTTAAGAACACTAATTCCACTGCAATTCTTGTCTTTTCCTCCATCTGACTCATGGCACCTTGTAGTTGCTGGCGTTCTTCTTCTTGTTGACGCAAGCTAGTAGAACGAGGGTCAGCAAGTGCTTCACCTAATGTGATTGGACAATCAACATGATGTACAACAGTAGTGTCTAAGCTTAAAGTAATGCGGTTTTGAATTGCTAATTTACAATCAAGCCATTCTTGTACAGGCACTTGCAAGAAACGAGCAATTTCTAAATCGGTTGGACAACGCCCTAAGGAAGAAGTTAGCTTTTTACGAACTTTTTGTCCTTGGTTGTAAATCTCTTGCCAGCGACGAGGAATTTTAACTGCACACGAGCGATCGCGTAAATAATGAAGAATTTCGCCTCGAATATAAGGTATAGCAAAAGAGCTAAATGCATATCCTTGCTCAGGATCAAATCTCTCAATTGCCCGAATCAAACCCAAATAACCTATTTGTTCTAAATCTTCATATGGTTCAGTGCATTGATGGCTGAATTGATGTGCCATTTTTCGTACTAAACCACTATGTAACTTAACCAGTTTATTTCGTAATCTAACTGAGGGGTGTTGATGATATAAAATTAGGACTTCTCGTGCTTCTGAATAGTTAGAATATTGAGTTTTAGACATAAAAACTCCTATAGAGAAAACAAATAACGTTTTAGAAAAATTTGTAAAAAATTGACTAAACTTTTATCCAAGCTGAAATTATTTTCCGTAGATAAGCCATAAGAAACCATCGTCATTCCACTGAATTTCTTAAGGCTGCCTATTGACAGTTCGGCATTTTTACGTATATTCTCTGAGTATTAGAGGTGGCGTGTTGTCTCTACAGCTATTACACCCTAGAGCACTTGATTATTTGTCTTAAATATCTATTGCCAAGCTACTTATTGAAATTAATTAATAGTTGTAAGTAGTGACATAATAGGAATTAAGGACTTCGAGTCGAGGATCGCCAAAACAAATGACTCTATGGCAGTTCTCACAGGATTTGGTTAGGACAGTAGCAACCGTATAGCTGGTAAGGATTTAAGGTAAGGTACCTATTTGACATCACCAGATACTCTCATCCTGCCGAAATCCAATCAACAGCTCATAACAATCACTGAAAGGCTTGATAAAGACTCTTGTCATGAAGTAGTCAATAGTCGCTAAAATCGAAAATACAAATCAAGGAGAAGAGCGATCGCCCTTGTCAAAGTTCTTGTCTACTCAAATAATATGGAAGTCTTAGAAATTAAACGCGAAGTCGAAAGGTTATCTCATCGCCTGGGTAAAACCCAGGACTATCTTTGACGTACCAGCACTCACAGCAAAAATTCAAGATCTTGAACAGATTGCAGCCCAACCAGAGTTTTGGGAAGATCAAACGAGTGCGCAGCAAACGCTTCAAGAAATGAACGACCTAAAAGCACATCTGCAACAGCACAAACAATGGCAAGCAAGTTTAGAAGACACAAAAGCAGTGCTGGAACTTTTAGAGTTAGAAGTTGATGAAGCACTGTTAAATGAAGCTGAATCAAATGTGGTGCAGCTAAATCGAGAACTCGATCAATGGGAGCTACAACAGTTATTATCAGGTCCTTATGACGAAAAAGGTGCAGTTCTAACAATTAATGCTGGTGCAGGAGGAACTGACGCCCAAGATTGGGCAGAAATGTTACTGCGGATGTACACTCGTTGGGGAGAAAATCAAGGTTATAAGGTAAATCTTGCCGAACTTTCTGAAGGAGATGAAGCAGGAATCAAATCTGCTACGCTGGAAATCTCAGGTCGCTATGCTTACGGATACTTACAAGGCGAAAAAGGAACGCATCGCTTAGTTCGGATTTCTCCTTTTAATGCTAATGGCAAGCGCCAAACTAGCTTTGCTGGCGTAGAAGTCATGCCACAAATAGATAACTCGGTACAACTAGAAATACCGGAAAAAGATTTAGAAGTCACAACATCCAGGGCTGGTGGCAAAGGCGGGCAAAACGTTAATAAAGTAGAAACAGCAGTACGCATTGTTCATATTCCTACAGGTATTGCAGTCCGCTGTACTCAAGAGCGCAGTCAGTTACAAAACAAAGAAAAAGCATTGGCGATTCTCAAAGCAAAACTACTGATTGTTGCACAAGAACAACGCGCTCAAGAAATTGCCCAAATTCGAGGCGATATGGTAGAAGCCGCTTGGGGAAACCAAATTCGTAACTATGTATTTCACCCTTATCAACTCGTGAAAGATTTGCGCACGAATGTGGAGACAACTGCGATCGCTGACGTGATGAATGGCGAAATTGATCTATTTATCCAAGCTTACCTCCGTCAAGAAAATCAACTTGTAGAAAGTGCTTAGTCCAAGAAAGCTGAGGGAGACTAGGAGTTATGAGTGGTGTAAGTGTTGAGTTTAAGACTTAATTCAATTCAAAAATTAAAACTAGCTCCTAGCCACTAGTCACTCGCCCCTAGTCTCTACTTTCACCAACTGCTACATTGGGGGAAGAATCCATAGCAGTATATTTAATTGCAAGCCTGAGCACCTTTCTTTTATGAGTAATTCGTCTGTACCAGAGCAAACTGTCAATCCTTCCTCTGCATCTACCCCAATCACTACAGAACCGAAGCCAAGTTATGTTAAGCTTGCCATGCGTAATATGGTGCGTAAGCGAGCTACTTCGCTACAACATTTTATTTTGACCACAGTTGGGCTTTTAGCCGTTCTTGTGGGACTTGCTTATCTAACTCGATGACAAAACAACAAAGTAGTACCGAAGACTTACAACAACTGCAAATTGAAGTCATAGTACAAAATTGTTTCTTAGATTCTCCAGAAGTCAAGCAGCAAGCTACCTCCAACTTGATTGCAGTAGAGACTTGGGAAACATGGTTTCAATGCTGGCTCGAAAATCTTCAAGACGATCTTCCTCCAGCCTTTGGATATGAGCTTAGCCTGCGCTTAACTAGCGATGCTGAAGTTCAAGTGTTGAATGCCCAGTATCGTCAGCAAGACAAGCCTACGGACGTACTAGCATTTGCAGCATTAGAAAATAATTTCCCTCTACCGATTGAGATGCGATCGCACCTTCCCTTATATCTTGGTGATATAGTAATTTCGGTTGACACAGCCGCAAAGCAAGCTAATCAACAGCAACACACTCTGCAAATTGAATTAGCATGGCTAGCAGTGCATGGTTTACTTCATCTGCTGGGCTGGGATCACCCTGACGATGATAGTCTAAACCAAATGTTGACTCAGCAAGCTAACTTACTAGAAAAAGTCAATCTTGCAATCAATACCCACTCATAAAATGCACATCGTCACTGAATTACGTCCACGCAAAATGATAAATTACCTCCAGTTTGTTATTCAATAACTCCCGTGCTCTGGTTTCGCGTATATGTCTCAAGAAATTTCCACATCACAGTCGAACAAACCAGAAGCTGCGAGAAAGCGGGAGTTTTCTTGGCGAGTTGCTACCAATTTATTGATTAGTTTTAGATACGCCTGGAGTGGCATCAGTTATACTTTTACAACCCAACGTAATTTTCGCATTCATTTATTAATTGGTGCTTTAGCAATAAGTTTAGGGGTTTCATTACACCTCCAAGCAATCGAACTAGCTGTTATTGGAATTACTAGTGGATTAGTGCTGGCGTTAGAAGTGATGAACACAGCAATTGAGTCTGTTGTCGATCTGACCGTCAAGCAAAGTTATCATGAACTTGCCAAAGTTGCTAAAGACTGCGCTGCAGGTGCTGTACTTGTTGCAGCATTAGCATCTGTACTCGTCGCTGGCATTCTCTTACTACCTCCTTTACTAGTCTTAGTGCGTGCCGCTTTATGATAGAGAGGAGTAAGAATGAGGACAAATAGCCTTGCTCATAGTCATCGACAACTACGACAGCTTTACCTATAATTTGGTACAGTACCTAGGGGAACTGGCAGCAGAATTTCCAGTTGCAGCAGAAATTCAAGTCTACCGTAACGATCAGATTACCTTAGAGCAAATCCGCCAGTTGCAGCCAGCGGGGATCGTCATTTCTCCAGGACCTGGACGCCCTGACGATGCCGGTATTTCTTTAGATATCATTCGTCACCTAGGATCTAACTTACCAATTCTCGGCGTGTGTTTAGGACATCAAAGCATTGGTCAAGTTTTTGGCGGTCAGATTGTCTCTGCGCCAGAACTTATGCATGGTAAAACATCCGATGTTACCCACAGTGGCATTGGTGTTTTTAAAGGATTAGAAAATCCTTTGACCGCAACTCGGTATCATAGTTTAGTAATCGATCCGCAAACCTGCCCAGACGTACTAGAAGTTACTGCTTGGGTAGACGACGGCACAATTATGGGTGTAAGACACCGAAACTATCCACACATTGAAGGCGTCCAATTTCACCCAGAGAGTGTGCTGACAAATTCAGGAAAGCAACTACTACGAAATTTCCTGGAACAACTGGAGAAAAGATGAAACGGCGACAATTAATGCAATACGCTGGGGCAGGCTTGCTAACAACTATGGCAACTACCCTAGTTAAATTTCAATCTGCTGTAGCACAAGAAGGTTCGTTATCGGTTAGATGGCTAGGTCACACCTGCTTTCTGTTCACTGGAGGCGGAACCCGCGTCTTAGTCAATCCATTTCAAACATTGGGTTGTACTGCTGGCTATCGCCCTCCCAATATTGAGGCAGATTTAGTCTTAATCAGCAGTCAGTTACTTGATGAAGGTGCTGTAGCAGCAGTGCCAGGTAATCCTCGCTTGATTTATGAACCAGGAGTTTATGAATTTAATGATATTCAATTTCAAGGAATAGCCACAGACCACGATCGCGTTGGCGGAAGACGTTTTGGAACAAATGTTGCCTGGCGTTGGACACAAGCAGGTATTAATATTCTGCACTTGGGAGGTGCTGCTGCACCAATTACAATTGAACAAAAAATCTTAATGGGAACTCCTGATGTGGTAATGGTTCCCGTGGGAGGTGGTGCGAAAGCTTATAATCCCCAGGAAGCACAAGCAGCAGTAAAAATGCTGAATCCTAAGCTAGTCATTCCCACTCACTACCGTACCCAAGCAGCAGATGAAGCCAGCTGCGATATTGTTGCTCTTGATGATTTCCTCGCTGTGATGGACGGAATGCCTGTGCGACGCTCTAACTCTGATTCAGTAACCATCAGAGCTGCTGATCTACCACAAAATGGCTCAGCAATTCAAGTATTAAGCTACCAATTTTAGCGATCGCATGCTGTTAATATCACCACCTTGGCAGCCTTGTTCAAGGTGGTTCGTCTACAATTGAGCATAAAGATTCAGTAACTTTGCCGCATCGCGGAATTATGAATAATGAGGTTAACTCAAAACTTAAAACTCAAAACTCAAAACTTTAAAAAGTAGTAATGCAAGCAGATTATCGCCAACGTCGCGAACAGCTGATGGCAAAAATCGGCAACGGAACAGCAATTTTTCGTAGTGCGCCTACAGCAGTCATGCACAACGATGTGGAATATGCTTACCGTCAAGATAGCGACTTTTTCTACCTGACTGGATTTAATGAAGCCGAAGCTGTAGCGGTGTTAGCACCACATCACCCAGAACATCGATTTATCTTGTTTGTCCAACCCAAAGAGCGAGAAAAGGAAGTCTGGACAGGCTATCGTTGTGGTGTAGAAGGTGCAAAAGAACTTTACGGTGCAGATGAAGCTTATCTGATCGCCGAACTTGATGAAAAATTACCGCAGTATCTTGACAAAGCTGATCGGATTTATTATCGCTTAGGACGCGATCGCGCTTTTAACGACATCATTCTCAAACACTGGCAACGCTTGCTTGCAACATACCCAAAACGCGGTACTGGACCAATTGCTTTAGAAGACGTTGGTATCCTTTTACACGCCATGCGTTTAACAAAAAGCCCAGCGGAGTTGGAATTAATGCGTAAAGCTGCAGAAATTTCTGTTGAGGCTCATAATCGGGCAATGGCGATCGCCCGACCTGGGTGTTACGAATACGAAATCCAAGCCGAAATTGAACATATCTTCCGCCGACGTGGTGGTATGGGACCTGCGTATCCCTCAATTGTTGCTGCTGGTGCCAATGCGTGCGTGCTGCACTACATCGAGAACAACTGTCAAATGCAGGACAATCAACTGCTGCTTATTGATGCCGGATGTGCCTATGAGTACTATAACGGTGACATCACGCGGACATTTCCTGTCGGCGGTAAGTTTACACCTGAACAAAAAGCGCTGTATGAAATCGTCCTAGAAGCACAACAACAAGCGATCGCGCAAGTGAAACCAGGAAATCCTTATAATGCGTTTCACGATACTGCTGTGCGCGTCCTCACCACAGGTTTAGTCGAACTTGGTATTCTCAAAGGTGAAATCGACAAGCTTATTGAGGAAGAAAAATATAAACCTTTCTATATGCACCGTACAGGACACTGGTTAGGCTTGGATGTTCACGATGTCGGTGTCTATCAACACGGTGACAATCCCCAAATTCTACAACCTGGACAAGTTCTCACTGTTGAACCAGGACTATACATCGTTCCCGATACAAAACCCGCAGAAGATCAGCCAGAACTTGATCTTCGTTGGAGTGGAATTGGTATCCGGATTGAAGATGATGTATTAGTCACTGAGTCAGGAAACGAAGTTTTAACTGCGGGTGTTCCTAAGGCGATCGCAGACTTAGAACGTTGATATATTAGGGGTCAGAGTTCTGAGCATGAATCACGGATGCCCTCCGACTAAAGTCGGGGCTACTCAAGCAAAGTGTACGTTCGTACACTCAAACAAGATTGTTGTGGGTAAGTACACGGAAGTGGACTTTGTTCATATAGCAGCGAATTCATTCGCGATTCTCTTCATGCAGGAGGTCTAATTGTTTTAATCATCTTGACTAATGACATCTAGGTCGTTATTAATGACTAACTCCATCAGATCGCCGCGAAATCGGGTGACTGTGTACTCGATCGCTTTGCCATGCTGATCGACATTGACTGCTGTGGTCGCAGCCGTAGACTTCGCGAACAAGTTTGGAAATAGATTGGGTGTCTTGAAATTGCTCGATGATGTCTGGAAAGCGGTGTAGGGGAAAGTAGCTTGAAGAAACACTAAGAGGTTGATTGTCTGCTAAGTCAAGCATCTCAATCAGTGCAACAGGATCTCCTGGTTCCAAATCTAGTTTAGGCGCAACCTTGGAATCAGCAGAAATCGCGATCCGCTTGTAATGTTTGATAACCTCCGGTGATTCCCTGCGCTTGTAGTGCGTCGTTGTAGCGCACTCGTTTACCAATTGGGGGTAGTGCCACGGAAGTAATGATAATTGTTAGAGTAGGGACAGTTCCTGTTGCTCAGTATTATCCCATGCTCAACTGTCCTAAGTGTACCTCTGCTCGAACCGTGAAAAACGGACGAATTCACAACGGCAAACAACGCTTTTTGTGTCAGGAGTGTGGGCGGCAATTTGTCGAGCAACCAACGAAAAAAGTGATTGACCCCATGAACACGGGAACTGATTGATTGACTGCTGTTAGAGCGAATTTCACTAGCTGGTATTACTCGTGCGGTGCAGGTATCAGAAACTTGGCTACAACTGTACGTGAATGAAAAATATGCAGGCGTGCGGCGTGAAGTGGAGATCGCGCCTAAAAAAAGGGGAGCCTAACGATTCAATGCGATGAGTTGTGGTCGTTTGTGGATAACTTGGGCAACAAACAGTGGGTGCGGTTAGCGCTGGATGCCGCCGGTACTCGTGAGATTGTGGGAGTCTATATTGGTGCCCGCGACGAGGCAGCCGCCCACCAATTGTGGAACTCGTTACCTGCGGTGTATCGGCCGCCATTGCTTATACCGATTTTTGGGCAGCATACGCTGCAGTGCTGCCGTCGAAGCGTCATCGAGCCGTAGGTAAAGAATCTGGGTTTTGCAGTTACAGCCTATTGCAAGTTTATGAGGTACAGTAAGAGGAGTACACAAATGAAGTCTAATGAAACCGTACTCGCTCGACTTGCGAGAAAAAATAGTTAAGGCATACACACAAGGTGACACCTCAATCAG
>NZ_JADEWN010000141.1 GCF_015207655.1 Gloeocapsopsis crepidinum LEGE 06123 | reverse complement strand
AACCAACACTGAGAGGAACGCGAGAAGAAAACATCGCATCTTGCTGTTGTCGTAACTCGTCACAAAGACGATGTAGAGGCAACTCAACATCATCATAAGTAAGCACAGTATCTTTGGGTAAATCGCGCTTCAAACGACAGCCCTCAGCCAAACCCATCGGCAACAGTCGTTGTGCCTGCACAACAGGAGCATTCTCACATTGACCATAAGTCATATACTCGCCAATGCCATCAAGCACTTCACCCGCCTTCAAATCAATCTTGGCAGTCGTGACCACCTCAACTATTGGACCGGCGATGGGAGATAAAACGCGATCGCCAAACAACACCGCCCGCGCCACAGAAAGTGGCACCTCAAAATGACACAAGTGATAAGGAGTATAGAAGCTATACAGCGGACCCTCGCCTAACTTGTACAAATTGAGATAATGGCGTTGTTTGGGGTCATCATGAGTGGCAAACACAAACACCCCAGGACCTGGCTTGGCACCAACTACATAATCAACAATGCCGCCAAGTGCTTGCAGTTGGTCAATATCATACATTGAAGTCATCTCATCGACATGACCCGTAAAGTCATAACCTAACATGCCTCGCTGTGCCACCTTCATCCCTGTTGCATTGGCAACAATTGCTTGTTCAAACGAGATCTTCGTGCCATCGGCAAAACTCGTTACCATACAGGGGTTTTGTCCCCAACGTTGGGCAAAGCCTGCTTGGGTAGTCGGGTTGCGGTAAGGGTCTTGCAGTCCTTTGATGTTGCCACACACTAGTGGTTTCAAGCCGATGCTTTGCACAAAGCGATACAGATTCATCTCTACGCCTGGTTGGTCGCCATCACACGCACTTAAGATCACTCCGGCTTTGTCCGCATACACTTTGAGTATGCATCCAATTGTGCCGTCAAGTTCGGCGTTCATCAAAATGACGTGTTTATGGTGGGCGATCGCCTCCATCACCACTTGGGCACCAAATTCGATTGCACCAGTCACTTCAATTAAGGCATCAATCCCTTCGGCTTGGCACACTAGCAGGGCGTCGTCGGTGATAGCGTAGTTTTTTGACCTAATTGTGTCTTCGAGTTGAGCAACGTTGTTGACGGTTTGAACGTTTTCAATTCCGGCTTCGTTATAGGCGCGTTGGGCTTTGGCGACGTTGCGGTTGGCAATTGCTACCAGTTCCATCCCTGGCACCGAGTTGATGATTTGGTTGGCAATCCCCCTGCCCATGAATCC
>NZ_JADEWN010000063.1 GCF_015207655.1 Gloeocapsopsis crepidinum LEGE 06123 | reverse complement strand
CTGATTGAGGTGTCACCTTGTGTGTATGCCTTAACTATTTTTTCTCGCAAGTCGAGCGAGTACGGTTTCATTAGACTTCATTTGTGTACTCCTCTTACTGTACCTCATAAACTTGCAATAGGCTGTAATTGTTAGGGTGTGCCCTGAATCAACTAATAAGTTTTAATCTGCTCAATCTGAATTGAGTTGAAGCAACCAGTATGTCACCCGCCTGTTCAAACAAAGAGCGAAATTTATCAAATTGCGTTGTACTTTCCCAACCTCTGGGCGCGCCATGAACACTTTACAAAAATCTACAGTTATGATTACGTTCGACGAGTTCAATAAATTAGACATTAGGATAGGAACAGTTTTATCCGCGACCAAAGTCGCAGGAACAGATAAACTTTTGCACCTTGAGATCGATATAGGGAGCAAGACACTCAGCATTGTTACGGGAATGGCTGAGTATATTGAACCTAAATATTTTATTGGTAAACAAGTTCCCATCGTTGTCAATCTTGCACCTCGAAAACTCAGGGGTATTGAAAGTCAGGGAATGCTTCTAGCGATAGACGTTGACGGTCATCCCGTTCTTTTGCATCCTGAGCATAATGTCCTCCCTGGTAGCATTGTTCGATGAGGTTCAGACGGGTTCTTGGTAGTATTGTTCCACAAGCCAAATGGTACTAACCTAATCAAGCGCGCTACCTTCTAGCGGTAGAACAAAACTCATGCTTCCTGTAGATCAAATCTTGTTATGGCAATTGATGACTTAGAAACCTTTCAAGCTCAAGATCGCCAACAGTGGCGGGAATGGCTGGAGAAAAATCATTGCACTTCTAGTGGTATTTGGCTTATTTACTACAAAGTAAAAAGTGGTAAGCCAAGCATTCAATATAGCGAAGCAGTAAAAGAAGCTTTATGCTTTGGTTGGATTGATAGTAAAGTGAGATCTTTAAATGAAGAATCTTATATGCAGATCTTCACACCTCGAAAACCAAAAAGTGTATGGTCAAAATTAAATAAGCAGTATATCGAAGAATTGATAGAACAAAATTTGATGACTGAGGCTGGTCTTAAAAAGATTGAAGCTGCAAAACAAGATGGTTCGTGGACTACTTTAGATGCAAGTGAAGCTTTGATAATTCCGGCAGATTTGCAGCAAGCATTAGAAGCGCATAAAATTGCTAATAAATACTTCGCAGAATTTAGTAATACATCTAAAAAGAATATACTCTTTTGGATTTCCAATGCTAAACGTTTAGAGACAAGATTGAAGCGAATCGAGCAAACTATCAACTCAGCAGCACAAAACAAAAATCCTCTAGCACGATGACTGCAGCGATCGCTTCTAACTATATATTTGCTTGTCGCTTTAATATCCAAAAATTCCTAAAATTTTGATTTGTTCTGTCTCAAACTAGATCAGTTCAACGCAATTCAGTTACTATCCGATACATCTCAATCCAAAATCCAAAATAGGATAAGCTATTAAGCTGAGTCGATTTTTGTTTTGATCTAATTTGTGATTCTCTATCTGCTGGATCTTTTAGGTGTCGCTGTTTTTGCCGTTAGTGGTGCGCTAGCAGCAGGGCGTAAAAGCTTAGATTTATTGGGTGTCGCGGCGATCGCTATCGTCACAGCAATTGGCGGTGGTACGCTACGCGATGTTTTACTGGACAATCCAGTATTTTGGATTCAAGATTCTATTTATTTAGTAGTCATTCTATTCTCTGCCGCGTTGACGCTGATTTATACTCGGTTTCGTCAACCACCAGCTAAAGCCCTCTTAATTGCTGATGCACTGGGGCTGAGCTTTTTTGCTATTAGTGGCGCTCAAGGTGTGGAACAAGCAGATTTATCGCGCATTATTGTTGTCTTAATGGGGACGATTACAGGTGTTGTTGGAGGCGTTTTGCGCGACGTCTTATTAGCCGAAATTCCTCTAATTTTGCGGCGAGGAAATCTCTATGCAACAGCGGCGATCGCTGGCATTATTGTTTATCTAATTCTGCAACAGTTTGGCATGATGCGATCGCTTGCAGCTTTATTAGGAATGGGAACAATTACAGCCGTAAGACTTGCTTCAATCGTTTGGGGATTATCTCTTCCAGTTTATAGTCTACAAGAGCGTAAGTAATTGGATGCATTTAGAAGCTAGGCAAGTAATAATGTTCGTGTTTCACCGAGTTGATGAGAGTCATGCACGCGCCATCCTCAGTTGGCGATATGAACCGCCTTACGACTTTTACAATAACTCTGAGGAAGACACTAGACTGATACAATATCTTCTGCACCCACAAAACAACTTCTACAGTATTTTGGATACAACTAGTGAGTTGGTGGCTTACTGTTCGTTTGGGCAAGATGGACAGGTGATTGGTGGTGATTACCGTGATGAAGCATTGGATATTGGTTTTGGGATTCGCCCTGATTTGACGGGAAGAGGAAAAGGTGTTGAGTATGCCAAAGCTGTTTTAGAGTTTGCAGACACTTTATTTAAGCCGAAAGCGTTTCGAGTCACAATCGCCGCATTCAACAAGCGTGCAATACGCGTATGGCAGAAATTGGAATTTGAGCATCAGCAGTCGTTTGAGCGAGGCAGTGATGGAATGCAGTTTATTGTTTTAATGCGATCATAGATGCCCTCCGACTGTAAGTCGGGGCTACCCAAGCAAAGTGTACGAAGGTACACTAAAACAAGACTTTTGGTAGTAAGTCCACCTCCGTGGACTTTGTTCGTGTAGCAGCGAATTCATTCGCACGCTTCTCCCATAATATACGTGGCATGAATTGCGCGATCGCCACCTAGCACGATCAGTGCAAATGCTTGTTCTGCAAGTTCTGCTAACGAAGTTGGGGTTATTGCAGAATTCCGTAGTGCCATCAGCGGCGTTGCCCGCAGATCAAGAACAACAAAGTCAGCTTCTTTACCAACGTCAAAGTTACCAATTTTATCTTCTAAAGACAATGCTTTTGCGCCGCCCAGCGTTGCTAAAAAGAGTGCTTGAAATGGAGATAGTTTTTGATTCTGGAGTTGCGCTACTTTATACGCTTCAGTTGCAGTATCTAACAGCGAAAAGCTCGTTCCTGCACCGACATCAGTTCCTAAACCAAGTTTTACAGGATGTTCTACACACTTAGCCTTATTCAGCTTAAATAATCCGCTGCCTAAAAACAAATTGGAAGTTGGACAAAATGCGATCGCTGAGTTGGCTTTTGATAACCGCTGGAATTCTGCATCTGTAAGTTGAACTCCATGTGCAAATACCGAGCGATCGCCAACTAATCCGGTGCGATCGTAAACATCTAAATAACCCTGACTTTCAGGAAATAACTGTTTTACCCACTCTACTTCATTGACATTTTCTGATAAATGTGTATGCAAATAAACATCTGGAAATTCAGCTAGAAGCTTTCCTGCCAAATTTAATTGTTCAGGAGTTGATGTAATCGCAAATCGCGGCGTGACAGCGTAAAGTAAACGCTCTTTTTTATGCCACTTTTGAATCAGTTGCTTACTTTCTTGATAAGCTGTTTCAGCAGTATCCGAAAGGTTATTTGGTGCATTGCGATCCATCATCACTTTGCCAGCAATCATGCGTAAATTGCGACGGCTTGCTTCTTCAAAAAAAGCATCAACTGATTGTGGATGAACTGTTGCAAAAACAAGTGCTGTTGTTGTACCGTTTTTTATTAATTCATCAAGAAAAATCGCCGCAATCTTTTGCGCGTAAGCTTTATCTTTAAACTTTGCCTCAGTTGGAAATACATACTGATTCAACCATTCCAAAAGCTGCTCGCCATACGCAGCAATCATTTCTGTTTGAGGAAAATGAATATGCGTATCAATAAATCCTGGCATGATTAACATTCCAGGATAAGCAATTATTGGAACTTCTGCGTATTTATCTTGTAAGTTTTGATAATGTCCTAATTCTTTAATTTTGCCATTTTCGACAACGAGTAAACCATCTGCAATGTAGCGAATACTCTCTGCTTCAGCAACATAAAACGGATCGTCAACAAAGTCAAGGAAAGCACAACGAAAAGCTTTAATTGGTTGTGTTAGCATTAAGTAAAATATTATCTTGTCATGAATAAACTAGTCGTACATAATTGTCTCATAACGACTTTTCTCACATCTATATTTGATTTTTATTTGTAGTAATCGTCAACTAGCTTTTAACCCTGACTTCTGATCTCTGAATAGCTTACAAGAAAACACAATTTAATTATGTTGCCTGTAAACATTAAGCAACTTGCACATCTTGCAGGCGCGAAGTCATAAATCGATCCATCCAACTTACTAAAAATGCACGATTCACTGCTTGCTCTTCAGGCACAGTTGTATCGATTGGATGGGGCATTAAACCTAAAATTGCTGCGTTGGTGACGCAAAACATCGATTTTTGGAAACTAACACAAATCTGCACTCGTAAATCGTCTTCTCCCCGACGACTGCGCTTTTGATAGAGTTCGTGCAAGTAATCTGGAACAAAATGACGCATATCTTGCATTAACAATGTAGGCGGAATCCCCGCACCACCAACGGGTAGAGGATCGGCATAGAGTGCGCCATAAGCAAATCGCGCTTGATCGGGAGGAATTTGATGTGCCTGGGCGTTGTAGGAAACTGTGCCTTGAAATGGCGTACCGCGAAAGAACACTGCTTCGACATAAGGTATGGCGGTATCAGCAAGAAACGTTAAGCCAACAGATTTGGGAACAATATCGTAGACTTCACCGCGAATTTTGACAGCGTATGTAATTGGTAACGCCGCAGCATCAACTAAACCTGCTTTAATATGCTCTACAACTTGAGGAATAGTTTTAATTTCTCCTTTGTCGTAGCGATCGGACAAAGCGAGGAACATATCACTCATAACGCGCCAAAATTGACCCAACGCGCTGTAATAAGACAAGACGCGGACTTGTTCGGTCAGAAATTCAGGAAAGAGTTGATTTAATCCCAACATTAATGGGTTATTTTTGAATTTAGCTTGAATTGCTGCTGCTGCTCGTGCTTTAAATTCATCTGAATCTAAATAACTATCTAAGCCACCACCACCATGCCAAAGCATAGCTTTCATGCAGTATTCAGCATATTCAAAGTTAATGCGATCGTGCCACCAGTGTCGTAGGAGTTTTTGTAATGAGATTTCCCCATTAAAGTATTTGAAGAAGGGAAACAAAACAAGAAATTGATTTTCAGAAATATAGATTAGATTTTTAGAGTAAGCGTCCAGGACAATGCCATAGCTTTTGAGGATACCGACAACATCAAGAACATTCTCTGAAGAATCAGGAAGCAGTGTTTTTCCGGTTTCGATGCGAGTGATGTATGCAGCTAAGGGATGGTTGATGGGCTTATTGATGATGCTGACCATCTCTATTTCTCCTAATACCTTTTTACTTTCATGTTGATACAAATAAGTAGCAGAGGAAGAATAAGTTGCTAGTCACTAGTTGTTAGTTACTAGTCACTAGCCACTCTTGATTGCTTACTAACTGTGTTCGCTGGGCAATGACTGGAATTGCACTCATAGCTGTCGTTGTGGGTTCACTCCAACGGACTAACCAAGTCGGCTGCAATCCAAGAACCACAATCAAAACTGCTAAAACAACAGCAGGGGCGCGATCGCGAAAATGTACGCGGGGTAAATCGATAACTTGTGGTGAAAGGCGACCAAAAAACACGCGGTTAATGAGTAGTAAAAAGTAAACCGCAGTCAAGCCAGTTCCAACCATTGATAACAAAGTTTCCGTAGGAAATACGGAAAAACTACCCCGAAATACGAGAAATTCAGATATGAATCCTACCATGCCAGGAATACCTGCGCTTGCCATCACACCTAACACCATTAAACTTCCAATCAGAGGTAAACCGCGTTCAGGGTTGAGTAAACCACGCAAAGTTTCAATATCGCGACTGCCAGTTTTTTTGTAGACAACGCCCACTAAAAGAAACAGTAATGCAGAAATTAAGCCGTGGCTGACCATTTGCAAAACACTTGCCAAAATACTCAGTGGAGTTGCAGCGGCAGCGGCTAAGAGAATGTAGCCCATATGTCCAATTGAACTGTAGGCAACCATTTTCTTCATGTCAGTTTGAGCGATTGCACACGAAGCACCATACAATACACTCACAACTGCCCAAATCGCTAAAGCTGGTGCTAATACTTCCCATGCTTGCGGCAATAAACCTAAACCAAAGCGCAGTAAGCCATATGTCCCTAACTTCAAAAGTACGCCCGCTAGTAAGACAGAAATTGGTGTAGAGGCTTCTACGTGGGCATCTGGCAGCCAGGTATGCAAGGGCACTAACGGAATCTTAATTCCGAAAGCGAGTAAAATTCCCCCTAGGAGAATAACCTGCGTTGCTAACGGTAATGCATTGGTGTCTAAAGTAGCTAACGCAAAACTGGAAGCACCACTTAACCAAACCAAGCCCAAGAAACTAGCTAAAAGTAATATTCCAGAAGTTGCGGTATAGATTAAGAACTTCGTTGCAGCATAACCGCGCCGTTGTCCTCCCCAAATGGCAATCAACAAGTACAGCGGAATAAGTTCTATTTCATAAAAGAGGAAAAACAAAAGCAAATCTTGTGCCAAAAATGCTCCGCTAACTGCTGCACTTAAAATTAGGACGAGTGAGTAGTAAAAGCGCGAACGGTGGACATCTTCATCGCTGCTGTAAATTGCAATACAGGTAAGTAGACCATTTAATACCAGTAGTGGTAACGATAAACCATCAACTCCTAGGTGATAGTTTAAGCCAATCACAGTAATCCAAGGTATAAATTCGGAAAATTGTTGGTTGATGTTGGTAGGATTAAACTGAGATGCGAGGACAACTGTCAGTAAGAATGGAATACTAGCGCAGATTAAAGCGATGTTACGAGAACTATTAGGTGCGATCGCTTTAGGGAAAAATCCGACAATTGCTGCACCAATCAGCGGCACTAAAATCAAAGCACTTAGCATTGATAAACGAGATCCTTAAACATAAATAGTGGTTAGTTTTAAGTTCACAGTTTTGAGTTTTGAATTTTGAATTTTGTTAGCGTAGCAGTGCCTTAGCACGTTTTGAATTAAAAGAGTTTTCTTAACTCATAA
Source organism: Gloeocapsopsis crepidinum LEGE 06123 (assembly GCF_015207655.1). Classification (GTDB taxonomy): domain Bacteria; phylum Cyanobacteriota; class Cyanobacteriia; order Cyanobacteriales; family Chroococcidiopsidaceae; genus Gloeocapsopsis; species Gloeocapsopsis crepidinum. Next base: position 29,750 of record NZ_JADEWN010000063.1, on the reverse strand, counting down.
CTCATAACTCAACACTCATAACTCTCTTGCTCTAAGATCCCCTGATTGCTTCCCAAAATAGTTGCCAGTGATCGAGTAGACCAAAAGACCAGCTAATCAAAAAACCCAGCAGACTCACTCCAAAGACAATTGTGAGTAGATTAAGCTGTGATTGCCCAAAACTACTGTATTTCAAACCTTGTCCGCTAATAATTGTCGCGATACCAACCAAATTGACGAAACCATCAACTAAGTAGCGATCAACCCACGAACTCAGTCGCGACATGAAGTCAACAGCACTCACAACAGTTAAGCGATATAAACGATCAACATAAAAGTCGTAGCCTAATAAGTCTTGGATGAATCTCCACGGTAACTGAATCGATCTCGACCATGCTTTGTGAAGGTAAATTGTCGAGCCGACGATTAATCCTAAGACACTCGATAGAACAAGAACTAACACTGCATACCAATTCACGTTTTCCCAACTAGGAAGTAGTTGCCACTGTTGCAACAAAAGCGGTACTAATAGTGTTGACACCGTTAAACTCACCATTGGTACTGCCATTTGCCACCCAACTTCTGGTGCGCGACGCGTTTTTGGTTGTGGTTCTCCCCAAAACACTAATCGGAACACGCGGGTAAGGTTCAAGGTTGTTAACCCATTTGTTAAAAATAGAATTCCAATCACCCAAGGATTGCTGTTCCAAAAACCATCAGCCCACTGCAGCTTTGCCCAAAAACTCCCCAAAGGTAGTAGCGTAACCATTCCTGCGGCTCCCACAATGTAAGCCGTCGTTGTTGCGGGCATCCGCGACCACAAACCGCCCATTTCGGTTAAATCTTGAGTCTGTGTTGTTAAAATGACTGAGCCTGCACTCATAAACAATAATGCTTTAGCGATCGCATGGGTAAATAATAGTACCAGTGCTACTCCGCCTTGCTCCATACCTACTGCGATGAAAACTAACCCCATGTACGCGCTGGTGGAATGCGATAACGCTCTTTTGATATCGATTTGTGCTAGCGAAACTAGCGATGCACCAACCGCAGTAACGGTGCCTAGAATTACTAAAGTATCGAGCGCAACTGGTGACAATACCAAAATGGGTTGTAATTTAAACAATACGTAAGCGCCACCTGCTACAACCATTGAGTTCCGCAATACCGAAGCAGGGTTAGGCCCTTCCATTGCTTCGTCCAACCACAAATGCAGTGGAAACTGCGCGCATTTACCTGCAGGTCCTGCAATTAATGCTAAACCTAACAATGTCGCAGTTAATGGAGATAGTTCGGCAGTTTGTGCCCACTGGTTTAATTCAGAAAAGTTCAAGCTACCTGCCATTACTGAGAGCGTCACCACTCCCATCAATAAGAGAATATCTCCGACACGTTTAGTTAAGAACGCATCGCGCGCTGCGGTAACAACAAGAGGCTGTGCATACCAAAATCCTACTAACAAATAAGTTGAGAGCGTGAGCAATTCTAACAATACATAACTGAGAAATAAGGAATCACTCAATGCCAAACCACTCAATGCCGCTTCAAAAAAACCAATCAGCGCGAAAAATCGTGCTAAAGCCCAATCTTTTTCCATGTATCCCAAAGCATACACTTGAGCTAAAAGGCTCAAACCCGCGATTAAAACGGCTGCTCCCATAGTTACGGGAGATAGTTCTACTGCGATCGATAAATCTAAATCTGCAGCTTTAAGCCAGGTAAATAGCAAAATCTGTGGTTCTTGATTCCAGATGTCTTTCCAAACAAATAAACTATGTAGAAAAGCGACCCCTGTCATCAACAAATTTAAGTAAGCCGCAGGTCGAGGACCTGTTCGTCGCACTATTCCAGTTGCCCAAGGTAGTGTCAAAATAGCGCCAATTAATCCATAAAATGGCACCCACCAACTTGTTAAAAATAATGTCTGATTCATTCTGGCTTTCCAAACAAATTTGTAATTTAAATGTTAATTTAAAGTGAATTAACAGAATTAAACAACTAAAATAATTGCGGAAAATTAATTGCAATTAATTTGCTATATCATTGCTTTTAATCTACATAAACCTCTTCAGTAGTTTTTTCGCTAAGGTGAGACTATTCAGTTTTATTAAAACTTTTGTTATCTCGATCAAAGTATACTTTGGTAAAAGAACGTTTCAGACGAAGCCTTTTAGACAGCGAACATTTTTCTCCTGTCATACCGCTACAGACTGAAGGTTTAGTTTTATCATTTTGTCTGATCCCAAAGTAATAAAGAAATTATAAAACAGAAGTTACACCTCTAGAAACCGAGAAACTTCAATGAAGTAAAAGCAACTAATCATGAGGTGTTAAGTTTTTTTAAAGTATCCTATTTTAAATTATAATAGAAATTAATATTGTCAAGAGAGCCAAGCTTTCCTATGCTTAATTTGGAGATGCTTTTGTAGGTTACAAATGGCATCCCCGTCAAATTTTCTGTAACAGCCTGATTGGTACTAGTTATTGCTTTAATTACATAGGAGGTCTGCGATGCCAATTGCAGTGGGAATGATTGAGACGAAGGGCTTTCCAGCAGTGGTGGAAGCAGCCGACGCCATGGTGAAAGCTGCTCGTGTTACACTTGTCGGTTACGAAAAGATTGGTAGTGCTCGTGTCACAGTGATTGTGCGAGGAGATGTTTCTGAAGTACAAGCCTCTGTTGCGGCTGGAGTTGATGCTGCAAGACGAGTCAATGGAGGTGAAGTTCTCTCAACTCACATTATTGCGCGTCCTCACGAAAACTTGGAGTACGTACTGCCGATTCGTTATACCGAAGCGGTAGAACAGTTCCGAATGTAACTTACGGAATTGTGTTTGAGGTGTGTCAGTTTTTTGCTAAATACATTTAAGGAGTAAAACCGATGTCAATTGCCGTCGGAATGATAGAAACATTAGGTTTCCCAGCAGTAGTAGAAGCAGCCGATAGCATGGTGAAAGCTGCACGGGTAACACTTGTGGGCTACGAAAAAATCGGTAGTGGGCGCGTTACAGTAATTGTGCGGGGAGATGTTTCTGAAGTACAAGCTTCAGTTGCTGCTGGAGTTGATAATGTCAAGCGCGTTAATGGCGGTCAGGTGCTATCAACCCATATTATTGCCCGCCCTCACGAAAACTTAGAGTATGTTCTACCAATTCGTTACACCGAAGCAGTAGAACAATTCCGCGAAAGTACAAATGCGATTCGCCCTTACGGAAATAGAATGTGATGTAAGGCGTAATGCAAATTGCAAAAGTTCGTGGTAACGTAGTCAGCACTCAAAAAGAACCCAGTCTTCGAGGGGCAAAACTGCTTTTGTTACAACTTGTAGACGAAGAAGGAAATCCTTTACCGAAATACGAAGTTGCAGCGGACAACGTAGGTGCAGGAGTAGACGAATGGGTATTGGTGAGTTGCGGTAGTGCTGCTCGCATTGTTCAGGGAAACGAGCAACGACCGCTTGATGCTGTGGTAGTAGCGATTATTGATAGTGTCCGCGTTGAAGATCGTTTAATTTACAGCAAAAAGGATCAATACCGTTAAGTAAAGCGCTTTGGATGAACGACGAATACAGAATGACAGATACTTCGCTTGTAGGTTCTGCATTCTGAATTCTAAGTTCTGCAGTAATTAGGAGGAAATTACCGATGGTAGTCCGCAGCCCGGCTGCCCCCCCGACACCTTGGTCAAATTCAGTGGAGCCGAAGATTGAACCAAGTGCATACGTGCATTCACTGTCTAACTTGAGTGGAGATGTAACTATTGGAGCAAATGTAGTCATTGCTCCTGGAACTTCTATCATTGCTGATGAAGGCGCTCCTTTCCATATCGGTGAAGGAACTAATATACAAGATGGTGTTGTCGTTCATGGTCTAGAACAAGGTCGCGTTATCGGGGACGACGAAAAACAGTACTCTGTGTGGATTGGGAAAAATACCTCGATTACTCACATGTCACTGATTCACGGTCCTGCTTATATCGGAGATAACTGTTTTATTGGCTTTCGTTCGACAGTGTTTAACGCCCGAGTCGGTCATGGCTGCATTATTATGATGCACGCCTTGATTCAAGATGTAGAAATTCCTGCAGGTAAGTACGTCCCTTCAGGCGCAGTTATCACAAACCAACAGCAAGCCGATTACCTGCCTGATGTTGAATCAGAAGATATGGAGTTCACCAGTCTTGTGGTGGGAATGAATGATGCCTTAAAAGCAGGATATGAACGTGCTAGCGAAAGCACTAGACCAATTCGTAACGAGCTTGTCAGCGCCTCAAGCTCAACTAGTTCAAATGGTTCCAGCCGCAGTTTTTCTACTTCTTCTATGATGACAAGTCCTTACCTTAGCCAAGACACAGTAGCACAAGTCCGACAATTATTACAGCAAGGCTATAAAATCGGTACCGAACACGTTAATGAACGAAAATTCCGCACAGGTTCTTGGCAAAGCTGTAGTCCAATTAATAGCAATCGCGAAGCTGAAGTGCTCGCCGAACTCGAAGCATGCATGGCAAATCATGCAGGCGAGTACGTGCGGATATTTGGCATTGATCCAAAAGGCAAGCGCCGTGTAATGGAAAGCATTATCCAGCGTCCCGATGGTTCGCAAGTCGCAAAACCAGCGGCAACGGCAAAAGGAAGCAGTTACCAATCATCAGTTGGCTCGACAGCATCGAGTAGACATATAAATCAAGATACAGCTTCACAAGTCCGACATTTAATTCAGCAAGGCTATAAAATCGGTACCGAACACGTTGATGAACGGAGATTCCGCACAGGTTCTTGGCAAAGCTGTACTCCAATTACTGCCAGCAGTGAATCACAAGCGATCGCCGAACTCGAAACATGTATGGCAAATCATACAGGCGAGTATGTGCGGATGTTTGGCATTGATCCAAAAGGCAAGCGCCGCGTGATGGAAAGCATTATTCAACGTCCCAATAGTAAAGAAGTACAGCCAGTTAGCTCAAGTCATAGCAGCGGTCGCCAGCAGCAACCAGCACCAACTTATAACAAACAATCATCAGCAAGCAGTACGCGTTTACAACCAGAAGTTGTTGAACAAATTCGTCAACTGATTGCTCAAGGCAATCGAGTCAGTGCTGAACACGTCGATCAACGACGCTTCCGCACAGGTTCCTGGGCAAGTTGTGGACAGGTTGATAGTACCAATGCATCTACAGCGATCGCGGCAATTGAATCATTTTTATCTGAGTATGAAGGAGAATACGTCCGCTTAATTGGTATTGATGCAAATAAGCGACGGATCTTAGAAACGATTATTCAGCGTCCTTAAACTAACTGTCAGCTACAACAATGACAATTCCGCTAGACTTGTGGGTAGCTTGAACCAGCTTAGTGACATTTTATCCGGCGATCGAGGTTCCAATTCCAATGTATGTGCCGCCACTGCGTCCGCCTAATTATGATGATACCTACATCAGTGGCGAAGTAACCATTGATCCGAGTGCGGCGATCGCACCAGGAGTGCTCTTGCAAGCAAGTCCCAATTGCCAGATTATTATTGGTGCTGGGGTTTGTATTGGTATGGGTTCAATTCTTCACGCTTATGAAGGCATATTAGAAATAGAGACAGGAGCAAATTTAGGCTCTGGCGTTTTAATACTAGGCAAAGGAAAAATTGGGGCAAATGCATGTATTGGTTCCACAGCTACTATCCTTAGTTCTTCTATCGAACCACAACAAGTTGTCTTACCAGGTTCGCTGATTGGAGACAAAAGTCGTGTAGTTGTGGCACACACATCTGTGGCGGGCATTGATACAATCAATGAAACCGCCTCCCTTTCTCTTGAAGAAACAAATGGTGATAATTCTCCTTTGATGAATAATTCGCCGCCGTCAACGCCAGAACCTCCTGAACCTGAACCTAGTGAGACAACACCTTTGCAGCAACCTACAGGTCAAAAAGTCTATGGACAAGCACAATTAAATCGTATGCTGTCAACAATGTTTCCTTACCGCCAAGCCTTGAACCGCCCTCTACAAGATGGTCAGTCTCCTTCTGATCAGCCTTAATTCTATATTCTGGTCTGTTCACATGGAGGTCTAAGATGGAGACACCGAACCAAGGATACGCTCCCAGGGAGCAGTTCAGTAGAAAAGACGATCTGAGGGAAAGTGCCTTGGGTTTAGTTTCAACTTTAAGCTTTCCGGCAATTATCCAAACTGCTGATGCCATGCTGAAGTCCTCTGAAGTGACTTTAGTAGGATTTGAGAAGATTGGCAGTGGTCACTGTACTGCGATCGTACGTGGTAAAGTTGCTAGCATTCGCTTGGCGGTGGAAGCAGGCGCACAGACAGCAGCAGAATTTGGTCAGCTTGTTTCAACGTTGGTCATACCACGACCTTTACCCAATTTGGACGTTGTTTTTCCGATTGGTAATCGCTTGTCTGATCTAGCTCAGTTTGAGCGCGACATTCGCGTTAGTAGTCAAGCAATAGGCTTATTGGAAACACGTGGCTTTCCAGTCATGGTTGGGGCAGCTGATGCCATGCTCAAAGCTGCTGATGTGAAACTAATGTCTTACGAAAAGATTGGCGCGGGACTATGTACCGCAATCATTCGCGGGGCAGTTGCTGATGTTGTGGTAGCAGTAGAAGCAGGAATGCAGGAAGCTTTACGCATTGACGCCAACTCGTTAAACGCAGTGACAGTCATCCCTAGACCTTTGGATGATTTAGAGCAAAACTTACCTTTAGCAAGCTGCTTGCTTGAAGAGCAACCTAAGCCCTTGAAACTACCAGTAGCAATTAAAGATAAGACACCCGAAGCTGAGTTAATTAAACTACCAGATTTGGCAACTATTCCGGTAGAAATTAATCAAGTTGAAATTGATCAAGAGGAGTAAATTTTTTATAACGTCTATAGTACAGTCTCCTTTTCTATAATGTTTGCTTGTTGGTGGAGTCAAACCGAAGTAACAGCCTTGTATCGGATTTGATTGGTACCCTGGATGCCAAAATAAGAAAAGCGCTGCACACTGATAGTATGATGAGAGTAGCATCTTTGAGTGTGGTCAAAAACCACAAGCGCAGATGGGAAAGTAGTTATGGCTCGCATAGCAAACTATTTAAATGTGCAACGCTCTGACAGAAGGGATCTTACGCTCTTGTTGTTGTTTCGATAATAACCGCAAATTCTTATAAAGAAAAGCCATTATTTCTAATAGTAAGAATAGAATGCAATCTATAGATCCTCCTTGAACTTTGAAGGAGAGGGAACCTTGAAGCAAGCAACGCTTCATCAGTTAAAGGTATTTGAAGCCGCTGCACGACATGGTAGCTTTACACGGGCAGCTGAAGAATTATTTCTGACTCAACCTACTGTCTCGATGCAGGTTAAACAACTGACAAAAGCAGTAGGTTTACCACTGTTTGAGCAAGTCGGTAAACGTCTTTACTTGACAGAAGCCGGCAAAGAATTATTTACGACTTGTCGAGCCATATTTGAGGAATTAGCGCAGCTAGAAATGACGGTGGCTGATCTCAAGGGCTTAAAGCAAGGACAATTACGCCTAGCCGTTATTACAACTGCTAAGTACTTTGTACCTCGTCTATTAGGACCATTTTGCCAGCGCTATCCTGGCATTGATATTGCGTTACAAGTCACTAATCACTCCGGCATTCTCGAACGATTAACAGATAACTTGGATGATTTATATGTCATGAGCCAGGTTCCAGAACATTTAGATGTCGTGTTTCAACCGTTTTTGGACAATCCTCTTGTCGTTTTAGCACCGGTAAATCATCCTTTAGCTCATGAAAAAAATATTTCGCTCTCACGGCTTGCTGAAGAGCCTTTTATTATGCGCGAACCAGGTTCAGGAACGCGTAAAGCAGTTCAACAACTCTTTGCTACACATGAAACTACAGTGAAAGTCAAGTTAGAACTGGGCAGTAACGAAGCAATTAAACAAGCGATCGCCGGTGGTTTGGGACTTTCTGTCTTATCTCGTCATACCTTGACCCCAGACGGAGCAAACAGTGAATTGAAGGTATTGGATGTAGAACATTTTCCCATTCATCGTAACTGGTACGTTGTCTATCCCAACGGTAAGCAACTCTCGGTTGTAGCGCGTACTTACTTAGAATATTTGCTCGATGCTGCTAAACAATTTTCTACGTCATCATCGAGTTCATCAGATTAGTCTTAGAAATCTCAATCTGTAGTGGCATAGCTTGAGTTATTTTCGCCAAAGTGCCTACTACCCAATTTACATATCTACACCCCAGTTGTTATTTTGGTCAGAGAATAAATTAAGGTGCTGATCTCTTATTAAAGTTGTAGGTTTTGTTTAACAGATTGCTAAGAATTTACTTGATTAAACAGCTAGATTAAATATGATTAAATACTGAGTTTAATCTATCTATAAATAAGCAGACATGTGTGCCTAGTCTGCTTATTATCAATTAACTTCTACCGCGAAAACGGCGCTTACGTCTTCTAGCCACTTCTTTGCGCTTCCGCTTTTCAATGGGAGTTTCAAAGTGACGTTTACTCTTGATATCTGGTAAAATCCCTGCTTTAGAGACTTGACGTTTAAATCTCCTTAGTGCTGACTCAAAATTTTCATTTTCACCGACTACAACTTGGGTCATTCTATTTCCTCTTAACTACAATGCATAGCATTTATTACAATCTCAATTCAAAAAAATCAGTTATGACGTCAGTGGTATTTAAGTCTTATAAATAGGTTCTCAGTGACGAATAACAAAATATGAAAGAACTTTAGCTATAGTTAATTAACTGAATTCAATTGGGTATAATTTCTGAAAAGGATAGTGTCTAATAATAACAAATAGAAAGGTAGCAAAAGGGCTAGAGAGCCTTGCTCTGTTATCTTTACTTTTCAGGGGACATTCAATTTTTGAACTTTCAACGATATCTTGTATCAGTGGCATTCGCAAGAGTTGCGAATACGCTCCTTGGCATTAATACTGATATCAGCGTATTTAACTCAGTTACTTAAGTTAACTTCTGCAAGAGTATCAAGAATATTTAGTTATGCTTAGTAGCGTTTTGAGTAATTCTGGTTTCTGTCACCCCAGTTTCCACCACCTGAACGTCTGTCTTCACGTGGTTTAGCTTTGTTGACTTTCATTGTTCTTCCCATCCATTCTGCACCGTCGAGAGCCTCGATTGCGCTAGTTTCGGCAGCTTCACTTTCCATTTCTACAAATCCGAAGCCTCGAGGAAGACCAGTTTCACGATCTGTTGGTAATTGTACGCGCTTCACAGTACCATATTCAGCAAAGATACTGCTGAGATCGTCTTGTGTAACTTCAAAGGACAAGTTACCCACGTAAATTGACATTGAATCTCTCCTGCATCGACTTTTGTAGAGAGTTCGATCCGGAGAGGCGCTTGTGAATTAAGAACAAACAACTACTGCCGAATTTACTTCTCGCTTACCAGCTTAACATACAACTTATATCGTAGAGATCAGGGTTCAGGGGACGCGCTTTTCTCAGACCTACGGTTCAGAGGTCAGAGATGAGAATGAAAATTGGTTCTGAGCTTCTAGAGTGTCCTAATTTTTGCAGGTGGATGAGCTTAGTTCAACAATGCTGGTAATTGAGTCAAGATTAACAGCACACAAGAACTGATGGAGTTGATCATAATGAGAATAAAAACTCATATCTATGAATATTCATCAATTACCAACGCCTACTTTTTTTGCTCCCAGTAAAGTTAATGAAATATGGCGTGTTCCTTACGAACAACGTGCGCAAGAAGCAGCATCATGGGCACAGGAGTACAACATTACACCAGCCAGCAAAGATAAAATTCGCATTGGGTTGCTTTTGATTGATGTCCAGAATACCTTTTGCATTCCTGGATTTGAATTATTTGTTGGTGGTAGATCCGGTACAGGCGCGGTAGAAGATAATGCACGTTTGTGTGAATTTATCTATCGCCATTTAGGTGTGATTAGTGCGATCGCCGCCACAATGGATACTCATACTGCAATGCAAATTTTCCACCCTGTATTTTGGGTTAACTCCTCTGGCACTCATCCCGCACCTGCAACATTAATTACACCTGATGAAGTAGAGCAAGGTATCTGGAAAGTCAATCCTGCTGTCGCGGCGAGTATTAGTAGCGGAGATTATCAAGCACTACAAAACCACGCTTTACACTATGTTAAACAACTAACACATCACGGTAAATATCCTTTAACCGTATGGCCTTACCATGCCATGCTAGGTGGTATTAGTCATGCTTTGGTTTCTGCGGTAGAAGAAGCCGTGTTTTTCCATACAATTGCCCGTAATACTCAAGCAAGATTTGAAATTAAAGGTAACAATCCGTTAACCGAAAATTATTCAGTACTGCATCCTGAAGTATTAACAAGTGTTGATGGTCGAGCGATCGCGCGAAAAAACAAAGAGTTAGTTCAGTATTTATTAGAATTTGACAAACTTATTATTGCAGGTCAAGCGAAAAGTCACTGCGTCGCTTGGACAATTGATGATTTATTAACAGAAATTAAATCAGTTAATTCCAGCCTGGCACAAAAAATTTATTTACTAGAAGATTGCACTTCTCCCGTTGTTATTCCTGATGTAGTAGATTACACCGAACAGGCTGAAGCAGCTTTTGAACGCTTTGCTACGGCAGGAATGCATCTTGTGACGAGTCAAGTAAGTGATTGGTTAGTTTAACAGAATCTAATTGCTATCTATTGATAGCATTATTTGATCGTGCAACTTGTAACCAGTAGCTTTAAGAAAAATGTAAGATAACACAATGCAAATTTGGCAAGCGCCGAAACCTTGGCAGATCGGGCTAGTTTTAATCATCGGAGTATTTGGAATTTCAACGGCGGCAATTTTTGTTCGGTTAGCATTCGCAGCAGTACCAGGTGTTCCCAGTGTTGGATTTAGTCTTGTTTTATCCGCAGCGCGTTTGACAATTTCTGCGATACTACTACTACCAGCTTGGCATCATCTGCGCTCATCTCCACCTAGACGTATATCTGTATCCTATGCATTAGTGGCAGGTATTTGCTTAGCGCTACACTTTGCAACGTGGATCACTTCGCTTACTTTTACCTCAATTGCTGCTGCATCGACTTTAGTGAGTAGTACACCAATTTGGGTGGCGCTACTTTCGTGGTTATGGCTGCGTGAAAAGCTATCATATATGACTCTTGTAGGAGTCGGTGTTGCACTTGCAGGCGGTATTGTTATTGCATTAGGAGGTTCTGGGGTAGATTCTTTTGCGAGTAACTCCCTACTAGGAAATTTTCTGGCACTTTTTGGTGCTTGGATGTATAGTTTGTATCTACTCCTGGGACGTAAAGCCCAACAAGAAGGATTAGGATTGGGCAGCTACATTACAATTGCTTACACTACAGGAGCTTTAGTATTACTTCCGTTGCCAGGAGTGTTGGGTGTATCTTATACAGGCTATCCATCTATCGTCTATGGTTACATACTACTAATCGCGCTTTTCTCGCAAATGATCGGGCATACTAGCCTGAACTGGGGAATGCGCTGGCTTTCACCAACGTTTGTCACGCTTGCTGCTTTATTTGAACCTGTTGGCGCTAGTTTTCTGGCTTATTTCCTGCTGGATGAATTACCAGGGCGTTTAACAATTGTAGGTGCAGCTATTTTATTAGTGGGAGTCGCTTGTGCGATCGTGGGAGCGAGGCAAAAATAATTAGCCAGTAGTTGTCTACTACGTTTTAAGCCACTTGCTAACCTCCTCTGCTTTCCACCACTTTTTGAACCATGTGCCAAGCCCATCTTGTGATTTATTTACTTTTACTTCAATTCCAACCCATGTTTCAGTCTGAGGATCTTTGCGGAAGCTGTAGAAAGTTTCAAAAAGTTCTTTCACACTCATTTGAGTAGGTGTTGTTTGAGTAGGTGTTCCTATCATATATTTTAAAAGAATAGTTTTATAACTTCGCTCTACTCTCTCAATAATTAAAGCCCAATTTATAAGATATTTTTCTAGGTCATTTTTATTAACAGTATTCGCGTCTAACATTGATTTAAACTGTTCAAGATAATCTAAAAATCTATTAAAGTCATCTCTTATTGCAAGAGAACGCAATTCCTTATCCATATGTCTAGGATAGTGTATTCCTTTAACTTCTTGTTTCACTCGATCCAAATAACTATCCTTATTATAGAATTTTTCAATTTCATCAACAATATCCTTTATAGTTGCTGCATCTAAGTCTTTCAAAGCATTTGACCATTCTTCATCTTCAATGTAATTAAATCTATTCGGAGGCATAGGATCGTCAGGAAATAAGTTTACAAAATGAGAATCACTATCTAACATTTTCCTAACATTGTTAACTTCTCTGGAATTTTCAAACTCTTTAAACTTGTTGTCCAAATATTCCCTTCTCTTCCATCCCTGAGTTATTCGATAAGTGTATAAACTAAGAAGAACTCCACCTATAACTACAAGAGTTTCTATAATAAATTTACATTGCTCGAATTTAAACTTGTCTTCCTCCAAATTATCACTTCTTTTGACTGTAGCAGTCGTTTGTGGAAACTGAGCAGTAATAGTTTGTGATAAATTTACTGTGCTGATTGGTAATAATAATGCTGTTATTAATGGTATTAGTTTAAATAGCATGACAGTCATACCTCCCTTATTTACAGGGTTAGCTTCCAAATTGAAGCTATGTGTTCCAGATTATGTTCAAGTTTTTTTATAAATGTTAAGGTTCTGAAAACTTGAATATGTACAGGAGTTACGCAGTTGAAGCCTAGAACTATGATTCCAACACGTAGGATGTGTCCAACTGTCCGCTGATGACGCGCGGTTTCTATCCCGCTGTCCGTCTTTCTTATAGTCTACTTCAACTCATCCAAGTGCGTAACTCCTGATGTAGTACAAGTCAAGAACAATATTGTTGTTCAAAATTGCTTCTCAAGATAAGCTGTATGATAAGTAATTTGCCTTCATCGGCAAAATAAAATTATTGAGTAAGTAACTCAAGACGTAAAAAAATGTTTTGAAAGCAGGAGGCTAATGTAAGAAAGCTCCAAGGCTTAAGCTAAAATTTGCAGATATCAAAATGTCAATTTCTATTGGTGTTTACTCTAGTTAAATAGAAACTTGCTTAAAATTGCGTCTGTCTTGATGTAACGTCTAACAAACTAAGCTTAGTGAATAAAAGTTCGTAGCTAAGCAAACAAAGTCCACTTATGTGGACTTACAACAGTTTTACCAAGAGTGTGTTTATCACCGCTGCACGGAGTTCTGAATTATGAGTGTTGAATTTTGTTCGCGCAGCGTGCCGGAGGTATTATTGAAGAAATTTTGACTTAAAACTCTTGACACTTTGTTTGGACAGTTCCAACATTATTCGCAGCTAGCTGCCCCACGACTAAGGTTGACTAAGCTGTAATTGACATGACAGGCTCTTTTTTGAGAGGTGCAACACCAGCTAAGTCTAAAATTTGTGGAATCAAATCTTCGCGCTTAACTGCCATCATATGGACACCTTGACATAATTCGCGAGCGATTTGGACTTGCTCTGCTGCAATTTTGACTCCTTCTTGGAGAGGATCTTGCGCTTGTTCTAAACGGTCGATAATATGTTGTGGAATATTGACCCCAGGAACACAGCGATTAATAAATTGGGCATTTTTAGCAGATTTTAATAAAAAGATACCCGCCATGATTGGCTTACCACAGCCATTGGCGATTTTATCCATAAATTTTTCTAGACGATCAAAATCTGTAATTAGTTGACTTTGGAAAAACTGCGCCCCAGCTTCAAGTTTACGGTCAAATCGACTTTGTAACCCTGACCAGCTTGCGAGTTGTGGATCGACTGCTGCACCAGGAAATAAATCTGTTGCACCATCAGTGAGAGGTTGATCGCAACAATCTACCCCAGAGTTCATTTTATGAATTAATTTGAGTAGTCGGATAGATTCGAGATCAAAGACACTTTTGGCATCCACATGATCGCCTGCTTTGACAGGGTCGCCCGTGAGCGCTAAAATATTGCGGATGCCGAGAGCATAAGCACCCATAAGATCTGCTTGGAGTCCAATACGGTTGCGATCGCGACAAGCAATTTGACAAATTGGCTCAATTCCGTATTGTAACAATATAACCGAAGCCGCTAGCGAAGACATCCGCAGCACTGCCCTACTACCATCAGTAATGTTCACTGCGTGGACGCGATCTTTGAGTTGTTGTGCCATTTGCACCATATGCGCTGGATTGCTACCTTTGGGTGGTGCAACTTCAGCCGTGATTAAAAAGTCACCATGAATAATGGCAGTGCGTAATGAGTTTAAAGAAGTTCCGTTTAAATTATTTAGCATTATTTAAATGATGCAAGTTAGCGCTTACACTGTTTTAACAATTAAACTGGCATAGAATAGCCCAAAGATGTTTTTACATTGTTCAGGGTTTGGTTCGCGATCGCTTCTGCTTTTTCTCGTCCTGAACGTAAGACTGACTCTAAATAGCCTTTGTCGTTCATGATTGCATGATATTTATCTTGAATAGGTTTGAGGTGGGCGATCGCTGTTTCTGCGAGTAGCGGCTTAAATTGTCCCCAGCCCATATCTTGACACTCAGTTGCAACTTCTTGCTTTGACTTACCTGAAAGCAGCATATAAAGTGTTAACAAATTATGACATTCGGGACGTTCTGGGTCATCAAACGTTAAACCCTTGATCGGATCAGTTTTACAGCGCTTAATCTTTTGTTGAATTTGTTCTGGAGTATCGAGTAAATTAATCCGACTAGCATCTGACGGATCGGATTTAGACATTTTGCGCGTACCATCTGTCAAACTCATCACCCGCGCACCTTCTTTGCGAATGAGTGGATCTGGTAACTTAAGTACTGGATTTTCTCTGGCAAATTGATAGTTGAACCGTGCTGCAATATCGCGAGTAAGTTCTAAGTGTTGTTTTTGATCTTCTCCTACAGGGACTTTATCCGCTTGATACAGCAAAATATCTGATGCCATTAATACTGGATAATCGAGTAAGCCCGTATTGACGTTTTCTCCCTGCTTGATTGCTTTTTCCTTAAACTGGATCATGTCTTGCAGCCAGTTCAAAGGCGTAATGCAATTGAGTAGCCATGTCAACTCACTGTGGGCGCAAATGTGGGATTGGACAAAGATATTTGAGTATTCTAAGTCAATCCCACAGGCAAGATACAACGCAGCGATCGTATACGTGTCTGCTGCTAAGGTTGCTGGGTTATGCGGAACGGTGATGGCGTGTAAATCTACTACACAAAAGAAATTCTCGTATTCGCTTTGCCCTTCTACCCAATTGCGAATTGCACCTAGATAATTCCCTAAGTGTAAATTACCAGTTGGTTGAACTCCAGATAAAACCCGCTGCTTAGCCATTGATTTTAATTGATTGTTTACGCAATAACTGCCCAAAAATTATAGTAGGTATCTTTTTAGTTACTAGTTTCCAATTATGACTCAATCTTCCCCAAATCCGATGACTCTGCTGCGCCAATGTCTCAAGTTAGCGCAGGAAGTTTCCAGCCATACTCAAGCAAATGAAGAGTTTGCCCAGCTGCGTGATGGTATCGCAGCGACAAACCCACAAGCTGCAGAGTTAATGGATATACTCTGGCAAGAAGTTATTGCTGCACGACGTTCAGCAGAGTTTTGGCACGAGATGAGCAACGTAGAAAAAGACTTAAGTAACCGGATGATGGAGAACATGACACAATTACGCCAAAATTACTTACGTCTTATGCAAGAGATGTAGGGAAGAAGGTAGGCGGGTAGTAGGGTAGGCGGGAGACGAAGAGGGTCGTGAAGTGTTGAATATAAGAAATTTCTTTTAATTCAAAACGTGCTAATGCACCGCTACGCTAACAAAATTCAAAACTCAAAACTAGCCACTCACCACACTTCATGAACAAATTTTTATAAATATTGATATTGGTGAATTTTTAGTACTTTTTTACACCAGTGGCAGTAAGTTTAGGTAATTAATCCCCCATACGGGGACTATATCGCTTCACTATTCTTTGCCAATTTGGAGTATGTGCTCATGAAAGCATTACTGCTATGGCCTATTATGCCTAATTCTTTCTGGTCGTACCAGGAGACGCTAAATTTAGCTGGTTTACAATCAACAAATCCCCCACTTGGTTTAATTACGATCGCCGCCATGTTGCCAGCTGAGTGGGAAATTCGTTTCGTAGACCGCAATATTCGCTTTGAAACTGAGGATGACTGGGCTTGGTGTGACTTGGTTATCATATCAGCAATGATTATCCAAAAACAAGACTTTCGCGCACTCATCCAAAAAGGTGTTGCACTAGGCAAGAAAGTTGCCGTAGGTGGACCATACCCAACATCTGTACCAAATTTTGCTTTAGATGCCGGAGCGCATTATCTTATTTTGGATGAAGGGGAATGTACAATCCCCATGTTTTTAGAGGCTTTGGCACGAGGCAAAGCACGTGGGACATTCCGATCGCCAGAAAAACCTGATGTGACGCAAACACCAATTGCGCGGTATGACTTACTTGACTTAGACGCATACTTGGCAGTTACAGTTCAGTTTTCCCGTGGTTGTCCTTTCCAGTGTGAATTTTGTGACATTATTAACTTGTACGGACGCAAGCCTCGCACGAAAACCCCAGAGCAAATGTTGCAAGAATTTCAAGTTCTTTATGACTTGGGTTGGCGGCGATACGTATTTGTTGTTGATGATAATTTTATTGGCAATAAACGGAATGCCAAAGTATTTTTAAAGGCATTAATTCCGTGGATGGAAGCGCATGATTATCCCTTCATTTTATTAACTGAAGCTTCGCTAAATTTAGCTGAAGATGATGAATTAGTTGAACTTATGGTAAAAGCTGGTTTTACTATGGTGTTTATGGGAATTGAAACTCCGGATACGGATAGTTTAGTAGGCATTCATAAATTACAAAATACTCGTCAAGATTTGATTGAATCTTGTCATAAAATTACCCGCGCTGGACTGCAAATTATGTCCGGTTTTATTATGGGATTTGATAACGAACGTCCTGGTGCAGGAAAACGAATTCAAGCATTTATTGAAGAAACAGGAATTCCACAGTGTCAGTTTAGTTTATTGCAGGCATTACAAAATACAGCAATGTGGAATCGTCTGCAAAAAGAAGGGCGACTAGTTGACGGTTTAGGGACGATTCACCAAGGTGCAATTATGAATTTTGTGCCGACTCGTCCGGTAGAAGAATTAACGGAAGAATTTATCGATGCATTCTGGAATATTTATGAACCAATGCCATATTTGAAACGTACGTTTCGTCACTTTCAAATGATGAATGGCTGGCGGGGTAAAACAAAACGCCCAGTAACAATGACTGAATTGCAGTTATTTGCTGCGATCTGTTGGCGACAGGGTTTGTTGCGTTCGACGCGATTTCGTTTTTGGTGGCAATTAGGGGCGATCGCACTCACAAAACCACGTCTTGTCTATGATTACTTAGTTGCCTTAGGTGCAGGCGAACACTTTTTCCACTACCGCTACCAAGTTCGAGAACAATTGCAAGTACAACTGAGTACAATCAAACAAGCAAAGCAACAGGAGTTGTTAGCTGTTAGCTAATTGTTTACTCGCTTAAACGTTGACGCAGCCATAAAGCAAAAAAAGGAAGCGCCAGACGATAATTTTGCTCAGCACTGTAGATCAAGCCTTTTTGCTGTAATCCTATTAGTGCACCTTGTAAACTTCCACCACGAGAAAGCCCGTGTTTTTGAATGTATTCTCGACTTTGCGGTTTACTTGTGGGATCTAAAGCAAGACATTCTAAAAGTTGTAGTTGACTCGCAGGTAAAAGCATGAGGAGTGACTCGAAGGTATTTGATAAGTCTTGTAATAACCCTTGAATTGCCTGACGTACTTGTCGATCGCTGATAAGTCCATCTGCACACTGAAGCGTGACAAGGCGACGAATCAGTGTCATCGCATCGCCAATGTGCCCTTGAACCGCATTGATAAAAATGTCGATCGCCTGCGATCGCGCATCGAATGTCAACCCTTGGGTATGTAAGATTCCTCGTGCCCATACTGCTAATACCTCATCAGCTAAGGGAGTTAATTCGACAACTTCTAGCGGATAATCCTCGGTATGCGCGATTTCTGCAATTGTTGCAATCAGTACATAGCTAACTCGCGTCTGTGATTTGATTTCTCGTCTTAGCGTGTTTTCCCACTCGCTATTACGATCCCATGAGCGTAGGTGCGGAAAACTCTGCAAAATCAGCACAACGCGTTTATTGACGACTTCGGCTAACAGTTGCGGTAGCTGAATTAATCTTTCAAAGGCTTGCCATAGCTGTTTTGGCGTGATAGCAGATGCTAGCCGCAGATGAGTACTGTTTTCATCAACGTGGATTGTAAATAAATCTTTGGCAATGGTATTCACCCACGTCTGTAACAGAGTTGAATCAAAGCTTTGACTGATTGCTTCTGCTAGTAATTGGATAAGTTGCCTACCTGCAGTAGCGCGGATGCAATCTACTTCTAAAGCGATCGCGCCCACTTCTGAAGCCGCAGTTCGTACTAAAGTCCGCCGCCCGCACCCTGGTACTCCAGTAATTAAGAGATCTTCACTGCGAGCAAGAATTTCTACGATATGCTGAAATTGAGCTGAACGCCCGACCACTGCTATCGAAGTAGATACATTTACATTCACACGCTTATACCAGTTTGAATTTGGGATGGGAAAGATGTTGTTAACCTCTATACCGATTAACTAAATCAACTGTTATCCTTGCGCCAATATTGAGACAACCTAGATTTACTATTAAAAACTATAAGTTTTTTTGAAAAACACTATCTTATAGTGCTAAACCTTAATTTAGACTGTAATAGTGTTTATTAAGTAAGTTTATGAATCAAAATTAAAAAATGCGATCGCACTTTGACTTGTGAGGGTGTTGCGACCTTTCTTTGCATTTATATACAACTATAAGATTTATTACTTTCTCGGAATATCCGATACACATACTGTGTTAATCCGTAACACCTTTACTTCAATTTTTTAAATTGAACTAGTCATGAGTAGAAGACAGCAGTTTATTAATCAAATTCCTTGGGATTCTTTACTACTCGTAGTTATCACTTGCTTGAGTCTTGTTTACCTAGTTGCAATTCCTTTTAACTGGATACGCACAAGATTGAAACTGGAAGAACTAATTTTGTTTACTGTTATTTTATTAGTGAATTCGCAGTTGCTAGAGCGCTTAAGAAAACTAGGAATTAATAAAGATGGTATCAGTTTTGAACTCGATCAAATACAAGCTGAACAAAAAACACAAAGAGATAGTATCGAAATCAATAGAGCTAACATTGATGCCATAACGAATATTACTCAACGATTAACCTTAATAGAATCAGAGCTAGCTGATAGCAAAACTGAAACTCAATTTCTTAATAAAAGCTTGCTTAATGATGATGAACTTGAACATTTGTACAAATTAGCAAGTAACGATTCGTTCAGCTATGAAAAAGAACCACGTTTTATAGAGCAAATACGACATTTACGCGCATTAGGGTTTATTAAAACTATTCCAGGAAAAACAATTTTCTATATGCCAAAACAAGGTAATTTAAGAGATTATTTTAGAATAACTGAACAGGGCAAAAACTATCTAAAAAAAATGAACAGTTGTTCAGTTACTAATAGAAACAACTAAGGTAAAATTAAATACAAATTATCTACTACACATTAAACCGGAATAGCATCACATCGCCTTCTTGAACAACGTAATCTTTTCCTTCACTTCTAACTAAACCTTTTTCTTTAGCTGCATTCATCGATCCCGTTGCAACTAAATCTTTGTAAGCAACTGTTTCTGCCCGAATAAATCCGCGTTCAAAATCAGAGTGAATGACACCTGCGGCTTGCGGTGCTGACATTCCTGCATGAATCGTCCAAGCGCGAGTTTCTTTTGGTCCTGAGGTAAAATATGTACGCAATCCTAAAAGTTCATAAGTTGCGCGAATAAGTGATTTTAATCCGCCTTCCTCAACACCTAACGACGCGAGAAACTCGGCTTTATCTTCTTCGGGTAACTCTATTAATTCGGCTTCAACTTGGGCAGAAACAATCACGACTTGAGCATTTTCTTGAGAAGCAATTTGCCGCACTTGCTCGACATATTCGTTGCCTGTTGCTAAGTCATCTTCTGAGACATTGGCAGCATAAATAATTGGTTTACCGCTAAGTAATCCAAGTCCTTTAATTGTTGCGGCTTCTTCTTCAGTTAAATCAACTTGACGTACAGATTTGCCTTCGTTTAGTGCAGCACTTAGTTTTTCTAAAACGGTAACTTCAAATTGAGCGTCTTTACTTGTACGCGCTTGCTTTTTTGTGCGTTCAATACGTTTTTCTATTTGAGCTAAATCTGCTAACGCAAGTTCTAAATTAATAATTTCAATATCGCGCTTGGGGTCAACTGAACCTGCGACATGAATAATATCGTCGTTTTCAAAACAACGGACGACATGAGCGATCGCATCGACTTCACGAATATGGGAAAGAAACTGATTGCCTAAACCTTCGCCTTGGCTTGCACCTTTCACTAAACCAGCAATATCAACAAACTCAACTCGTGCTGGTACGATTTGTGCCGAAGATGAAATGTCTCCCAGAACTTGTAACCGTTCATCTGGTACTGCAACGACACCAACATTAGGTTCAATCGTACAGAAAGGGAAATTAGCAGCTTCCGCTTTGGCATTGGCAACCAAAGCATTAAACAAAGTCGATTTACCAACATTGGGTAGCCCTACTATTCCGGCTCTGAGCATATACTTTTTGCAGATGAACGGTCAGCTTAACTAGTTTAACGAAGTTTGGCTAGTTATTGTCTCTAGCAGTTCAATTTAGTCTGGGCATACTGAAACGTAATGCTCCTAGCGACATCATTATGCAACATCCAAACTAACACTTGATTTGTGCGTAGAAACTCAAAAGTAGCTCAAGCTTTGATACTGTTGGGTCTAAAATCCAAAAAGATATCTATACTGGCTCAGGAATTGGTTGTGGAATTGGTGCAGGTACCGGCTGTGGTGCAGGTTCTGGTGTAGGCTGAGGAATAGGACTTGGTACTGGCTGTGGCGATGGTTCTGGTGTCGGTTGTGGTGCAGGTGACGGTGGTGTGGGATCTGGTAAAGGATTGGGAATTGGTGTAGGAATTTCTGGTTGTGGTAGTGGGTTAGGAGTAGGATTAATCATTACTACTTAATTGAATTTGTCTATACCACCCTAAATAACAACTGCTATTTATTACATCTATCTATGTGTCTACACCTAGTGCGATCGCTTGATACCTTACTGAGTGGCTACAACTCACATCAAGGCTAGGGCAGGCTCGAGGTTTCTACCTTATCAAACCATCACAATACTGTTTTTATGTCTTTTCCCGATCAACATCAAACAAACCTACCAATATTAAATGCTTTACGCGAATGTACTAATAAAAACCATGCAGCTTTTTATACGCCAGGACACAAACGAGGACAAGGTATTTCCTCACAGTTAGCTGATGCTTTCGATTCAAGTGTATTTAAGTTTGATTTACCAGAACTTCCAGAACTAGATAATTTGTTTGTTCCTCAAGGTGTGATTCAGCAAGCTCAAGAATTAGCAGCAGATATCTTTGGTGCAGAACAAACTTGGTTTTTAGTCAACGGTTCTACGTGTGGAGTCGAAGCCGCAATTTTGGCTACGTGTGGTGTAGGAGATAAAATCATTCTGCCGCGTAACGTGCACTCGTCTTGTATTGCCGGCTTAATTCTCTCCGGTGCAATTCCTGTCTTTGTTAATCCAGAGTATGATTCAAAACTAGATATTGCACATAGCATTACTCCAGAAAGTGTTGCAATCGCACTTCAACAGCATCCTGACGCGAAAGCTGTGATGATTGTTTACCCAACGTATTACGGTGCGTGTGGTGATATAGGTGCGATCGCATCTCTCACTCACAAACACAATATCCCCTTACTCGTGGACGAAGCCCACGGCGGACACTTTGCATTTCATCCGGATCTACCGATATCTGCATTGGCAGCTGGTGCAGATTTAACTGTGCAATCAACTCATAAAGTTCTTGGGGCAATGACTCAAGCCTCGATGCTGCACATCCAAGGCAGTAGAATAGATCGCGATCGCATTACTAAAGCATTACAACTTCTACAATCTACAAGCCCTAGTTATTTACTTTTAGCTTCCCTCGATGCCGCACGGCAACAAATGGCATTGCAGGGAAAACAGCTAATGTCACAGACTTTACAACTTGCCAAAGAAGCACGTACCCAAATTCATCAAATTCCTGGATTATCAGTTTTAGAATGCGAATCTACTCCAGGCTTTGACAATCTAGATCCAACGCGGCTGACGGTAACTGTTTCAGATTTAGGCTTAACAGGCTTTGAGGCAGATGAAATCTTACACGAACAACTCGGTGTAACCGCAGAATTACCTTCATTGCAGCATTTAACATTTATTATTTCCTTAGGCAACACCCAAGAAGATATTGAAAAACTTGTGCAAGCTTTCATTTTGGTATCTAAACAACATCAAAAAGAACACTTGACTTATAAAAAGCCTTTGTGGGATAATTCTTTGTGTAGTATGGACTATTCTGTGCAAATTTCACCACGACAAGCTTATTTTACTGCTACTGAGAGTGTACCGATAACCCAAGCAAGCGATCGCATCTGTGCAGAATTAGTTTGTCCTTACCCGCCAGGAATTCCTGTCTTGATGCCTGGGGAACTGATCACATCACAGGCTTTAGACTACCTCCAGCAGATTCAGGCACAAGGAGGCTTTATTAGTGGTTGTGCTGATCAGACTTTAAATACATTAAGGGTTGTGAGATCAGATCTGGCGCCAAGCCTTAGCGAATAAAATTTGCGGCTACACGAACGAAGTCTGTCTGCGCAGAATAACGGCGGTTTGAACCGCCAGGTGCTGATGTAGTCACAAATAAAATCAAGTCGAAAGCGGGTTGTCAGGGAGCGATCGCGGTAAGATTATTGACAATCTTTCGCATATTCTATTACCGCAGCACCTCATGACACAAACCTTCTCGCGAGAGGATTTCGTTGAACTCTCATATAGTCAGCTTGTTCAAGAGAATAGCTTTAAAACATATAAAATACCTGAATGCCTCGGTGAAGGATATTTTCAGGAAATAGAACTTTTTCCAGGATTGGAACTTGCGATTTACGACAATGAGTATCACGATGATGTGGTAGTTAAAATTCCTGTCCGCGACCATCCCATACAATTTAATATTCTTTTATCAGGCTTTGTGCATCACGATGATTATCCCTCAATAGGAGGCAAATACGGTTACTTGTCGGGTAATGGCATCGCCCAAGCAGTTACTTCAAAGTATCAGAAATTGCAGCGACAAGTAGGAATTGGCGTTCATCTCGAACCTGAAGTTTTAGAAACATTTCTAGCAGAAGATCTGGAACAATTTCCGACGCATTTAAAGCCGTTGATTCACAACAATGACTGGCAAGTTGTGTTTTCGCCTCAAGTTACCCTAGGGATGCAAGTAGCGACACAGCGAATCATCAATTCTCCGTTTCAAGGAGTCACAAAGCGTCTTTGTCTTCAGGGAAAAGTTTTGGAATTGTTGGCAATGATGTTAGAAGGGATTTCGTGCGATCGCGATCCAAACCCAACATTACCACGCTTCAAACCCGAAACGATCGCGCGACTGCATCATGCTAAAGAGATATTGGCAACGCAGTTAGAGAATCCACCGTTATTAACAGAGTTAGCTTTTTTGGTGGGAGTAAGCGATCGCACACTGCAACGCGGATTTAGAGAGTTATTTGGTACAACCGTAGTTGGATATTTAACTTATCAGCGCATGAAACGCGCTGAACAACTTTTGCGACAACAGAATCGCACTGTTGCTGAGATTGCGCGGATGGTTGGCTATGGGCATATGGGACACTTTGCTGCTGCTTTTAAGCGTCAGTTTGGGATGACGCCGCGTGAATGTCTGGTAGGAAAAAAGGCGGTTTTGGGATCAAAAAATGCGGTTTAGTGCCTAGACTTAGCTTGGCAACTTCTCTACACTACGCCTTATTGCCTGTTAAGAATAATTTGCAATGAAGCGGGATTTTGGTAATTGGTGTGTGGAGCGATCGCCTTTTGGTAACAATGCACAATATTGGCTGCGTTTATGGTTGATTTTGATATCCAGTGTCAGCAGTGTTGTAGCGTTATCACCCGCTGGGGCGCAAGAGGCAAATGCAAAAGATTATTCACCTCCATCGACTGACATCCGCCAAAGTGAAATAAAACAACCTGCGACAACGCTTAATGAGTGGTTGACTCAGATTGCTCAAACTTCAGTAGTGCAAGTGACAGGAGTGCAAGCTAATCCCACTGACAAAGGTGTGGAGGTGATATTACAGACAACTCAGGGAGAACAACTGCAAATTACCAATCGCAGTACTGAGAATAACTTTATTGCTGATATTCCTAATGCTCAACTACGTTTACCCAGTGGCGATGCTTTCACATTCAGTTCCCAAAACCCTGTTGAGGGGATTACTGAGATAACTGTTACAAACCTTGATGCCAATACGATTCGGGTGACAGTGGCGGGTGAAGCAAGATTGCCAACAGTGGAGTTATTTGACAGTGACGAAGGGTTGATTTTTGGTTTGACACCTGCGGTAACGGCAATGCAGCCTGAACCAGAACAACCAACGAGTGAAACACTGCCAGAGGAACCCGCAGCACAACAGGATGACCTGATTGAAATTTTAGTGACGGGACAGCAAGATACAGGATATCGCGTACCGAATGCCAGTGTAGGAACACGAACGGATATACCTCTGCGTGATATTCCGGCATCGATTCAAGTTGTGCCACGACAAATCCTTGAAGATCAGCAGATTACTCGATTGAACGAAGCATTTAGAAATGTGCCAGGTGTCGAGATAGGAGGAGTTTCTCCCCGAACTACAGGGGATTTTGTAAACATTCGAGGTTTTGATACAGGCTTTAACAACAGTAGCTTTTTAAGAAACGGGATACAAGACCCCAGGTTAGGCTTTGGCGGTTTTAATCTCGCCACGATTGAGCGAATTGAATTTTTGAGAGGACCCGCCTCAGTGCTCTACGGCAACTTAGAACCAGGAGGAGCCATTAATTTAGTTACCAAGCAACCTTTGAGTGAGCCATTTTATGCGATCGAGGCTTCTGTAGGTAGTTTTGACTCCTACCGAGGAGCAATAGATCTGTCTGGACCTCTCAACGAGAGTGGCACGGTATTGTATCGTTTCAATGCGGCTGCACAAACCACTGAAAGCTTTATTGATTTCCTTTTTGACCGTCGCTATGTCGTAGCACCCACACTCGCAATAAATTTTAACGAAAGCACAAGTCTAAATATCTGGGGTGAATACTCCAGACTTGAAAATTCATTTGACTTGGGAGTTCCTGCTGTTGGAAGCGTACTCCCCAATCCCCTTGGTGATATTCCGCGTAATCGAAACTTGACAGACCCAGGTAACTTTAATGTGGATGAAACCTACCGAATAGGTTTTGATCTTCAGCATCGCTTTAGTGATAACTGGCAGTTGCGTAGTGCCTTTCTTGCCTCCTTCTATACAAATGATAGGGATTTTGCTTTTACCAGGGCACTGCTTGATGATAATCGTACTGTAACAAGAGGATTTAGTAGAGGAAATCCTGTTTTCAGTGACGATTTGTATAACTTTGACACATATGTAACAGGTGAATTCTTAACAGGGAGCATTCAGCATCAGCTCACAGCAGGAATTAATTTAAGGTGGAATGATAGTTTCGTTGGTAGTGAAGATGCTACCGCAGAACCAATTGATATTTTCAATCCGGTGTACAATCCGCCGCCGAGTTCCTTTGTTTCTGACCCTGGCACTGAATACGGTTCGAGAATTTTGGGTATTTATATTCAAGACCAAGTGACACTGTTGGATAATCTCAAGCTTTTGCTAGGAGGACGATTTGATTTTGCCCATCAAGAGCAGCGAAATCTATCTTTAGATACGGAAGTCGAGGATGATTATCAAGAGTTTAGTCCTCGCTTGGGTATCATCTACCAGCCAATTCAACCTATTTCACTGTATGCAAGTTATGGTCGCTCCTTCAGTTTACCCGATGCTGCTTTTTCAGATATCACTCTGGAACCTGAGTTTGGTACTCAATATGAGATTGGAGTGAAGGCAGAAATCAGTAATCAACTGGCAGCAAACTTGGCACTTTACGAGCTTACTCGTTCTAATCTCTCCACCACTGATCCTAATGATCCATTACGAACCATTCAAGTCGGTGAACAGCGCAGTCGTGGCATTGAGTTTGATATTTCCGGCGAAATTCTGCCAGGGTGGAATATCGTAGCTGGCTATGCTTTGACTGATGCAGAGATTACTGAAGACAACGATTTGCCAGTAGGTAATGCTCTGAATAACGTTTCCAGAAATAGTTTTAACTTTTGGACAACCTATGAGATTCAATCGGGTGACTTTCAAGGATTGGGCTTTGGGTTAGGGCTTTTCTTCGTAGATGATCGACCAGGGGATCTTGCCAATACCTTTGAGCTTCCTAGCTACTTAAGAACTGATGCCGCTATCTTCTACAGACGAGGGCAGTTGAGAGCCACACTCAACTTTAGAAACCTGTTTGATGTAGATTACTTTGCTGCTGCTCAAAATAGAAACCGAGTGTTTCGCGGCGATCCATTTACTGTACAAGGAACAATTTCGTGGGAGTTTTGAAAAGTCAGACAAACCTCAAAATGTTTTTACGTCGCCTGATCTATTTGCTTTTCTTAGGTGTATTTACCTGCTTATTTGTTTTGGCTTGTAGTAGAAACTTCGATCAAAGTGCTACAAGCTCGAAGCATTTATTGGAAGAATGCCGAGTAGTGCAGCACGCAATGGGAGAAACTTGCGTTCCTAAAACTCCTCAGCGTCTTGTCGCATTGAATGCAGCTACTTTAGGGAATGCGATCGCTCTCGGTATTAAACCCGTTGGTAGTACTCTTGAATACGACAATAAATTTCCTACCTACCTAAAAGGTAAGACGGCGGGTATAGAGCCATTAGGAAACGCACAACCTAGCATAGAACGTATAACGCTGCTTCAACCTGACATAATCATGAGTTGGAAGCATAATCATGAATCAATTTATCCTCAGCTATCCAACATTGCTCCTACAGCCTTCTACGATTGGCTAGGTAACAACGCAAAGCAGGATAATTGGAAAGAGTATTTTAATTTTATGGCTGAGGTGTTAAACAGAAAAGAAGTTGGACAGCAGGTTTGGCAACACTATAATCAGCGTATTGAAAAACTAAAAACTGCATTGGGCGATCGCTATAAGAACAAAACCATTTCTTTTGTCATTTTCTGCTGTGGCGGTATACATAGCGAGACAGAAAACTCATTTGTGGGATCTGTATTAAGAGACGCGGGACTGCAACGCCCAGAATCACAAAGTTTCAACCCAAAAGGTTATATTAACTTCTCTGAAGAAACACTAGAAATCGCTGATGGCGATGTGATGTTTGTTGCTGTTTATGGCGCTAACGAGACTGGCAAGCGTGACTTAAGCATTCTTCAAAAGAAACCGCTTTGGAAAACACTCAAAGCAGTTCAACAAAATCGTGTTTATTATGTAGATCCTACAATTTGGAGGGCGCGAACTCCGCTTGCTGCTGATGCAGTTATTGATAACTTGTTTGAATACCTTGTCAACACACCTTGAAGTATGCTGTCCAATTACATCCTGCTTATCTGCAAAGCTTGCGATTGCCACACTCTCCCAACAAAATTATGGAAGTCGTAAACGGCTGATTGTGCGATCGCACTGAGTAAAAAATTGAAGGAATAAAGAAGCGATCGCTTTTTAAACTTGGGTTCTCAAGAAAAGCTACCACTGTACCTAGGCTTTTTTGAGTTCATCCATTTTATACAAACGCGGATTGAGACTCTAATTGACAGACTGGTACTTCTCGACGTGACACAATCTGTAACTCACTAGGGTAGCGCGGACGCGGATCGTCTACTAACCAAATTGGAGGCACCATCATGGCTTCATAGTAATCAATTTGGTGCAAAACCCCTGGGTTGTTTTTGAATTCTACAGTCGTTCCTGGCAGATACTCAAACATTTCATCCCAATCGAGAGCTGATTCGGTGTTCATAGCACTCAATCTCATTTCCTCAATCAACAATAGAAGTGGCTCCTCTGGAGAACAACTTCACCACAATCCGGTATCCACGCGTTCCAGCTATCTGGGGATTCCTGACAGAGTAGTTTGGCTTCGTCGAATGCATATTCACTAGGCAATTGCAGCAGCTTAACCCATGTATCGCGGGTGTAAGTGATATGGCAAACTGGTTTCCAACCTGAAGCGATCGCTCCCTCTAATGCTGATGTGGGAGGACAAACCGGATTAGTTGTTTGCAGGGATATACTCATTTCTACATCAAATCCATTAAAACTGAGTGCAAAATACTTTCCCTCTGTCAACTCAGAAGAAAGTAAATAAAATATTTTCTGTATTCATTTTTACAAAATTGGAGTGCGATCGCTCAATTACCCCAAATAAATTAACAAATCCTGACACAACTAATTCCGGTGCTGTGCAAAATTTCGGTTATCTGCATTTTGTAGGAGCCATTATCTGGACGGACAGTTACTGTTTTGTCTCCTGCCCTCAAGCATTGCCATCCAAAATGTATCTATCAATTGGCAGAATTCTTCAAGAGATTTGGGTTGGCGGTGTTGTGGCGCATTGGAACTTATTTTTCTAGTTTCTAGAATTTCTCTATATTTAATATGTGTGGAATTTAGCGACTATAGAAGCCATTTGGGATCTTTGTAGGTAAGCTAAACTAAAAAATAAATGCCATACTCCAGTAGCTTAAGCGACAAGGAGTAGGAGATCGTCGAACCACTGCTGCCGAAAAAGAAGCAAACTTGACCCTCCAAGTGGTCAAAGCGACAAACATGAGATGGGGTGTTCTACCAGTTGAAGAACGGGTGTAATTGGGGGGACTTACCGAAAGACTTGCCGCCCTACTCAACCGTGTTCTGGCATGACAAACAGTGGCGGTCGGAGGGCATCAGTACGGATATAGCTGGGTAGCTCAAATGTATTAGCTAAGTCTCCTTGTCGTTCTCCAAAGTAGAAGACCCCTAATCCTTGCAAACTGCCGGATTGAAGTTCATAGGTTGTCCATAGGTTAAAAGCATTTCTTGGCATATTATTGAGTTGATTGCCAACTGGCAAATCATTGTCTTCGGTGATTACTGCATAGTGTTTGCATAGCCAGCAATAATGTTCCACCCTGGCAATATTTCACCAGAGATATCAAATTCAAGCCCTCGACTTTGTTGTTCTCCCACTTGAATACTGAGAACTGGATTATTATGAGCTGCAAAGGAAAGAAGTTCGGAAAACGCTCCGCATCTGCCAGTCGTCGCTAAAGCGATGGTTGAGATCAAAACCAACTCGAAATACTTGCTGCTGACTGTTATCAATTTCGTCAGGTTCATCAATATAGCGATCGCGTGGAATTTCACCATTAGGATTAGCAGTACGCTTCTTTGGGCAGGTATAGCACTACGCATACACGTTAGGACATTCTTTGAAGGCAGCATCAACACAATCCCGAAAGTTATCAAATTCATCCCAGCGTTGCCGCATCCAATTCTTCAGGGTAAACCACCAATGCTCAATCTC
>NZ_JADEWN010000062.1 GCF_015207655.1 Gloeocapsopsis crepidinum LEGE 06123 | reverse complement strand
CCCCAACTACTGCATTCAGGGTTGATCTTCTCATTGCCACTGCACTCGATTTAATTAATCCCGTGCATTTGAAAAACTGGTTTACTCACTGTTGCTACTGTGCCTCATAAAACTGCAATAGGCTGTATCAAGCATGGCAAGTGATTACCGCGGCATACGATCAATCTGGAAGTGGTGGGCGCATCGAAGCACTTGAGTTTTTAAATAGTACACCTAGAAGAATTCCTTGGTTTTGGTTAGAGTGGGAGCAACAAAGTTTAGCAGGTTTAGCAGCCCAAAAAGCTTATTTGGTAAGTATTCAACTCTCAGATGCGATTTTGATTAACGCCAATTTACAGCAAGCTATTCTTGCAAAAGCAAACTTGCAACAGGCTACCTTATTAAAAGCCAATCTCCAAGAATCTATTCTAGAAGAAGCTAATTTACAGAAAACTAACCTGGCAGGAGCTAATCTACAAAATGCTGATTTGGCAGGAGCCAATTTGCAAGAAACGGTTTTAGCAGGAGCTAACTTATATCAAGCCAACATTCAAGTAGTTGATTTGCGCAGAGCAAAATATACAGATAAGAGTACTACATCAGAACTTTGCCACCAATATTTTTTGAGGTATCCTTGTCCTACCATCTTTCCTAGTAATTTTAATCCTCAACTAGCAGGAATGATTTTGTTAAAGTAGAAATTTTATTTTAATTGCGATCGCACACCTTAACCTTTACCACGATGCCTTGCCTTCGCTTTTTGCTGTGCAATCAGGCGTTTTTGCTCTTTTTCTGCTTCTTTCTGGGCTTTAGAGGTCACTTTCTTTTCTTTTTTTCGAGTTTCTAACTCGCGTTGAATTACTTCTTGTGCCATTGTAGACACTCCTCTAACAGATTCTTTGGCAACTTCTCTCGCAAGCCTTTTAGGATTAACTCTTTTTTCTTCAGCTATATTTACCTCTATTGAAGAGGTCGTGTTTTCTAATATTTTTAATGCTGAATGAATTACAAAATTCAAAACTTCAGGATCTTTAGGCTCTGAACCAAATATATGTTTTCCTGCTTTAAAACAACCTTCGTAGTTTACTTCAACTACTCCTTCCCAGAATTGACCGTTAAATAGAATTGTCAGTTTCAATTCCCACTCCAATCATTATTATGAAAACTTAAACTATTCGAGAGAAAATAATATTGCATCGCACATCATCAAGGGTATGTATGAGAATACTTCTATGCTTGATACCTTGTTGAATCAATACTTATTTGACTTTGCAACGGCATGAATTATAGGACTTTTAGCAAAGTTATATCACTAGATATATTAATGTCAACTCTTTTAAAGTAGTGATTGAATAAAATCAAATATTACACATATTTACGCCAAAAGTTTAACATAAAAAACACGTTTGTTTTAGCTTTTGGCTCTATTATTTAGTGAACTTAAGTAGAAGACCGTATACATATTACTCAAATAATTCTTTTAGCTGGATCAGCTTCTGCTCAAAAATAGTTTACGAATTTATTTGTTTTTTTATGTATACGATTCCTGTCAAATGAAGAATCTATAAATTATAAAAATTAAGCCTCAAAATGAAAAAAGTAACGGTGATTATTCCGGTGTACAAAGTAGAGAAGTATATAGGTGCAGCAGTGGCATCAGTACTAGCACAGACATATCAAAACTGGGAACTGTTGATCGTGGATGATGGCTCACCAGATGCAAGTGTGACAATTTGTCAGCAGTTTGACGATGCCAGAATAAAAATTATTCGACAACCAAACGGCGGTGTATCCGCAGCACGCAATA
This sequence comes from Gloeocapsopsis crepidinum LEGE 06123, assembly GCF_015207655.1. Lineage (GTDB taxonomy): Bacteria > Cyanobacteriota > Cyanobacteriia > Cyanobacteriales > Chroococcidiopsidaceae > Gloeocapsopsis > Gloeocapsopsis crepidinum. The sequence continues at coordinate 35,163 of NZ_JADEWN010000062.1, read as the reverse complement.
CGGGAATTCGTCATGCCCAAGGTGAATATATAGCATTTTTAGATGGCGATGACTTATGGCTACCACAAAAGCTGGAAAAACATCTGGCGCATCTGGAATCTTCTCCTAGTGTGGGTGTTAGCTTTAGCCGTTCCGCTTTTATTGATGAATCAGGAGGCTCTTTAGGGATCTACCAGCTATCCCAACTAAAGGCGATCGCACCATCGTACATACTTTACCGCAATCCAATTGGTAATGGCTCGGCTCCAGTCATTCGACGCGAAGTTTTAGAGGCAATTAAATACACAAATAATCGGAACGACTGTTATTTTGATGAGCAGTTGCATCATATTGAGGACGTCGAGTGTTGGCTGCGTATTGCACTGCAAACTTCTTGGCAAATCGAGGGAATTCCTGACGCCCTTACACTATATCGTGTCAATTCAAAGGGAGCTTCCACAAACGGATTGCAACAGTTAGAGTCATTAGAAAAGGTACTAGCAAAGACGCGAAGCTACGCCCCCGAATTGATTGCACAATGGGAACGTCCCGCGAAAGCTTATCAGTTAAGGTTTTTAGCTCGTAGAGCAATACGCATACAAGCTCCCTCAAAAGCTATACAACTTGTCCATCGAGCTTTGGCGACTCATTGGCAGATCTTAGTGGAAGAACCACGCCGAACATTTCTAACCTTAGCTGCTGCTTACTCACTTTGGCTTTTACCTAACTCAATCCACAAAAAGATGGAAGCAGTTGCTTTCAAAATAACAGGAAATAGTCAAAAACGCCGCATTCTTCAAGAACAATCTAGGCAATTGGCATAAACCACATTACGACAAAGTCACACCTCAAAATGAAAAAAGTAACGGTGATTATTCCGGTGTACAAAGTAGAGAAGTATATAGGTGCAGCAGTGGCATCAGTACTAGCACAGACATATCAAAACTGGGAACTGTTGATCGTGGATGATGGCTCACCAGATGCAAGTGTGACAATTTGTCAGCAGTTTGACGATGCCAGAATAAAAATTATTCGACAACCAAACGGCGGTGTATCCGCAGCACGCAATACGGGAATTCGTCATGCCCAAGGTGAATATATAGCATTTTTAGATGGCGATGACTTATGGCTACCACAAAAGCTGGAAAAACATCTGGCGCATCTGGAATCTTCTCCTAGTGTGGGTGTTAGCTTTAGCCGTTCCGCTTTTATTGATGAATCAGGCGATTTGCTTGGTACATTTATGATGCCTAAACTCAAAGATATTACTCCGTCATATCTCCTGATTGATAGTGTCGTTGGGAACGGTTCTGCGGCTGTGATCCGGCGAGAAGTTATAAAAGATAGTGCAATGCAAAATTGTTATTTCGACGAGCAATTGCATCATGCTGAGGATCTGGAATATTGGCTGCGTATTGCAATTCAAACTTCTTGGCAAATTGAGGGAATTTCTGAAGCTCTCACATTGTATCGAGTTAATCCTCAAGGAGCTTCAAAAAATTTACTCAAGCAGCTAGAGTCTTTTGAGAAGGTATTAGCAAAGACGCGAACCTATGCACCTGAACTAATTGCACAGTGCGAACGTCCTGCTAAGGCTTATCAACTCAAGTCGCTGGCACGTAGTGCGATTCGGCTGCAAGCAGGCTTTGTAGCTGTCAAGTTAATGCATCAAGCTTTGGCTACTCATTGGAGCATTTTGAAAGAACCGCGTCGTACGCTAATGACTGTAGTTGCTGCGTATTTACTTTGGTTTTTACCAGAATCTTTTTATCGCCAGATTGAGACTATTGCTTTAAAAGTTATAGGGGCTGTACAAAAGTACCGCATTTTGCAAGCCAGACAATCAGGATGAATCCCATGAAGTATACTAACCGCCCTTGTTCTCGATCTCGTTTTATCCGGTTTGGGCTACTGGTACTGTCTTCTGGATTGACAACAATGATATGCGATCGCCTCCAAGCGGCACAACCTACAATAGTTAAAACCAGCCGATTACAGACTTTAGCCAAAGGTTTCAACCTCGCACACTGGCAACGACACAGCCTCTTAGATGGATATTATACTGAGGCAAAATTGCAGCAGTACAAGCATTTAGGTCTAACTTACACCCGCCTACCAGTTGTTTTATCAACATTTTTTAATGACAACAACCCTGGTGTTTTAAAAACTGATTCACTAGCGGCACTTGATGCGATCGTGCGTCTTCACGTCAAAACAGGGCTAGGAATTATATTGTCGCCATTCGATCATCCTAAATCGCTGTATTCCGATCCTGCTGTACTGGCTAAATTTGTCGCATTCTTCAAAGCTTTTGCGACTCACATGAACCGCACCGATCCCGAAAAGGTGTTTTTGGAAGTGATGAACGAACCGAATGCAGAAACACCTCAAGCCTGGGATCGAGTGCAAACTGAGTTAGTTAAAGCTATTCGCTTGGGCGCACCACATCATACAATTATTGCAAGTTCCAATGTCAGTGCTACTACAAATGATTGGAACAACGCGCGATCGCTACCGATGACTCGCATTGTTGCAGATAAAAATGTCGTGTATAACTTCCACTTTTACGAACCATTTGTTTTCACTCACCAAGGCGCTTCCTGGGGATGGCGTGCGACACAATTTATGAAAAATATCCCCTATCCTGCAACTCTTGCGACAATAACTCTTCCACTGAGCAAAATTCAAGACACTGAGGCGAAAAACGCAGTGGAGCATTACGCTCAACAACAATGGGATCGAGATAAAATCATAACACTCTTATCTTTGATCGCCAATTGGGCAAGAACTAACAACGTTGCAGTTATCTGTAATGAATTTGGTGCGATTCCTTGGACAGTTCCGCGCGGTTCGCTACTACGCTATCTCAAAGATGTTCGACAAGTATTAGAATCATTGGAGATTGGTTGGGGACAATGGTTTGAGTTAGATGTGCATGATGCGGAAGTTATGCAAGCACTTGGGTTAAAACCAATTCGTCATTAAAGTTACACGCATATCACACGTAAAATCTACACATCTGCTTAGTTATCTGGATACAGTTGCAGTTATTTTATGAAAGACTTTTAGAAGCTAAGCAAATAGCTTTTTGGTGCAGCTACTCAGTCACAATTCATCTCTACGCAGCTAATTCGTAAAAATTGCGATCGCAACTGCTTTAATTGTACTTCTGTCACATTCGTTTCAAGTAACTCCGATTTCATTCGGAGCGTGAATGCTTTTAAACTTTTAACTACATAAGTAATACAATGTCTCGGTACAAGTTCACCCAAATCAGTCAAATTAGTACTTCCCATAGTGTATTTAGAGCCTCTGCTATCAATGACAAAGGAACCGTAGCTTTTGAAGGTTTTGTCGATCGGACTCTTCCACCAAGCGGAATTTTTACCGGTTCGGGAGGTGGAAATACAACAATTGTTGATGGTAGCCCTATTAATCACATTTTCTTTAGTCCTACTATCAATAACAACAACACAAAGTCATTTATTGGTGTTTTTTATAGTCCAGACTACGCCCAATCTTATACAGGTGTTTTTACCGAGAATAATGGAAAGCTTACTACTGTTGTTGATAGTAATCGTGAATTTGGATACTTTAGTCATGCCAAGTTGAACAATCAAGGGGCAATAGTTTTTAATGCCCTTTTAGATACAACAGAAGCGGGAATTTTTGTTAATCAAAATGGTAAAACAACAACGATTGCTTCTAGCCGCGACCCCTTTAGTAACTTTAATGCTGGCTTTAGAACCGTAGGAACTGATGGTCCTGCTAGTGCTTTTAGCGTACCATCTATTAATGACGCTGGCACGGTTGCGTTTCACGCTACTTTAGATACAGGAGCAACTGGAATCTTTCTTGGTAGAGGTAAAGGAACTGTTAAAGTTGCTGACAGTACTGGTAGATTTAGATCCTTCAGTTCACCAGCTATCAATAATAATGGCACGGTTGCCTTTTTAGCTCAGTTAAATAATGGCAAGCATGGTATCTTTAAAAAGAGACGAGATCAAGAAATAGAAACGTATATTGACGATAGTGGTTCTTTTAGTTTTTTTCAATCGATTCCTGCACTTAACGATCAAGGTCAAATCGCCTTTTTAGCTTATCTTCATGCAGGAGGTGGTAGTGGTATTTATACAGGAAAAAACCCTGTAACCAACAAAGTTATTGCTGTTGGCGATCCTCTTGCTAATTCTAAAGTAGTGGATTTGGTGATTGATGGACGCGGATTAAATAATACTGGTCAAGTTACATTTGAAGCCCTTCTAGAAAATGGTCAAACCGCAGTTTTCCGCGCCGATCCTGTTTCTAATGCTAATGTTGGGGGTGTTTCAGTATTGACTTTAAGTATGTTTGCTGTACTAGGTTTGTGCTGGTGTAGGCGAAATAAGTAGTGTTATTAAACAAAGGTGCTGGAACAAAAAGCAGCGTCAACAATTAACCCCGACGAGCGAGTTAAGTTAGCAATAAACACTTGAAAAAAATCTTAGCCTATGCATTTGGACGACGATTTTTTTCACGCTCAAAAAGTTATTACAGCTATTTGGCATTAAGAAATACTCTACAAACAGGAGTAACTACCTGAATCAGATGAGCTAGACAAGAGAAAAACTCAGAGGATTGAACGGAATATCTAAATTCGAGAATCAAGCTTTCGGCTAGAAAGACAATATGTTTTTCTAAATCTCAAAAAATGCCTGACCCAATTGTTAGACGATTTTAATCACTACGATTTTGGTTGAAATATCTAACAACAACTTGATCGCACCACCCTCAAAGTAAGTGGAAAGAGAAAGATGTTTCAAAGAAAAAAATTCTGGGTTGTAGGAATATTTTGGATAGCTTTACATCTTCTATTAACCCTTTCTCCGTTGTTGATTCTGTTGATTCAGCCAGCGCCAAGTGGGAGGGGTTTTTGGATTGAGTTTTCTGCGGCTTTTGGATATGTAGGCTTGGCAATGATGATGCTGCAATTTGCACTGACAGCGCGCTTTGATGCGATCGCGGCTCCTTACGGTATTGATATTGTTCTGCAATACCATCGCTACATCACCCAAGTCGCATTTGCTTTAATCCTTGCTCATCCCATCATTTTATTTTTTCACGATCGTCAATACCTACAAGCGCTCAACTTTTTTGCGGCTCCTTGGCGAGCAAAATTCGCCATTATTTCGACGATCGCTTTAATACTACTTGTTGTCACTTCGGTATGGCGACAGAAACTCAAGCTCAACTATGAAGTGTGGCGCACCAGTCACGGAATTTTTGCTGTAACTGCGGTAGGGTTAGGGCTAGCTCATGCTTTTGGCGTGAACTACTATCTTGTACTTCCTTGGAAAGCTTTGCTGTGGACGCTGCTAGCGTTTGTGGCGTTTGGTTCATTGATTTATGTCCGTTTGCTCAAGCCGTGGTTGATGATGCAAAAACCCTATCGGGTAGAAACTGTGGTTCCACAACGAGGTAACGCTTGGACACTCGTACTGCGTCCGCAGGGACATGAAGGTATTCGTTTTTCTCCAGGACAATTTGCTTGGTTAACGCTCGATCGCTCTCCTTATCACATTCAAGAGCATCCGTTCTCGTTTTCTTCTAACGGCGATCGCACCGATCAAGTCGCACTCACAATCAAAGCCGTTGGCGATTTTACAAACAAAATCAAACACATTCAACCAGGGACAAAAGCTTTTCTTGATGGTCCCCACGGCGCTTTTACTCCGGATCATTTCAGCTTCACTGGCTTAGTTCTCATCGCCAACGGTGTAGGTGTCACACCAATGTTTAGCATTCTCGTTACCTTTGCTCAACGCGGCGATCGCCGACCAATTCACTTAATTTACGCCAATGCTTCCTGGGAGAATGTGGCTTTCCGCGAAGAATTAGAATATCTCAACAAGCAATTAGAGAGCTTGAGTGTAACTCATGTAATCAAAAAGCCTCCTGAAAATTGGGCGGGAGAGTCGGGCTATATCAACAAAGAACTGCTAGCACGACATATTCCAAGCGATCGCGAAAGCTGGCGCTATTTTCTTTGTGGTTCGCCCCGCTTTTTAGCTGAAGTCGAAAAAGCCTTACATGAGCTAGAAGTTCCCGCCAAATATATCCACATAGAACACTTCAATCTTGTTTGATGGAGGTAACAACTAAGAATTATGCGTTTCAACATCATGATTGAAGTCGTAGTATTTGTCTCCGTTGTCCTCGTGCTGACATCAGCTTTATTCGCTTACATCCAAAGACATCCAGTCAAGCCAAGCATTGATTCTGATTTAGTTGCACCTACTCAGTAATTAACATCTTCGCCGCTAATCGCAGAAATAGAAAACCCCAAACTTGCGCGTATCTTATCTTGTGAACATAAAAGAAACACAAGTTACACACTTTTACACCTTTATCGCAACTAGATTAAAGGTACAACGTGTCATAGTGAACTAAATCGGAACATTTTTGGCAGGTTGATAAATTTTTAGATCTCAGTTTCAGAATCATTGCAACGAGCAACTTAAGATTTTGCAACTTTTAGTACAGGTGTCAAACATAAAATCAACTCTCAAAGGACATCTAAAAAAGAATAAACTTCCCATTTGAGAGCGTCCTAAATTTGAAGTCCCCACACGTGGGGATTTAGGGGCTACTTATCCTCAGTTAGCGTCATACCAAACTGCGGTGTCAAACATAAGCTACGACTTTACACCACAGCAGTAACATTCAGATCTACAAACCAGCTACTATGTCAATCGTTACAGAGAAGCCAGGGTCAAAACAGTCACGCTTCAAGCCAAATAAGTGGCGCATTCCTTTAATCCTTGCGACAACTGTTGTTGTTGGTAGTGTTGCTTTCATTCGATTTCACCAAACAAATCAACCAACGCCTACAGTAGTAACTAATCCGACGCCAGTCACCCGCAATGTTGTTGCGTTAGGGCGCTTAGAACCACAAGGAGAAGTTGTCGCCCTATCTTCACCAAGTTCAGCACAAGGCGCAAGAGTTGAGCAAATCTTGGTAAAAGAAGGCGATTGGGTGAAAGCAGGTGAAACAGTAGCAATTCTAGACACGCATACCCGCCTACAAGCCGCGCTAGAAAGCGCTCAAGCCGATGTACAAGTTGCGCGTGCTGCACTCGCAAAAATCCAAGCAGGAGCGCAAACCGGAGAAATCGAAGCCCAAAAAGCCGCGATCGCCCGTCTGGAAGCCGAACTTGCAGGACAACAAGAGACGCTTCAAGCAACAGTCGCGCGTCAAGTAGCAGCGCAGCGCAATGCTCAAAGTGACTACGAACGTTATCAACGGTTGTATCAAGAGGGTGCAATTTCTGTGCAAGAACTGGAAACAAGACGCTTGAATGCAGAAACCGCACAACAGCAAGTTAATGAAAGCCAAGCAACTCGTAACGAAACAATCGCAACTTTACAACGCCAAATCGAGGAAGCGCGAGCCAATCTCAACCGCATTACCGAAGTGCGCCCAACGGATGTACGCGAAGCCCAAGCTCAAGTAGAGCGAATGCTAGCTGCTGTTAAATTAACTCAAGCCGATTTAGCATTAAGCTACATTAAAGCTCCCATTGATGGGGAAATCATTAAAATTCACACGCGATCTGGAGAAACAATTAGCTCGAACGGAATAGCGGAACTCGCGCGTACCAATCAAATGGTTGTCGTTGCAGAAGTTCTTGAAGAAGATATTAGCAAAGTACGTACAGGTCAAACAGCGAGTATTACTAGCGAAAACCGAGCTTTTTCTGAAAAAATTCAAGGAACTGTGTCACAAGTAGGTAGACAAATCGGTAAACAAAACATTTTAGATAGCGATCCTGCTGCGGATGTTGATGCCAGAGTTGTAGAAGTCAGAATTAATTTACCCACAACGGCTAGCGAGTTAGTTTCTGGTTTTACTTACGCCAAAGTGGTTGTAGAAATTAATGTTTAAATCGAACAATACTTATTTAATGCCAAGAAAATGATTCGTAAAATTCCTTTGGCATGGTTACAACTCACGCGTGAAAAAACACGGTTAATCGTGGCATTAGCTGGAATTGCTTTTGCCAATATTTTAATGTTTATGCAATTAGGTTTTCGAGAAGCACTGTTTGATGGTAATGTTCAGTTTCACCAAAGCTTGAATGGCGAAATTGTTGTCATCAATCCTCAATCGGATGCGTTACTTTCTCTGAAAACTTTTTCGCAGCGGCGTTTGTACCAAGTTTTAGCACTTGAGGAAGTGGAATCCGTTCATCCTATTTATATAGGTTTTACTTCATGGAGAAACCCTCAAACACGCAAGCTGCGTAGTATTCAAGTCATTGGATTTGACCCAGATGATTCTATCGTTAACTTACCAGGAGTCCAACAAAACCTCGATAAAATTAAGCAACCAGATGTTTTTTTGTTCGACCAAGGTTCGCGTCAAGAGTTCGGTACAATCGCCGCTGATTTTTTACAAGGAAAGGCGATCGAAACTGAAGTAGGAGGTCGCACAATTAAAATTGGTGGATTGTTTCAGTTAGGAACATCATTTGGTGCTGATGGTAATTTAATTACAAGCGATTTGAATTTTTTCCGGCTATTTAATCAAGATGGACGAAACCTCGGACTTATTGACGTTGGTTTAGTTAAACTTAAACCAGGAGCAAACACTAAGGTTGTTCTTGAAAAACTACGCAGTTCGATAACCCAAAAAGATATTAGATTACTATCGAAACAAGAGTTTATTGATTTTGAAAAATCTTATTGGGCAAGTAGTACAGCAATTGGCTTTATCTTTACTCTGGGAACAATCATGGCATTTGTTGTGGGAACTGTGATTGTTTATCAAATTTTGTACAGTGAAATTGCCGATCATTTACCAGAATATGCAACACTCAAAGCAATAGGTTACACTCAATTTTACTTATTAATTGTTATTTTTCAACAAGCTTTAATATTAGCTACTTTAGGCTATATGCCTGGATTTGCTTTCGCGATATTTCAATATAATATAGTACAAAAAGAAACGCTTTTGCCAATTACAATGACGATAAGCCGAGCACTATTAGTCTTGCTTTTGACAGTTTTGATGTGCTGCATATCGGGCGCGATCGCTATACGTAAACTGCGGGCGGCTGATCCAGCAGATATTTTTAGTTAATCAGTAATCTATGCAACAACCAGCACTAAAAATTCAATCTCTTAACCACTACTATGGTAAAGGCGTTTTGCAAAAGCAAACTTTACTCGATATTAATTTAGAAATTGGTGCGGGAGAGTTTGTGATTATTACAGGACAATCAGGATCGGGAAAAACAACATTACTCAGTTTGATTGGTGGTTTGCGTTCTGTACAATCAGGAAGTATTCAGTTTCTCGGTCAAGAATTATCCGGCGCAAGTCAGCAAAAGCTAACAAAACTGCGACGCCAAATCGGTTATATTTTTCAATCACACAACTTACTAGGATTTCTCACAGCACAGCAAAATGTGCAAATGGCAGCGCAAGTCAACAATAACATTTCGATGCAAGCTGCGCGATCGCGATCGCAAACAATTCTTCAAGCAGTCGGGTTAGGCGATCGCCTAAATTACTATCCGGAAAACCTCTCAGGCGGGCAAAAACAACGCATTGCAATTGCTAGGGCTTTAGTAAATCAACCCAAACTTGTATTAGCTGACGAACCTACAGCATCATTAGATAGCACATCTGGTCGTGCTGTCGTTGAGTTAATGCAGCATCTTGCTCAAGAACAGATGTGTACGATTGTGATGGTGACACACGATAATCGTATCTTAGACGTTGCAGATCGCATCATTCACATGGAAGATGGTCGCTTAAGCTACAATAATAGCCTCACACCAGCGCGTCTATCGAGGCAATTTGAGAGTAACACCTAACAAACAAAAAGTTACACATAAGTTGTACAGGATCTACTCTTTTCTAAATCTTGCTTATCGCATTTATGTGAGAAACTATTTACTAAATTACTAAAAGTAAGTATTTTCTAAAGTTTTTATCTCTCTAAACTGCTATCTTGAAAAACTAAATAACGTAATAAATCTATTTTTTTGTAGTTTTAATTCCTTTAAAAAGTCTGTATTTTCAGCCAAAGCTTCAAATTCTCCTAAAAAATAGCTTCACAAAGAATTAGATTGCTCTGCTTAATACCAATTTGTCAAGTTTAGACAAAGAATCTACTCTCCAGAAAATATATTCTGTCCTACCTAACTACAAGCTGCATAAATAATGTACGGCAAAAAATATGAACACAGTAGTGGAACAACACGTTAGAAATCGGCAATTATCTAACAAACAAGACAATAAACTTTATCCTGCATTGCGCAAAGCAGCTTGGCATGAAGTTCATTCTCAACGGCAAGGAAGATTGATAGCAGATGTTCGTATTCGCGGAATTATGCGTATATATTCACAAAAGCGTAATGACGAACAGCCTATGTCGATACTCGCTGACTACCCTGTTATAGGTAATAACATTGTCGAGGCAGTGCGTTACGCAGAACCAAAGCAGAGTGACGAAAACGGACTAATTTGGATCAATAAAAAGCAGTACTTTAAGAACATACCATCACAAGTTTGGAACTATCAAATTTGTCAAAAATGGATCAAAGAGCGTGAAGGTTCTTATCTCAGTAATAAAGATATTCGACAATATCAACGGATAGTAACCGCATTGAATGAAATGATTGAGCTAATGGCAGGAATTGAGGCAGTATTTCAGCTTGGCTCAAATAAAGAACAATTATTTATCGCCGCTCATCAGTAAGGCAAGGCTAAAGCATGGTTTCATCGCAACACAAACCCTCAGACGCTACAGCACCTCGTCCACCAGTTGCTCAAGGCGTGCCACCGCAAGTAAAAATTCTTCAGATGATGAATGCTTATCGACTTGCACAGTCGATTTCTGTGGTGGCAAAGCTTGGTATTGCAGACTTGTTAACACAACCACAAAGTATTACAGAGTTAGCACAAACAACAGCAACTCACGAACAGTCACTTTATCGATTGTTGAGAGTACTTGCTAGTTTTGATATCTTCACTGAAGACGAGAGCGGTTTATTTCACTTGACCCCTAGAGGTGCGCTACTGCAGAGTAACGTTTCCAATTCGCTACGAGATTATGCGATCGTTGTTGGTGAAATGTGGCACTGGCGGATGTGGGGAGGAATTCTTCACAGTCTTAAAACAGGTGAACCTGCCTTTGACCATCTTTTTGGAATGGAGTTTGAAGAATACTATCAGCAAAATCCTGAAGTTGCCAAAAATTTTGATGGAGCAATGGTCAGTGCTTTAGCAATGACTGACGTGGCAATTTTAGCTAACTATGACTTTGCCTCGTTTGAGTGTATCGTTGATATTGGAACAGGAGGTCAAGGAGATGGCAAACTTATTGCTTCCATATTAAAGAACAACTCATTGCAACGTGGAGTTTACTTCGACAGTCCAACTCGAATCGAACAGGTAAAACGGCTTGTTGAAGTAACAGGGTTGAGCGATCGCTGCGAAGTTGTTACAGGTGATGTTTTTGCATCTTTTCCCCCTGGTGGCAATGTTTACATTGTTAAAAATTTAATTCACGATTATGATGACGATCGCGCGATCGCTATTTTAAAAAACTGCCGTCAGGCGATCGCAGAACATGGCAAACTGTTACTCATTGAGATGGTTATTCCTCCAGGTAATGAACCATCTTTAGGCAAAATTTTAGATGTAGAAGCACTGCTAATGAGTACAGGTGCAATCGAACGCACCGAAGAACAATATCGAGAAGTCCTCAGCGCATCTGGTTTCCAACTTACAAACATTATCTCCTCAAAGTCTCCAATGAGCATTATCGAATCTGTACCAGCTTGATTAAATAATTCATAATTTGTAATTATTTGTTCTTTGCAAAGTAACTTTCTCGAAAATGAATCATGAATTTTTTAGGAGTATTCATTCTCTAAAGTAACTACTTAGGAATTACTCAAGGAGTCAACATGACTACAATCATCAACAACGAAGAACTCACCACAATATCTAAAGATACTGATTGCATCACTTTAATTAACGTATTTATTGTTGAGCCAGAAAACCAGCAATTACTCGTTGATTTATTAGTAAAAGCGACTGAAGAAGTCATGTGTAAGCTTCCTGGTTTTATTGCGGCAAATATCCACAAAAGTTTAGACGGTAAAAGAGTAACAAACTACGCACAATGGCAGAGTATTGAGGACTTTCGCGGTATTTTTAATAATCCTGAAGCTGTGTCACATATGCCTGCAATTGGTAAAATTGCACAATCCGATCCGACACTTTACGAAGTTTGCTACACCAAACATTCTTAGCATTTTTCAAAATAATCAAGATACCAAAGAGTGAGTGAGAGTAAACAACTACACCTGTAAAGAGTTAATGGTCAACGGAAAATCAACAATTAATTATTAACTGACATAAAAAGTGTGATGCATAACTATGCTCACTTACCTTAAGATTTTCTGGTTGCCAAATAAGTAAAGAGGGATGTATGTCTCAAGCCAATCTTCAAACAAAACCTAAAAAGCCTCCTATGGCGCTGATTCAAGCAATGATGAATGTTACCAATTCATTGCAGAAATTTAGAGCCAAAATGATGCCACCCCAAGTGGCAATGGTGGAGATGATTAATGCTTACCAGGTTTCGCAGGCAATATATGTTGCAGCACAATTAGGAATTGCTGACTTGCTTAAAGATGGCGCCAAAAGTAGTGAGGAACTAGCACACCTGACTGGAGTGGATGAACAGTCACTTTATCGATTATTGCGATCGCTTGCGAGTTTTGGAATATTTGCCGAAGACGAGGAAAAACGCTTTGACTTAACACCTTTAGCTGTGACGTTACAAATAGATTCTCCTGAATCAGTACGTGCTTGGGCAATTATGTCAGGTGAAAAGTGGCACTGGAACTTGTGGGGTAACTTGATTGAAAGTGTCAAAACAGGTAAAACCGCTGTTGAGTATACCTTTAGTAAGCCAAATATTTTTGAGTACTTTGTCCAAGATTCTCAAGCTGGCAATCATTTTGATGAAGCGATGACTAATTTAGCTTCGTTAAATAATAGCGCGATTGCCACTGGCTATGATTTTTCAGGAATCTCTAAATTAGTTGATATTGGTGGTGGTTATGGCAGTCATCTGACAACAATTCTTAAAACATATCCATCAATCAAAGGTGTTCTATTCGATCAGCCATCTGTAATTGCCGGTGCTAAAGAGTTTATTACAGAAAATGGACTAGCGGAGCGTTGTGAGTTAGTTGCTGGCGACTTTTTCCAGTCTGTACCGCCTGGCGGTGATATTTACCTTCTTAAAACCGTTATTCATGACTGGGATGAACCCAACGCAGTTAAGATTCTCAAAAACTGTCGTCGCGCCATGACAGAACACAGCAAGCTATTGCTTGTTGAGGCAGTAATTCCTCCTGGAAATACACCTTATTTCGGTAAACTTCTGGATTTAGAAATGTTAACAACTTCTGGTGGACGCGAACGTACAGAAGCAGAATATCGCGCACTTTTTGATGCCGCAGGTTTCAAGCTGACAAAAGTCTTTGCCACAGCATCTCCTTGGAAAATCATTGAAGCTGTTGGTGTTAGTTGATCGGGGAAAACAATAGCAAGTTACATAGAAGAATCGTTCATTACAAATTAGTCTGCCCCCTTACTATCTAACTATCTAGAGAAATGATTACTACTAAACCAAATCCCAATATGCCACCAGACTTACCTCCACAAGTGGCAATGATGCAAATGTTAGGGGGTTTACGAGTAGCACGATTAATCTATGCTGCTGCTGAATTGGGCATTGCTGACTTGTTAGCAGATGGTTCTCAAACTGTTGAGGAGTTGGCACAAGCAACCGGAACTCATGCACCATCACTTTATCGGTTGATGCGATCGCTTGCAAGTGTTGGTATTTTTGCCGAGTATGAATGTCACTTTAGCTTAACGCCCCTTGCTGAGTTCCTTCAAAGTGACTCTCCTGATTCAGTCCGCGCTGCTGTTAAATTTTTTGGTCAAGATTGGCACTGGAATGTTTGGGAAAATCTGCATTACAGTGTCAAAACAGGAGAACCTGCGTTTGAATACCTCTACAAACAAGGATTATTTGAATTTTATCAAGATCCCGAAGTTGCGCGAGTTTCTAGCGAGTCCAAGGCGAGTATTTCGCAACGTGCAGCGCAATCGCTACTTGCAAATTATGACTTTTCATTGATTAATAAAGTTGTTGATATTGGTATTTTTGCCAGTGGCAGCACAGTTATTTCACTTTTACAAGCAAACCCCACAATGCAAGGGGTACTTTTTGATTATCCTTCGGCGATCGCTGCGGCAACTTCAGTAATTGAATCAGCCAAAGTTGCAGATCGCTGTGAACTGATTGCAGGTAATTGTTTAGATTCAGTACCCAGTGGCGGCGATGCATACATTCTCATGTTTGTCGTTCACAATTGGGATGACAATCGCGCAGTGCAACTTCTGAAAAACTGTCGTGAGGTGATGTCAGCAGATGGCAGACTTTTAATCGTAGAAATGATTATGCCTCTTGGTAATCAGCCTTTTGTCGGAAAGTTAATTGATTTAGAATCGTTACTCACAACTCCTGGTGGCTATGAACGTACTGAAGCACAATACCGATCGCTCTTAGCATCTGCTGGTTTTCAGGTAACAAGAATTATCCCTACACAAACTGCTAATAGCATCATTGAAGCTGTACGCGCTTGAGCAAAGGAACTATTTTAATGGTTGTCCAAACAAAACCAACGTCACAATTTAAACCAGCAGAGGAAATGCCTGGTAGTTTTGGTAAGCTATTTGGAGGTGAGACAAAAGAGCTATTTAGAGACGAAGAACTTTTTTACTGGGATCACTTTCAGCGTTATGGTTCAGTTTTTAAATCACGGATTTTTGGTAAAAATTTCGCTTTTTTAATTGGTCCTGATGCTAACCGCTTAGTTCTAGCAGAAAAAGCAGATCATCTTTCTGCACGACTAGGTTGGATTTTTTTAGAACCTATTTTTGGTAAAGGGTTGCTTTTACAAGATGGTGCAGAACATCAAGCAACACGCCGCTTAATGTATCCAGCAATGCACGGGCGATCGCTTAATAATTACTTTGACACGATTCAAGAAATTGTCGATAAGTTTTTTGAAGATTGGCAAGAAGGTAGTACAATTTCCCTAATTGAAGAATTTACCAATCTCTCAACAACAATTGCAATTCGTCTTATCTTAGGCACTGAAACCGATAGCGAATTCGCAGAAGCAACACAGTATTTTTTGGGAATGCTTGTGGGACGACGGGCAAAGTTAAAACTGGATATTCCCCAAACATTGTATGGGCGATCGCAGCAAGCACGGCGAAATTTACAAGCTTTTTTACGGCGTAAAATTGCTCAACGCAGACAACAGGGATTACTACAAGAGTCACGCGACTTTCTTGGATTGTTACTCGCATCTGTTGATGAAAATGGTAACTCTTTGAGTGAATCGGATATTATTGACCAATTGCTGATGGTCCTATTTGCAGGACATGAAAATCCAGCAGTGCTACTTTCGTGGTTGATGTTTGAGTTAGTCGCGCATCCTGAGTGGTACGATCGCCTACGTACTGAATACGCCCAAGTCGTGGGTCATGAACCACTTAACTTATCTCATCTTAAACAACTTCCTCAAATGGGCTACGCCCTCAAAGAGGTAGAACGTCTGTATCCTCCTGTACAAAATATGTCGCGTGGGGTTGTTAAAGATATTTATTACGCAGGCTACTGCATTCCCGCTGGCTGGCACGTCGATATTTCTCCACTGCTAACGCATCGTTTACCTGAAATCTATACTGATCCCGATCGCTTTGATCCCGATCGTTTTGCCCCACCTCGCGAAGAAGATAAAAAGCACTCCTTTGCATTAGTAGGCTTTGGTAGTGGTCCGCACAGTTGCTTGGGCTGGCAATTTGCCCAGATGGAAATGAAGATTATCCTCTCAAAGTTGTTGCGTTACGACTGGAGTGTGACTCCTGAACCAAGTGCAATCGTGCCAGTGCGTCAGCCTTCCAAGTATCAAGATAGTCTCCAAGCACAAGTTAAGAAAGTTTTGAATCCATGAGTTTTGAGTTGTTAATAAATATTTTTCTAGTCACCAATTACCAACCTTTCCTTTTGGCTATCAGTGTCAACTAGACTGTTAAGGGTTTACTGTACCATGCAACTTAGTTTTGTCAGTCACCCACGATATACGTTGCAACTTGTTAGTAAGCGAATTATTGACATTTTGGGCGCTGGTGTAGGAATACTTCTGCTGAGTCCTTTGATGCTTGCGATCGCACTTGTGATTTCTCTAGACTCAAAAGGATCAATTTTCTTTCGGCAAGAACGTTTGGGGCGCGGTGGAAAACCTTTCTTGATCTGGAAATTTCGCACTATGATAGTGAATGCTGAGCAACTTTTGCAAGAGCTAGAGCATTTAAACGAATCAGACGGTGGAGTACTCTTTAAAATGAAAGAAGATCCTCGTGTCACCCGCGTTGGTAAATTCTTGCGACGGACTAGTTTAGATGAGTTGCCACAACTATTTAACGTTGTTCAAGGTCATATGAGCTTAGTAGGTCCGCGTCCTCTGCAATTACGCGATTGTACTCTAGCCGTCAAAAACCATCGCAATACTTTTATAAAACGTTTAGAACTAATGCCTGGGGTCACTGGTTTGTGGCAGATTAGTGGACGTAGTGAGGTGAGCTTTGACTATATGCTGCAGCTAGATATGATTTATCGCGATCGCTGGTCTTTATGGTTCGATCTATATATTATCTGGCAAACCGTTGTGGTTGTGATTACAGGTAAAGGTGCTTATTAAATCTTTTGTCACACAATTAAACTACTCTAAGTTTATGTAGTTACGTAAGAAAACCAAGGAATCAACAAAAAAGGAGAAAGCCTTGGGACTTTTCTCCTCCTGTATAAAATACTACTTATTTAGCAGCTTAGATATCAAGTTCAGCAAGATTTAGGCGAGAACCGTAAGTTTCAATAAACTCACGACGTGGGGCGACGCGATCGCCCATCAAAATCGTGAAGATGCGATCAGCTTCGGCAGCGTCTTCAATCTCGACTCGTTTCATCGTGCGCGTTTCAGGGTTCATTGTTGTTGCCCATAGTTGCTCAGGCATCATTTCACCCAACCCTTTAAAGCGTTGGATTGTATAGTTAGCATTGTCAGGGAACTCGTGCCGAATCAAGTTTTGCAGTTCGCGTTCGCTATAGCAGTAGTAGTGATTGCGTCCGCGTTCTACTTTATATAGTGGGGGACAAGCAATGTAAATATAACCTTGATCGATCAGTTCGCGCTGATAGCGATAGAAGAAAGTTAATAAGAGTGTTCTGATGTGCGCTCCGTCAACATCAGCATCAGTCATAATGACAATGTGGTGATAACGCAATTGCGAAGCATCAAATTCTTCACCCTTAACACCTAATCCTAATGCAGTAATTAAGGCTTGGATTTCGGTGTTCTTGTAGATTTTGGCGTCGTCTGTTTTCTCAATATTAAGAATCTTACCACGCAATGGCAGAATTGCTTGAAAGCGGCGATCGCGTCCTTGCTTTGCACTTCCGCCTGCACTATCCCCTTCCACGATGAAGATTTCTGACTCGCTAGCATCTCTAGAACTACAATCTGCTAATTTACCAGGTAAGGGAGACGATTCTAGTACTGATTTACGCCGGACTAATTCTCGCGCATGACGTGCAGCTTCTGCAGCTTTAAAAGCTTGAATTGCTTTATCTAGAACCGAATCAGCAACATTAGGATGAAAATCGAGGTACTCAGTAAGAACTTCACCAACAAGCGAGTCAACAATTCCGCGAACTTCGGTGTTACCCAGCTTTGTTTTCGTTTGTCCCTCAAATTCGGGGTCGGGAACTTTGACAGAGATAACTCCTGTTAATCCTTCGCGGACGTGTTCGCCACTAAGATTAGGTTCATTGTCCTTGATTTTGTTACGCTTACGAGCGATCGCATTGAGTGTACGTGTCAGGACAGCTTTTAATCCTTCTAAATGCGTTCCACCATCAACAGTACGAATATTGTTAGCAAAGCCTAATATGTTATCAGTGTATGCGTCAACAGACCATTGCAAGGCAACTTCAACTTGGACGTTGTTGCGTTCTCCCTGCACAAAGATAATTTCTTCGTGTAAAGGCTGCTTATCGCGGTTCATGTACGCGATATACTCTTTAATTCCACCTTTGTACTCATATGTCTCGACTTTCGGTTCGCTGCTTTTCAATAGTTCTAAGCGGCGATCGCTAAAAGTAATCTTGACACCAGCATTAAGGTACGCAAGTTCGCGCAAACGACCAGCTAAAGTAATATAATCAAATTCGGTTCCTGTTGTGAAAATCGTTGCATCTGGTTTAAAAGTGACAGATGTTCCTGTTCTACCTTCATTGGAAGGTTTAACTTGTAACTCAGTAACAGGTACACCACGCTCAAAACGTTGAACGTGAACGTGCTTGTCACGCCATACAGTAACTTCAATCAACTCAGATAAAGCATTGACAACGGAAATTCCAACTCCGTGCAATCCTCCAGAAACTTTGTAACCACCTCCACCGAATTTCCCTCCGGCGTGCAATACTGTCATTACTGTTTCTAATGCTGATTTGCCAGTTTGGGGGTGCGTATCTGTGGGAATGCCTCGACCATCATCTGTTACTGTAACTGAACCATCTGCATTTAAATCCACCTCCACATGAGTGCAGTGTCCCGCTAAAGCTTCATCGATCGAATTGTCTACAACCTCGTAAACTAGATGATGGAGTCCTCGCGGACCAGTGGAGCCAATGTACATACCCGGTCTTTTGCGCACCGGTTCCAGACCTTCCAGAACTTGAATCTGATCGGCGCTGTAACTGCTAGTCATGCAAGGTATTCTCCACGAAATTTAAAGTTTGAGCAGCTATCTGACTCAAAAAATAGAAAAACACTCATAAATTGTAGCATAAAAGCCTTGAAGACGGCTGTAGAGGTATTTTAGAGGAAATTTTTCAGGGGGATGTACCCAAGTAATTTTTATCGATCTTGTTTAATCACAATTTGTGGTGCGACAGCAACAGGTAAATCACAACTTGCGATCGCACTCGCAACGAAACTCGGCTTTGCTGTGATTCTCAGTGCAGATTCGCGCCAAGTATACCGCGAGTTTAATATTGGCACAGCCAAGCCATCAATTGCTGAACAAAATTTAGTACCGCACTATTTAATTGATATCTGTACACCTACCGAAACACTCACGGTTGCAGATTACCAAACCCAAGCACAAGCTTTAATTAGTCAGTTTCAGCAGCAAGAGAAAATACCGCTGCTAGTGGGCGGAACTGGGTTGTATATTCGTGCAGTAGTGCAAGGATTGAAAATTCCTCGCGTCGCACCAAATAGCAATTTGCGATCGCAGCTAGAATCCCTCGGTCAAACGCAACTTTATAGGATTTTGCAGCAGGTTGATTCGGTTGCTGCTCAAAAAATTCACCCCAATGATTTAGTCAGAACACTGCGGGCACTAGAAGTATTTTACGTGACAGGACATCCAATTTCGCAACAGCAAGGAGAGAACCCGCCGAATTATCCAATTTTACAGATCGGTTTAGATTGTAGTATTGATTTACGCGATCGCATTTTTCAACGCACCGAACAAATGATTGCAGACGGCTTAGTAGCTGAAGTGGAATATCTTTATCATAAATACGGTGCTGATCTACCACTATTAAATACACTGGGATATCACGAGATCAAGCAGTTTCTTATTGGTGAAATAACCCTCGATGAAGCGAAAGAATTAATAGTTTTACACACACGGCAATTTGCTAAGCGACAGCGTACCTGGTTTCGCGCTTATCCTCAGATTGAGTGGTTTAATGCTGATGCGCCTGATTTATTTGACCAAGTTTACCAAAGAGTTCAAGAGTTTTTAAATAATTAACATTCAATGACAAGTCAGGAGTGAGGTAGTTAAGAAGATTCTTTTAACTCAAAATTCATAAAGTATCAGGATCGATTCCTATACTTCGCAGTTGTTCAGCAAGGAGTTGAGCACGTTGTTCGGCTTGTGAAGCGCGTTGTTCGGCTTGTGAAGCGCGTTCATCTCCAGTAAGCAAAATATTTCCATCTTGGTAGCACCAGCGTAACCATGTATCTTGCCTGCCTTCAAATTCTCCTTGCCATATTGTCACACCTAGTCCGACTTGTTCGAGCCAAGTTTCACTAATTTCCGAATATCGCATTCCTCTGAGTTCATACACCCGTAGCACTTGTCCAAATTGCCCAGTAGGATCGTACACAATATAGTAGCTGACGCGCATATGCTCGTAGATTCTTAGTTTCTTGCCCAGTTCATCCCCTTCTTTGTTAGAAACAATCTCAATCGCAACTTCTGGTGGTTTTCCAAAACGCCACACCATATAACAACGATTTTGCTTTTCCCACCAATTTTGTGGAACTTGCACGTCAAAACTGAGAAACACATCGGGTACAATCGCGGGTTGCAAATCGGTGTAGTAAACGCCAACGTTTGCTTCAGCTAAGAAAATTCGTGTTTGTAATGAACTGTAAAGGGAACTAACAAGCAGGCGTTGCTGTTTAGCAGAGGCGAAATTATCCACAGGTGTATCGTCTTCAGTAATTAGCTGATTAGCATCTGGTACGTAGTAGTCATCGTCACAGATGAAAGTTTGCTCAACCATGATTACCACTTGAGAAACGCTATTTCTAGATTAGTTGATAGATACGATCTCAGTGATATATGTCAGCTTCTTAAGCTTCTCGTATAAGGGATACAGGGAAGAATAAATCATGACAAATGACGAATTATCGCAAATCTTGTCAGAATATTATTTAAGCCCTTCATTTAACACAAGCCACTATGCTTCTTAGAAATCAGCAGCACAGCAAATGGAAACCACTTATTAAGCAATTTGAGGCTGTTCTTGGCAAAAATGGCGTAGTGCAGCGCAAGGAAGAATTAATTACCTATGAGTGTGATGGTTTAACTAGTTATCGTCAACGCCCTGCGGTAGTTGTCTTACCGCGCACAACTGAACAAGTCGCAGAGATAGTGAAAATATGCGATCGCAATTCAATCCCTTTCATCGCACGTGGTTCTGGTACTGGTTTATCTGGTGGTGCGCTACCAATTGAAGATTGTGTTTTGATTGTAACTGCCATGATGCGGCAAATTCTCAAGGTAGACTTGGAAAATCAGCAAGTTATTGTCCAACCTGGAGTCATCAATAATTGGGTAACGCAAACTGTTAGCGGTGCTGGATTCTATTATGCTCCCGATCCTTCTAGTCAAATTATCTGCTCAATTGGTGGTAATGTTGCAGAAAATTCGGGTGGCGTCCACTGTCTCAAATATGGCGTAACGACAAATCATGTTTTAGGATTAAAGCTTGTACTTCCTGATGGCACAATTACCGAAGTGGGCGGACAAGTTCCAGAAATGCCTGGATATGATCTTACAGGAGTGTTTGTTGGTTCAGAAGGAACACTAGGTATTGCCACAGAAATTACACTAAAGATTCTCAAAACAGCTGAATCAATTTGCGTTCTCTTAGCAGATTTTACCAGCGTAGAAGCCGCAGGTGCTGCTGTGTCTGATATTATCAGTGCTGGAATCATTCCTGCTGGGATGGAAATGATGGATAATCTCAGTATTAATGCAGTGGAAGATGTTGTTGCAACAGGCTGTTATCCTAGAGACGCGCAAGCAATTCTATTAGTCGAAATCGATGGCTTAGCTGTAGAAGTGGCTACAAATAAACAACGAATTGCTGATATTTGTAAACAGAATGGCGCACGAAACATTACTACAGCAAATGATCCAGAAACACGCTTGAAGCTATGGAAAGGACGTAAAGCAGCTTTTGCCGCTGCAGGACATCTTAGCCCCGATTATTATGTCCAAGATGGAGTTATTCCCCGTACACAATTGCCGTTTGTTTTGCAAGAAATTGAGAACTTAAGTAAACAATACGGTTATCGAATTGCTAATGTATTCCATGCAGGTGATGGTAATCTTCATCCTTTAATTTTATACAATAACTCCATTCCTGGTGCATTAGAACAAGTGGAAGAATTAGGTGGAGAAATTCTCAAGCTTTGTGTTAAAGTCGGTGGAAGTATTTCAGGTGAACATGGAATTGGTGCTGATAAGCGATGCTATATGCCAGATATGTTTACCCAAACCGATCTAGAAACCATGCAATATATTCGTCAAGCATTTAATCCGAAAGGACTGGCAAATCCTGGAAAAATATTTCCGACACCTCGTACGTGTGGAGAAGCTGCAAGGGCTGAATTAGCAAATAAATTTGATTCAGTAGAGCGATTTTAAGTGTAAATAAAACCAAAAATAAATAATACACTTTAGCATTGTTCAGGTATTGTGACAGTGACTGTAGTACCAACTCCAACTTGACTCTCTACTACAATATTTCCATTGTGTAAATCCACGCACTGTTTTACTATGGACATACCTAAACCTGTTCCAGGAATTGTACTAGTGTTGCTACCACGATAAAAAGAGTCAAATAAATATTTTTGGTCTTTTTCTGGAATACCAATTCCTTGGTCTTGAATTCTGAAAGTAATCTCTTGTGATTTGTATGCTAATTCAAAGTTAATATTTCCACCCTGAGGCGAATACTTAATAGCATTAGATAATAAGTTTATGAGAATATGCCTCAATAGTTTTGCATCTAGGTAAACACGAGTAACTGAACTTGTACAGTTGAATTTAATTGCATGCAAATTAGTAGTACTACTAATTTGCATATGTTCTACTATTTCACCACAAAATTGTATTAAATCTAAATAAGCTGGAGCAAATTGTAACTTTTCCGCTTCAAGTTTACCAACTATTAAAATATCATCTAACAACTGTGTCATGTGATTACCTGCAGTTTGAATACGTTCGAGATAAAGTTGTTTCTTTTCTTCTGATATTTGGTTACTGAACTTTTCAAGTAATTTAGCTGCCATAAGAATAACTGCAAGTGGTGTACGGAACTCATGCGATGCTGTCGTGATAAAACGCGATTTAAGTTCAACTAATTCTCGTTCTTTTGCCAAAGCGTAGTGAATTTCGACTTCAGCTTGCTTGCGCTCAGTTATATCCCGAAATATACCTCTAGTTGAAACTGGTTTACCTTGAACAAATTTACAATTAATGCTTCCAGAAAGTATAACTTTCCTACCACTTTTTGAAATAAACGCAGCTTCAACTTCATTACAAACCCCACTAACCATTATTTTTTTAAAAATTTCCATACAATGGTCTAAGCAATCAGGATGAATAACTTCAAATATAGAAAGAGTTTCTATCTCCGTATCACTGTACTCTAGAGTGGCTTTCCAAGCTTGATTTACACAAATAAATTTGCCTTCTGGTGTAACGCATTGAATTAAATCATTCGCATTTTCAAATAGATCGCGGTATCTTTCTTCGCTCTCGCGTAGAGCTATTTCTATCTGCTGTTGTTCAACAATTTTATCTGCTAGTTGTTGATTAACTTGTTGTAACTGTAGAGTTTGTTTTTGAAACTTTTGCTCTAAAGTTTGATTGATTTGTTGATTTCTATTTGACTGTTTATTGCAAGCGATCGCATTTTGTTTATGATTTAATAATGACTTGATCTTAATAATTATCTTTTTCCACATAGTGATAGCTTTTATCAATTTTCGTAATAACTTAATGAAGTTGTTATGCAAAAAAATAGACAATAAAAGAATATTGCTATCAAACGTCTTAAGATAGGATTATTAATAACAGGTAATTGAAACTCTTGTATATAGATAAACAAAGGCATAAATTTAATATTTTACCAAAAAATATTATAGTTTATTTCTATTTTTTGCTTTTTAAACGAAATATGATAATTATTTTCTTTTTGTATTATTGTAACTTTTAATTCATTATTAACTGCGTATTTTAACGATTTTTCTAAAAGAGCAAGTTAAATATAATACAAATATTATTTAAAAGTAATCGTACGATCGCGGAAAATTTATTTCATAAAAAGTTTACTAATATATACTGTGCGCCTAAAAACTTTTTGACTATAGCAAAAGCAATTAAATTAAAAAAAGTAAAACTGGCACAAGTATCTTAATAGTTTAAGAATTATATGTAAAGTATTAAGTTAAATCTAAATAGTGAGGCTTAAGTAAACACAATCTAAGTAAAATCTACTTTGACAACGTTAATGTAATCACCTAAGTAGTATGAATGCGATCGCCCAAAAACTAGAAACCATTGTTGGTAGTTCTGGAGTTGTAGCATGGGATGATATTGAAGCTAAGCATCGCGAACGGATACAACAGGCGATCGCAATAGAAAATTATCCTTGTCTTACTTATCCCCAAACTCAAGCAGAACTTGCAGATGTTGTCACCTGTGCTTACAAAAATCAATGGAAAATTTTACCTTGTGGAAGCATGACCAAACTTGATTGGGGTGGATTAGCACAAGGCGTACAAATTGTTATTAGTACCGAACGCATTCATCAATTAATTGAACATGCCGTTGGCGATTTAACCGTAACAGCAGAAGCTGGAATTCTCTTTGCAGACTTACAAACAACTTTAGCAACTGCGGGGCAGTTTCTCGCACTCGACCCCACTAGACCAGAATCAGCGACCTTAGGAGGAATTGTCGCCACCGCTGATACTAGTTCGTTACGTCAACGTTACGGAGGAGTACGCGATCAACTTCTGGGAATTAGTTTTGTCCGTGCAGATGGCAAAATTGCTAAAGCCGGAGGAAGAGTCGTTAAAAATGTTGCTGGTTACGACTTGATGAAGTTGTTTACTGGGTCGTATGGTACTTTAGGGATAATTACTGCTGTGACATTCCGCGTTTATCCCATTCCAGAAGCTTCTAGTACAGTAGTGTTGACTGGAAATTCAGATGCGATCGCCCAAGCAGTCACAAGTTTACGCGCCTCAGCTTTAACTCCAGTTGCATCTGATCTCCTCTCAAAGCAACTAGTCACAAATTTAGATATTGGTCAAGGTTTAGGGTTGGTTGTTCGATTTCAAAGCCTTGCTGCAAGTGTTCAACAACAAGCTACATCACTTTTAGAATTAGGGCAACAGTTAAATCTACAGGGCTTAATTTACGTAGATGATGAGACTGAGTTATGGCAAGCATTACAACAACAAATGCGATCGCCTACCAAACCTACTGAAATTACTTGCAAAATAGGGGTATTGCCTACAAATGCTGTTGCAACGCTGACGCAATTCAATTCGCACATGGGTTTAATTCACACTAGTAGTGGTTTAGGTTTATTGCGTTTTGATGCTGATGTGGATAAGCAAAGTATTCTACAAATGCGAGATTTTTGTCACTCTCAAGGAGGTTTTCTCACAGTTTTATCAGCCCCAAAAGCATTCAAAGAAACAACCGATGTTTGGGGATATCAAGGTAATGCTTTATCGATGATGCAGCGGATGAAACAACAGTTTGATCCAAATAATCTTTTGAGTCCATTTCGTTTTGTTGGATGACTTTAATTTTGATGAGGTAAACACAGAAACCTTAAATTATTGACAACTGAATAGATTTACTCTTCTCTTGCCACCGTGTTTTGTTAAAATGAGTGTCATTATCTTAGATTCAAAACCTTGTGTCTATCTAACCGACGATCAATATTATGAATTATGTCGAAAAAATCCTGAGTTAAAATTAGAAAGAGTTCGATCAAGTCAACTGATGATTATGCCATCTACAAGGGGAGAATCAGGAAGAAAAAATGCAGATATTATTAGTCAATTAGTCGTTTGTAACAAAAAGAAAAAACTAGGATTTACCCTTGATTATTCAACTGAATTTAAGTTACCATTAGGCGGCGATCGCTCTCCTGATGATACATGGATTGAGTTAGAACGCTGGCGATCGCTTAGTAATGAAGCAAAGAAAAATTTTCTCCCCTTTGCCCAGATGTTATTCTTGAGCTAAGATCAGAATCAGATAGCCTCAAAGAATTACGCACTAAAATGCAAAAATACCTTGAAAACGGTATGAATCTAGGCTGGTTAATTGATCCGCAAAATCAACAAGTAGAAATATATCAACAAAATCAGGAAATAGAAATTATAAAGTCTCCTCAAACACTTTTAGGCGAAAAAATATTACCATAATTTATTTTAGATTTTATAGAAATTTGGAATTAATTTTTGAGGGAATAAAGAATACAATGCAAACTTCAGAAAACTCTTCAAAAGATGCAATACCTGCTAATTTGAGTCACTTGAGTGGCTTTGATAAGCAACATCCACCTGATTCAAAGTTAATCGACACTTGCGTTCATTGTGGATTTTGTCTTTCAACATGTCCGAGTTATCGCGTAATTGGCAAAGAAATGGATTCTCCCCGCGGACGCATTTATCTTATGGATGCTGTGAACGAAGGAGAAATCCCGCTTAGCAAAGCGACAGTACAGCATTTTGACTCGTGTTTAGGATGTCTAGCGTGCGTTACAACGTGTCCTTCCGGCGTACAATACGACAAATTAATTTCTGCAACACGTCCCCAAGTCGAACGTAACTATCCGCGTAATTTGGGCGATCGCTTGTATCGTCAACTCATTTTTTCCTTATTTCCCTATCCTAATCGCCTGCGATTTTTACTCGCACCTCTACTGCTATATCAAAAGTCAGGTGTGCAAAAGCTTGTCCGTTCGACAAAGTTACTTCAACGCTTTTCTCCTCGCCTCGCCGCGATGGAATCAATCTTACCGCAAATTACGCTGAATTCTTTTCAAGACAAACTACCAACAATTATTCCTGCCCAAGGTGAGAAACGCTATCGCGTAGGTATGATTTTAGGTTGCGTACAGCGACTCTTTTTCTCACCAATCAACGAAGCTACTGTAAGAGTTTTAACAGCAAATGGCTGCGAAGTTGTTATTCCCAAAACACAGGGCTGTTGCGCAGCATTACCGCATCATCAAGGACAAGAAGAACAAGCTAAAGCTTTAGCACGTCAGATGATTGATAGCTTTGCAGATACTGGCGTAGATGCTGTTATTATCAATGCAGCTGGTTGCGGTCATACATTAAAAGAATACGGGCATTTACTGCAAGACGATCCAGAATACTGCGATAAAGCTAAAGACTTTGCTGCCAACGTTAAAGATGCACAAGAATTTCTTGCTAGCGTTGGTTTAACCGCCAAACTTTCACCTCTAACAGAAAAACCTCTAACCTTAGTTTATCAGGATGCTTGTCATTTATTACATGGACAAAAAATTAGTATCCAACCCCGCCAATTACTCCGACAAATTCCTGGAGTACAACTAAGAGAACCCCTTGATGCAGCCTTATGCTGTGGAAGTGCAGGTGTTTACAATATGCTACAACCTGAAGTTGCGGATGAGTTAGGCAAGCAGAAAGTACAAAATCTCTTGAATACAGGTGCAGAATTAGTTGCGTCTGCCAATCCTGGTTGTACTTTGCAGATTACCAAACATATGCAGCAGCAAAGTAGCAAGATTACTGTGATGCATCCGATGGAGTTACTAGATTACTCAATTCGCGCAATTCAGCTAGATGTCCAGTGCAAATAACTTTAAGAGTAGCGTAGCTGGATCAGTTTTTATGGGAGAATACCTCTTCATATAACAACTGCATGACGACTCATGGTTGGCTTTTTTGATACCTATGGGTTTTTAATTGTCTCAATGGTTATTGGGGCAATGCTAGGACTATCATTATACTTACCTCTCATGGCTGGACAACTGTCTTTAGCAAGTCCTGGCTTTTATGCTTTGGGAGGCTATATTGCTGCAATTCTGTCAACGCAAGTCTTTTCTGCTACGCAAGAGTTATTTCCGGTTCCATTTTTACTGTTAGAAATGCTAGTTGCTGGTGTCGTATGTGGGATACTAGGTGTCATTGTTGGAATTCCTGCATTACGGTTACGCGGAATTTATTTGGCGATCGCAACTATTGCATTCGTCGAAATATTACGTGTTGTTTCTTTAAATCTTGAAATTACTGGCGGTGCGGTAGGTATTTTTGGTATTCCTCAACCGTTTCAAACAGCAATCGAGTATTTATGGATTGCAATTCCTTTACTTTTAGTGAGTATGTTCTTTCTATACCGTCTAGAAAAAATTCGCGTAGGGAGGGCTTTTGCTGCAATTCGCGAAGACGAACTCGCCGCTGATGCAATGGCGATTAATCCAACTTACTACAAGGTTCTAGCATTTACCCTAGGTGCAATTTTAGCAGGAATGGTGGGTGCAATCAGTGCACACTTCCTCAACACCTGGAATGCACGTCAAGGAACGTTTGATGCAAGTATCATTTATCTAACTTTTGTTTTGATTGGTGGTTCGAGAAGCTTTATAGGACCTGTGTTAGGCGGTATGATATTTACAGCATTACCCGAAGTCTTAAGAGCAATCGCCGATACAGCAGGATTACCCACCGTACTAGCACAATTTTTCCGTGATGGTCGTTTAATCATATTTGGACTACTTATTGTAATTGGTACAATATTTTTCCCTCAAGGTTTGGTCACGCCAGAATTATTGAAGGAGCGAGGGATAAGATCGTGGATGAAGAGGTAGACTTAAAGAACAACGATCCTATTTTGGAAGCACAGCAGCTAACGCGGCGTTTTGGTGGATTAGTTGCAGTAAATAATGTTTCGTTTACTGTTAATAAAAATGAGATTTTCGGTTTAATTGGTCCTAACGGTGCTGGTAAAACAACCCTATTTAATTTAATTACAGGTTTAGTCCAGCCTTCAGGTGGAAAACTTCTATATTGTAGTAAAGAAATTATTAAACTTCGCCCACATCAAATTGCTTCTCAGGGAATTGCTAGAACATTTCAAAATATTCGCTTATTTGGCGAACTCACTGCAATAGAAAATATTATTGTTGCCAGACATATTCATATTAATAGTAATGTATTCACCGGAGTTTTGGGTTTACCACCTGCACCAAAAGAAGAGCAAAACAACAAACAAAAAGCATTAGAATTACTTAACTTAGTAGGTTTAAGCAATCGCGCTACCGAAAAAGCCCATAATTTACCTTATGGAGATCAACGCAGATTGGAAATTGCTCGTGCATTAGCTTTGGAACCACAACTTCTACTTCTCGATGAACCTGCAGCAGGGATGAACCCCAATGAAAAACAGAACTTAAGTAAGTTTATTCGACAAATTACCACAGATTTTGATTTAACTACTATTTTAATTGAGCATCACGTACCACTCGTTATGGGATTATGCGATCGCATTGCAGTTTTAGATTTTGGTCAGTTAATTGCACTAGGACAACCAGAAAAAGTAAGAAGTGATCCAGCGGTCATAGCAGCTTACCTAGGAGTAGGATAATGAGCTTAGGTAATCATAAGGAAATAATTTATCAGAATAATTCTGAGCTATTAAATATCAAAAACTTATCAGTAAATTATGGCGGCATTCAAGCATTAAAAAGTATTGATATCATTATTCATCCAGGTGAAGTAGTTACTTTAATTGGTGCAAATGGTGCAGGGAAAACCACTACATTACGCGCAATCTCCCGACTTGTAAATTGTCGCAGTGGACAAATCTATTACGAAGGACATAATATTACTCGTTATCCTACCTACAAGGTTGTCCAAAGTGGTATCGCGCATTGTCCTGAAGGAAGACGAGTACTAGCCCGACAAACCGTTCTCGACAACCTAAAACTCGGCGCATACATCCGCCCTAACTCAGCAACCGTTAAAGCCGATATCAACCATCAATTCAAAATTTTCCCGCGTCTATTTGAACGCCGCAATCAACTTGCAGCAACCCTCAGTGGTGGCGAACAGCAAATGTTAGCGATCGCCCGTGCTTTAATGAGTAAACCCAAACTACTACTCTTAGACGAACCCAGTCTTGGACTTGCCCCTGCGATCGTCCGCGAAATCTTCTCTATTATCCAAAATCTCCGCACTACTGGCGTCACTATCCTCCTAGTCGAACAAAACGCCAATCTCGCCCTTCAAATTGCCGATCGCGGTTACGTTCTAGAAGCAGGCTGCATCACCCTCACAGACAAAGCCGCTAACCTACTCAATAACGAACAAGTCAAAAAAGCTTACTTAGGTTAAAATCACAACGATCAAAACACTTCTTCCCTTCGTGTCCTAGCCTTTGGCAACTCCTGCGGGGAAGGTGTCTACCCTGCGAAAAGGATACGTCCATGTAGTTCGTTACCTCAAATTCATGCTTACCCAACTAATCTCTCTTGCACTTAACCTTTCTCACAGTTTCTCCCAATTCACCTATCACCTCTGCACCAAACCAAACCCTTCAACAAACACCGATCGTGCTTAACCTTCAATCCTACCAATGGCAAAACCGCCTGCTATTAGTATCTGCCCCATCGGAAAATACCCTAGAATACCAACAGCAGATGCAACTATTCTCGGATCAAGCCGCAGAATTTGCAGATCGAGACTTACTCTTAATCGAACTCTTCACTAACGGTAGAAGCCGCATTAATGGTAAGAATATTGATTCAGAAGACGTTTATCAGATCAAACAACAATTCAATATAGGTGATAAATTTAGCGTGATTCTCGTTGGCAAAGACGGTACAGCTAAACGCCGCGAAACGACTCCCGTAGAACCCACAGCCATCTTTCAGCAGATCGATGCTATGCCGATGCGACAGCAAGAAATGCGCTCAAAAAACTAAAGTCAGGAGATGCGATTATTCACCGCTAATTTGCACAAGTACACTTCTTGTACGCGAACCATCCAAATCAAAAAACAACACCGATTGCCACGTCCCCAACGCTAACTTTCCATCTACCACTGGAATGACTTCGCTACTACTGAGCATCATTGCCATCAAATGCGAGTGTGCGTTCATCGGTTCATCTGGGGGCACAACCCTTAAATGCAAGTCGTTGTGTAAGTACTTCCCAGAAGAAGGCGCTAACTTCTCTAAATGGGCCTTGACATCGTCCAGCAACCTCTCCTCGTCTTCATTAATTGCTAAAGCTGTAGTCGTGTGTCGTGAAAAAACCAAAACTTGACCATTTTGAATCGCGGTAGCAGTCAGGATCTTCTCAATCCGGAGCGTAATATTGTGAATGCTAATTCCTTCCGATGTTTTAATTTCAATTAGCTCATTTTTAATCAGCATGACTCTATGCCAGCACTTATTGTGGTGCCACAAGTAATCTCATATTTGGTAACTACTCAAACGGAGAGGGTGGGATTTGAACCCACGATGACGTTGCCGCCATAACGCATTTCGAGTGCGTCGCATTCAACCACTCTGCCACCTCTCCAAGTAGGCACACTTTCCTACTGTAAATAACAATATCACGAACTAGGATCTTTTTACAGCCACGCAGCACTATTTTCTGCTTCATCCACTGTTGCTTCAAACTTTTCCTTGGGTGTCCATTGAATCGCTCCATCCCTTCCTGTCCACAAAAGCTGAATTTTGTTTCGGTCTAGTAACGATAGGACGTCAGCACTTAGATCGGTAGTAGAAGCGATCGCCACTTCTGGTTTCACTGCTGCTAAGATTTCTTCTGCTAAAGTCTCTCCAGACCACCACAACACTTGCGCATCAGGTAATTTCTTTACAGAAACTAGTTGCTTTTGCTCATCAGATCCAACATTAGTGAGTAACAACCACGTTTGCTCTTTTATTTGCAATTGCAATCCGTCATCATTAATCTGTATCTTTGTATCACCAGCAATTAATGTTCGTTCAGAACGCCAAACATTTGCTAATGCAGGTGTTCTTTCAGTTGAACTGGTCGAAGTATAAAAATTCTTGACTGGTAAACGCCTATTAATCTCTTCCCAACTACGATGACTTGTCTCACTATCGGTAGCGATCGCCCACTCAATCTGATTTATACCCTGCTGTTGCAAAAATGGTAACACAGTAAACCTTACTGTATTCAGGTCGCCACTATTCACGAGTACAACCTTACCTTGGTCTTGTATCACTAACACTGGTTCAGAGGCAGTTGCTAACACTGTTGCCCGAAATACGGTAGCTTGGCTGTGCCATATCGGAACTAAAATGATACCCATTGCTATGACACCAACTAACCACGAACGCTTTTGCCACCAAAGTTGTAACCAAGCTAAGATGATTAATCCATAGACCATCAGTAACTGTAAAACAGAAATTCTACCTACAGCAATTGAGTTTCCTGGTAACTGCGCAAAAAATCCTATCAATCCAATTAAAAAATGAGTTGGGTAATACAACAGCCAAGCTAAAGCACTTCCTGCAAAAGGGTAAACGATGGATGCGATCGCGCTTACAATGCCACCGATACTAATTACCGATATCAACGGCGTACTTAAAACATTAACTACCAAGCTATAAAGTGGAACAATACCAAATACTTGAAGTTGTAACGGTAAAGTCCACAAAGTTGCTGCTAGCGGAACTGCAATCAAAGTTGCGATCGCCACTGGTAGCCAATCCAAACGTTTGATTAACGGCGGTACAGTAACTAATAATCCTAAAGTAGCCAAAAAGCTCAGTTGAAATCCTAAATCCCAAATCCATAGCGGATTGAATAGCAATAATAACGTTGCAGCAAATAATAGTGAACCCAAGGGTTTAACTTTACGCTTTGTTCCAATTGCAACAAGTACCGCAAACCCCATTACAACAGCACGTAACACTGAGGGCTGCATGCCAGTTAATCCTAGAAAGAGTAATAATGCACCTCCTGTAAAACTCACTTGCAGTACCAGCGAAAACTGCCGTAACAATGCCAGCATCACCCCTAGAATTAATGAAGTTTGAAATCCTGATGCCGCTAAAGCATGGGCTAACCCAACTTGTACAAATAAGTCACGGATATCGTAAGGTAGATCGACCGCTTTTCCACCAATTACCATTGAACTCACAAGCGATCCTTCTGGGCTACCTAGCCACCGTACTTGCGATCGCACAATTTTTTGGCGAATCTTCCACCAACCCCATTTAGAAGATTTTTGTCCTTCTGTAATTTCAACTCGTCGCCCACTCAAACCTGCAAACGTACTTTCTCTTGCTAGATATGCCCGAAAATCAAAGCCTCCTGGATTTGTTGCTATTGAAGGTTGATATAAGACACCAGTAACTGCAATTCTTTGTCCAGGATATAACCCTGTTGCTTGGAGTAAAGGTACAGTAACGTATACTTTTCCTGTGACTTTACTTCCCTCTAACCAACTTGTCAATAACCAAAATTGTCCTCGTTGACTCCGAGTTAAGCGCGGCGTACTTGTAATTTTTCCCTGAACAGTAACAACTTGCTGTTGGTTTTCAATTAACCGACTAATATCATTCGTTGCTGGTTGCGGTATCCGCATTTGAAAGTACAAACTTGCTAACAAGCCAATGATTCCAGCGATTAACCAAACTTGTGGTTTAGGACTACCCCGCCAAACGCGTTTAACGAAAACAGACGCAACTATCCCGATAGATAATACTGCATATCCTCCCCACACAAAAGCTGTAGATAACAAACCTGCAATAAAAGCTAAACATAGAATAGCTGCGTTCATCTGCGTTGTTAAATCGCCAAACCTAATTTCAACCCGAATACAGCATGAAGAACCATCAAACCGAGGGCAGTACTTCCTAAATAGGCGTGAATCGTGCGTAATGTACCTTGATCGCGTCCAAAACCAAATAATGCGATCGCCGCATTTACTAGTAGCAGCACTAACAAACTCGAACCTGTCCAAAAATGCGGGCTTTCCATAATTGGCTGACGTTGCATTACCAAAGACAACACACCACCTGTATAACCAAGCGCCATGAATAGAAACATCCACGGTGCTAATGTTCGATGATCTGCCAAACTCTTACTGGTGATAGCTTTATCTGTCGCAACTCGTCCCCGCCATCCAGCAAATCCCACAAAGCTACCCATCGCAAATATGACAATTGCCATCATTGCTGGGTGTCCCCAGCGCACAATCGATTCTGGTATTCCTAAACTACGAAACCAAAGCGCGATCGCTTCTAACACTTCAGTTAAGTTAAACATTTGCCTCAACGCCTCCCTTGACATTTAATAGCGGGAAACCGAGGGTTTCTCTTTGCTGTACATAAAGCTGAGCGATTTTCCTGGCTAAGCTACGAATTCTAGCAATATATCGAGTGCGTTCCGTGACAGCGATCACTCCTCGCGCATCTAACAAGTTAAATGTATGCGAGCACTTCAAAACATAATCTAAAGTTGGTAAAACCAATCCTCTATCTGCTAGTTGCTGTGCTTCTTGTTCGTATAGATTAAACAAGGTAAATAACAACTCTGGGTTTGATGCTTCAAAGTTATAAGTACACTGTTCTATTTCTCCTTGCAGGTGGACATCGCCATAAGCAATGTTGTCTGTCCACTGAATCTTTGTAATCGCCTCAACCTCTTGAAGATACATTGCTAACCTCTCCAGTCCATAGGTAATTTCAATTGAAACTGGACGACAATCAATCCCCCCACACTGTTGGAAGTAAGTAAATTGCGTAATCTCCATTCCGTCGAGCCAAACTTCCCAACCAGTGCCCCAAGCGCCAACCGTCGCATCTTCCCAGTTATCCTCCACAAACCGGACGTCATGATCTTCCGGACGAATCTCCAAAGCCCTTAACGAGTCAAGATAAATTTCTTGAATGTTATCTGGTGACGGCTTAATTAAAACTTGGTACTGATAGTAGTACTGAAAGCGATTAGGATTTTCTCCATAGCGCCCATCAGTAGGGCGACGACACGGTTCTACATACGCAACTGCCCAAGGTTCTGGACCTAAAGCCCTGAGGAATGTATGGGGATTTTTCGTTCCTGCACCCTTTTCAATGTCATAAGGCTGGGCGATTAAGCAACCGAGATCGCCCCAAAACTGATGCAATACCGCAATAACTGACTGAAAATTCACCCTATTTCAAACCTTTTTTCGTAACTCCTTCTCAAAGTTTGCCTTATTGTTGCCTTCAAATGCCTTCTGTTACTGTATTTTCAGCAATTTCGAAAAACTTTCTCTCAAAAAGCTTGACAATTTCAATTGAGGTTAGATATATTAGTAAAGCGCCAGAAGGAAAGGCAAGCGCAAAGCGCCTCCGGAAGGGCAACTGAACCAAGAAAAGAATAATAGTTTGAAAGC
>NZ_JADEWN010000061.1 GCF_015207655.1 Gloeocapsopsis crepidinum LEGE 06123 | reverse complement strand
CTGATTGAGGTGTCACCTTGTGTGTATGCCTTAACTATTTTTTCTCGCAAGTCGAGCGAGTACGGTTTCATTAGACTTCATTTGTGTACTCCTCTTACTGTACCTCATAAACTTGCAATAGGCTGTAATTGGTAGTGGTATCGCACCAGCACAAACTACCATGCAAATGGTACAACAACACTACTTAGGAATTGAAGTACACATCGAACCAGAATTGTTCAAAAATCTTTTCTGTTACTCAGGAGCAATCCCTCCAGAATCAAGCTTATTATTTCAGGAGAATGAATGGCAGACAAGGTTTCCAGCACAACCAATCTACCCCTGTAATGCGCGTAGCAGTGCAACAAATTTTGCATTGTCCGTATTACGGTTTAACCAAACGGATGTATTTGCAGTCAAAAGTGATTGAATTATGGGCTTTAATTCTCGAACCACTGCTGAAAGAAACGAAAGCTCAAAAAAGGCAATTTAAACTTAAAGCAGAAGATATTGATCGCATTTACCACGCTAAAGAAATGTTACTGGCGTGTCTAGATAATCCGCCTTCTTTGATAGATCTTGCACGGGCAGTGGGATTGAATGACTACAAGCTCAAAATTGGTTTTCGCCAGATTTTTGGAAAAACAGTATTTGGATACTTGCACGAATGTCGCTTAGAGCAATCGCGCTTACTCCTTGATGCTGGTAATTTTACTGTAGCTGGTGTTGCGCGTGCAGTAGGTTTTACCAATCGAGGTGATTTCGCGGCGGCATTTCGGCGTAAATTTGGTGTTAATCCTAGCGTTTACTTGCGTTCAAAGCGGTAGATATAACCTAAAAAATCCGTTTAGCGATCAAAAAAGATCCGTTTGGCGATCGCTTCGGGTGTGTACTTCCTTTATCATCCACATACATTGACTACTTGATACCATTTTGCTTTTTACGTGCAACACTAAAGAGAAAAATGTGTAGGAACAGCTTCAAATGAAAAGAAGATGTAAACTCCAGATTTAAGAGACGATAGAAGAGTTCAAAGAGTTACTCAAGCAGCAAACCACACTCAGCGGGTTGGAGAAAATCCAGGCACTATATTGGTTTCAAACAGGACAAATTAAAACCGTAACAGGAATTGCCACGGCATTGGGAAAAAATCGGATAACGATCCACAGATGGTGGAGCAAGTATCAAGCAGGAGGCATTCGGGCATTATTGGGTGAGCAGAAACTACTGCCAGGAAGAAAACCAGCGATTGGAGCAGAAGTTGCTGAAAAGTTAGCTTCTAGACTAGCACAAGAAAAAGGTTTTAAAACTTACGAACAGATTCAGAGCTGGTTAGCTAGTGAATGTGGAGTTAAAGCCTCTTATTCGGTGGTCTAATAAAACCACTAGATATAGACTTCAAGCTAAGCTCAAAGTACCGCGAACCCAAAGCATTAAACAAGACCCTACGCAGAGAGAAGACTTTAAAAAAACCTGCCTTTTCTATTAACAATGGTGAAGCAGATGCAACCTTATCTGCCGAGTTTGAAAGAAAATATTTTGCTCCCAATCCGCTACTGGGTAGAAGATGAAAGTCTATTTGGACTGAAGACAATCACGAGACGTTTAATTACGATTAAAGGCGTAAAACCAGTAGGTCAACTCCAATGGTCAAGGGAGTACTACTATCTTTATGGTATGGTAGAACCAAAAACAGGAATGATTTATTCAAATATTTAATAGATCATTAGTACATTTTTCTCGAATATATTAACAACTGTAATGCGATCGCTATACAACGATGTTTGATTTGCAAAGATGAAATAAAGCGATCGCGCTTCACGCACCTCCACCGAGATCGCTTGCCAACTGCTGCACTACCTCCACCGATAATCCAGTCACTCTCGCCACCATTTCTATCGCAACTCCTTCGCGCAATAAATTAGTAGCTACTGAACGAATTCCTTCTTGAATACCTTCTTGAAGTCCTTCCGCACGTCCTTCCGCACGTCCTTCCGCACGTCCTTCCGCACGCCCTTCCGCACGTCCCTCTTCTACTAAAGCTTGATATGTTACCGATTCCTGCATGAGTTCCCTCCGCAGTACCTGTTGTACAATGTCTTTCTCTAATACTAACCCAGCTAAAATAAATGCTGATGCTGCGACGTTATTTTGTGCGCGTTGATCTGGAATTTTAGCGATTTCCTGTGCTACTTGCTGTAATGTTCCCACACGGTTACTAGTCTGACTTAAAACCGCAAAGGGTAACAAGCCTGGACATTGCAGAAATACACCTGTTGGTTGTTCCCATAGGCGAATCACTTCAAATTCATGACGAGTTTTTTCAAGGATAAATGTTGTTTGTTGTGCGAGTTCCGAAGTTGATTGTCGCAGATAAATGACTACTTGATGCATCTCCTTTAAAGGAAAGCGACGATGTACTCGCAGCCGATAATCAATCATCCGAAACGGAATATCAGTTTTAGGTACAGTTTGAAATTCTAAGTGCAGTACAACTTCTTCCGATTCCAGCAAAATCAACGCATCAGCGCGAATCGGTTCTAACGAAAGTTCTGAAGGACTTAACTCGGTAAAAGACAGAGATTTTCCGAGTAACCAGTTGGCAAAGTCGTTAGAAAAATTTTCAACTAAAAATTTACAAATATTGTCAAACATGAAGCGATTTTATCAGGTGATTTGTGCGATCGCGATCGCTAGCAGTTAGTATTTGGCGAAGTAGTAAGAAATCAAATTAATATGCGTGTTGTCATTCAACGAGTTAAATCTTCTCAAGTTACTGTTAATGGTGAACTTGTCGGTAAAATTGGGCGAGGGGTTAATTTATTGGTTGGTATTGCTGATACTGATACGGAAGCTGAACTCGATTGGATGGTACGCAAGTGCTTGGAATTGCGCATTTTTCCTGACGAAGATGCTAGTGGCGATCGCTTTTCTAAATCTGTACAGGAAATTGGTGGCGAATTATTAGTTATCAGCCAATTTACGCTTTATGGTGACTGTCGCAAAGGTCGTCGTCCCTCTTTTGACCGTTCTGCATCGCCCAGCATCGCAGTTAATTTGTATCACTTATTCGTGAGCAAACTTCGGCAAAGTGGTTTAAGAGTGGAAACTGGCATATTTGGTGCAATGATGCAAGTTTCGATTGACAATGATGGTCCAGTTACTCTTTTACTTGATAAAGAGCATACTTAGCACGCCAGATGAGAGTATTCACCATTTATATGGTTAGTTGCAATCTTTGCTGTTTTCCTCATTCTTGCGTCAGAGTAATATAGCTGCTCCTCACCTATTGACAATTACCAATTATCCAAAAAATGAGAAAATATAAAGTTATAGATAAGATGCAACAAGAGTAATTGCAAAGTACTATGGCTCAAATTCAATTTTTTAGAGGCGTTGATGAAGAAGTTATTCCAGATGTACGTCTAACGCGATCGCGCGATGGTAGTAACGGTACTGCAACTTTTTACTTTCAAAATCCCCAAGCTTTGAGTAGCGAAGCGACAGAAGAAATTACCGGAATGTATATGATTGATGAAGAAGGGATGCTGACAACTCGCGAAGTGAAGGGTAAATTCGTTAATGGTAAGCCGGAAGCTTTAGAGGTATTCTACCTCATGAAATCTACTGATGAATGGGATCGCTTCCTGCGCTTTATGCAGCGCTATGCGGAAGCTCATGGCTTAGAATTCAGTAAGTCATAAATTTATTACTTTTACTTTGATGACGCATCAGCCGCACCCTGATCTGACCAGTATGACAATCACCTGTGCTGTCATCACAGTAAGTGATACGCGCACTGTTGAAACTGACAAAAGTGGTCAACTAATTAAAAAGCTACTTTTGGATGCCGATCGTAATGTGGGGGCATATACAATTATTCCAGATGAGCCAAGACAAATTCAAAATCAGTTATACAACCTAGCTAGCCAAGTAAACTTGGACGTAGTGATTTGCAATGGTGGTACTGGAATTGCCCCCAGAGATACAACATATGACGCGATCGCAAATCTCCTTGAAAAAACTTTACCTGGCTTTGGAGAGTTGTTTCGCTACTTGAGTTACCAAGAAATCGGTTCGCGAGCAATTGCCTCTCGTGCAATCGCTGGCGTATATCAAAACAAACTTGTTTTTTCGCTTCCTGGTTCTGCTAATGCTGTAAAACTCGCAATGCAGCAACTAATTTTGCCCGAACTTGTTCATTTAGTTAGTCAAATCAAAGGAACTAGATAGAGAATAAGTAGGTGGGCATAATTACATATCACATCCAACATCTGTTAGGTAAGGGGTAATAGATGTTCTTTCCAATAACCAATGTCTAGTTACCAGTTATCAGTTCTTAATTTATATTGATTTTTACCCACTTACTCTGTTAAGCCACAAACACAATCCAGCTAAAATTGCATTAATCAAGTAAAACACCCCTACTACTTGTAATTCTGACCAGCCTGATAGTTCAAGATGATGATGTAAAGGAGCCATCTTGAATAGACGTTTTCCTACACCGTTAGGATCTTTGGTTGCTTTGTAATAACCAACTTGTGCCATTACTGAAAGTGTTTCGACAAAAAAGATTCCACTAAGAATAAATAGTGCCCAAAGTGTATTGCTAAGTAATCCTACAGCAGCTAACGCACCACCTAAAGCCAGCGATCCTGTATCTCCCATGAATACACGTGCAGGATTGCGATTATGTACCAAAAATCCTAAACAGCTACCACTCATACAAGCACAGAAAATCATCAATTCAGGATGAGTAGGAGCAACTAAGGTACCCAAACCTAAAAATGCGATCGCGACTGTTCCCCCAGCTAAACCATCAACACCATCAGTCAGGTTAGTAGCGTTGCTCTCAGCTACCATCACAAATACTGCTAATAGCCAAAATAACAAACCTAACGGCAATACATAACCAAAAGGTAAAATCAATGTCGTTGTATTGCTCGATTGACTCCACCACAGCCACAGACAAAACAGTATCGCAAACCCAATCTGCAAAACTAGCTTCATCTGAGGCGAAATTCCTTTATTAGATTTACGGCGCAGAATTTGCCAATCATCAAGCCAGCCAATTGCTGCGTACCCTAGTGCTAGTAAACACACTGCAACTACATTAGGAGCAATTCTAGATAAAACCAGTGCAAAGCTAAGTGCAACAGGGATAAAAAAAACGCCTCCCATTGTAGGCGTACCTGCTTTTTTTAAATGAGCTTGAGGACCATCTTCACGAATGACTTGCCCAGTTTTTAAGCTAACGAGTAATGGTACTACACCATATCCTATCCCTGCAGTTGCCAGTCCACAAACTATCAAAGGTAAAGTTAGAGAAGTGACTTGCCAAGGCAATCGGTTTGCTATCCAATCTAGAACAAGTGCCGTAATACTTACTGATACGCCCAATAGCACAAGTAGATTGATGCCAGATAGATGAAATGAATCCGAAGTTGATTTAGCTTCCACAAAATTCCCTCACAACAGCACTTTTTTGAGTGATGACTCCTGAGCTTATCTGTGGCAATATACTTAACCACATTTAGAGCAACCAGGATAGAGTTTAAGGGCTGTTTGATTTGTCGTCAAACTCCCAGTGAGTTGTGAAGGCTTGATAATGACTTACTTGCTTGATCGAGAATACATATAGTATTGCTGCATCAACACACTAATCTTCTACCTCTATGGCATCATCATCATCAAGGTCGTAAGACATATCATCTGGGTCCATTAAGCCGGCAATTTCTTCCTCATCATCTGAATAGTCTGGCTCTTGATTGTCACGCGCTATCAACCGACCTGACGACTCTAACCAATCGAGTAATGAAGATTCATTCTTTAGAGGAATCACAGCAGCACGTTGATCGCGAGGTTCTTCACGCAGAGCAGAATTACGCATAGCAAAATGTTTTGATAGAGGATGTATTTTAACCTATATAGTTTAAGTTTATCACTAAAAAAGCTGTTTACATTTAGCTTGAAGCCTTTATGTTGAAGAGGTAACAGCCCTGAAGATAGCAAGTACAATTGCTGTTGATAATTAGGCAGTCCTTGCCAGCTAAATAACAAAAAACTTATTAACTATCAGAGACTCACTCGACCGAGAATAATTTGTAAGGCTAACTAAGTTAGTGTCGGTGAAATAAGGTATAAACCTCTATTAACAAGAAAAAATAGGCAAGGGTGTGATGGTAGGAAAGACAACACTGTTAGAAGCGATCGCAGGCAAAAATCGCGGACTGCTGGCAACTGAACAAGACAAGCAAGCTATTTTAATGGCGATCGCTCAGCTAGAAGAGCGCAACCCAACTCCTCGCCCCGTTGAAGCGGGAGAACTCCTCGATGGTGACTGGCGACTTCTTTACACTACCAGTAAAGGTTTATTAAATATTGATCAACTGCCATTATTCAAGCTCGGTCAAATTTATCAGTCTATCCGTGTCGCGACAACTAGCGTGTATAACATTGCAGAAGTTTATGGCATACCCTTTTTAGAAGGAATGGTGGCAGTTGCTGCGCGGTTTGAGCCACTTTCTGAACGTCGAGTACAAGTCAAATTTGAGCGTTCAATCTTGGGTTTACAGCGTTTGGTAGGCTACAACAAGTCTCCTAGGGACTTTATTGGGCAGATTGAAGCGGGTAAAAAGTTTGCAGCAGTTGATTTTCGTTTAGATAACCGCGAACAACAAGGATGGCTAGATATTACTTATCTCGATCGTGATTTACGCATCGGGCGTGGTAACGAAGGCAGCGTTTATGTTTTAAGTAAAGTTTAGCGATCATTGTGCAGTCTATTATTTGTTTTGGGCAATTATTGCTGCCGCTGTCTGTGTGTCTACTGGCTGATAAAATAAGTACCCTTGTCCATACTTACACTGTAATGTTTTAAGCTGCTCCCTTTGTTCTACTGTTTCTATTCCTTCTGCTATTGCGTCCATACCCAAATTCTGAGCTAGTGTCATGATGACTTGAACAATCTTTGTCTTCTCATGATTAGCTTGAATTGTGTTAATAAAAGAGCGATCAATTTTGAGTACATCAACTGGAAAGCGGTGTAAAGAACTCAAGGATGAATAGCCTGTACCAAAGTCATCTAAATATATTTCAATGCCCAAGTCTCTCAGTTGCAAAAGCATGGCAGTTGCAGATTCTGCATTCTCCATAATCGTGCTTTCAGTGATTTCCAGCTTCAAGCTACGTGCATCAAGGTTAGTTGATTGCAGAATGTGAATGATTTGCTCAACGAGATCTAGTTGTGAAAACTGTTTGCTGGAGAGATTGACACTGATTGTTAAGGGTTGAGCGGAAAATTCCGACTGCCATCTCCGTAGCTGGCGGCATGCCTCATAAAGTACCCAATAGCCAATCGGGACGATCGCTCCAGTTTCTTCTGCTACCGAGATGAAATCCGCTGGATTCAGCAAGCCACGCATTGGATGTTGCCAGCGAATTAGCGCTTCAAACCCAGTGATTCTGCCTGTATCTACGAGTACTATTGGTTGGTAATAAATCTGGAACTCCTGACGTTCAATTGCCCGTCGGAGATCGTTCTCTAGTTGCATAAGCTTCACAACCGAGTCATGCATTTCTATATCAAAGACCTCGTAACGAGCCTTACCTAGTACCTTTGCACGGTACATTGCCGTATCAGCATCGCGGAGCAGGACTTCCGGTTGGTGATAATTTGTTGTGCCTAGAGCAATACCTATACTGATGCTGGTAAATACTTCGTGCCCACTCAAGTTGCAAGGCAATGATAGTCTTTTCTGAATCCGCTCTGCCACATCAGTAGCGTCGCCGATACCCTTAATATTGTTAAGCAAAATCACAAACTCGTCACCTCCGAGCCGAGCAACCATGTCCTCAGGCCGCAAACATGCTTTCAATCTGCGTGCAGTTGCAATCAGTAGCTGATCTCCAACCATGTGCCCAAGGCTATCGTTAACAACCTTAAAACGATCTAAATCGATAAAAAGCACAGCAAATAAGTAGTTTGTTTCCCACTTCTTCTTCAAAATTGCAGATTTCAACCGCTTCATAAAAAGTGCTCGGTTCGGCAAACCTGTTAACTCATCATGAAAGACATGGTGGCGAAGTTTTGCTTCTGATTTTTGACGCTCGATAATGCTTTGTTTCAAATCTTTTAA
The DNA here is from genome assembly GCF_015207655.1 of Gloeocapsopsis crepidinum LEGE 06123. Lineage (GTDB taxonomy): Bacteria > Cyanobacteriota > Cyanobacteriia > Cyanobacteriales > Chroococcidiopsidaceae > Gloeocapsopsis > Gloeocapsopsis crepidinum. Next base: position 29,372 of record NZ_JADEWN010000061.1, on the reverse strand, counting down.
ATTACGTCGCAACTCTAGTTGCGCCACGACTTGGTCAGCTAAAACCCGTAGAAATTGTATCTGTTCGCAACTTAATTTCCGTGGAACATGATCGAGTACGCATAAAGTTCCTAAAGTAAAGCCAGTGGGAGTAATCAGAGGAGCACCTGCATAAAATCGAATCCGAGCGTCGCCAACCACAAACGGGTTAGTTGCAAAGTGCTCATCAGCTAAGGTGTCTGGGATAACTAGTAATTCAGCTTGCCGGATGGTATAAGAGCAGAAAGTAATATCGCGGGGTTCTTCAGTTGCCGTGAACCCCATTTTTGATTTGAACCACTGCCGCTGAGCATCTACTAAACTAATTGCAGCAATTGGAGTTTGGCAAATGTAAGCAGCTAAGCGAGTTATGTTGTCAAAGTGTGCTTCAGGAACAGTATCTAGAATCTGATACTGACACAGCGCCTGCAAACGTTTAATTTCTGTCTCAGGTAATTTACACTGCCAATGTGAGTTTGAACTACTCGGAAGCATAGCAAGCTTAGCGCATAAATCATGGTTAATGTGTGGTCAAATTTTCTGGCGATAAGGTGATTATACTCATTTGCTTTATTCAATTTACTATTTCTTGAGGACAGAAATTCAAGGCAACATTAAGTGAGTGAATGGGCAATACCCTTTTTAGGATACTACCCATATCCTTAGACCATAGGTAGACTGCCTTAGCTGTAGAGGCAATTCTTGCCTCACCTCACAATTTAGTCAATTCCTATCACTTAAAAAAACACAGCATTCTGCCACTACTTACAGATAGTAACCTACGACAAGGCAAAGTAGAATAGGCATTAACTCCAATAAGTTAAAGGCATATTCTGACCGCGATAACCCACAAAACATGACATAGATACTCGTGGTCCCTGCTTGGATGGACGTACCGCATGAACTCGCCCTGAATCAAAGAGAACTAGATCGCCGGCACAGGGTTTATACAGCACTTCTGATGGTGGAAGTTTATTTTGATCAAAGTGAAGATCGTCGCAAGCAAGTTTGAGAAACTCTTGATAAGACGGTTTGATTCCCCAAATCTCTAGCTCACCACCAAATTTTGCTTCTCGTAAATATATATTTGCAGAAAGCTGAGACAAAAGCGTCCCATCGCTTGAGTTATCTACAATATCACGAGCTAAAACATCTTGGTGTGGTGGAAGCTCAAAGCTGTCCTCGAACATGCGTGCAATTCCAACCATCATTGGTCGTCCATGAATGTTCTCAAGCCGAGCGCCTGCGAACCATACCTCTTCAAGCTCAACTCTTAGTTTATCTATTGGGGAAAGGTAAGGAAAGCAAGTATTTCTGATAGTAGTGCGCATACGCTGGGCTTCTGCATAGTACTGTTCAAGTAGCGCTGGATCTCCTTTTGTTTCAAAAAAAGTCATTCCAGTTCTTTGAACACCAACATTTTGTGCTCGTAAGTAGCGGGCAAACTCCGGAAGTTTTAGCAACCTTTTGCATAGTTGCTCGCAAAGCCACTTTGGATAGTAGTCAGTAATACACAAGGCAATGAATTTACCTTGTACTAAATCAACTAAGTCTTGTCGTGTGAGAACTGTTGTGGCTTTAATAGGTAATGTTGTAACATCTGTGCGTGTCACTTCTTTACGAGCTACACCGACTCCCATATGAATCCTCCAAAAAAGTAAGTTCGAGATGAGACTAATGTAGTTACAGAAAGCCCACAAACTCATCAAAAAACATACCTATTAGTTATGGGAACCTAAGAAAGAACTGAATAGATTTACTCACCTTCGCTGCGCTGAAGCTAAACGCAACAACCCATGCTGGTGTTTTGATTTAAGGCTAGTTGGACGTAGTGACAAAAGCAGCGTTTATATTCTGAGTAAATAGCGATCGCAATTATTATCCGTTACCAATTACCGCAACCCCTAAGTTAACCTAAAGCTAATCAGTTACGAGTTGGTGCCATGTTTTAAATAGACGCGCCGCAGTCATCCTCAGAATTTCTGCCCACAATGTATGATTTACCAAGCTGCGTTGGTATGATGCTCAAGGCAATTGGGTGACGACGGAACTTGAACAAGAACGCCAACGCGCCGTACAAAGACGGGGCTTCCTCTGACTTCGTGAATTGCACTAGAGTAACAACAGGTTCACCTAGCTGAGTAAAATTAAATAAAGCTAGTCATCAATAGCTCTATGCGTCTATCTCAGGGACAGCTCAACTTACTAGAACGTTGTCCGCGTCAATTTCAACACACTTACTTAGAGCAACTTGGCTCACCAACCAGTTTAGAGCAACAAGAGCGCCTGACATGGGGCAGTCGCTTTCATTTGCTCATGCAGCAGCGCGAACTTGGATTGCCAATTGAATCTTTAGTGCAAGAAGACGCTCAACTACAATGCTGGATGAGTGCTTTTACCAGCGTTGCACCAGAAATAACACCAGATATCACCACTCAATCATTCCGCGAAAGCGAACATTGCCGTACATTACAAGTGCAAGATTATCTGTTGACAGTAATTTATGACTTATTTATTGCAGACAATCGCCAAGCTCAAATTCTCGATTGGAAAACTTATCCCAAACCCCAAAATCGCCGCGCTTTGGCACATAACTGGCAAACACGACTTTACTTGTATGTCCTCGCAGAAACAAGCGAATACGTACCCGAACAGTTGTCTATGACTTACTGGTTTATTCAGTCAGAAAATCAGCCACAAAGTCTCAAATTTACATACAACAACGCTCAGCACGCCAAAACAGCACAACAACTAAACTATCTCTTAAACCAACTTACACAATGGTTGCAACGTTACGAACATGGCGAACCATTTCCACAAATAACATTAGGAAGCAAGCTGTGCGATCTTTGTCAGTATGCAACGCGCTGTCATCGCGATCGCTACGATGAAGCATCTCCTCAAAGCTTACTGCCAAATCTTGTAAATATTCAAGAAGTCCCACTATAAAGGACTGAATAGTAAATTAGTTATGACGCACGACACTACAGATTCAACATATACATCCTCAGTTTATGTCCGCGAATTAGAAATTGACGACCTTGCTCCTGTGTATCACTTAGGAGAAAAGTTATTTACGAGCGATTTATATCCCTACTTGTACCGTACATGGGATAAGTGGGAGGTCATTGGACTTTATAACACCGATCCTGAATATTGTCTTGTTGCAGAAGTCGACGGCGAACTGGCAGGCTTTATTTTAGGTACAGTGATTACGAAAGGTTCTTGGACATATGGTTACATTATTTGGTTAGGAGTTAACCCCCACTTTCAACGCCGTGGAGTTGGCGACACTTTGGTAGACAAACTCATTGAACGGATGATTGAAGATGGTGCGCGGTTTATGCTTGTTGATACTGATCCCGCCAATGTACCCGCCGTCAAATTTTTTCAGCGTAAAGGCTTTGGCAACAGCCGGCAGCATATTTTCTTATCGATGAACTTAAGTAAAAATGAATACTACGGTAGATTAATTGCTTACGAAAGACAAAAAGCTGAAAGAGCAGGATATAAGCGATCGCGTCCCACTGTATCGCGCAAACCCGAAGGAATCGCCGGTGAAGTTGCCCTCAATTCTCTAGTAGACGAAAATAGTGATTAGCAACTAACCCCTCGCCCCTCGCCCCTCACTCCTCACCCCTTCTTCATGCCTGAACAACTACAGTGGCTGCTACTACCTGTTGAATCACCACCCGAATGGTTTATCCAAGCTGTTAGTCAGTATTGTCCAAACTCCTCTGGTAGATATGCTGCACAGCTATTGTGGCAACGAGGAATTTGCGATCAGCATAGTTTAGATTCATTTGTCAATCCCCAAGCTTGTCAAGAATTAGCAGATCCCTTTGAATTTGGTGCAGAAATGTATCAAGCAGTAGAACGACTTCAACAAGCACGCGATCGCCGCGAAAAAGTTGCAATTTGGGGAGACTTTGATGCTGACGGGATTACATCAACTGCTGTGCTTTGGGATGGCTTAGGACAGTTTTTTAGCCAAAACACGCACTTAGTTTATTACATTCCTAATCGCATTACTGAGTCTCATGGTTTGAACTGTCAGGGGATTGAGCTGCTTGCTAAACAAGGTGCGCAGTTAATTGTTACTTGCGACACAGGTAGTACTAATATTGCTGAAATCGAGTATGCAAAGCAACTCGGTATTGATACCATTGTCACCGACCATCATACATTGCCGCTAGAACGACCGCCAGTTGTCGCAATTATCAATCCTCGATATTTACCACAAGACCATCCCTTATTTCATCTTTCAGGAGTTGCTGTTGCATATAAACTCGTAGAAGCTTTGTATCAAAAAACAGATAACCCTCAACAACCGCTAGAAGATTTACTTGATTTAGTTGCAATTGGTTTAATCGCAGATTTGGTACAACTTTCCGGTGATTGTCGCTATTTAGCGCAGTTGGGTATTGCCAAAATGCAGCAAGACTTCAAACAACCAGCCTCACAACGACGACGTCCAGGGGTAGGAAGATTATTAGAGTGGTGTCAGAAAAGTGGCGATCGCCCTACTGATATTTCTTTTGGTCTGGGTCCGCGCATCAATGCCGTCAGCCGAATTCAGGGTGATGCTAGTTTTTGTGTAGAATTACTGACAAGTCGCGACTTACAACGCGTTGAACAGCTAGCACAAGATACAGAACTGGCAAACTCTCGACGCAAATCTCTACAAAAAGACGTTGCCCAGCAAGTGACGGCAAAGCTACAGCAATTGGACTTATCGACTACTAGTGTTATTGTTTTAGCAGATCCTCAATGGTCTGCGGGTGTACTTGGCTTAGTCGCTGGACAAGTTGCACAAGAAACCGGACGTCCGACAATATTACTGAGTACTGAAGGTGCAAGTACAGAACACACTACCTTAGCCCGTGGTTCGGCACGCTCAATCAATCAAATCGATTTATATCAGTTGGTAAAAGATCAGGCACATTTACTACATCGCTTTGGCGGACATCCTTATGCTGCAGGATTGAGTTTACCAATAGAAAATATTTCTTTATTTGCTGAGGCAATTAATCAAAAATTACGACAGTCCTTAGGTGGTGGAATGACAACACCAACAATCCAAGCAGACTTAGTATGTAATGTCCAAGACTTAGGCAAAGAGCTTTTTTGGGAATTGAAATTACTTGAACCTTGTGGTATGGGAAATCCTGTACCAAAATTATTGATTCAAAATTGCTGGTTTGAAAATGCTTGGCATCGTAATCAACAAGATGGACAAGGGAAAAAAGTTCAGTATATTAAAACTGAATTTGATCTTCGAGATGATTCAACGCAAGCTAAATTTCCTGGTGTGTGGTGGGGACACTATAAAGACGAATTACCATCTACACGGTGCGATTGCATTGTAGAGCTTGATTATAACTCATTTAAAAAACGTTATGAAATTCGGATTGTGGCACTGCGGACAGCAGAAAACGCTTCGGCTCAAACAACTGACACGACTAATCTTGATTTATTAGACTGGCGTAATCTACCTAGTGAAATTGATACCAATTTAGAAGAAGCACTAATTGTTCAAGATTGTCCTCGGAGTTGGGATGATTTACGTACTTGGTTTAAGCGATCGCTTGTCGAAAAAAAACAGCTAGTGTTAGCCTGGAAAAAACCACAATTCATCCCACCTAATCAAATTTGGCTTTCGTTACTCGGAATTGCAAAGTACATTAGTCGTACAGGTCAAACTGTCTCGCGGTTTCAACTATGTCAAAAACTAGAAATTAGCGATCAAACACTCAAACAAGGATTTCAAGCACTTACTAGTATAGGTTTTACAATTAGTTCTGTTGATCGAAGTTTTATTGTCCATTGGCAACCACAAGCCAAAATATCTGAAGATGAATGCTTGCAAGTGATTGAAAAATTCTTAATCGCTGTGCAAGAGGAACAATTTCAACAGCAGTACTTCTCGACAGTTCCCTTATCCACTATCCAATCAATGATACGCGGATCAAGTTTGTAAAAAGGAGAAACTCAGAGAATTGTCAGATGAATTCTATGTTCTAAGCACGAAAATCACTCATAGTTTCTTTCGTCTAAATGACACTGCGAAAACTGGCACAAAATAATTGATACATCAATGAGGACCCCAAGTATCGTGGAGATAATATTTTTGAAAACTATAACGAAACTTTAACTGTTTTTACTGTCATCACAGACTAACCAAGTGTATAGTCAATAGCAACATAATACTCAGTGCAAAGATGTAGGCTCTGAGTAATACTAAATTCTAAGCACAAAAATTACTTCGCAAATTCCAATGCAGCAATACTTTAAACGCTTATCATTGTGCCATTTTGCTTTATTTAGTGGAGCGATCGCCACGACTGTAACAATGTCCCTGTTGCCAGTTCGCTCAGTTCGTGCTTCATTTCAAGATAGTCCTAAAGCTTTGGTAGATGAAGTTTGGCAGCTTGTTAATCGCGAATATGTTGACGCTACATTCAATAAAATTAATTGGCAAACCAGCAGGCAAAACCTTTTAAGCAAAAACTATACTTCTAAAGAACAAGCTTATAATGCTGTTCGAGAAGAACTAGAAAAACTAGGAGATCCCTATACTCGCTTTCTCGATCCTAAACAGTTTGCCGCACTTACAGATCAGACATCTGGAGAACTCTCTGGTGTTGGCATTCGCATGGAAGTCAATGAGCAAACCAAGCGTTTGACTGTGGTAGAAGCAATCGAAAATTCTCCTGCACTACAAGCTGGTATCAAATCGGGAGATCAGATATTAGCTATTGATGGTAAACCAACACAAGGCTTAGATGTTCAGCAAGCTTCTAGCATGATTCGCGGTAAGGCTGGAACACCTGTGAGTTTAAGTATCGGACGTTCTGGACAGCAAAACTTAAACGTTAAAATCACGCGGGCAAGAATAGAAGTACCAACAGTCCGTTACTCTGTCAAGCAAGAAGGCAAAAATCGCGTTGGTTATATCAGCTTACGAGAATTCAATGCTCATGCTGCAGAACAAATGCAACGAGCAATCTACGATCTCAACCGCCAACAAGTCAATGGCTACGTATTAGACTTGCGGGGTAATCCTGGAGGTTTACTGCAATCGAGTATCGAAATTGCGCGGATGTGGCTAGAAAACGGCGATATTGTTCGTACTGTAGATCGCCGAGGAAGAAGTGAAAAAATAGCAGCAAACCGTACTGCATTAGTCAAGCAGCCTGTAGCTGTGCTTGTTGATGGTAATTCTGCTAGTGCCAGCGAAATTCTAGCAGGGGCAATTAAAGATAATAATAGAGGAGTTGTTGTCGGCAGCCAAACATTTGGTAAAGCGCTAGTGCAATCAGTTCATTCACTTTCTGATGGTTCTGGTTTAGCAATTACAATTGCTCATTACTACACACCTAGGGGGACAGATATTAGTCAAAAAGGGATTACACCTGATGTCAAAATAGACTTAACAGAAGCACAGATACGTCAGCTAGCAAGTAATCCAAATTTAGTTGGTACTCAAAACGATCCGCAGTATATTCGCGCGATCGCCGTACTAGGCACAAACTCCTTGGCTCAAACTACACCAAATCAAACGCTGAAACCATCGGGGATGCGGTAGTTAAGAGTGGCTAGTAGCTAGTGATACAGTGGCTAGTTTTGAGTTTTGAGGTTTGAATGGAAGCATTTTATAACTCATAACTCAACACTCAACACTCATAACTCCTCTGCCCCTCATTTTCGCTACAGTGAGAAGATAGCGTCAAGGAATATGTAGATGTCCGCACAACTTTTGCTGGTAGACGACGAACCAGGCTTGCGAGAAGCTGTTAAAGATTATCTGCAAGAAAGTGGTTTTACTGTTCAGGTAGCTAGTAATGCTCATGAGGGATGGGAATTACTACAGCAAAATATACCTGATTTGGTCATTTCTGACATTATGATGCCACAGGTAGATGGCTACCAATTCCTTAAGCAAATGCGCGACGATCCTCGCTTTCAAACTTTGCCAGTCGTATTTCTAACGGCAAAAGGTATGACTACAGATCGTATCCAAGGCTATCAAGCTGGTGTTGATGCTTATTTACCCAAGCCATTTGACCCAGATGAGTTAGTCGCCATTATAGAAAATTTACTAGCACGTCGGGTAACAACTTCAAGTGGTGAATTGGGAGAAACGCCTGATATTGCTGATTTGGCAAATCAAATTGCTCAAATTAAAGCACTGTTAACTCAGCGCCAGGGTATTGCAACAACTCCGGCCCCCATTAAAATTGATTTAACTCCCAGAGAACAAAGTGTTTTAAACCTCGTTACAGAGGGGTTGATGAATAAAGAAATTGCTCGTCGTCTGCAAACGAGTGTCCGCAATGTAGAAAAGTATGTTAGTCGCTTATTTAGTAAAACAGGTACAAATAGTCGAACTGAGTTAGTCCGTTTTGCTTTGGAGCATGGCTTGACGAAATAAACTAATAAACTTACCCAACAAGCAGGGGCAGGCAAGATGTCTACTCTACTGCTTCTTTAACTGAGAAATAAATTAAGAAAAATTACGATAATTTAATTTTTTGGTGTTGTTTGTTGCTAATTGAAAGCTTAATGATAAATTCATAACAATACTCACTTAATAAGCCAAAAGTTATGAAAGTCTCAAAACACTTAGGCGAATCAATTGCTCTAGGTTTCGTTTTTGTATTGACAAGCGCTGGCATCATTACAATCATGTCCGTTTTCTAAGTCCTTTATTTTAATAATCCTAATATTTCTTAAAGTTACCCTGTTCCAGCGACAGGGTACTTTTATTTCAAGTCGACACAATCTGGATGCTATAGCAATAAGTCAATAGGTTGGGACACTATAGCAGCTCAAAACCACTCATCTAACTAGCTTCTAATTCTGAACCATAAGTTTGCGCGATTCGCGTTCTCTAACCCCTGAGTGCTATAAGACTGACACAAAGCTTAAAGACGTTGCAGCAAGCTTAGACCGTGAGTATCAGTGCCACAAGTGTTAAATAAACCGTAGTGATTAGCTAAGACTTGTACTTCTGCGGATTGTTTTGGGCTAGGATGCCAAGGACTAGGATTGTTATAAGCATAGAAAGCTTCGACTCCATCGATACCTAAAGCAGCAGCTGCTGGAATGAGTTCTTGGTGCGATCGCTTGTACCGCGCTGGGTGTGCTAGTACCGCTAGTCCTCCAGCTTGATGAATTGCTGTAATGACGTTTTCTGCCTGGTAGGTTTTGCCTACTGTCGTTTTTCTTTGCAAATAAGGAGCTATACTGAGGTGCTCTGGTTGAAAAGCATAGCCTAAGATGTGAACTTCTACCTCAAATAGGTTGGCATTAATTTCTACACCAGTCCACATTTCTGGCACGATATGTTTGAGGTGAGGTTTCGACTTCAAGTCATCTAGGTAACTTAGAGCAACGCGATAACCATCAACAGTGTGGTGATCGGTAATTGCAAGTCCTTTTAACCCAATTGCGATCGCCTGTTGTATTAACTCTTCAGGTTGCAATTTACCATCCGAGTAAACAGTATGCATATGAAAGTTGAAATACCGCGGGCAACTTTGTCCATTAATTTTGTGGAAGACTTGCTTTAAGTGTGATGATGCAGAAGTTTGGGCAACGACAGCCATAATCGCCTCTCGTACCTATGTACGCTCTTGACTATCTTTATAGATACTTTACCCAAACAGCAATAAAAGTACACATTAAGCGTTAGTTGTTTAAAACAATCACTCGTGACAATTACGACTCAAGGGCAAAGTTTTATTTCATTATGTTAAGACTGTAGCAAAAGAAAAGCTTAATAGCCATGCAGATTACTTATAAGAATTTTAAATAAAACGAATGATTGGTGCGATCGCAACAAATCAATTTTTCCCTCACCCCTCATCCCTAACTCCTAACCCCTTTGGTGGTTGCAGTTGTTGTCTGCCATTACGAATAATGCGGAGCATATCATTAAGCTGCTGCTCAATACTCCTTAAGACACTATCAGCGTATTCATCGGCACCATTTTGGATATCTTCAGCTTCAGCGATCGCAGCTTGGCGAATTTGTCGTAATTCCTCTTGAGCCTGACGGCGCATTTGCTCGATTTCTGCTTGAACTTGTTGCTGCATTGCAATGCAATCTTGTTCAACTTGCTGACGAATTTCTTGTGCAGCAGCTTCGGCTTGCCGAACAATCGTAGTTTCATTAAGTAATTGTGCTGCTTTAGCTTCAGCAGCTTGAATAATTTCTTGTGCGTGTTGCTCTCCCTGCAACAAAATTTCTTCTTTTTGCTCGACAACCGCCTGTGCTTCTTGAAATACAGATGGTAGACTAAAGCGAATTTGATCGAGCTGATCGAGTATCACTTCCTCATCAATCAGAGTTTTTCGTGTCAGAGGAATGCGAGGACTGGCGAGGATTATTTCTTCCAGTCGGTTCAATGCCGTCTGGATATCTGTATTTCTTGCTTCCTGAGGAATTTTATTCGGCTCAGGATCTATTCTTAAGGGGTCTTGGTGTGACATCGGTAGATATCTAAGGCAACGTGCTGAGGAACAAGGTGATCGACGGAACCACCAAATTTGGCAATCTCTTTCACCACACTACTACTTAAAAAACTATGCTCATTAGAAGTTGCTAAAAAAACTGTTTCGATATGGGTAGAAAGCGTTTTATTCGTGTGTGCCATTTGCAACTCGGCTTCAAAATCAGAGATTGCTCGCAAACCTCGTAGGAGAACTTGTGCTTGTCGCATTTGGGCGTACTTCACTGTTAGACCGTCAAAGCTGTCAATTTCCACATTTGTCAGATGAGATGTTGATACCCGTATTTGCTCTAGCCGTTGTTGCACTGAAAACAAAGGTGTTTTGTTAGGATTACGCAGCACAGCGACAACAACTCGCTCAAAGAGGCGACAGCCGCGCTCGATGATATCAAGGTGTCCTAAAGTAATCGGATCAAAGCTCCCAGGATAAATAGCAATCACGCTGTTAGCATTTCGGAGTTACTGAGAAATTATACCTGCTAGAGAAACCTTGATGAAAACTCAGTTTCAACTTAAGAAGAATGACGACTGGCGAGGTTGATGCGATCGCTCAATTGTCTTAGAGTTTGTGCTAAGTTCTGATCATTTTCGCGTAGCTGAGCAATCTTGTCGCAGCTATACAATACAGTTGTATGATCTTTTCCACCAAATTCTTCACCAATTCTTGGTAAACTTAAGTCGGTATGTTGCCGCATCAAGTACATACCAATTTGACGCGCCCAGCTAATTTCGCGACGTCGAGAATTCCCTTTAAGATCTTCTACAGAAACATCAAATTCATCTGCCACTACCATCAAAACAGCATCGGGGAAAGCTTCTACTTTCTCTACCGGTGGGTTTAAGACCGGAGTAAGATTTTCTACACTCATGGACAAGCCAGAAATAGAAATATAAGCAACTGCCCGTATTAAAGCGCCTTCTAGCTCTCGAATGTTTGACTTGTAGTTATAGGCTATATACTCAATTACCTCTCTGGGTAGACGCATATTTTCATATTCGGCTTTCTTTTGCAGAATAGCCATTCTTGTTTCTAAATCTGGTGGTTGAATATCCGCAATCAAGCCCATTGAGAAGCGAGAACACAATCTTTCTTGTAGGCGCGGGATTTGGTTAGGTGGACGATCAGATGCTAAAACAACTTGCTTACCTGCTTCATGCAAGGTATTAAATGTGTGAAAAAATTCTTCTTGAGTATATTCTTTTCCTTCAATAAACTGAATATCATCTACCAACAACACATCAGCTGCACGATAGTGTTCTCGAAAGCTTTGCATACTATCTTTACGAATTGAAGCAATAAGATCGTTAGTAAATTGCTCGGTAGAAACATAAAAAATTCTTGAATTAGGACACATTTCTAAACGGTAATGCCCGATCGCCTGCATCAAGTGTGTTTTCCCTAACCCGACGCCACCGCACAAAAATAAAGGATTAAATTCGCGTCCTGGTGATTCAGCGACTGCCAAAGCTGCTGCATGTGCCATGCGACTATTCGCGCCCACAACAAAACGGGAAAATACATATTTAGGATTCAATTCAATAGGCTTAGGGCGATTGTTTGGAGGTTCTGGTATACTCGGCTCAATTGGTGCAGGCCATCCTACTTCTGGCTCGTTGAAGGAAGTCACGCCATTTTCCTTGGCTACAGTGATTTGAACTTCTACAGCATGACCGAGAATTTCTTCCACAACGCCTACGATTGTTTTGATGTAGTACTTTTGTAACCAATTGCGGGCAAATGGATTAGGGGTACAAATCACCAAGCAATTATTTTCTAGTCGTTGCGCACTAGCTGTTTTGATCCAAGTCTCAAAGGTGGGTCGAGTCAACTTTTCCTGTAGCCGCTCTAGTACCTGACTCCATAGACTTTCAAGAGAAAGTTCCACTACTTACCACCTCTACCTCTAGCAAAAAACGAATATAGGCAACCAATTTAGCATCTGCTGCGCTTCGCTTGGCAACCATGATGAGAAACTTATATGATTAGTCATATAGTTATTTAAGAATGTTAAAGCTTTTGACACTAGCTAAAAATAACCGCAAAATTACAATGCGTAGGTAAAATGTTTTGCTTCAACTACGTTAGCGTGTCATTAGCTTTTCTAGACTAAAGAATATATTGAGAATTACGCCGCAAGGTACCACCAAAAGTTTGATTTTTAGAAAACAAAAACAAATGAGCACTATCCGCCGCAATATTGAACTACACTCTACAAATATTCATAAAAAATATTATTATAAAGATACAATTCATAGGAAAGTTAATATACAGACATTGTTGCAGCGGCAAACCGTAGGTTATCTTTTAACATTATTAACTGGAATAGGGCTAGCAAGTCTGAGTGGATGTGCGCAACGTGGTAACATAACGCAAACAGAACAATCAACTGCTCAACCAACTCCTCAACAACCTGTGAATACAACAGCGGCGATCGCACCGACAGACCCCAATTTTGTTGTTGCAGCCGTACAGAAGGTAGGACCTGCAGTTGTCAGAATTAACGCAGCTAGGACGGTTTCGCGACAGTTACCCGAAGAACTTGATGACCCGATTTTACGTAGATTCTTTGGCATTCAACCAAACCCAACACAACCGAGACAGCGAGTTGTCCGCGGTACGGGTTCAGGATTTATTATCAGTGACTCAGGTCAAATTTTAACCAATGCCCATGTTGTTGATGGTGCCGATCGCGTCAGTGTCACGCTTAAAGATGGTCGTACGTTTGAAGGTGAAGTGGTAGGACAAGACATTGTCACCGATGTCGCAGTCATTCAAGTTCAAGCAAGCGACTTACCTGTAGTTCCAATTGGTAACTCAGAAGTACTACAACCAGGTGAATGGGTAATTGCGATCGGCAATCCTTTGGGGCTAGATAATACTGTCACAGCAGGAATCATTAGTTCTACCGAACGCTCTACAAGTGACATTGGTGTTTCTGATAAGCGTGTTGATTTAATTCAAACCGATACAGCGATTAATCCAGGTAACTCTGGCGGTCCTTTACTCAATGCGCGTGGCGAAGTCATTGGTATGAATACAGCCATTATCAGTGGCGCTCAAGGGCTAGGATTTGCGATTCCCATTAACACAGTACAAAATATTTCCCAACAACTGATTGCTACCGGAGAAGTACAGCACGCTTATCTAGGCGTACAAATGGCAACACTAACCCCAGAAGTGAGGCAACAACTGGAAATTGAATCTGATGGTGAAATTGATGTCACAGCAGATGAGGGGATTTTGATTATTCGTGTTGTTCCTGGTTCTCCTGCTGCGCGCGCTGGATTGCGTGCTGGTGATGTCGTTCAAACAATTAACAATCAGCCTGTAAAAACAACCGAAGAAGTACAACGCTTAGTTGCAGGTAGTCAAGTAGGTAGCCAAATGGAAATTGGTGTTCAACGCAATGGGCAATCTAGACAAGTAGCCGTGAGACTTGAGAATCTTCCTGTGCAAAGTGAAAGTTAATAACTTATGGCAGAAATTCTAGAAATTGTACAGCTTGGTCATCCCATACTCCGCACCCAAGCTCAATATGTTGAGAATATCCAAGATCATCATATTCAAAATCTCGTTGATGACTTAATGGCAACTGTTGGGCAAGCCAACGGTGTCGGAATTGCTGCACCGCAAGTTGCTGAGTCTTATCGCTTATTCATTGTTGCTTCTCGCCCTAATCCTCGGTATCCTCATGCTCCAACTATGGATGCGACAGCGATGATCAATCCCAAAATCTTAGCGCACTCGACAGAGGTCGTGAAAGGCTGGGAAGGTTGTTTGAGTATTCCAGGAATTCGGGGGTTAGTACCGCGATATCAAATCATTGAAGTGGAATATAGCGATCGCAACGGTAAGCGGCAAAAGCAGGAGTTAACAGATTTTGTCGCCCGCATCTTTCAACACGAGCTAGATCATCTCAATGGCATTGTATTTTTAGATCGTCTAGAGAGTACTTTGGATCTTGTCACTGAGCAAGAGTATCAAAAGCAAATTGTTGCTACTTCCTCATAAATTCTTATTATGCCGTCTCTATTTCGAGTTGAGGCGTAGTTTGATCTCAAGTTAAGGCTATCGATAGTAAGTTGGGGTGATCGCAAATATCATTGGTAATGAGGTATGAACAATTCAGCAAGTTTCGCTCTAAATCGTCCTAGCTACTTAGTAAAGCTCCTCAAAACAGAGGATGCAGTGGTGCTGCAAACTCTCTACGAGCAGTGCACAGAATTTGCACTTTTAACTGATGGTCAACCTCCTTCACCCACGGCAGCACGTGACGAATTTGATGCTGTACCAGATGGAAAAACGACGGAGGACAAATATATTTTTGGGTTGTTCGATCCACAAAATGATCTAATCGGGATGATTGAATCGATTCGTCATTATCCAGACGATCAGACGTGGTGGTTAGGATTGATGATGTTGAGTCCCAAGCAGCGAGGTCGAGGATTAGGTTCAGAGTTTTATCAGGCGTTTGAGAACTGGGTATCAGCACAAGCAGTCAAGCAAGTATCATTGTCTGTGGTTGAAGCCAATGAGCTAGGCTTACAATTTTGGAAAAAGTTAGGATTTGAGGTTATTCGTAAAACAGAACCTCAACAATTCGGTAATAAAACACATGCAGTCTATGTGATGCGTGGCGCTGTGGCAGTGACGGTATAACAATTTGCTGGGAGCGGACTGTTGCAACCTGATGCATTGAGGCTCTTAGTGAGGCGATTCTCTTTCTCCTACGGAGATGCTATGCGAACGAGACGGCGAAGCCGAACGCACAAACATTATAGTTACGGCATAAAATCAACGCATGGTTTCAGGCAATGGATATGTTAAAAACGCTTTGGGCTACGGTTCGGGAGGAGAAAATTGAGCTATTAGAATCAGCAGAGCTACCAGAAGGGGTAACAGTGCTGGTAACACTTTTACCTGAAAACGAGGCTGAGTTTTGGCTACAAGCAAGTCAAACATCGCTCGATGCAGTTTGGGACAATGCTGAGGATAATGTATATGCCCAGCTACTCCAAGCATGATGTCATATTGATGCGGTATCCCTTCTCAGATTTGTCAATTTCAAAGGTAAGATCTGCTTGCTACTGTTGCGAGTAGGTCACACCCGTCTCAAGACATCATCATTACCCCTTTAACCAGCAAAACAGATTGCTCACATTTAAGCAGTTATTAGCGATCGCTGACCTGAACTAACTTGACAATGAACAGGATGCTTATCCTACTCACTGTAAGCTAGATTATAGCAGCACGAAATACGAGATCATGGCAGAAATTCCGAAAACACTAGAACAAGCGATCGCGCAAGCCCAAGGAGCAACACAAGCAGCGATCGCGGATGGTTATTCGCTACTCCAAATTGAGATTGTCATTCCAGAACTCAAACCGATGCCTGTTGCTGAGCAATTTCTACCAGCGCTAGACTCTTATGGCAATCAACTTAAGGTTTTTTTCCCTGATGCTGGTGCGGCTGCACTTGCGCGTCGTGATTGGGGTTCAGTACCATTTAAAATTTTAGATATTGGTAGTGGTAGAGTTCCTGTAGAGGAGCAAGTATTACCTGAAGATGAAGCTTTCTTATTTGTTGCACCTTCCGCAGTTGAAGTTGGGCAAGTAGAAAAAATGTATCAAGTAGTCGGAGAACGACCCTTTATTTTACTAAATCCTCGGTTAGAAGATGTGGCGATCGTTGGTATTGGTTATGCGGGACGTCAGTTGCGATCGCGCTTTCTTAATACTATTGAATCTTGCTACTATTTAAGACCAATGGATGATGCGGCAGTATTTCGTTGTTATCCCTCTCCTTGGCAAGTGTGGCGAGAAAATAAAAATGGCGAATATCAGTTAATTGCCGAACAGCCAAAAAAACCTGTAGGTGATGAAATAGATTTAATTCTGTCAAGTAATAGTTCACAACAAACTGGTGATTCTACACAAGCTAAAAAGTCAGGAATATTTGCAAGTATGCAAAGATTTTTACGCACTTTGAGCCGATAAAGCTTAAAGAGTGTTGAGTTTTGAGTTAAGTAAAAAGTTGTTTTGCTATTGTTGATACTGCGTTAAAAGCATTTACCAGTGACAATAGCTTGGGGTTTTAAGAACACTGTTATTACCATTAGTGCGGTGACAGATGTGCTGAGATAATTGATTGATGGATGTGTAATGAGTGACGGTCAAGGAGCTATTGCGCTTACTCGTGCTTACTTAGAATCGCGACAATTACAGGAACTAGTAGCACAATCAGGATTAGATCTGCGTATCTTGAATGAAACTGAGCTAGAGCAGTCCATACAAGATATTCTCCAACAGCGCTCGCACTCAGATGTCTGGGTATTTGCTTATGGTTCATTGATTTGGAATCCTACAGTGAAATTTAGCGATCGCCGTGTCGGTACAATTTACGGATGGCATCGTCGCTTTTGTCTATGGACGCCACTTGGTAGAGGAACACCAGAAAATCCAGGGTTAATGTTAGGACTCGATCGTGGTGGTAGCTGTCGTGGTATTGCATATCGCATTCCCGCAGAAGATGTACTAACAGAATTACTCATTCTGTGGCGGCGAGAAATGGTAGTCGGTTCCTACACTCCACGTTGGGTAAAAGTTGTGGATGGCAAAGAACGTTGGGATGCGATCGCCTTTACTATTAATCACAGTCATGTCATGTATGCGGGCAATGTTTCCAATGAAGTTGTTGTCAATAGCCTAGCAACAGCCAACGGAAAACTCGGCACTTGTGCAGATTATTTAGTTCACACAGTTGATGGCTTGATGCAGTATGGAATATGTGATAAACCACTATTAAAGCTAAAAGCACAAGTTATAGCTCAGCACTTGTCTACTAAGTAAGTGAGTAAAAATAAACATAACTTAAGGACTGGTAACTGGTAGTTGGAAAGAATACCTACTACCCATTACCCATGACCAACCTTTAAGTAGAAACTGTATCTAAAGGCTGACAAAATTGATCCATACCCTGTTGTAATACATACATCAAAACTGGAATAACTAACAGTGGTGGACAAAGCCTTGTTGTCGTTAAATGTCTTATCACTGAAGCATAGTCGTCGCTCTGTAGTGCGTGTTTGTTTTCTTCGCGGCAGATAATTGCACGACATTTTTTTGCTAAACTGTCTAACCATTCTGCATTGGCAATGTCTGGTTGTTGCCCTGCTCGAATGGCTAACACCATTGCCGCATCTTCAAGATTACCCTCACAATCTTCTATTGCTGCGAGGGCGGTTGAGGCATCGGGATAGTTTTGTAACTTTTCCCGAAATTTGGCAATGTCTTCTGATGTAACTTGAGTCATGAAATAATTGCAACTAACTTATACCATTCTGAATCAAGAAAAGCTGAGTCAGCATTTTTTACATAATGAACGCCAAAGAAAAAAGCAGCGAAGATGAGTTCACTGCTTTAACAGTCTTGACTATCAGGCTGTTAGCTAGAAAAATTAATTTGTGTTTAGAATTACAAACCTACGAGTTCTCTCGATTCAAAGTCAGTAAGTTGCTGTGCGATCGCTCGCCGACACTCTAGTTTTGCAACACTAAACTGGTTACGGAGATATTCTAGATGCGCTAGAGCATTGGCTTTTTCTGCCGTTAACTGCATTAATGTATTCAGTGCGGTTTGATATTCTTGATTAACTAGCAGTAACTCAAAGCGACGCGATCGTCGTTGAGTATCATTTTTCAAATCTGGATCAAAAGCTGAGCGAGTGTCTGCATTACCTTCTTCGCGGTAAACAAGTTGTTGCACCGCCATAATTTGAGAGTCGAGTTCATTTACCCGTTGAGCAGCTTGGGCGATCGCCGCTGGGTAATGACTCAATTGCATTGTCATCATACGAGGGGTTGGGGATCAGAGGTCAGAAATTAGGGAGAGATTATGCGGCTAGTTCCTTGAATTGAGCGTGGGTAGACGAACGTTCTGCGGGGCTAATTGGTAGCTGCTCGGCTTGATGCATAGGAGCTTGCTCTAAAACTTTCACTTCAATATTGACAGACACAAGGTAAGTGCCTGGTTCTGCATCAATCGCTTCGGCAATCAATTTTGCTAGCTCTGGGCGCTTAGCGGTAATCGGATCGCGTAGAGCGCAACGATCCCAGTCATGCTTCGCTGTTGGATTAAGGCTAAGAAGATAGTGTTTGGTCATAGGACAAAAGCTTGAATTTATCCGTGATGAGTACGCCGTAGAGCCATTGACTGCTTATGCTGAGGCTCGATGAATCTACTTCATCTATTATAGTACATATGTACTGAATATGGGGAAAATCTAGGCAATTTAATTTTGAATTTTAGGTGAAGAAAAGCTGATGAATAGGCAGTTACAGCCACTTACACCACTCTGCCTTTTAACTCCCTAGCACTGCGTAAAAATATCACAGAATTGAGAGGGATTTTGATGGCTAAAAAGTCTGATAGCTGTTTAGTCCCTCTCGTTGACAAACTAGTGGTACACTAACTCCCCAGTAGTTTTAGCTTTTTGGTGACTCCAAATAGATTGCCCTGTTAGCAATTCAGCGACATCCATCCCATTGCCAATAACTCCAGGTACACTTGGATAGCCTGCGCTTGCTCCTACTAAGAAAAGATTGGGCAACTCGGTGTGATATCCCAAACGATTTAAGCCAACCTGTTTTGGTGTGAGTTTTGCTCCATAAATATTGCCTTGAGGTTGTCCTAAGTAGTATTCGCTCGTTGTTGGAGTACCAGGAACTTTCATGCGGGCATAAGTATCGACATCAGGAATCAAATCCCGCACACTATTCATGATCTCTTGGTAAATTTGGCGCTTTTTGGCTTTATAGGCTTTGGGATCGGTTTCGTGTAGGTGCTTAAATGGCTCATAGGGACAAACAGTCGCAATTTCTAAAACATGATGACCGTGAGGAGCCATTCCTGATTCATCAGATTTCATCGTAGGGCAAGAGAGGAAAATCCAGGGATGGTGCAGATTGCCTAATAATTGTTGTTGATAAGCTTGGTTGAGATCGCTATTGGGGTAATACCAGATATTCCAATTGCCGATTCCATAGTTTTGAGGATTGAATCTACTATCTAATCCTAGATAGATATTAAAGGCACTAGCTGAGTACTCATAACCAGTAAGGCGCTTTAGTTCTTGTTGACTCAAAGCATGAGAATCATGCATCAACTGTACAGTCAACTTAGGGTCAAGATCGCTGATGTATGCAACTTTTGCTTGATACGTTTTACCTCCAGCAGTGACGCTTTGGACTTGGTGGTGTTTAACTTCTATATGTTCTACTAAAGTCGATAATTGAACAACACCGCCACCTGATCGAATAGCTTCAACAATTGTGTCTACAAAGTGTTTAAAGTGATGCTTAGGATAATAAGCGCCTTCGGAATAATCCCAGACAAGGGCAGTATGAGTCAGTAAGGCAATTTCATTTGGTGGTAGGGCATAATCACCACTTTGACCTGCTAATACAGCTTGTAGCTTCGGAGATAGCCCAACGCGATCGTAAAGGTCTTGTAGTGTCCAATTTCGTTTAGTAAATAAGTTCCAATATTTTGGTAGTTTTAACCAATCTGACCATTTTTGATCGTACCAACTGACCTCGCGCACTAAACTGTGAATTTCCTGGTGTAACTGCTTGATTGCATCGCAATAACGATTAATAGCGTCAGTTTCTTCTGGAAAAGTTGCTAAGAGACGCGATCGCAAATTTTCCCATCCTAAAGGAATTCTAAAATCAACTTCGGGTGTGACTACTCTGTCGATACACTCAGGATCGAGCGAGTTAAATTCGACATCGCGTTCAATATAGTTGAGAAACTGGGCGATCGCCTGTCCAGAACCGCATTGTGAAATGTAATGTACATCGGCACAAAAGCGATACTCACCATAGTCGAAAGTATGGCAACATCCACCAGGTAAGTAGTGTTTTTCTAAGACAGCAACTCGATGTCCTTGTCGCGTCAAACACGCTGCTGCTGAAAGTCCACCTAGTCCCGCTCCCAGAATCACATAATCGAAGCTTTCCATCTAAGCCTCCTGTATCTGGCAATAGTATTGGCAGTGTGGTTTTTACTTAAGTTTGCTGCAACCAGTTTTGTCTTATCGTTAGCACCTCAAAGTGCTACATCTTACAAGTTACCTTGCATACACTTACCTCAACCAAGTCATTTTTGACAAGGTTGCAATGATTCACTTTATTTTATCTCTGGCTGACTCTACCTAAGTTCATGCCACTCAAATCTATATAACTTGATATTATTTCATTCAACGCTGAACTAGAGTTAACTACTTCTTGAAAATTTATCTGCAAAAATGTGCCGTATCAAAAACTACTACTCTAGTCTGTAACTGGTAAATACTTAATAATGGTCTTTTCTACTACCCTCTTAAAGGCTATCAGAAACAATCACCGCCCTCACATTATAGGGTATTGAGGTATGAGTTAAGAAAATTCTATTAACTCAAATAACTCAAACCTCTCTAGTTTCTTCTGTTCACTTAAAATTCAAAACTCAAAACTCTCCAACTTCTTTCAACTCAGAACTCAAAACTCTCCAACTTCTTTCAACTCAGAACTCAAAACTCAAATCTCTCTAACTAAGCCGCTTATTGTCCTTTTCTTTGATCTTTTTATCGTTATCAAGTATCGACTGAAATTGCGAGTCCTGCAGCCAGATAGTTTGTTGGGGAAAGGGAATTGGAATTCCTTCTTGATCAAAAGTAATTTTGAGGCGACGGCGATATTCTCGCGCGACATCCCATTGTTTCAGAGGTTGGGTTTTAATCCATACGCGAATTACCAAACCGCGATCGCCAAAATTTTCTACTCCCAATACCTGCGGTGTTTCTATAATGTGTTCCATCCACCGAATATCCTGTGTCATCTCGACACCTACTTGATTAATAAGCTTCAACGCTTGATCAACATCAGCATGATACGCTACAGGAATATTTAAATCAGCGCGAGACCACCGACTTGAAAGATTTGCGACAATTTTGATCTCACTGTTAGGAATTGTAATCAAACGCCCTTCAGCATCTCGTAGTTGAGTAATTCGCAGATTGAGGTTTTCAACTAAGCCGCCAACGGTTCCTACTTCGATCACATCTCCAAGCGCATATTGATCTTCAACAATAATCAAAAAACCGTTAATTGCATCTTTGATTAAGTTTTGAGAAGCTAAAGAAACGGCAACACCAATCAAACCAGCACCAGCAAGGATAGGCGCAATGTTAACTCCTAACGCTGTCAAAGCAATGAGCGCACCGATAATAACTCCACTCAGCGTCGCAATACTTTTGGTAACGCCCGAAATTGTCGAAACACGCAATTGCAATCTTAAAGCGTCTTCTGAAGTTAGCAACGCATTACTCGCAAAAGCTGCCGTGAACTGATCGATCAAAATATAGCTCAAGCGGATAACAACATAAGTTCCTAAGCCGACAATTACTAATGTGAAGGGAATTGTGAGTGCTGTAAAAATCCAGGCTTGGACAATTCGCGTAAAGGGAAATAAACCCAAAATAACCAGCGTACCACCACCCCAAACAAGACTTTGTGTAAGTTGAAATAGGCGCTGTCGAACTTCTTCAATATTGCGGTGTCGCTGTCGTGTGAGTTGAGTTGTCACTGGATTTGTTGTTTGTGGAGTCGCAAACGTGACAGGCTGCTGTTTTAGTTTCCAATACCAACGGCGAATTCCCCAACTTGTCACAACCACACCCAGCAAAACACCAGCAGCGATCGCACCTTGACGCTGTAGAATTTCTGGTTGTCGCTCTTGTTTTGCTCTTCTGAGGTTTTGTTCTAAAGATTGAGCTAATCTTTCTGCCAAACTAAACGGATCTTCTTCCTGTTGCACTTGAGCATCAAGGTCTGTTATTGTCAATAGCTGTTGACCGTTGACGTAGATGATGGGTAGATTGTTTTGTTCCCTGATGTCTACCTGAAGTTCGTCAGAGTCACTTTGAAAGTAACTTTGACTAATAGCTTGTAATCGCTGCTGAATATCGTCAACCCGTTGTTGTAAGCTTGCCCTAGGTGCTGCAATCTGAAACAAACGACGACCATCCAACCGAATTGAAGTCGTTACGACTTGAGTTTCTGAGGTGTCTGTCTGCTGAGTAAGATTCGGTAAAGGTATTGGAAGTGCTGGTATTTGAGCAGCAAGAGGGGAAATTATGACAGTATTAAAAAAAATTGACCCCGTAATTGCCCAAAATCGAGAGTACATCTCTATCCTCCAGCTCAAAGTATTCTCTGTTACATAGAGTAACGGTTAATAATATGTAAAGAATACAGTTAAGCTAGGTCACACGTCCCAGTTCTAAATTAAAGGATAATTAATGACTGCAACTTCGACTAAGCCAAAGTACGAAATTAAAGACATTTCCCTGGCTGCAACCGGAAAACAGCGGATTGAATGGGCTGGGCGCGAAATGCCTGTTTTGCGTCAAATTCGCGATCGCTTTGCCCAAGAAAAACCCCTTGCCGGAATTCGTTTAATCGCGTGTTGTCACGTTACTACCGAAACCGCACATTTGGCGATCGCGCTGAAAGCTGCTGGTGCAGACGCAATACTAATTGCCAGTAACCCACTTTCTACTCAAGACGATGTAGCTGCTAGCCTCGTTGCGGATCATGATATTCCAGTTTTCGCAATCAAAGGCGAAGACAATGAAACCTATCATCGTCACGTTCAAATTGCCCTCGATCACCGTCCTAACATCATTATCGACGACGGTAGCGATGTTGTTGCTACTTTAATTCAACAACGGCAACATCAAATCGCTGATATTATTGGAACTACCGAAGAAACAACAACAGGTATTGTCCGCCTCAAAGCTATGTTTCGTGATGGGGTCTTGACATTCCCTGCAATGAATGTTAATGATGCTGACACTAAACACTTCTTCGATAATCGCTACGGTACAGGTCAATCTACTCTTGATGGCATTATCCGTGCTACAAACCTCCTATTAGCAGGGAAAACCGCAGTCGTTGCTGGTTATGGTTGGTGCGGTAAAGGTACTGCGTTGCGGGCGCGGGGAATGGGTGCAAATGTCATTGTCACCGAAATTGATCCCATAAGAGCAATCGAAGCTGTCATGGATGGTTTTCGCGTGATGCCAATGTCTGAAGCTGCACCAGAGGGCGATTTATTTATTACTGTAACTGGTAATAAGCACGTGATTCGTGCCGAACACTTTGAAGCAATGAAAGACGGTGCGATCGTTTGTAACTCTGGTCACTTTGATATTGAAATTGATCTAAAATCACTCGGTGCAACTGCAACAGAAGTTAAGCAAGTCCGCAACTTTACCCAAGAATACCGGATGCCAAATGGTAAGTCGGTTGTTGTTCTAGGTGAAGGACGTTTAATTAACCTAGCTGCTGCTGAGGGACATCCCAGCGCAGTCATGGATATGAGTTTTGCTAACCAAGCTTTGGCGTGTGAATATTTAGTGAAGAACAAAGGCAGTTTAGAACCTGGTATTCACTCGATTCCTACCGAAGTTGACCAAGAAATTGCGCGTTTGAAGTTGCAAGCAATGGGAATTAACATTGATAGCCTAACAGCAGAGCAAGAAGAATATATTAACTCTTGGACTGCTGGTACATAATTTAGGCTGATTGCGAATAGAATGTTGCGGGGCGTTGTTGGTAGCGCCCCGTTTATTTAAGGAATTCAATCGTGGCTCGACTTTCTGTAGAATTACACCGCTACTTTTTTGAAGAAGAACGCCCCTCACAGGTAAATTTGTCGCAAATATTGGCACTGGCGGGAGAACGCATATTTGGCTTTTTATTTGTCGTGCTGTCTTTACCGTCAGCTTTACCTTTACCTGCTCCAGGATACTCGGTTCCGTTTGGAATTTTACTTTTTGTCTTAGCTGTGCAGTTAGTTATTGGGGCTAAATCTCCCTGGCTTCCACCACGACTAGCAAATCACCCGATCGCCTTAAAACAATTACAAGGCATTTTAAAAACAGGGATTCCGTGGTTAAAACGTATCGAAGCGATCGCCCGTCCGCGTTTAAGTTACATCTGCACTAGTCTGACTGGGCGAGTTGTAATTGGTTGTGCGATCGCACTCATGGCAATTTCCATGATGATTCCTATTCCTGGTACAAATACACTTCCTGCAATGGGAATTTTTGTGACTGGCTTTGGTTTACTCGAAGACGACGGCGCTATCAGTTTACTTGGTTTAGTTTTGTGTTTACTGGGCGCAATTCTATCTACATCAATTCTAGTTGCCTTGTATTTCGGAAGTACAAGTCTGATTGATTGGCTTAGGTCATCTTTTTAACCAAAAGTCAATACCATAAAGTGGTTAGTGACTAGTAACTAGTAACTCAATAATAGTTCAGTTACTCAACTGGAATAAGATCAGCTGCTCTCCATCCAAAACTACTTCAGAAATAGACTTTATGCTCAATTGGATTACAAATACCATAAGTTCTTTGGGATATTTAGGAATTGGATTGTTAATGTTTTTTGAAAATTTATTTCCGCCAATTCCTTCCGAATTAATTATGCCTTTAGCAGGTTTTACTGTTGCCAGAGGACAAATGCAGTTTATTCCAGCGATCGCTGCTGGAGTTTTGGGTACTGTGATAGGTGCGTTGCCTTGGTACTATGCAGGTAAAATTCTTGGTAGCGATCGCTTGCAACAGCTAGCAGACAAATACGGTAAGTGGATATCAATTTCTAGCAAAGATATTACTAAAGCAGATCGCTGGTTTGATCGCCACGGCAGTAAAGCTGTTTTCTTTTGTCGCTTAGTTCCTGGTGTCCGCACTTTGATTTCACTCCCTGCGGGTATCAGTGGAATGCATTTAGTCCCCTTTCTCCTCTATTCCACGCTGGGCACGTTATTGTGGGTAGGTTTGCTGACTTACTTAGGTTACGTTCTAGGAGATAATTACGAATTGGTAGATGAGTATCTTGGTCCTGTTTCTAAAATTGTAGTTGTTACTCTACTCATCGCATTCATCCTTTGGATAGTCAGAAAAAATATGCGGCGGTATAGCTAAGTCTAATCAGCGTCACTCAGTAAAAATTGAAAGCCTCGAATACGATTGTCATTTACTTTGATATTTGCTCTATGACTTCTTGCAGTTGTTGTATTAGTGGAGGCAAATCAGTTTGGATAGTTTTCCAGATAATTTCCAAATTGACTCGAAAGTATTCATGTACAACAATATTGCGAATTCCTCGAATATCAATCCAAGGAATCTCTGGATAAAGAAGTTCAATCTCAGGTAGGAGACTACCTGCTGCTTCACCAATAATCGCTAAGTTGTATAAAACTGCTTTTATAGTTTTTCTGTCATTTTGGAAATCTATAAAGGTTATGTTTTTGGTGAAGTCTTCAATTTCAAGACTCATTTCTAAAATATCTTGAATTCTCTGACGCAACTTTCTAGAAGGCACGTACTGCTTCCCCTAACACAGGTTCTTGCAGATAAGTCTTTAGTGAGTCTGTCGTTCCCAAATCTACAGAACATTCTAGAATCTTCTCTAGATAACGCTGTAGTCTCACAAATGTTAATAATCCAACAGGTTGTTCAAATTCAACTAGCAAATCGACATCACTCTCTGCTGTCGCTTCATCTCTAGCAACGGAACCGAACAGCAATAATGATTTTACATTAAAATCCTTCAGCTTTGTCTGATGGGCTAGTAAAATTGCTAGCACCTCATCTCTTTTCATTTTACTCAAAGCCTACTCAAATCATCATTACCGCCATTGTAGCTCTAGACGCCAGCTCAATTTTGGCATAAACTCACCAAAGTCAATCTCTAATCTTAGGAAAATAGAATCGCTGCGAAACTGTAACTGATACTGGTAACGTCAGATCAATAACAAAACTTCGTTTGGACGCTACAGCTTGAAACGCTTTCATTACTGGCAACTTTTACCTTACATTCAGCCGCAGTGGAAAACTATTGCGCAAGCTTTTGTTTGCACGTTGGTTTTTACTGTTTTTTGGCCAATACTTGCGTGGTTAGCAGGTCGCATTGCAGCCTATATTGGACAGGGAAATGTGTTGGCGATCGCACAAATTGCAGTTATCAGTGCTGTCGTATTTCTCAGTCAAAAGATCGCACAGTTCGGTCAAGATTCCTTAATGGCAAAAGCTGCCTTATTTATTGCGTTTGATCTGCGTCAGCAAGTTTATGCACATCTACAGCGGTTAAACTTAAGCTATTTTGAAACTGCTAAAACAGGTGATTTATCATATCGTCTCACCGAAGACATTGACCGCATCGGGGAAGTCATCAACAAAATCTTTCACGACTTTATTCCTTGTGTGTTGCAGTTGATTGTCGTTTTGGGATACATGATTTATCTCAACTGGCAACTGACGTTATCAACTTTGATTATTGCGCCATTAATGGCGATTTTGATTGCTTGGTTTGGCGAACGGTTGCAGCAAGTTTCGCGTCGCAGTCAAAATCAGATATCAGATTTATCAGCATTACTCATTGAGGTTTTCAGTGGTATCCGGTTAGTGCAAGCTTTCGCTGCCGAAGATTATGCCTTAAATCGCTTTCGCCAAGATGCTGAACGCAATCGTAAAGCTAAATATGCTGCAGAGAGATTAAAAGCGATTCAGTTTCCAGTCATTGGTTTTCTCGAAGCTATCAGTGCTTTAATATTATTGTTTTTAGGTGGTTGGCAAATTTCTACAGGAAACTTGACTGCTAGCGAATTTGTGAGTTACGTCGCTGGTTTAGCTTTATTAATTGACCCAATTGGCATTATCACAACTAATTACAACGAATTTAAGCAAGGACAAGCATCAGTAGATCGCATTTTTGAATTATTAGCAATCAAACCCACTGTTTTAGAAAAGCCTAATGCGATCGCCCTTCCTCCTGTTACAGGTAAAGTAGAATATCGCCACGTTTCTTTTGCTTATAAACCTGAACAACCCGTAATCAAAGACTTAAGCTTATTAGCGCATCCAGGTGAAAGAATTGCGTTTGTCGGTGCTTCGGGTGCGGGTAAAACGACGATTGTAAATTTGCTACCGCGTTTTTACGATCCACTATCTGGTGAAATTTTGATCGATGGCATTGATATTCAAGATGTCACCTTACGTAGCTTACGCCGACAAATTGGGATTGTACCGCAAGAAACGATTCTCTTCTCAGGGACGATCGCCCAAAATATCGCCTTCGGTAAAACTGAATTTGACCTTAATGAAATTGAGACAGCCGCTAAAATCGCGAATGCACATCAATTCATTACGCAGCTATCTTATGGTTATGACACTCTAGTAGGAGAACGCGGTGTCAATTTATCAGGCGGACAAAGACAAAGACTCGCGATCGCCCGTGCAGTACTACTCAATCCACGTATTCTCATTCTTGATGAAGCTACTAGTGCTTTAGATTCTGAATCGGAAGCTTTGGTGCAAGAAGCCTTAGAACGACTGATGCACAGTCGTACAGTATTTATCATTGCGCACCGTCTAGCTACTGTGCGCCGCTGCGATCGCATTTTAGTGATCGAACAAGGGCAAATCGTCGAATCAGGAACACACGAAGAATTATTAGCCCTGTCACGTCGCTACGCCCGATATTATGCTCAGCAATTTAATTAGTATTTGATTGCTTGGGTCTATCAACTATGTGGTGAATGCACATACACTTATACTTTTTTGTGCAATTAAGCCCGAATTCTACAATGGTAAATTCAGAAGATATACGAAACTTCGCTTTCTATCCACCCACACCAGGGTTGATATACCTATACCCTACTGTGCATCTACCGATTTTAAGTGAATTGACAGCAGCAGTTTGTTTATCTTCCTTTAAAAGGTAAATAAATGGACAGCAAAGCTCTGTCCGATAAATTGTTGTGTAGCCTAAGATTCTGGCGAGGGCGGTTTATGAAAATCGGCTGTCAGAAGTCCAAGGTGCTTAGCAGCCAGAGCTTGGTTAATACGAGTATATTTATTGAATAAAGTAGAATGATTTTGGAAGCCGATTTTTCAAACATCGTTAGCCTATACAAAAATGGCGTTTGATTATACAGTTTTAGGTAGAAAGCTCAAGGAGGCGCGGGAAAGCCTTTTAATTGCTCCGCAAGATTCTGCACTACGGCTTCAAATAAGCTTGCAGGAGTATCTAGATATTGAAGCGGGTAGGAGTAGGATTACTGGTGATCAGTTAGTACTGTTAGCTGCTTCGTATCGTCGTGATTTTAGGTACTTTGTCACAGGTGACTATCCGTCAGCAGAGTCACAAGTTCAAGAGATGTTTCGACGCAATGCTACACTTTCTCAAGGGGATCGTGTTGCTATTCAAGAATTTGTTCGGCTTTGCGAATATGAGGATTTTTTAGAACGAGAAATATTTCAGCGTCAGCCTATAGTAATTCCTAAATATGGACAATCATTGTTCAGTCATAAACACTTTAAACAGCAAGGCGAAGAAGCTGCTGCTTTTGAAAGAGAACGTTTAGGTCTAGGACAAAAACCAATAGAAGACATATTTGGTTTGATTAGGCAGCAAGGTATTCATGTCTTCAAGCGGCGGTTAGAGGATAAAAATATTTCTGGATTGTACATCAACCATCCAGTTGCCGGACATTGTATTCTCATTAACTACCTTGATGATCTATATCGACAAAATTTTTCTGCTGCTCATGAGTACTGCCATACTTTATTCGATTCATCTCAAGAGCAAGAGGTTACATACAGCCTATTGCAAGTTTATGAGGTACAGTAAGAGGAGTACACAAATGAAGTCTAATGAAACCGTACTCGCTCGACTTGCGAGAAAAAATAGTTAAGGCATACACACAAGGTGACACATCAATCAG
>NZ_JADEWN010000060.1 GCF_015207655.1 Gloeocapsopsis crepidinum LEGE 06123 | reverse complement strand
TCAGTACTCCGAACCAGCCTACGTATAGGCGATTGTCGGTTGATGTTACCCAGTTGCAAAACCTCTCCCACAACGAAGCGCTTTCGCGTCTTTGTAGAGTTGTTGTCATACTATGATTGCTTTTTGTCGTTATTTAAACCCAAAAAGGGTAGGAATACTTCCTTATTTCTTAGCTTAAATGCTTCATTGAGATTTGTAAATCTTTTAAATATAAGCTTTCCTTATGAAAAAGATTTATTGTTCTTTTACGGTTAGCTGATTGCAAAGCGAGCTAATGTAGAGATATTTGGTGAGTTCGTAACTAGGGGTCGCTAGCCCCGAATAAAAAATTGTGGAGTCTGGTTAATATTAATAGCTAGTTATGTTGACACATTAGCCAGGAGGCCACTTCATATGCCTTCCACCTAAAATATGGAGATGTAAATGATACACCGTTTGACCGCCATCAAGTCCAGTGTTAATGACTACACGATAACCATTTTCTAGCCCCGCTTGCTGTGCGACACGCTTTGCTGTTAGTAGCAGATGACCCATTAATGCATGATCTTTTGATTCAGCATCGGCTAATTTTGCAATCGGTTCTTTAGGAATAACAAGGATGTGTACTGGGGCTTGCGGATTAACATCCTTAAAAGCAAGTGCTAGGTCGTCTTCATAAACGATATCAGCGGGGATTTCTCGCCGAATAATTCTGCTGAAAATAGTTTCTGTGATTTCACTCATACTGATCTATGTTTAATTCTGCTAGAGATTTTAAAGGGTTATTGTTCTGGAATAAATAGTACTGATGTTAGCGCGGGTTTGGAGTGCATCAATTGTCGGCATTGATGCTTTGAAGGTGGGTGTAGAAATCGATGTAGCTGGCGGATTACCAGGAATTGTTGTTGTAGGACTACCTGACACAGCAGTACAAGAATCGCGCGAAAGAGTGAAAACAGCGCTCAAGAATGCTGGATATGCTTTTCCCATGCGTAAAATTGTGATTAACCTGACGCCTGCTGATGTGCGTAAAGAAGGTCCTAGTTTTGATTTACCAATTAGTGTTGGTATATTAGTGGCATCTGAGCAAGTCAGCGCTCAGCTTTTAGGAGATTATCTTTTTCTAGGTGAAGTTTCTCTTGATGGTTCGCTGCGCCCTATTGCTGGGGTATTACCGATCGCAGCTACTGCTGAGAAACTAGGTATTGTAGGTTTAGTTGTTCCTGTTGATAATGCTCAGGAAGCCGCAGTTATAAAAGATGTATCAGTTTATGGTTTTAAGCACTTGTCTGAGGTGGCTGATTTTCTCAATAACCCACAGCGCTATCAGCCAGTGCAGAGCAATGTACAGCAGTTAAGTAAGACGCGCTCGTACAGTGGAGATTTAAAAGACGTCAAAGGTCAAGCTCATGCACGCAGGGCATTAGAAATTGCCGCCGCAGGAGGACACAACTTAATTTTTGTAGGACCTCCAGGGAGTGGAAAAACAATGCTAGCTCGCCGTTTACCAGGGATTCTACCACCGTTGAGTTTTGCCGAAGCTTTGGAAGCAACACAAATTTACTCAGTCGCTGGATTACTAAAAAATCATGGTTCTTTGGTAAGCGATCGCCCATTTCGGAGTCCACATCATTCGGCTTCTGGTCCCTCACTTGTCGGTGGTGGTAGCTTTCCCCGTCCTGGAGAAATTTCACTAGCACATCACGGTGTCCTGTTCTTGGATGAACTAACAGAATTTAAACGTGATGTCTTAGAATTCTTGCGCCAGCCGCTTGAAGATGGCTACGTGACTGTATCGCGGACGAGGCAATCCGTCGTTTTTCCAGCACAGTTTACCTTGGTTGCGAGTACAAATCCTTGTCCGTGTGGTTATTATGGCGACTCAATTCAGCCATGTACCTGTTCGCCACGACAAAGAGAGCAATATTGGGCAAAACTTTCGGGTCCATTGATGGATCGCATTGATTTACAAGTTGCTGTAAATCGCTTGAAACCAGAAGAAATTACGCAGCAGTCTACTGGAGAAAATTCAGATAGTGTGCGACAAAGAGTACAAGCTGCACGGAACCGCGCACTACAACGCTTCGATTCAGAAATTCGTTGTAATGCTGCTATGCAAAGTAGCCATCTGAAAACTTGGTGTCAGTTAGACGCAACTGCATCTACTTTACTTGAAGGCGCAATTAGAAAATTAGGCTTATCCGCACGGGCAAGCGATCGCATCCTCAAAGTTGCTCGTACGATTGCTGATTTGGCTGGCGATGAAAATTTGCAAGTTCATCATGTTGCTGAAGCAATTCAGTATCGTACTATTGACAGAATGCAGTGAATTATTGCTAACACTGCTCATAGACATATATTGACAGACCTATATGTATAAATCGTCTTTCTCATCCTAAATCCTGGATTCGCCCCGTTCCCCAATTCTAGAGATAAAAACTCGAACTTAAGAGTGTGGGTTCGTCACACTTCGTTTAGGGAGTCGAGGGAGTCTGCAATTCTTATGATGACGATGGATGTGAGTGGGTGGGATTCCTGCAAGCTTACGGTATTTAGCGACTGTTCGGCGAACATTATTAAATGCTCTAGAGTCTAGCTTTTTCTGAATAGGTTGTATGCGCAGTCATGCGACACGTTATCTCTGTGTGCAAAAATGATGTCAAAACAATTGATAAATTGGCATGACCAAATGTAGTTATCTACAACTGAGTAAAGTTTGAGCCATTTGATTTAAGCACTTAAGTCAGAAGCTACAGCAAAGACTGTAGCTATTGAGCAGACAATTAAGTAAAAACTCAGAATAAGCACTTAAGGCTAGCTAGCACGCTGATGTAGCCAGGATACTAGTTGTGTCATTTGTTTTTTTAACTGATTAATTTCTGCTTGCATTTTTGTAACTTTTTCAGTTAAGATTTCCAGCTCACTTGTATTTGTATCTTCTAGAGGAGCTTGTATAACAGTAGTATTGCTAGTAACTGATTTACGTGGCAGCTTTGCTTTGTACATTGCTGACTTAATTGCTGCAATTAATTCTTTTTGTTCAAAAGGCTTAGAGACAAACTCAAAATATTCAAAAGGTTCCTGAATTTTCTCTATGACTTCTTCCTTACGCCCAGACATTAAAACAAGAGGGATTTTTTGCCAAGTATTATTTTGTTGAATTTGTTGAAAAACTTCCCATCCACTCAGTTTTGGTAAAAGAAAATCTAGCATGATTAAGCTGAGAGATTCTTGAGATATGAGTTTTATTCCTTCAACACCATCCCTGGCTTCTAAAATCTCAAAATTGCCAGGGGGTAACATTTCTTTAACTCGTGCTCTGATAACTCGGCTATCATCAATAACGAGTATTTTATTACTTGCCACAGCGACGACTCCCTTAAAATAAAATTAATGCATAATAAACTTTCCATGTAATTACAATTACACGGTATTCAAACAACGAATGATAAATACTATCAGCGTTTTTTTGCTAATACTAGGAAAGTAGATTAATAATTTGTGTACTTGTCCCTATTTGTTGCTTGTGCTTAACAGTGATAACCTTGGAATATAGAAGTTGCCAGGATGACATTTCTCCTATAATTTATAACGATAACCTTATAGAATAAAATTAACGCTGCTACCGATCTCAGTCCAAGGGAAATTTTACTGATAACTACACTAAGGCTATTTTCAGCAAATTGATGATTTAAGTAAAACTACGGTAGTCATGAGTACACTTGATTTAAATCTGCAAACTTGTCTACTGAAAAATGCAGCATTAGTCATGTATAGCTGTAGGTCGCAAGCAACATTTCGGAGATAACCTAGTTGTGTAGGAGATTACTTAAACTAAGTTGCTAAATTTTAGCTTATGACTAAGTTTGCTTCTAAACGCAATCTTGAGCTTACAGTACCAACATGGGTACGCCGTTCGATCGGAAAAGCGAGTGAAATATCGACAGTTCAAAAAATTATCAAGCAACGTCAAATTCATACTATTTGCGAAGAAGGTCGCTGTCCTAATCGCGGTGAGTGTTATGCTCAGAAAACAGCATCTTTTCTCTTGATGGGACCAGTTTGCACTAGAGCCTGTGCTTTTTGTCAAGTAGATAAAGGTCATGCACCAATGCCATTAGATCCAGACGAACCGCGCAAGGTAGCAGAATCTGTACAGTTATTAGGATTGCGTTATGTAGTGCTTACTTCAGTAGCACGTGATGATTTACCCGATCAAGGTGCAAGTTGGTTTGTCAAAACAATGGAAGCAATTCGTGAAGATAACCCTGAGACACAAATTGAAGTGCTAACAGCAGATTTTTGGGGCGGTCATTCCCAAGAAGCAGGACAACGCGATCGCATTGCTACAGTCGTCAAGGCAAAACCGACGTGTTATAACCACAATATCGAGACAGTCCGTCGCTTACAAGGACCTGTACGCCGTGGCGCCAAGTATGAGCGATCGCTGCAAGTTCTCCAAATTGTTAAAGAAATTGATGCGAGTATTCCTACAAAATCCGGAATAATGCTAGGACACGGCGAAACTGAAGCTGAAGTGATAGAAACCATGACAGACTTGCGCGCATTAGAGTGCGATCGCCTCACCATTGGTCAATATCTGCGCCCTTCTTTAGAACACCTCCCAGTGCAAAAATACTGGACACCTGAAGAATTTGAGCATTTAGGCGCGATCGCTCGTGAAATCGGGTTTACACACGTTCGTTCTGGCCCTTTAGTACGCAGTTCATATCATGCTGGAGAAGAGAGTTGATGGGTAGAGACTGAGGAAGCTGGGGGAGTTATGAGTTCTCAGTGTTGAGTTCTCAATGAGAAGATTCAACTCAAAACTCTTTCACTAGCTACTCACTCCTCGTCCCTTTAAAAATATTTCTAGAGAAATGTACTCAAAGAAACCAATGTTTGGTATTTCTTAGTAAGTTACAACATTAGGAGTTGAATCTTATGACTGCTCAAGCTACCAAAGATGCCACGATTAAGACAGGTAATCCTCCCTATCCATATCGGACTATCATTTCCCTTATCTTACTAGCGGGCAACTTCTTAATCGCTGCAATTTATTTCCGCGTCATTAATCCTTAGTCTACTTAAATTTTGAGGATTAGGGAGCTAGTTGGATCTCAGGTGAGTGTCATTACCGTAAACTAGCGTTGTTAGGTGTTAGAGGAATTGTCTTTCCGCTAGCGCTTAACCCCTAACCTCATACATTCAGATGGTTCCTCTAAATAGACCTTTGGGACGAATCAGTAGCACCAGAATCATAATTAAAAGTGCTACTCCTTGTTTGTACTGGGAACCGAGAAAAGGCGTGCTGACTTCTTGGGAAATACCAATAATAAAAGCAGCAGCGATCGCACCATATGGATTACCAATTCCCCCTAAAATTACAGAAGCAAACATTGGTAAAATAAGAAACCAGCCCATGTTAGGGCGTACTGCGGTAATCAAGCCATACATACTACCGCCTAATGCCGTTAAACTGCCAGCAATCACCCAAGTCCAAACCACAACTTGGTCAACATTGATACCAGAGACTCGGGCAAGATCGATGTCATCAGCAACCGCACGCATTGCTTTACCAACTTTTGTATTCTGCAATAAGTAGTGCAATGCCAAAATGACTAGCACTGCTAAACCAAGCACAATAATTTGATTTTGAGGAACTTTAAGACCAAAAATATCTCTTGCAGGAGAAATAGGCAGATTGTAAGCTTGATTGCTACCACCCCAAACAAAGACAATGCCATAGCGCACGAAAAGTGCAAGTCCAATTGAGAGAATAATCAGTGTTGTAGAAGTCGCACGATAAGTACGCATTCGCGACCAAAGTAGCTTTTCTGCTAGTAGCATCGCGGCTATAGTACCAATTGCTCCGATGAAGATAGAAAGCCAAATATTCACTCCTACGGTGTTAATAACGAGCGTGAGATAAGCTCCCAGCGTCATAAAATCTCCGTGAGCAAAATTTGCCAAACGCAGTATTCCATAGGTTAGTGTTAATCCTACTGCAGCTAAAGCAATGATGCTACCTACTGCAATTCCATTGACGATAAGTTGGGCTTGTTGTACGTCCATTTGATTAATTTGCGAGTCGAGTATGAATTGTACTTAAGGGGACAACAATAATCTATGGTTGTATCATGAATCACATGGAGGCAGGCAAGATGCCTACCCCGCGTCTCAATATTTAATTTGGTCAGCCTACTCATCTGGTTTGGTTTCATATCACAACTTTCTTGTGAAACATAGATAACAATAAATAGAAAATTTCCTTCTCACTCAAGTCACTGAAGCTTAAGTAAGTTAAAGAAAAAGCATTCAGATGATTCAATTGGGGAAATTTGGGGAATACATAATTATGAAGGGTTTGCTTTGCTGATTGAGTTAAATCATGATGGTGTTTCAACCTGATGCGTACTCACTAATTGAGCTTCTTTGAATGGCTTAAAGCTTTATGCGGCAGTTTAGTACTACTAGAAGGAATACAAGTGGACGCAACACCTATTGAAGAAAAGGTTGCTAGTTCAGAGGTGCTGCAATTTCAGCAGTTGCTTGCTGATTTGTGGCTAGAACGTAGTTTAAACGAGTTACAAAGTCGAATTAATAGCTGCTTAGCTCGAGCTAGGAATAGTCAACAATCTTTACAAGAGTTGGAATCTGAAGTTTTTCAAACACTTGTACGTCAACTTAGCGTTTCTTTCAAAACAAACAAAGTCGCGATCGCACTTCCTAAGGGCTTATCGCCACTTGCTGTTACTCATAACACTGACGATCTTGTGGTACTGACTGAACTAGACTATCAAATTTGCTATACTGCCTTACCGATAGATGCTACAACACAATTGGAGCAATCCACAGGAGTATCAAGCAAACAACACAAATTTTGGCAACTAGAACAAGTCATCTCACTTCAAGATTTACAAAAACTTCAGAATCAAAAGCCCAAATCTGCATGGGTGTTACAAGATGAGCGAGGAGTTCTTGCTTGGGTGACGATCGCTACAGCAGCGTTACCAATTAATGCAACGTTTACAGAAAAGTTAAAAAGACAACTTCAGCCGCAATTGATTGAGCGATCGCTGAATGCAACTATGCAAGCTATTGTACAATTGCAGCAATTACAAGCACTAACCGTTAAATATCAACAATTAGAAATTCAAAATCGCGATCTGTCGCGGACTAACAAGTTAAAAAGTGAATTTTTAGCAAATACAAGTCATGAAATTCGTACTCCTCTCAGTTCAATTCTTGGTTTTACACATCTTTTAAAAGCACAAGGATACAATCCAGAAAATCATAGACATCAAGAGTATCTCAACATTATTCTGACTAGCGGTCAACACCTTTTAGCATTAATCAATGATATTTTAGATTTATCCAAAATTGAGGCAAATCAGCTAGAAATTGCCAAAGAAACTGTCAATATTCCTGAGCTTTGCCGTAGTGCAATTGGTTTAGTCAAAGAAAAAGCCAGTGACAAAAATCTACAACTGCAACTAGATATTGATCCTAACGCTACTACCTTGGTGGCAGATTCGTTGCGTTTAAAACAGATGCTGTTTAATCTGCTTTCCAATGCCCTCAAGTTTACCAACAAAGGTGCAGTCGGCTTACAGGTTCAACAAAAAGGTGTATTTATCCACTTTACAGTATGGGATACAGGTACAGGAATTGCCCAAGAGAAGCAGTCGCAACTATTTCAGCCTTACGTTCAAATTTCTAACGTCGTTGCTGGGCGTCAAGAAGGAACAGGTTTAGGGTTAGCTTTGACACAGAAACTCGCACAACTTCATGGTGGTTGGGTAGAAGTCCAATCAAGAGTAAATCGCGGTTCAAAATTTACAATTGTTCTTCCTTTAACAGCAGCAGTTGCTAACACTGCAGCCGAGGTACAAAAAGGCGATCGCAATTCTTCAGAAGGCGAGTCGCGAGTATCTGTAAAAACAACTGCTCCTCAAATTCCGGCGTCCAAAGTTGCTACTGTGATGTTGGTAGAAGATAACTTTCACAACGCTAAGTTGATGACGACGTACTTGCGGAAGTTAGGACACCAAGTTATTTGGGTAAATAGCGCTGCACAGATGTGGGAAGCATTGCCAAAAAAGAAACCAACAGTTATTTTGATGGATGTTCATTTACCTGATGTGGATGGACTAACCTTAGTCCAACAACTACAAGCCAATGAGGAGTATTGTCAGATTCCCGTAATTGCTCAAACCGCAATGGCAATGAAAGGCGATCGCGAAACTTGTCTAGCCGCAGGAGCAATTGATTATATTTCTAAACCAATTGATCTGCAGGCTTTGGCAAGCTTAGTAGACAAGTACAGTGATCCAAATCACTGATATTTTGTGGAGAAAGCCGAACGCTAGTGTGGGGACTAATCTCCTACCTAGACTAGATATTCCATGTCACGTCATTTTAATAGTCTTCGTACCCGCCTTAACTGTCTTGTCCTCCTTGCTGTTTTACCAGGGTTAGGACTCACGCTTTATGCTTACACGAAAGAACTGCAGTTACGCAAGGCTTACATACGGGAACAAGCCGTATTGTTAACACGGGTTGTCAGTACTCATCATCAACAAGTCATTACCGACACCCAGCAGTTGCTCGCAATTTTAGCACAGCTACCTCAAATTCAAAGTAGTAATAGGATTTGTAGCACTCTATTGAAAAGTTTACAGCAACAGTACCCGCGTTATGCATCTTTGGGAGTTGTACAACGCAGTGGTAACGTGTCGTGCAGTTCTACTCCCAGCCAAAACGTTAACCTTGCAGATCGCTCTTGGATGCGAAATGCTATTCAAAAACAGCAGTTATCTGTGAGTGATTATCAAATTGGTCGCATGACTCGTAAGCCAGTCATTGTTTTTGGCTATCCTGTCATTAATACGACAGATCGACAAGTAGAATCAGTTGTTTTTGCCTCCTTGGATTTAGCGTGGCTAAACCAATTCATTGCTCAAATTAAACTACCACCTAGTACTTCTTTAATTATTGTTGACTTCAAAGGTATCGTTCTTGCGCACTATCCCAGATCCGAATGGGTAGGCAAAGCACCTAACTTGCCAATCATTCAAAAAATTTTGGCACAAGGTAACGGCGTGGTGGAGATTGTTGATGTCGATAGAATTCCTCGTTTGTATGCCTTTAGTAGCTTGAGTGACTTACCGCAAGTTAACGCTTATATGGGTATTGGGCTTTCTGAAAAGGCTCTGTTTGCTATTGCTGAGCGGAATTTACAACGCAATCTACTGGGGCTAGCCATGATTACTGCTGGTGCGATCGCAATTTTGTGGATTGGGAGTAATGTGTTTATTCTGCACTGGATTAGACGGTTCACATATACAATTAATCGCTTGGCGGGTGGGGATTTCACAGCCCGTATGACCTTAGAACATATTCCCCAGGAAATGCGACAGCTTGCTAATACGTTCAATAGCATGACAAGATCGCTATCCAGCCAGATTGCACAACGCAATCAAGTTGAGCAAGAGCTTAAACAAGCAAACGAGCGCTTTCAACTTGCGACAGCAGCCGTTAACGCGATCATCTACGACTGGGATCTGACTAAAAAGACAATTACTAGAACCCAAGGGCTATTTGATGTTCTTGGCTACAGTACAACAGAAGCTGATTCTACTGACGATTGGTGGTTTGAACGCATTCATCCTGACGAGCAAAAGTATGTTCGCAACTACATTGCACAAGTTCTGAAAAGTGCTTGTACTGATTTCTCTTTGGAATATCGCATCCGTAATCGAGATCGTCAGTACATTTATGTCTGGGAAAAAGGATTGATTGTCCGCAATACCAATGGCAACGCAGTGCGTGTTGTAGGTAGTATCTTGGACATTACTGAGCGCAAGCAAGCTGAAGCTGCACTCAGCCAGATGAATGTTACGTTAGAGCAACAAGTGCAAGAACGAACTGCCCAACTAGCAGCAACGAACCAAGAACTTGAATCATTTTGCTATTCAATCTCTCATGACTTACGTGCTCCTTTACGGCACATTACTGGTTTTGCGGAGGCGCTAGCACAGCAACTAGAACGCGATCGCACCGCTGATGTCAAAGTTAATCGTTATATCGAAGCTATCCAAAGTAGTAGCGAACGAATGACGATGTTAATTGATGGCTTACTGACACTTTCTCGCGTAGGTAGAAAGCAATTAGTAGAGCAACCTGTCGAGCTTTATACGTTAGTAGAAACTGCAATTTCTTTAGTAATGAGCCAAGTTGAGGATTCCCCCAGCCGTGCTATGGAGTTTAAGGTGGATCGCTTGCCTACAGTGAGAGGAGATCCAACATTGATTCAACAGATCTTTATTAATTTAATTGATAACGCTGTTAAATTCAGTCGTGATGCACAGCCAGCAATTATCCAAATTGGTTCTTTATCAGATCGTACTTTGTTTGTTAAAGATAACGGTGTTGGGTTTCAAATGGAATATGCCGATCAGCTCTTTAGTGCTTTTCAACGCCTACATTCGCAAAGGGAGTTTACAGGCACAGGGATTGGTTTAGCAATCGTACAGCGCATTATCCATCGACACGGAGGCACAATTTGGGTTGATAGTCAACCGAATCAAGGAACTACTTTTTATTTTAAACTCGGGCAAGTGGTTGAGGACTAGATTATTGTGGAAGTTGAGCCATCTCGGATTCTTCTTGTAGAAGATGAACCTTTGAATGTTGAGCTTTTTCAACTAGCTTTAGAAAGCTATCATTTTGTGAATCAAATTGATATTTTAGATGACGGTGAACAAGCACTACAATACTTATTAGGAACAGAAGGTAGTTTGCCAAATTGTCCTTTACCTGATCTGATCTTATTAGATCTCAAACTACCAAAAATTAGTGGAATTCAAGTTTTACAAGCAATTCGCGCTCATCCTCGCACTCGCGATATTGCCGTAGTTGTCTTAGCGTCTTCTCAAGATGACAAAGACTTAAATGCTTGTTACGCTCTAGGAGTTAGTGAGTGTGTTACCAAACCTCTTGGATTTGAAAAATTTATCAGTATAGTTCGTCAAATTGGCTTGTGTTGGGTTTTACTCAAAAAGCCACTGCTACCACCTGAATTTTAGAGGCATGATCAACGTTTTTAATTGCGCTCAATCTCAGCCTGTGCAAAAGCAAAAAGGAGAACCTAGTCTAAAACTGCTGATTGTAGAGGATGTGTTAGCAGATGTCGAGTTAATGGTAATCGCTCTAGAAACAGCAGAGATCCAGTTTACTTACGATGCAGTTGATAACTTAATACACTGCGAGCAACTATTACAAACGAAGCAATATGATGCTGTATTAGCAGATTATCGCTTACCACAATTCACGGCATATCAAGTATTGCAGTTATTGCAGCAATCAACACAAGAAATTCCGTTAATTTTAGTTACGGGTAGTTTGGGAGAAGAAGCTGCAGTTGAATGCATTAAAGCAGGAATGACTGACTATGTCTTGAAAGAACGGTTGTTTCGCTTACCAATGGTACTTCAGCGATCGCTAGCAGAATTTGCTTTGCGTCGTCAGCAACAAGCATCAATCGTTTGTATTCAGCAACAAGCACAGCAACAAGCAATTATCAACAGTATTGTGCAAGCAATGCGCGAAACTTTGATACTTGATGAAGTCCTTAAATCTACTGTAGATGCACTACATGATGCTTTAAATCCCAGTCGATGCTTCATTTCTCAGCCTGATGCTCAACAAGAAATGTGGGTTAATCATGTCAGTGCAGCAACGTTGAATCGAGAAGATTGCATAGGTGTTAAATGTTTTATCTATCCTCACTATCAAGAAGCCTTTCAACAAGGAGAAATCATAATTATTAGTCGTACTGATTCTCATATTCCAGTAGCATTACAAGAACTTGTGAGAAACTGGAGTTTAAATTCTGTTTTAATTGCGCCTTTGTTATACCAACAAACACTTTTAGGAGGAATTGTCCTCCATCAATGCGATCGCGATCGCGTATGGAATTCTGATGAAATCTCTCTACTGCAAGCTATTAGCAATCAGTGTGCGATCGCGATTCATCAAGCACAACTTTTTCACCAACTGCAGCAACAAACTCAATGGGAAAAAACACTCAATCAAATTTCTCGCTCAATAAATTCTAGTCTCGATCCTGAATATATCTTACAAGAAATTGTGCGACTCACAGGAGAATGTTTTGCGGTTGACCGAGTCATGATTTATGCTGTAGAAAATCAGCAAATCAAAATCACGCGAGAATGGCGTTCTTCAGCAGAAATTTGTTCTTTATTAGGTTATACTACTCCTTTAGCTGAGTGGATCGCAGCTATTGATTTTTCTCCTTATAAGGTTTTTTATGCTCCACACATGGAGAAAATTCGTGCAACGTCAAAAGAAGTAGATATCGTCAAGACTGTTCCACACCTAACAGTGTTAAGCGTACCAATTTTCATTAGAGATGAATTTTTTGGTGGTTTAGCCGTACACGCCATGACGCGAGTGCATTTTTCTGAAGAGGAGATTAGTTTACTTCAACGAATTGCCGATAAGGCAGCGATCGCCTTGTACAATGCTCAAAGTTATGAACTACTTGAAGAACTGGTCAAAAAACGAACTCAGGAGCTAGAAGCAGAAAAACTGCTTTCTGATGCAGCAAATCGGGCAAAAAGTGAATTCTTAAGTAATATGAGTCATGAGTTACGAACTCCTTTAACTGGAATTTTAGGTTTTTCAAGTATTTTAATAGAAGAGATTTTTGGTAGTTTAAATGCTAAGCAAAAACAATACATTGCCGGTATTCATACCTGTGGTAAACACTTATTAGAATTAATTAACGATCTTTTAGATTTAACAAAAATTGAAGCAGGGAAAGAAGAACTAGCTTTAGAAGAAATTCAAGTGTTAAAAGTATGTCAAGACTGTTTAGCTTTATTTACAGAAAACCAATTACCAGAACTACAACTGAAGTTTGCGATCGCCTCAGATATCCATACTTGCATTGCCGATCAAAGACGTTTAAAACAGATTTTAGTCAACCTGCTTTCTAATGCTTTTAAGTTTACAGAAGTTGGTTCAATAACCTTAAAAGTTGAACAGACTGAAGTGGCAATTTTATTTTCTGTTATTGATACTGGTATTGGCATTTCTCCTCCCGATCAAGAAACTTTATTTCAACCATTTCAGCAACTAGATAGTGGACTCGATCGCAAATACGAAGGTACTGGCTTAGGTTTAGCTTTATCGCGCAAACTTGCACGACTGCACGGTGGTGATATCACAGTACAGTCGCAGCTTGGAAGTGGTAGTTGCTTTACCTTAATCTTGCCTCACTCCCCGCAGATAAATTAATCGAGCTAGCGACCAAAGCTCAGGGAGTACACAGAGATTCATGACGACAACAAGCACCCTTAGTTCAAAGATTTCTAGGGCACTCCTGCGATTGCAGCAACGCATTCCCCAACCGCTGCGTTATTTAGGAATGCTTCAAGCATATCTGATAATTTGGGCAGCATTCGATGAAATTGCATTATTCTTTACGACTGCACCAGAAATTTTTGTTTGGTATCCACCTGTAGGGTTAGATGTCGCGGTCCTTTTAGTATTTGGACTACGTTATCTTCCTGCATTATTTTTAAATACACTCGTACATGAATACCTAATTACGAGTCACGATTTAGGCTTTAATACGCTGTTACTTTTTAACTTAGCCACAACATTTGGTTATGGTGGTGGCTGTGCTTTATTGCTGCGAATAATTAAAATCAACCCGCGCTTACGCACCTTGCGCGATGTGATGTGGTTTATTGTCGTCATGACCATAGTAACGCCTCTAGTCGTTGGTGCGTTGCAAACATTAAACATTGTTGTGCTGGGAGTAATCCCTTTATCAGGTTGGTTAACATACACGTTGCACTCCTGGGCGGGAGCAGCGACAGGAATTGCAATGCTCACACCGTTTCTTGTAATCTTGCTGCGTCAGTTACCTTGGATTTGGACTTACAAAGAGCAAGAAGCACCAGCGGTAGAGCCTCCTTTAATACCTTTGACACCGAAACAACGTCCCCAGTTGCTGTTAGAAATAGCTATGCTGTCTGTTGCAATTTGGGCAGCTTACGGAGCACAACGTGGACAAAGTCTAGATTACAGTTATTTTGTGTTTATGCCGTTAATCTGGATCGCAATTCGGCATGGTTTTGAAAGAGCAGCAGCAGCAGTATTGTTTATCAATATTGGTGTCGCTATTTTAATTCAGGCAAAGCTGGGTAATTCCAATATTTTTGCCTTGCAATTTGGCATGATGGCGATTTCACTGACTGGTATTTTATTAGGAGGTTTTGCCACACAGCGGAGGCAAGCAGAAACAGAACTTAATTATTCTGCTCAACGCCTAAAAATTTTACACGAACTTGACCAAGCGATTTTAGCAACCCGATCGCTAAGTGATATCGCAGCAGCTGCAGTTGCACAAATTGCTCAGATCATACCTTGTACGCGGATCAGTCTAGCAATGTTTGATTTTGAAAAAAATGAGTTTACTCTGCTGGCTATCCGCACTGATAGCGAAACTCTTGTACCAGAGATCTGTTTACCTCTCGCAGCATTTGGCAAGCTTGAAAATTTACAACGTGGCGAGATGAATGTTGTCCAGGAAACGCTAGCGTCAGAAATGCCAACAGCGGCAGCATTATTGTTAGGAAATCAGGTACGTGCATACATAAACATTCCCTTAATTGCTCAAGGAGAACTGATTGGTTCGCTTAATTTAGCGAAAGCTTCTTTGGGTAATTTTCCTACCAAGCTAAAAGAAGTTGCTGAGCAAGTAGCTAGTATCGTTGCGATCGCCATGCAACAAGCCCGACTTTTTGAGCGCATTGAACGACAAGCACTACA
This sequence comes from Gloeocapsopsis crepidinum LEGE 06123, assembly GCF_015207655.1. GTDB lineage: Bacteria > Cyanobacteriota > Cyanobacteriia > Cyanobacteriales > Chroococcidiopsidaceae > Gloeocapsopsis > Gloeocapsopsis crepidinum. The sequence goes on along the minus strand of NZ_JADEWN010000060.1, from coordinate 23,101 downwards.
AGAGCGATCGCTCAATCAAATTAGTCGTACCCTTAACTCTAGTCTCGATCCGCAAGGTGTTTTATGTCAAATTGTCCAACTTACAGGAGAATACTTCGCGGTTGATCGCGTTGTCATCTTTGCTTTTACGAATAGGCAAATTCAAGTGCTCAACGAATGGCGGATGCATGAAGAGGTTATCTCTATGCGAGATTTTACCGCACCAATTGCCGATTGGCCTGACTTACTCGATCCCGATTCTGATTTTTTTTGCCGCCATTTCTTTCATGCTCCTAATTATGCTCAGGAGCCATCAACACCAGCACGTTTACAGCAAATTGAACAAGCTCAAACTCTTTCTGTACTGAGTGTACCGATTTTTGTGCGCGATCAGCTATTTGGTGGTTTATCACTACAGACAACAACTACATATCGTACTTTTACGTCTGAAGAAATTAACTTATTACAGCGCATTGCTGAACAAGCTGCGATCGCACTTTATAATGCCCGCAGTTATGAATCGTTAGAAGAAATTGTACAGCAACGTACCCAAGAACTAGAACACGAAAAACAACTTTCAGAAGCGGCTAATCGTGCAAAAACTGAGTTTTTAAGTAATATGAGTCATGAATTACGTACGCCACTTACAGGAATATTAGGTTTTTCTAGTGTCCTTATAGAACAAGTTTTTGGTATATTAAATGATAAACAAATGCAATATTTAGAACTAATTTCTGCTTCCGGAAAGCACTTATTAGAACTTATTAATGATTTGTTAGATTTAACTAAAATTGAAACAGCAAGAGAAGAACTACAATTAGAACAAATTTTTGTAGCAGAAGTTGCCGACGCCTGTATATCAATGTTACAAGAACGCGCTCAAGCACAGGGATTACAACTCAAATTACAAATTGCACCAGATGTTACTAGCTGTATTGCTGACAAACGCCGTTTAAAGCAAATTTTAGTTAATCTTTTAGCAAACGCAATTAAATTTACTGACTTCGGAACGGTAACTTTAGATATCGCCCAAACATCAACAGAAATTCAGTTTGCTGTAGTTGATACAGGTATTGGTATTTCCCAAGAAGATTTAGCCAAATTATTTCAACCTTTTCAGCAGTTAGATAGCGGCTTGGATCGTAAGTATGAAGGTACGGGCTTAGGCTTAGCTTTATCACGTAAGCTTGCACAACTCCACGGTGGCGATATTACCGTACAGTCAGAATTAAGGCGCGGTAGTTGCTTCACACTCCACTTACCGCTTCGCGAAGTTCTAAGTTTTGAATTCTGTTAGCGTAGCGGTGCCTTAGCACGTTTTGAATTAAAAGAATTTTTATAACTCAACACTCAACACTCCTAACGAGTAACTAGCCAAAGCGCCACTCTCTCTACAATGGATCTAAGGACAAATTGTGAGTGATGAACAAAAATGCTGGAGACAAAACTAGCGCAACTACAAGCATTATTTCAAGACATGGAACAGGCTTTAATTGCCTACTCTGGGGGAGTTGATAGTACCTTAGTTGCTAAGATTGCTTTTGATGTTTTAGGCGATCGCGCTTTGGCAATGACAGCGGTATCTCCATCACTGTTACCTGAAGAGTTGGAAGACGCCAAAATCCAAGCTGTACAAATTGGTATCACACATCAGATTATCCAAACACATGAAATGGATAATCCTAACTACACAGCCAACCCAGTAAATCGCTGCTACTTCTGCAAAAGTGAATTACACGACACACTTAAACCGCTAGCACAACAAATGGGATATCCCTATATTGTGGATGGTGTGAATGCTGATGACTTGCGCGATTATCGCCCAGGAATTCAAGCTGCAAAAGAACGTGGCGTGCGATCGCCTCTAGCTGAAGTTGGTATGACCAAAGCTGAAGTTCGTCAAATGTCGCAACACTTAGGTTTACCGTGGTGGGATAAACCCGCGCAACCCTGTTTAAGTTCGCGTTTTCCTTACGGCGAAGAAATTACAGTGGCTAAGTTGCAACGCGTAGGTAGGGCGGAAATGTATCTGCGGAAATTAGGTTTGCAAAATCTCCGCGTTCGTTCTGAGGGCGATACGGCGCGTATTGAGTTACCGCCAGAGAAGATTAAGGAATTTATCTTAACAACCGATTTACAGACGCTAGTAGGGGCGTTTCAGGAGTTTGGCTTTGTGTATGTCACATTGGACTTGGAGGGCTATCGTAGCGGTAAGCTAAATCAAGTTTTGCCGCAGGTGATGACTTCAGTATAAGTTTGAATTAAATAGAGGAATTGTGAGTTTTCAATTAGAGAATGTTGTTCCTTGGGGACGATCTTTACCAGACTATATCAAGATGTTTGGTTTGACACTTGACGATTTTAAATTAAGAATTCTTGATTGTGCTGGTGGTCCTGCAAGTTTTAATGCAGAGATAACAAAAAGGGGTTACAAGGTTGTTTCTTGTGACCCAATTTATCAGTTTACTCATGCGGAAATTGCCCAACGTATTCAAGAAACTTATCCAGTGATTCTCAAGGGCGTTCAGGAAACTCGCGATCATCTAGTATGGCAAGATATTGAGTCGCCAGAACAATTAGGGAAAATTAGAATGGCGGCGATGCGCCAGTTTCTTGATGACTTCCCTACAGGAGTTGCAGCAGGGCGATACATTACGGCTGAGTTGCCAAATTTACCCTTTGATTCAGGGGAATTTGATTTAGCTTTATGCGCGCATTTGTTATTTACTTATTCTGAGCAATTTTCATTAGAGTTTCATCTCCAATCAGTTCTAGAACTGTGCCGAGTAGCGAAGGAAGTTCGCATTTTTCCCTTACTTGTTAACTTCTCAAATGATATATCTCCTTGGTTAGAACCGGTAATAACTCATCTCCAAAATCAGGGTTATACAACAGAAATTAAGCAAGTTGCATACGAATTTCAAAAAGGTGGAAATCAGTTACTACGTGTTTATAAATAGTAAATTGCCTTAATGATGGACTAATACTATCTCAGTTGAATCACTAAAATATTGTGGGTAATCGGTAATTGTCTAGCTGCTAGTCACCAGTCACTTCAAAGGAGTAATAAATATGTCAATGTCTTGGGAAGAATTACGTAAGGAAGCTTATCAATTATCAGTTAGCGATCGCCTGTTATTAGTAGAAGCGATCGTGCGATCTTTAAGTAACGAACTAAGACCGCGCCCAGAACCTACCGAGGGAATTGTAGAGCGATTGGCTGGCTCTCTAAAGACTGATACACCACCTCCAACTGACAAAGAAATTGATGCGATCTTAGAAAACCGTTTAAAGGAGAAGTACCTTTAATACGTGTTTTAGTAGATACAAATATCATTTTAGATGCTCTATTACTACGCGAACCTTTTTTTATAGATGCTAAAGCTTTACTGAACGCTATTGAATCTAAGCAGCTTCAAGGTTATGTTACAGCAACAACTTTAACTGATATTTTTTACATTGCTAGAAAAAGTAAAGGCATCGCATTAGCAAAACAAGATATCGCTGAATTATTGGTACTGATGTAAGTCTGTACAGTTGACCAGAATATTTTAGAAGCTGCCATATCATCCCAGATAGCTGATGCATGAGGATGCAATTCAGTTAGCGTGTGCGATATCAGAAAATTTAGATGCTATTGTTACGCGTGATACTCAAGATTTTGCAGGCAGTAATTTACCAATTTTATCAGCAGGAACACTCCTAGTACGTTTGTCTTCGCTACAGTAACGATTGGAGCATACGAGAGATTTTATTGCATGAGTCAAATTGTCTGGATTGCGCGACACGGAAACCGCATTGACTTTGTTAACCCAGAGTGGTTCAATACTGCCGAAAGACGCTTCGACCCGCCGCTTTCGGATGATGGAGTGGTACAGGCTTATCAATTAGGACAACGCTTGAAATCGGAAAACATTGCCCATATTTTTGCTTCTCCATTCTTGCGTACAGTGCAAACAGCAAACCAAATCGCTGAAGCTTTAGATTTACCAATCAAATTAGAGGCGGGCTTGAGTGAATGGTTAAATCCTGCTTGGTTTCCAGAAATGCCTGAAAAATTATCAATTGAGGCATTAACTAAACTATATCCGCGAATTGATCTGAGCTATACTTCGCGCATTACCCCAGAATATCCTGAAACTCACGCCGAAATGCTAGTACGTGCAGGGAAAACCACAACAATTCTTGCTGATGAGTTCTTTTCAGAAGATATTCTATTAGTAGGACACGGTGCATCAGTGTTGGGTGGTGCTGTGGGGCTTGTCGGTGCAAGTGCGAAAGATCAAGTCAAAGCATCTTTGTGCAGTTTAGTCAAAGTTGTACGTCAAGAGCCAGACTGGTTACTAGAATTAGCAGGAGATACATCTCATTTAAGCAAAGTTGAAGAAGTCATTCGGTTTAACTAAAAAGTCATACTAGCGCAGGTATCTCGCCTGCCTATATGCTCTAAAAAGAGCAGTGCAGAGGAAACATGAGATTACTATTAGCGGGCGATATTGGTGGAACTAAAACGATTTTGCGCTTAGTGCAGCAGCCAGAAATAGGCAAGATCCAAACGCTGTATGAAGAACGCTACAGTAGCCGCAATTATACAGATTTAGTACCAATTGTCCGGCATTTTCTTGCTACCGCAGCAGAGAAAACTGGTAAAGATACAATGCCACAAAAAGCGTGTTTTGCGATCGCAGGTCCCGTCGTCAACAATACTGTAAAACTGACGAATCTGGCGTGGTTTCTCGATTCACAACGTCTAGAACAAGAATTAAAAATTGCACCAATTTCGTTAATTAATGATTTTGCCGCAGTTAGCTATGGTGTTTTAGGCTTAAAGGAAGAAGATATATATACGCTGCAAGCAGGTAAACCGCAATCATCAGCCCCAGTTGCAGTACTTGGCGCAGGAACTGGGTTAGGACAAGGATTTTTGATCAAAAAAGGAGAAGAGTTTGATGTATTCGCTTCAGAAGGCGGACACGCAGATTTTGCACCGCGATCTGAGTTAGAATTTTTGCTCTTGAAGTATCTGCTTGATAAGCATGATATTCAAAGAGTTTCGGTTGAAAGGGTTGTTTCAGGTTTAGGTATTATTGCAATCTATCAGTTTTTACGCGATCGCTCTTATGCTACAGAATCCCCTGAGATCGCTCAAATCGTGAGTACCTGGGAAAAACAAGCAGGAAGTGAAAAAAGTGTCGATCCGGCGGCGGCAATCTCAACGGCTGCCCTAGAAGGGCGCGATCGCCTCAGCGAACAAACGTTACGAATGTTTGTTGAAGCCTACGGTGCAGAAGCTGGGAATCTTGCCTTAAAACTTCTGCCTTACAATGGGCTTTATGTAGCAGGTGGAATTGCGCCTAAAATCCTTCCACTCATTCAAGAAGGCAACTTTCTTCATGCTTTTACAAGTAAAGGGCGGATGCGTTCAATTTTAGAAGATGTACCAGTCTATATTGTGCTAAACCCGCAAGTTGGATTAGTTGGCGCGGCTTTGTATGCAGCTAAACTGTAAACAAGATTACTGAAAAATTAAGTTTAATCGCTGCTGGGCGGCTTGTAGGGCTTCAGTAGGTGAACTCTTGCGTAGTAACACGGCTTCTAGCGCCCGACCAATATTTTCTGAGACGCGACTGTATCCAGGAAAAATGGGACGCGATCGCCCATACTGTGCTTGATCTAAAAAGACTTGCACCGCTGGCTGTTCTGCTGTAAATGCTTTGTATTGGTCATTTTCTCGCGCTTTGAGATTCACAGGTAAGTAACCTGTACCAATTGCCCATTGAGTTTGAAATTGTTCGCTTAAGACAAATTCAGTAAACTTGAGTGCGGCTTGTTCGCGTTGTGGTGTAGATTTGAATACAAATAAATTTTCACCACCAATTCCAGTAGCATGGCGCTTATCAACTGGAATGGGAAACACGCCAAAATCGACACCAGTACTTTTGAGTTGTCCCAGTGTCCAAGGTCCTGTCAGTTGCATTGCGACTTTACCAGCCAGAAAATCATCGATTTCAAAACCGCGTTCGGGTAACGACAACACGGCGGAACCATCAGCGATGAGATTTTGCCAGAATTGTAACGCAGCGATCGCGCCTTGATTATTAGCTAAATCGACGGCTGCGGCTTGTTGAGTATCCGCGACTAACTCCCCGCCTGCACTCCACATAAACGGTAGCCACAAAAATACCGCAAATTCGCCTTTACCTAAAGGTAAAAATATCCCGTGTTGATCGATACGCTTGTCACCATCGGTATCGCGAGTCAACTGACGCGCAATTTGGCGCAATTCTTCCCAAGTTTCAGGTAGTTTTGTAATTCCCGCAGCTTGAAATAAACTAGGACGATAAAATACTCCTGAATTATTTGTCCCAAATGGTACTGACCAAATGTGTCCTTGATACTCCATTGATTCAAATAAAGCAGGATCGAGTTGATTTTTGACGGGTAATGCTGTTAGCCAGTCTTCGATAGGGCGAATCGCATCAAGTTCTACAAGTTGACCTGTTAATGTGGCGTTGAACCATAATAGATCTGGTGGTGCATTGCCGACTACTGCTGCCAAAATTTTGGGTAATTGTTGTTCGGCTTGTCCAATGTAAAGTGATTCTACTTGAATATCTGGATGTTCTTGATTAAATTGATCGACTAATTTTTGTAGTACGTCTCGATTGGATGGCGGATTAACACCATGCCAAAATGTTATTTTAGTAATACTGGTTGCTTGTGTATTTGATATCGGTTGACATCCCGATAGTGATAATGTCAATACAATGATTAGAGTTAGGATGAATGCTATTTGAGAAAATCGTTTAAACGCATTTCGAGTTTGTTGTATCATCATTTCTTTGAGGGCAAAACGCTAGTATAGTCATTGCATTGGAAGTTTAAGTCTTTTTAGAAAGAACTACAGAGGAGGACACTTTCGTGCGGAAGTCTCCTTCATTGTAGAACCCCGTGTAGAAGTTTCCGTAGTATAGAGAACACGGAGGAAAGAGAGTAACAGGAATTTTAAAAACCAAGAAAGTTACTACTTATTCTAAGGTCAATATTGCTTCATGTTTAAAAGGTTTTGGTCATTTGTTGTTCTTTTTATCTTCGGAATCATTATATTTACTGGGTGTATTGCGAGGCAAGATAGCAACAACAAGTTTGTTACTGTAACTCTTAGTGGATGGAGTAATTTACAAGAAAAACAACTTTTACAACAAGTATTAAATGAGTTTGAATCGTTGCATCCTCAGATTAGGGTTAAATATGATGCGATCGCTGATGAATATATGGATGTATTGAAAACTCGTTTGATTGGCGATACTGCAGCAGATGTTTTTTATCTTGATGCTTTAGAAGCACCTGGACTTATTGAACCTGGTGTATTAGAACCATTAGATAGTTATGTGACACCGGAATTTGATGTTGCCGACTTTCAACCTTCACTTCTTGCTGCTTTTCAACAAGATGGCAAAACTTATGGCTTCCCTAAAGACTTTTCTACACTTGTTTTGTTTTATAATAAACAAGCTTTTGCTGAAGCTGGTTTATCGCAACCACCGCAAACTTGGGAAGAATTGAGAGAGTATGCTAAAAAACTAACTGTCGATCTCAACAACAATGCTAGAATTGACCGCTATGGTTTCGGAATTACGCCAGAACTAGCACGACAGTATTTTGTAATTAAAGCTTTTGGTGGTCAGTTAACTAATAAGTCAGAACAGGCTATATTTGCTTCACCAGAAAGTTTACAAGGTTTACAATTAATCGTCGATCAGTATCGACAAGATCAATCATCTGCTCAACCTTCTGATGCTGGTACAACGTCAGGGGGTGAAATATTTGGTCAAGGTAAAGCTGCAATGGTTATTGAAGGACCTTGGTTGATTCCTTATTTAGATGATACGTTTCCAGCGCTTGAATATGCAACAGCCGAAGTACCAACAATTGCTGGAAGAAAAGGCACGATGGCTTATACCGTTGCTTATGTAATGAATAAGAAATCACAGCATAAACAAGAAGCATGGCAATTACTGTCTTATTTAACAGGAAAAGAGGGAATGAAAGCTTGGACAAGTACAGGAGTTGCATTACCAACTCGTAAATCTGTTACGCAAGAACTTGGTTACGATCAAAAACCACTATATGCACCGTTTATTGCAGGTGCAAACTATGCAACTGTATGGCAAGCCGGTAAAAATTTACCAACGATTTTGACTAATTTTAACAATCAATTTATTAGTGCAATGTTAGGCGAACAAACCCTCGCAGTTGCTATGCAACAAGCTCAAGATACTGCAAATCGAGAAATTGAATTAATGCAGTAGATTAAAAGATATTTCAATTAAAAGCTTTATATTATTATGACAAAGCAAGTAAAAATTTATGTAAATTTACAGCGGTCTTTAATAATATCTATTACCAAACTCAATTGTCTCTCCTTACAACAATAAGGTTTCTCAAAATATAAAATTTTCAATAGGTATTTTTATCATTTGCTCAGCAATAAGCTAGGATCTATATCTATCCTCATGTGCGTTGATCACTCATGAATCGTTCTCATCGATTAGCAGAAGATAAATTGCCTATCACCAGGGAGGAACATTCCCATAGCCACGACAACCATAGCGTAGGCGATCGCCTTGGGGATTCGTCAGTGCATCCCCACGTCCACAGCGAGGAATCACTCAGAAGCATCGTTAATCGCTTGTCACGTATTGAAGGACACATTCGTGGTGTTAAAACGATGGTGCAGGAAAGTCGCCCGTGTCCAGAAGTACTAGTACAAATTGCTGCAGTACGGGGTGCATTAGATCGAGTCGCCAGAATGATTTTAGACGCACATCTTAGTGAGTGTATTACAAGAGCTGCTCAAGAAGGAAACATCGAAGTAGAAATGGCAGAGTTAAAAGCTGCCTTAGATAGATTTTTGCCCTAATCAAAATTAAACTCAAAAGCAGCTGCCAGTTAATAAGGAGTAATGTTAGAGTTTCTGGAAATCAGGCGTGACTTCCGAAAACAATTATGTTGCAGCGTTGGAAAAACCGAGTCCCCTTAGCTGCTGGTGCAGGAATATGTACTATGCTTGTTGGGATAGCAGTGTTAGCCGCCAAGGCTAGCGATTGGTTGCAGTTGCCACAAGAAAATGCACTGCAAATGAGTTTAGATCATCCAAAATCGTCGGTTCTTCCATTAGTGTCACTGTCACCTGCAGCACGAATGGTACAACTAAATACGATCGCACAGTTACCGCCATCTCAAGATCGCGATCACGCGCGCTACGTGTTAGCAAACGACTATCTGCAAAATCAGCAAGCTGAAAGTGCCTTGCAACTACTCGATGGGTTGGAACAAAGTTATTCTGTATTAGCCGCACCGATCCTTTACAAACGCGCACAAGCTTACGAAATTCTTGGTGACACGGCAAACGCACAAGCAACATATCAAGAATTACTACAGCGATTTCCCTCGCATCCGGTTACAGTCGAAGCATTATATGTCTTGGGAAAAACAACACCGCAATATTGGCAAAGGGCGATCGCGCAATTTCCTTCACATCCCCGCACGATTGAAATTACGCGTTCATTACTGCAACAAAATCCAAATCAACCACAGTTGATGCTGCTGCTGGCAAAACACGCTTACGAACAGCCAGGAGTTGTCTCAGTGTTAGATCAACTCACAAATAAATATTCAGGACAATTCCAGCCGCAAGATTGGGAAGCGATCGCTAGTGCCTATTGGGAAAATCAAGTTTACTCGAAAGCAGCAACAGCTTATCGACAAGCACCGCGTACAGCGTTGAATGTCTATCGCATTGGTCGGAGTCTTCAACTGAGTAACAAACGTACTGAGGCGATCGCCGCTTATCAACAACTGCTGCGCGAGTTTTCGACTGCGCCAGAAAGTGGTACAGCTTTATTAAATTTGGCACAAATTACCCAGAATCGGGAAGCTATTCTATCATATCTCAATCAGATTGTCAAAGAATTTCCTCAACAAGCAGGAGCAGCTTTAGCTCAAAAAGCGACGATTCTCGACAACTTAGGGAATAAAACATCTGCTGCGCAAACGCGACAACTATTGTTAGAAAAATATGGTAATTCAGATGCTGCTGTTGAGTACCGCTGGAAAATTGCACTGCAAAAAGCTGCAAATAAAGATTACCAAGGAGCATGGCAATGGGCGCAACCGATTCCTGCAAGTAACCCAAAAAATATTTTGGCTCCTCGTGCTGGATTTTGGATCGGTAAATGGGCGCTGCAATTAGAAAGACAACAAGAAGCGAAAGCTGCGTTTGAATATGTATTAAGTCAATTTCCCCAATCGTATTATGCTTGGCGATCGGCAACCATGCTGGGGTTAGATGTTGGTAACTTTAACACTGTCCGCCAACTCAATTTTGAGATTACACCACCACAACGTGCTGTGCTTCCAGCCGGATCGGATACCTTAAAAGAACTCTATCAATTAGGGCAAGATACTGATGCTTGGGCGCTGTGGCGCACAGAATTTCAGAACGATCGCCAACCCACTGTATCTGAACAATTTACTGATGGATTGCTGCGAACTGCGATTGGTCAACATTTGAAAGGAATCAATTTAGTTTCGACTTTAGAAGATCGCGAATTGCCTCAAGATCGAACAGAGTATCAAGTACTGCGACAAGAGTTAACTTATTGGCAAGCACGTTATCCATTTCCCTTCTTTGAGGAAATTACAACTTGGTCGCAAAAGCGTCAACTTAATCCGTTCTTAGTGACAGCACTCATTCGCCAAGAGTCGCGTTTTGAGCCAAAAATTCGTTCTGTTGCGGGTGCTGTAGGTTTAATGCAAGTGATGCCGAGTACAGGAGAATGGATTGCGCAGAAGATTGATTTGAAGGAGTACAACAAAGAAAATCCCCAAGACAATATGCGCTTGGGTACGTGGTATTTGGATCACACACACGAACAGTATGACAATAATTCAATGTTGGCGATCGCCAGTTACAACGCAGGTCCAGGAAATGTTTCTAAATGGTTAAGAACTCTAAATACCAGAGATCCTGATGAATTTGTTGAAGCTATTCCTTTTGAAGAAACTAGAGGCTACGTCAGACAGGTATTTGGTAATTACTGGAATTATCTGCGATTATATAATCCAGAAATCTCTCAATTGGTTGCAAAATACTCTGCGCGTCAACAGTCTTCTCTACCGCAACCACCACAATAAACTGATTACAGTGATATACTTCCTGTCATCACAGTTTCCCCAGTAGGATAAGAAAGTCTTTGTGATGGTTCGACAGTAATCACAACAGCAGAAGAGTCTGAGATTTCTGCATCAAGCGGAAATTTTACCAAAGCTCTTCCCTGGGAATCAGGTCGAAATTCGCCACAATAGATTTTTTCACCATCGGCAACTCCCCACAATCGATAAACTTGTCCTTCTGGTAGGGGAGTGAGATTTTGAAGCGTAAGAACGATCGCCTCAGCATTGGGAACCACAACTAAACTTCCAGAAGCAGCAGGAATTGCACTTGTTCCTTGGAGTGCAAGCAAACGGTTACTCGGTTGACGCAGTAAGGCGATCGCATTTTTATATTGTGAAAGTTCCGCTTGAGTTGCAACAACTTGCTGGTGTAGGCGATAGCTATAAAAGCTAAATCCGACAACAACCGAGGCGGCGACAGTTCCAATAACACCCAACCTAGTTTTTGCCCTTGTTCCTACGCGATTTGCTCTTACAGTTGAACGTCCTGATGCTGTCTGCAAGATGCGAGATCCCAACGTTGGCGGTAACTCAGCTTCTGGTAGTGCCAAAGGAATCAAACCTAATGTATTTTGCAAGCAGCGTACTTCAGTTTGTAATTCAGGATGAGAATCCAATAATTGATTGACTGAAGCAACTTCTTCTGGAGTCAAGTCACCTAGAACATAACTTGCTAAAAGTTCTTGAATTTCTTCAGATTCCCGAAATACCATTGCTACTCCACCAAATCTTGCAATATTTCTCTCAGCTTTAACAACCCTTTGCGCTTGTGTGTCTTTACGGTTCCGATAGGCATATTTAATTCTTCAGAAATTTCTGATTGACTCAAACCGTCATAATACGCCATTTCCAAAACTTGCTGCTGAGTGGTAGATAATTCAGCGAATGCTTCGCGGACGCGACAAGACATTTCCTTAAGAGCAACTTTATCTATCAAAGCACGCTCACTCTCAGGAGAAGAACTATGAAACCAGCGTTGAATACGTTGCCACTGCGCGCGAATCTGACGGTGGCGATCAATCGCTTTTGATCGAGTGACAGTCGTAAGAAAGACCACCATAGAACCCCGTCTGCGGTCATAGATACCACTGCCGAGGAGTGAAAGAAACACTTCTTGTGTGAGATCTTCAGCTTCTTGAGCATTACCTAACATCCGCAGTGCTACTCGGTAGACAACCTCTCCATAGCGTTCGTACAGAATACCCAAAGCGAGCAGATTTCCCGATCGCAACGATTGAAATACCTCTGTATCCGTCTGATTGGATAGCATCATTTAGACCCAAGTTTTGACCTCAAAGCAGTAGTATCTATAGTTTGAATTTCAGAATTTATCTAAGTGCGATTGAACTCCATAATTTTGGCTTCAATAGTGATACGAAACCAACCTGAAAAAGGATGTGGTTAAATTCAATCAACATTTTGTTGTCTTCGATTCTTACCTGCAAAATCAAGCGTTTTGACATCTTTGCTCAAATTGAGTAAATCCTTTTTTGCTTTAGCTTCGTATTACCCAAGATAGAACCCAACGAGTGGACTTAAGAGCGATCGCTCTTTTCGCCATATGTCTTCTTGTTGCGATCGCCTCCTCAAATCTGAACATACGATATCTACACCAAGGATTTAAATGACCTATCTCGAAACAACTGCCCAGTTTTATAGCGAAGTTGCACAAACACCACAAGTCGGTTTGTGTTGCGTCCAAAGCAGTTCCCTGCAACTACCCGAACTTAATATTCCTCTGCAAATGCAACAGATGAACTACGGTTGCGGTACGACAGTACACCCTACGGAACTCGCTCATGCTCCAACTGTACTTTATGTCGGGGTTGGTGGAGGACTCGAAGCGTTGCAGTTTGCTTATTTTTCTCGCCGTCAGGGGGCAGTTATTGCGGTTGAACCAGTGACAGCAATGCGCGAAGCAGCTACTCGTAACCTCAAACTTGCTGCCCAAGAAAATGCCTGGTTCGATCCTAGTTTTGTTGAGATTCGCGAAGGTGATGCTTTTTCTCTACCAGTTGCCGATGCTTCTGTTGATGTATTAGCACAAAATTGCCTATTTAATATTTTCACACCGCAAGATCTGCATTTAGCTTTAAAAGAAGCTTTTCGTGTATTGAAACCACAAGGACGCTTGCTGATGAGCGATCCTATTGCTACTCGTTCGATTCCCCAACACCTGCAACAAGATGAACGACTAAGAGCAATGTGTCTATCAGGAGCACTTACTTATGAGCAATATATCAAACACCTCGTCAATACTGGCTTTGGTCAAATTGAAATTCGAGCGCGTCGTCCTTACCGTCTCTTAGATTCTCAAAGCTACAGATTAAAAGAGCATTTACTCTTAGAAAGTCTCGATACAGTTTCCTATAAAGTCCCGATTCCTGAAGATGGTGCTTGTGTTTTTACAGGCAAAACAGCTATTTATGCCGGAACAAAACCCTTTTTTGATGATGGAGCCGGACATCTTTTACAACGAGGTATTCCTGCTGCTGTGTGCGATAAAACTGCTATAAAACTAGCATCATTTTCCGAAGAAATTACTATCACAAATTCAACTTGGTATTACGATGGCGGCGGGTGCTGTTAGTGTCTAATCAATTGATGAATAAGAGGTAAAAAAAATGATATCGTCAGCAATCAATGCTTCTTTAGATTCAGCCGTAACACCATTTAGAAAACTGAGTTCAAACTTGACAAAAAAGCATATAAATGTATTACAAATTAACCTGGGAAAACGCTGTAATCTTGCCTGTCTTCACTGTCATGTCTCAGCAAGTCCACAACGAACTGAAGAACTTTCTCCAAAAGTTTGTCACCAAATAATTAAACTCATCAATCATTTTCCTCAAATTCAGGTTGTAGATCTCACAGGTGGCGCTCCCGAAATGCTTTATGGCTTTAAACCTATTGTCGCAGCAGCACGTGCCAAGGGTAAACAAGTTATTGTACGCTCTAACTTAACAATTTATTTTGAAGCAGGGTTTAGTGACATCCCAGAATATTGCGCTCAACATCAGCTAAAAATTGTTGCTTCCCTTCCCTGTTATCTTGCAGATAATGTTGATAAAATGCGGGGAAATGGTGTTTTTGAGACTTCTATTCGCGCTCTGCAATGGTTAAACCATCTCGGCTATGGTCAAGCACCCAACTTAATTCTAGATTTAGTATATAATCCTCAACTTCCCGTTGCAGAAAAGTTTGCACTTGCTCCTCAACAAGTTGAACTCGAACGAGATTACAAAATGTTCTTACAAGAACATTTTGGTATTTGCTTTAACAACCTATTAACCATCACTAACTTGCCCATAGGACGAACTAAGTTATATCTAGAACGCAGAAATCTTTACAAACCTTATTTGTATTTTTTAGAGTCTCATTTTAATTTTAGTACTGTTGAACATTTAATGTGTCGCAATCAGCTTTCAATTGATTATCTGGGTAACGTCTACGACTGCGACTTTAACCAAATGGCAAATCTTCCGGCAAAAACTCGTAATAACGAAATACTAACGGTTGCTAAGTTACTAGAAGCTGGAAATTTAGATTTAATTAACGAGATCCAAACTGCACCTTATTGCTATGGCTGTACAGCAGGTTGTGGTTCTAGTTGTGGTGGTGCTTTAGTTGAAAGTTAGGTATCGTAAACTTGTGATTTTAACAAAAACACCTCAAAGGATTTCAATTATCATTCCAGTTCTTAATGAGATGGAAGCGATTCAAAAAGTACTAACAAGTACTCAACCAAATACTAATGTAGAAGTAATTGTTGTTGATGGTGGTTCTAGTGACGGTACGCTTGAGTTCGTTCAGTCGTTGGGTATCAAAGTTTTGTCAGCCCCTAGAGGTCGTGCTTGTCAAATGAATATGGGTGTTACCGCAGCAACAGGTGAAATTCTGTTGTTTTTGCATAGTGATACCCGTTTACCTGCTAATTTTGACACGATGATTCGTGCTGCACTAAATCCATTACAGACTTGTAGAAAAATTCCTATTGCAGGTGCGTTTGCATTACAAATTGATGCACCTTTGAGAAGTTTGCGGTTAATTGAATGGGGTGTAAGTTTGCGATCGCACTTTTTACAAATGCCCTACGGCGACCAAGCTATTTTTCTCAAAGCCGAAATATTTCACCAGCTTGGTGGCTTTCCAGAGTTACCAATTATGGAAGATTTTGAATTGATACGTCGGTTAAAACGCAGAGGATATATTGCAATTATTCCTATCCCCGTAGTTACATCAGCACGTCGGTGGTTGAAAAAAGGAATTTTCAAGACGACGTTGATTAATCAGATCGTGATTTGTGGATATTTACTAGGAGTTTCGCCCCAAAAACTTGTTCGCTGGTATCGCCATCAATCGCAATTATCTCTAAGCCAGTGGTTTAAGTCAGTTCCTAAACTGATATTAAATATCAATTTTCTAAAATAATAAAACTATGAAACGTAATGTACTAATTGCTAGCGCAACAGGAACAGTTGTTGTAGATTTATGCTGCTTTTCTAAGAATTAGTCTTTTTATTTCAATTGCCACATTTGAGTAAATCCATTTTGACATCGGCTTCGTATCATTTATAAATCTTTAATCGCTAAATGTCTTGGAAACACGCGATCAAGTTATTGCTATTTGTTGCTGAAAAAGCAATCGCTGTTAATTGTTTTGAGCGATTAGAAGAGGAAAACTCAAGTGGATTATTCAACAAGGAAGTTTGACTTATGAAACGTTTAATTCTTCTCGGTGGTGTATCGATCCTTTTGTTATCTGCTGCAATATTACCTAATCTCACTAAAGTAACTGGTAGAACTCAAAAAAACACTTTAACTACCAGCGATGATACTTCACAAATTATAGTAGCAGCACAAAATCAAAGAACCTCTAGAATGTTATCGGCTGTTGCTGATGATGGCACTCCCCAAGGTGTTACGCAAGAAAAGTGGCTTGATGCTACTGGTGAGGTTTCTGTATCGCCTGTTCAATCTGGCAATTACACCGTTACCCTCAAAGCAAGCAATTTAGTTCCTAATGGACTTTACACCTTCTGGTGGGTCAACAAAAAACTTGTCGGAATGGATATGGGACCTGCCGGTGGTACTCCTGGTAACGAATTTAGAGCCGATAATACAGGCAATGCGACTGCAACGATTACCGTGCCTGCTAACAATAATTATCAAATACTAGCAGCAGCTTATCATGCAGACAAACAAACTCACGGTCAAATGCCTGGTGAAATGGGCAAAGTAACCTTCACTCACCTTATGGGCAATTTTCCTAAACCAAATTGAGTTGCAAGTTAGTAGCGCTTGGGCGATCGCTTCTTCACAATCGGGAAAAATGACTCAATTCAACCGCCAATACCATATCAGGCTCAAACTAATCGCGATCGTTAGTTTAGTTGCCATCACAGCGATCGCATTTAAACCATTTAATCTGCAAGAACTTTTGCAGACATCGTTAATTGCAGTCAAAAGTCTTGGTATTTTGGGACCTATTACATTCATCGCCATCTACAACATTGCAACATTGTTATTTGTCCCTGGCACAATTTTAACGCTCAAAGGCGGTTGTTTATTCGGTATTTTTTGGGGTTCAGTTTATGTTTTAATTGCTGCAATGCTGGGCGCAACGTGGGCTTTTCTCCTCGGACGTTACCTATCGCGGAATTGGATTCATCAACAGATTGGCAAAAATCCTCAATTGCAGGCAATAGATCGCGCTGTTGCTCAAGAAGGCTGGAAAATTGTTTTATTAACACGTCTTTCTCCGATATTTCCATTTAATCTGTTGAATTACGTTTTCGGAGTTACGCAAGTTGCACTCAAAGACTATATCTTAGGTTCCCTCGGCATGATTCCAGGAACTGTAATGTACGTTTACATTGGTTCTCTTGCAAGCGATCTTGCCACGCTTAATATGTCCAATCGTCCCATGACTGCCGAGACTCAAATTATGCAGTGGGTAATGCGAATCATTGGGGTAATAGCTACAGTTGCCATGACAATTTACATGACGCGCCTTGCTAAAAAAGCTCTCAACCAAAGTATTTCAGAGGCAAATGTCCACAATAAAACTAACCACTAAAATCATGAAAAATAGTCGCCCTAGATTAAATAAGCTATTTAGATTGACTATCTTGATGCTGGCTACCTTTGGCATTGCCCTTGTTGCTGCCGACCCAGCTTTCGCACAAGATGCTAATGGAGTTGCGTTTAATCCTCAAGGATGGCTGCGAAATGCCTTGCAATGGATTGATAGTCTAGGTACAGTTGGCGCGATCGCATTTATCCTTCTCTACATCGTTGCTACTATCGCTTTTTTACCAGGTTCGATTCTTACGCTTGGCGCTGGTGTTGTTTTTGGTGTCTTTTTAGGATCATTCTACGTTTTTATTGGTGCAACGTTAGGTGCTACAGCGGCTTTTCTCGTCGGGCGCTATTTAGCACGCGGCTGGGTTGCTAAAAAAATTGCAGGAAACAAAAAATTTCGAGCGATTGATCAAGCTGTCGGTAGAGAAGGACTCAAAATTGTGCTACTGACGCGACTTTCTCCAATATTTCCGTTTAATCTATTGAATTACGCTTATGGCGTCACAGGAGTTTCTTTAAAGGACTACTTTATCGGTTCGGTAGGGATGATTCCTGGAACAATTATGTACGTTTATATCGGTTCTTTAGCTGGAAGTATTGCCACAATTGGCACTGAAGCTCAACCTGACAATCCTGTTGTGCAATGGACAATTCGGATCTTAGGATTTATTGCTACAGTAGCCGTCACGCTATATGTAACTAAATTAGCTCGTAAGGCTTTGGAAGAGCAAGTTTTGGAGCCTACACACCAGGAAACTGAAGCTCACTTGAATTAGTAAACAAGTTAAAGGTAGCTATGACTGCAACACCCACGAAATTAATGACTGGTACTCAAATTCCAGAACTTGAAGTCAAAACCCTTGATGGTAATTTTTGGAAACTTGAACAGAAGCCCCAATTCACAATGATTGTTTTTTATCGGGGATGGTTTTGTCCAATTTGCCAAAGCTATCTAACTGAAATTGCCAATCACCTAGAGGATTTCGCTAATCTTGGCGTTGATGTCATCGCTTTGAGTGGAGATAGTCGAGAAAAAGCACAACAATCTCAAAACGACTGGGGAATTCAAAATCTGACGATTGGCTATGAAGCAAGTATTGACTTAATGCGTCGTTGGGGACTTTATATTTCTAAAGGTGCGTTTGAAAATGAACCGCCTTTATTTTGCGAACCAGGTCTTTTCTTAGTTAAACCCGACGGCATACTTTTCTATGCTGCCATCAATAGTGGTCCTTTTGGTCGTCCACCTATCTCGGAGATGCTGTCGTCCATCGATTTTGTGTTAAAGAAAAACTATCCAGTGCGTGGAACAGAGTAGGTTGTCTTATTTGAAATTTTGAATGTTTTTAGGAGTTAGTCATGTCATCAGCCTTTCAAAAAGTCACTGTTCCACCGATGGATGAATATAACAACAAGTTGATTTCTTACGTTCATCCGCCTGATTGGAACAATCCGCAACCGAGCGATCGCTACGATCTCGTTGTCATTGGTGCAGGTACGGCTGGATTAGTTGTCGCCGCAGGTGCAGCAGGTTTAGGCTTGGGTTTAAAAGTCGCCTTAATTGAAAAACATCTGATGGGCGGAGATTGCTTAAATGTAGGTTGCGTTCCTTCAAAGTGCATCATCCGTTCTGCGCGTGTCGTTGGCGAGATGCGTCATGCTCAAGCATTTGGTATTCATCCTCCTCAAGAAATCGAGGTTGATTTTCCGGCAGTGATGAAACGGATGCGGAAATTGCGGGCAGGAATTAGCCATCATGATTCGGCTCAACGTTTCCAGAAACTTGGTATTGATGTCTTTTTGGGAGCAGGTCGTTTTTTAGCAAATAACTCTATTGAAGTGGCGGGGAAAACGCTACGTTATAAAAAAGCTGTGATTGCAACAGGGGCAAGAGCTGTGCGTCCCTCAATAGAGGGAATTGAAGAAGCAGGATTTTTGACTAATGAAACAGTTTTTTCACTAACTGAACGCCCTAAACGTCTTGCAGTCATTGGTGGTGGTCCCATTGGGTGCGAATTGGCTCAAGCTTTCAGTCGCTTGGGATGTCAAGTTATTTTGTTTCACCGACATTCTCATTTGTTAGATAAAGAAGATGCTGATGCTGCTGAAATTATTCAAAATGCCTTTATCGACGAAGGAATTCATCTGGTATTGAATAGCCAAATAGAACGGGTGAAAAAGTCAACCGATGGCAAAACGATTTATTTCACTAGTAATGGAACCAAACAATCAATTGTTGTTGATGAGATATTAGTTGGTGCAGGACGCGCTCCTAATGTGGAATCTTTGAATTTAAAAGCAGTCGGGGTAGAGTACGATCGCCAGGGAGTACAAGTTAATGATTATCTCCAAACAACGAACCCTAATATTTATGCAGCAGGCGATATCTGCATGAATTGGAAATTTACCCATGCAGCCGATGCAGCAGCACGGATAGTGATTAAAAATACGTTGTTTTCTCCTTTTGGTCTTGGACGATCTAAACTAAGTAACTTAGTAATGCCTTGGGTAACTTATACTGACCCAGAAATTGCGCATGTCGGAATGTCTGACCACCAAGCGCAGTCTCAAGGAATTTCTGTTGATACTATCAAGATTTCAATGAGCAATGTCGATCGCGCGATCGCTGATGGGGAAGAATCAGGTTTTGTCAAAATTCATCATAAAAAAGGTTCTGATGAAATTCTCGGAGCGACAATTGTGGCTTCTCATGCTGGAGAGATGATTAGTGAGGTGACGACAGCGATCGTGAATAAGGTCGGTTTGAATGGTTTATCAAGTGTAATTCATCCTTATCCTACACAAGCTGAAGGAATTAAAAAAGCCGCAGATGCTTATCGTCGCACACTCTTAACACCTACATCGCAAAAATTCTTAGGGTTACTGACAAAACTCTCTTAATCACCTTCGCTAAGTTTAACCTGAGAACAAATTATGACCACTGAAGAACAGAGGTTACAAGCAAATCGCGATTACGCAAAGCGTAGCGCCAAAGGCGATCGCACGGCTTACTGGACTCGCTGGGGATCATATCTGAGTGAGCGACAATGGGGAACAGTGCGAGAAGATTACAGTGCTGATGGTTCAGCATGGGAATATTTTCCTCACGACCACGCGCGTTCTCGTGCTTACCGTTGGGGAGAAGATGGTATTGCCGGTATTTGTGACAACCATCAACGACTTTGTTTTGCGATTGCGCTTTGGAATGGTGAAGACTCAATTCTCAAAGAGCGCTTGTTTGGGTTAACTGGAAATGAAGGTAATCATGGCGAGGATGTCAAGGAGTACTATTTCTATCTCGACAATACGCCGACTCATTCTTACATGAAATATCTTTATAAGTATCCCCAAGCGGCGTTTCCCTACGATCAGTTAGTGCAAGAAAATCAACAGCGTAGCCGCCATTCTCTCGAATACGAATTGCTTGATACTGGAATTTTTGACGATCAAAATTGCTACTTTGATGTGGAAGTAGAATATGCTAAAAAGTCACCTGAAGATATTCTAATTCAAATCAGCATCACTAACCGAGGATCTGAAGCTAAAACTTTACACCTATTACCGACTCTTTGGTTTCGCAATACATGGTCTTGGGGATATGACTGCGAAAAACCTATTCTCAAAGTATGTTCTGAGGAAAGTCATTTTAGTACTGTTGCAGCGATTCATCCTACGCTAGGTCAGCGATCGCTGTATTGCGATCAAACAAACACACAAAAATTCTCCTTACTATTTACAGAAAACGAAACTAACTTTCAGAAATTATTCGGGGTTGAGAATGCGTCTCCTTATGTCAAAGATGCTTTTCATGATTACTTAATTCACCAACGCCAAGATGCTATTAATCCTCAACGCCTAGGCACTAAGGTTGCAACGCATTATCAGTTATCAATTAATGCAAGCGAAACTCAAACGATAAAATTGCGCTTAAGTGATGCTGCGGAATTAAATGCACCTTTTGGAACTGAATTTAATCAAATTTTTCAAACTCGGTTACAAGAAGCCGACGAATTTTATGATCGCATCTGTCCATTTGAGATGTCCTCAGAACGGCGACAGATTCAGCGACAAGCATTTGCGGAAATACTGTGGAATAAGCAGTTTTATTACTACATCGTTGAAAAATGGCTCAAAGGCGATCCGGCTAGTCCGCCGCCTCCAGTTGCCCGTAATCAAGGACGAAACTCAGATTGGATTCACATTTTTAGTGATGATGTGCTTTCCATGCCCGATAAATGGGAATATCCTTGGTTTGCTTCTTGGGATTTAGCCTTTCACTTGATTCCACTAGCAATGATCGATCCAGGTTTTGCCAAGCTGCAAATTTCGCGCTTACTGCGAGAGTGGTATATGCACCCCAATGGGCAAATTCCGGCTTATGAATGGGCGTTTAATGATGTTAATCCGCCTGTTCAAGCTTGGGCAGCTTGGAATATCTATAAAATCGAACGAGAGTTATACAACTGTACTGATACAGACTTTTTAGAACGAGTTTTTCAAAAATTACTACTCAACTTTACCTGGTGGGTAAATCGCAAAGACGTTGAAGGTAGAAATGTTTTCCAAGGTGGATTTCTTGGTTTAGATAATATTGGCATCTTCGATCGCAGTGCTGAACTGCCTACAGGTGGTTATTTGCAACAGGCAGATGGTACGAGTTGGATGGCGATGTATTGCCTCAATATGCTGGAGATTGCCTTAGAATTAGCGAAATTTAATCCGACCTACGAAGACATTGCCAGCAAATTTTTTGAGCATTTTCTCTACATTGCCGATGCCATTGATGGTATTGGACAATCAGATATTTCTTTATGGGATGAACATGATGGCTTTTACTATGATGCATTGCGTTTTCCCGATGGACGTTACGAATTGCTAAAAGTGCGATCGATTGTGGGGCTGATTCCACTATTTGCGATCGGTATTATTGAATCGGAAACTTTATCTCAATTTCCTGGCTTTAGTCAGCGGACAAAATGGTTTATTCAAAATCGTCCTGATCTAACTCAGAAAATTGCTTGTATGCAGACTCCTGGTGTGGGTGAACGCAGACTACTAGCGATCGCCTTTCCAGATAAACTCAGGCGTATTCTACAAAAGATGCTCGATGAAAGCGAATTCCTCAGTCCCTATGGGATTCGTTCAGTTTCCAAATTTCACCAAAATCATCCTTACACAATGAATGTGAATGGAACTGAGTATCGAGTAGATTATCAACCTGCCGAATCTACTGCTAACATATTTGGTGGCAATTCTAATTGGCGTGGACCAATTTGGTTTCCCATAAACTACCTAATTATTGAATCGCTCCAGCGATTTTACTCCTATTTTGGTGATGACTTCAAAATTGAATTTCCTACAGGGTCGGGTCGGGAAATCACCTTAAAAGAAGTTGCGGTTGAACTATCTGAACGACTTATTCGACTTTTTCTGCATGATGAATCTGGACAAAGACCTTGTTATGATGGTACAGAAAAATTTCAGCACGATCCTCACTGGCGCAATCTAATTCTTTTTCACGAATATTTTCATGGTGACAATGGTGCAGGTATAGGTGCATCTCACCAAACCTGGACAGGTATCGTTGCTAGATTAATTCAACAGTGTGCTAAATACGAATCTACTCTCATAAAGCAGCAAAATTCAGAAGAAATATAGGCTAATTCTTACCTCATACGAACTTGCGTTCTAAAGAACAATTAGGGTAGGGTGCAGTTAACCGAGAAACGAGCACTGTTATGGCAAGAGTCAGTCGAGTTGTAGCCCACCAGAGCGTTGAAGAAGTTAAGCAGAAGCTGGC
>NZ_JADEWN010000005.1 GCF_015207655.1 Gloeocapsopsis crepidinum LEGE 06123 | reverse complement strand
ACCCCTCACCCCTCACCCCTCAGTAATAATTTCTCCATCTGCTGGCATTCCTGGTTTAGCAAATCCTTGCGGATTATCAATACTGAGTTTGACACCAAAAACTTGTCGCACTCGATCTTCGCGGAAGTAAATATTTTCTGGAGTAAATGATGCTTGCGGATCAATGGCTGCCACTCTTGCAGATAAAGGGCGATCGGGTGCAGAATCGAGAAAGACATTAGCACGTTGTCCAACGCGCACATTGCCAATTTGTCCTCCTGGAATGAAGCCGCGTAAATAGACAGTGTTTGGATCGATCACTGTCAGTAATGTTCTACCTGTTGCTACAACTTCCCCAGGTTCCACACTACGAGTTAACACAACTCCATCTATGGGACTCACAACGTTGAGATAGGCAATTTGTGCTTGAATTTGTTGGCGGGAAGCTTGCGCATTTTTGACTTCGGCTTGGGCTGCTGCAAGTTGCGATCGCGCGACATCGAGTTGTCTGCGTAAAGCATTCAGTTGTGTATTACGAATATTTGGGTTTAAACTTGCAGTTTGGGCTTGAACTAATCCGCCCTGGGCTGCATTGACTTGCCTTTGTGCGGCGTTGATTGCTGCTTTTCGACTTTGAAGTGTTGCTTGTGCTGTTTGAAATGTTGTTTGCGCTTGATCGAATTGTTGCTGGGTAATTGCGCCTGCTTGTAGTAGTTGTTGAAAGCGATCGCGTTCTTTGCGGGCGAGTTCTAGTTGCGATCGTGCTTCGACTAATTGGGCTTCTGTTTGACTTAACTGTGCTTGTGCTGTGGCTACATTTGCTTCTGCTTGCGCAATTCGTCCCCTAGCGTCTCCCTGCGATTGTTGTAGGTTAAACTGTGCTTCTTCAATTTGGCTTTGGGCAACGGCAATTTGCAATCGTGCTTGTTGTTCTTGTTGCTGCGCTGCACTCAAACGAGCATTTGCTCCTTGTAACTGTGCTTGAATTTCTGCATCATCTAATTGCACAATCACCTCACCTCTGCGTACCTCATCACCCTCACGTAAAGCTACTGCATCCACACGTCCTCCCACCTTAGCGCCAACATTTGTAGGATAACCTTCAATCCGACCACTTAACTGTAATGCAGTAGACTGAGGACGTGACAAATACCACATTGCGATTCCTACTGCACCTATAATCAACAAGCCCAACGGAATTAATAAGCGCAGATTTATACGTTTTGCAGGTGATGCCTGAGCCGTTTCTTGAGGTGAGACTAATTGTGTCATAACAAATAACCCTCAAGCATGACGGTCAAAATATCAACTCAGTGGAGTGGACTAGACCGTATGGTATGATTTACTATAATCGTACTAGACTGTCCAGTATGAATCAAGACTTTTTACAAAAGTTCAAGCTCAAACTATGGCTAATTTCCCACTACGAAATACTTCTAATTCAGCACTGAACTACTTGAACGAAGTTGGTGTGGAGTTAGTCAAACATCTTGAATCAGAACCTGTAGGAAGTTCTAATAGTAAGCGCGAACAGATTTTGCAAGGCGCGATGCAAGTTTTTCTCAAACAAGGGTACGCCAAAACGAGTATGGATCGCGTTGCAACTACAGCAGGCGTATCGAAGCAGACAATTTATAGTCACTTTCAAGACAAAGAAGGGTTGTTTGTGGCGTTAATTGAGCGCGTAACAATTCGTAGTTTCTTGTGTGAATTTCAAAATCCATTTCAAGGCGAACCTGAAATCGTATTGCGGAGAATTGCTGAAAAGTTTTTAGCTAAAATGGACGACCAAGAATATATCGCCTTTTTTCGGTTAGTGATTGCAGAATCTGCACGTTTTCCAGAATTAGCACAACTTTATACCTGTACAGTTGTACAGTTTGGATTCCGAAATCTCAGCAATTACTTTGCAGCTCATCCAGAACTCAATATTACTGATACCGAAGCAACAGCCCGCATTTTTCTTGGTTCTTTAGTTGCATTTGTTTTAGCACAAGAAGTCTTGCACGGTAAGCATACAATACCAATGGAAAAAGAACGCTTGATTAGTAGTTTGATTAACTGTGTTTTAGGTGAGAAAATCTAAAATAATGAAATACTATCACAGTACCCTATTACCTATCAAACCTGGGGAGAGTTCTATTGGTGATATCACGTTGGGCTTCTTGCTGCTGCTGCCATTCTTGTGCTGCAGTCTGGTGAAGGGATGAATCTCGTACCTCTCTAGAAGTGGTAAGAACTCGTTGGATATCTTGATTAGCCTCTTGTCTTTGCTGTTCGCATGTAGCTTCAAAATTGCGTTGGAGCCTCAGTAGTTCTAATTGGTAGCGCAATTTTTGCTGTGGCTCTACTTCTAAGCTGTGTGTTTGAGCGTAATTAGTGGTTGGGACTAATAGTATCATTAGTAAAGCTATGATGATGCTTTTCATATCAATTTTCCTCAAGCTAATCAACAAAAACAAAACAAGTACCAATGCAGCCAGTATTTTTTGAAGTACATGAGTTTGTCTCCAAATTGTTTTGCTCAAGCTTTAGCTACTAGCTATCAGATATTTTTTGATGACCGATCGCTTTCAATTATGATAATAAGCACATAATTTGAGGAACTTGTGAAGAAATGGTAGTAGTTTGAGAAAATTCTGAATTATAGAATATTTTTTGAGTAATGTTTTAAGCTTGTTACTTGATGATTTGGACGTGACAGATGAAGAGAAAAGTTTAATTATTTGCTTGAATAAGAATTATAACTGTTTATTAATTTTAGTCATTGTTTAGTCTAAAAATATAGATGAATCACTAATTAAATTATCCTTAACAATAAAATTAATTTCAATTACTCATACTTCAGAAAACTTAATGAGTTGCCACAAACCAATCAATCAGTTTTCGGGCAATGCTTGAGGGTGGTGGAAGCTTTGGGAGATTGTGTTTATGAAACCAACCCGCATCAACTAACTCTTGCGGTTCAATTGTAATAACCCCACCTGCATAAGTTGCCGTAAATCCAATCATCAGTGAATTAGGAAAAGGCCACGGTTGCGATCCAAAATAGCGAATATCTGTAATCTCTATACCAACTTCTTCGCCGACTTCCCGTATCACTGTTTCTTCTAGAGATTCTCCTGGTTCTACAAAGCCAGCGAGTATGCTGTACATTTCTGGTGGAAATCGATGGGCGCGGGCTAATAATAATTCTTCTCCACGCGAGACAAGCACAATAATTGCAGGTGAAAGACGCGGATAGTTCACTAATCCACAGCTAGGACAACGCTTAGCACGTTCGTGCGATAGTTGTGTCATAGGCGTCGCGCAGTGTCCGCAATACTGATGAGTGCGATCCCACTCAACAATTTGAATGGCACGACCACTGAGCATAAATATATCATCGTCTAATGTGGCATATAATTCGCGCAGTCCACATAAAGACATTCCATTAGGTAAAAGCGTATCTTTAGGCAGTTCTGCTGAATAACACGGTTGGTTGTCTAATGTACCGAGAAATTGCGTGCGTACAGGTGTTAAGCCAATTTCTTCTAAACTAACGAGATAAGGGATATGGCTAATAGTTTCTTCCTGGCGAACTAGTAATTGATTGCCGACAAAAGCAAACCACCAAGCGGGTTCAGAATTTTGGATAGGTGGAGTAATCCCAGGAATGAAGATACGATGCATTGTCAGTAGAAGGCAATTGACCTTTATAATATCACTGCACTTGAACCGTAAGAAAAGTATATTGATGGGTAATCAAATTGTGCGACGCAAACCCACACCAGAAGAAATTATTGCCGCAACAGGCAAGACGGTTCCAGATATTATTGCACCAAATTTGCGTGTTTTGTTTTGTGGTATTAATCCTAGCGTTTACAGTGCCGCTGTTGGACATCATTTTGCACGCCCAGGAAATCGCTTTTGGCGATCGCTTCATGCAGCAGGTTTTACCGATCGCTTACTCTCTCCTTTTGAAGATCGCGATTTGTTGCAATTTGGCTATGGTTTAACCAACATTGTCGATCGCGCAACAGCAAGAGCCGATCAATTAGTACCAGAAGAACTCATTCAAGGTCAACAACAGTTAATTGCAAAGGTACAGCAATATCAACCACAATGTCTAGCGATTTTAGGCATCAGTGCTTATCGCACTGCGTTTCATCTTCCTAAAGCTACTATTGGAAGACAAAATGATTTACATGGGACGATGGTTTGGGTGTTACCTAACCCTAGCGGGCTAAATGCCCATTATCAACTTGCAGATCTTCAACGAGTGTATCGAGAATTATTGATTGCCATTGAGACTTGAGAGATCGCACTACTAAACTTCTGCCACAAATATTGAAAAGCCCCTTTCTTTCTATTATAGGTAAGGCTAATTCTTTTAGTCGTAATAATACGTAATTACTCAAACCTCATGTAGCTCATATATACTATTGACACTAGTGAATTTAAATTCATTGGTAAAATTTAATACTTATTTTATAAATCAATAGAAAAATGGTAACAAGCTGGCATTGTGGTTACAGCTAGCGGTGTTGTAGCCCAAACGACACCAAAATAACTATCAGTAGTCTTGCCTATTGCAATTATCAGCAATCAACTTACCACTACTTCCTGTCATGTTCGTTAAATATCGACAAATGATCTGGGCTGCGACACTGACTCCCCTAGTCATCTTGAGTTCTTCTACGCTTCCTGTAATAGCTACAGTCAATCAAACGCAAGTGTCGGCTACCCCAGTTGCGAACCAAAATGCTAATGCAATGCAACTTATGCAGCAGGGAGTTAATTTTTATCAAGCTGAACAGTTCGCCGCAGCAGTAGAAGTCTTACAACAAGCCGTCCAAATGTTCCGTACCGAAGGCGATGCACTACACCAAGCCCAAGCATTAAATTATCTTTCCTTGGTTTATCAAGAACTCGGACAGTGGACGTCAGCAACACAAGCGATCGCCGATAGTTTACAACTTTTGCAAACCCAAGATAATGCAGAATATTTACCCATACTAGCCCAAGCGTTAAATACTCAAGGACACTTACAACTTGCCCAAGGACAAGCCGAAAAAGCCTTAACAACTTGGCAACAAGCAACAACAACTTATCAGAAAATAGGCGATCGCACTGGAAGCGTTGGTAGTAAAATCAACCAAGTACAAGCCCTCAAAGCATTAGGACTTTATCGCCGTGCTTTAACTAGCCTCAATTCAGTTAAACAACTTCTGCAACAAGAACCAGACTTGTTAATTAAGACAACAGGTTTGCGGAGTTTGGGTAATGTGCTGCGAGTGATTGGTGATTTACCGCAATCTGAAACAGTTTTACGCGACAGTTTAGCCGCCGCCCAAACAGTGCGATCGCCACAAAACGAAAGTGCGGCTTTACTTAGCCTTGGTAATACCTCACGCGCCCAACAGAACTTGCAAAATGCACTTTCTTACTATCAACAAGCCGCTAGTGTTACAAATTCTCCTCATCAAAAAATCCAAGCACAACTTAATCAACTAAGTCTATTATTAGAAACACAGCAATTGTCAGATGCCCAAGCATTATTACCAGAAATTCAGAGTTTATTAGCTAATGTACCTATTAGTAGAACCTCAGTTAATAGCCGAATTAATTTAGCTCAAAGTCTCATTTGTTTGAAACAACAAGAAGGGCAAATATCAGTGCAATCTTCCCCAATTGTGCAGCAGTGTGCAAATGGAGAGAGGGAAAAAGCACAAGAATTATCTTCATTACCTTCTTGGTCAGAAATTGGGCAAATTTTAGCAACTGCACTACAACAAGCTCGAACTTTACAAGATCAACGTGCTGAGGCTCAAGCATTAGGTTATCTAGGAGGATTATACCAGCAAACGCAACAATGGTCTGATGCCCAAAAACTCACTGAACAAGCTTTGTTAGTTGCGCAAACAATTAACGCTTCAGATATTACTTACCGATGGCAATGGCAACTCGGTCGTTTACAAAATGCTACAGGTAGAACCCAAGAAGCGATCGCATCTTACACTGATGCTGTGAGTAGTCTCAAGTCTTTGCGTAACGACTTGGTTGGAATTAACCCCGAATTACAATTTTCGTTTCGCGATAGTGTCGAACCTGTGTATCGCGAGTTAGTCAGTTTATTATTACAATCTCCATCCACAGCTAGTCAAAAAAATTTAGTACAAGCAAGAGATACGATTGAAGCGCTACAAGTCGCCGAAATTGAAAACTTCTTTCGTACTGCGTGTCTAGATACTCAGCCAGTACAAATCGATCAGGTAGATTCTTCTGCTGCGGTGATTTATCCAATTATTTTAGGCGATCGCTTAGAAGTCATCGTGTCACTTCCCAAACAACCGCTACGCCACTATGCTACAGCCTTAAGTGCAAACCGCGTGGAAAGTATTGTGGAAGGATTGCGTCAAACTTTATTCACGCAGACATCGCGGCGATATCTACCTTTTGCAGCGGAAGTTTATAACTGGTTAATTCGCCCAGTAGCCGCAGACTTAGAAAAAAGTGGCGTGAAAACAATCGTGTTTGTTTTAGATGGGGCGATGCGCAATATTCCTATGGCAGCATTGTATGACGGCGAGCAGTATTTAGTCGAAAAATACAGCATTGCCCTCACACCAGGTTTACAACTCCTCGATCCGCAGCCACTAGCGCGAGAAAGACTTAAAGCCCTCACAGCAGGGCTTACCGAAGCCCGCGAAAGCTTTGCAGCGCTTCCTAATGTCAAATTAGAACTCGAACAAATTCAATCAGAAGTACCAAGTCGCGTTCTCCTCAATCAGGAATTTACAACAAACACGCTGCAAAACGCAGTTCAATCTTCTCCAGTTCCGGTAGTTCATTTAGCAACTCACGGACAGTTTAGTTCTAAAGCTGAGGAGACATTTATTCTAAGTTGGGATAGTGCAATTGATGTCAATCAGTTAAACACTATTCTGCGTACCAGAGACACGAACAGGCGCAATGCCATTGAATTACTCGTTTTGAGTGCATGTGAGACAGTCGCCGGAGATAAACGTGCTGCCTTAGGACTTGCTGGCATGGCTGTACGCGCTGGTGCTCGTAGTACACTAGCAACACTGTGGTCTGTGAGTGATGTTGCTACAGCTTCATTGATGGGACAATTTTATAAAGAGTATGCTAACACGAGTGTGACAAAAGCCGATGCACTACGTCGCGCACAACAAACTTTATTAAAAGATCCTAAATACGAACATCCCTACTTTTGGGCACCTTATGTTTTAGTCGGTAATTGGTTGTAGGATTGTTAACAAAAAATGCTTGGCGACTAAAGTCGCAGCTAATCAGACGAAGACCACCTCCGTGGTCTAATACACCAAAATTTTGATAAAGTGTACGCAGGTACACTTAGTTTGTCTAGCCACAGACTTTAGTCTGTAGGCGTCTCAAAACCTTAAAATCTCTCTTTCGTAGTTTTCTGGAGTCGGTTCGATTTCCCAGACAATTCCTTCACCAGGTTCAAGTGCAACTTCGACAAATAGCTGTTCAACTGCTGCTGTAGCTGTATCTTCATTATTCTCAAAATCTTGTAAGTCTTCGGTTAGCAGTCTTAATTTGAATCCTCCAGGAATTAAAGCACCTGCAGTAGTATTGCGTAATTCAAAGCGCCATTGTTGTTCTGGATCTTGTTGGATGATACGTAATTCGTACTGTTGTCCTGCAATAGCAAGTTGACGAGATAATACAGCAGATGCAGGTGTCGGTTCTAAAGAACGCGATCGCGCTAAACTCGGTTGCAGTTCTACTTGTTGCCAACCAATTTGTTGCGCCACATCAGAAATTCCTGATCGCAACCACTGTAAAATTGACCATTGATCGGGTAATCCTTGACGGCGTTCGTATAAGCGCTGTCGCCATCCACCATGTGCAAGTATGGCACCCCACAGTGTAAATGGAATCTCCAGTCGTGGTGTCATAATTTCAGGATTGCC
Source organism: Gloeocapsopsis crepidinum LEGE 06123 (assembly GCF_015207655.1). Taxonomy (GTDB): domain Bacteria; phylum Cyanobacteriota; class Cyanobacteriia; order Cyanobacteriales; family Chroococcidiopsidaceae; genus Gloeocapsopsis; species Gloeocapsopsis crepidinum. The sequence continues at coordinate 135,382 of NZ_JADEWN010000005.1, read as the reverse complement.
CAAACGTTGAATTAAGTTGTCTACCTGTACTTGCGGTATTGACAGTGGTGCGATCGCACTCTTTGTCTCTTCTCTAATGCCTAGTTGCTGTGCTACCCACAGAACATTGATATCTGCAATCAGTTCATCTTCATCTAAACTGTAAGTGCGATCGCTAGCATTGTAATGTCCTCTTGTCTTGAGTTGCTGGTGTGTTGTGTATCCCCATATTCGCATCCAGCGATCGTCAGGATTGACTTGCACTCCCAAATAATAATCTGCTGTCCATTGTGGGATATCAATCCATTCTTGCGGTACGCGTACTTCAGCCGTATCAATCGTTTCGCTAGGAATCAGAACTATTTTTGTTGTTCCCCAAACAACGGCTACGCCGTTTACAAATTCCCAAATACTCGCTAAAGCTGTTCTATTAGGAAAAACTTTCGCTTGCGGGGCGTATTCTGTGCGCAGCCACGATATAAAAGTATTGAGCGTAATGTGATTTAAATAAGCGTTCCAACGACTACTAGGAGTGGACTTTTGATGTTGCCAAGCTTGAGACTGATCGTTAGGAGAGATTTCGAGCCATAATTGTCTAGGGTTAGCCGCTGCCAGTAGCGAATCAAAAGTCATAATCGGTTACTCCCTTGAGGATTTCAGGTCAGCTAATGTCGCGGAGGTGGGGGAGTCGCCCGCTGCCATATCAGTTTGGCTATAGTGACTTTGCAGCCACTCATCTAGAACTGCGCTGATATTTTTTAGTACGTCGGAAGTTAGCGAAATATGCAAATCTTGACTCCACTGTGCAAGTGCTTTTAACAATTCTTCTCGACATTTTGTCAACCGCCGAGAAATTGTATATTGTTTGATATCAAGCTGTGCAGCCATTTGTTGTTGCGTGAGTGCTCCACCGTAGTAAAGTTGCAATATTTGTTGTGCTTGCACATCGAGTTTGGCGATCGCAGCAATTAACACTTCACTAATTTGCTGTTGCTGCGTCTGTCTATTTTGTAGTTCTTCTTGCGTAATGATATTGGTGAGTAAAGATTCGCCTTGCAATTCGGGTAAGTTATCCAACCATTCACCTGCATCTTGTCCTGGTTTGGGAGTATTAATCGAAGCGACTGTAGGATAAAGATAAGAACGCGCAGCTTTTGCACACGCTAGCATCCATTGTTCTAGTGTTTCTGCCTGATGTATTTTTGTACTAGGGTTTTGAGAATTATAGAGTTTGGCGATCGCTTCCCACGTTGCCGAATCAGGTTTTGCGAGTTGTCGCGTTGCACCTGCTTGTGTCGGAACATAAATTGTTTTGAAGCAATTCCACGCTATCAGGTAACTAGCAATTTTTTCTGGCGATAATCCTGCATTTTGCAATGCTTCTTCTAGTCGTTTGTGACTCAGCTTGCGTAGTAAACTCCAATCGGTGCAAATATCAACTTCTTGACGCTGGCGGAGAGTTTCTTTAATTGTGCTAGTAAAGATTGCACTGGCGTAGTTTTTGAGGTTAAAGCCTTGCTGCGAGTTGAATCCTTGGAGGATTTTATCAACTTTAGCGATCGCGATTTGAAAACAATCAGCGACTGTCTGTTGGCTACTCGTGAAATTCGTCACAATATTTTGCGCCGCCCAGTAACCAGCTTCTTGCAAGTAAGCATACAAGTGCCCAAATGCCAGACTTTCAGGTTGTGCTAGCCATAGTTTATGCCAATAAAGCGCCCAAAAGTTTTCCTTCGTTGTGGCTTGCGGCGATTGGGCTAAAGACTTTTGCATACTCCGTCGCAGTTTAGGTTCAGTCGCCCAGTTACTAAAGCGATCGGCATTGAACTGAATAAAAGACGAGAAAATCTCAACAATATCTTGACGAGAACGCATGAAGTAGCTACTGACACCACAGCCAGGAAAGGGGTTTGCAGTCGAGATGATTATCCTTATATCTTCTCACGAACCGCAGTTGCTGAATTAACCGAGTCAAAGACACATTTTCTCCAGCTTCTAATTCTTGTGGTTCTGACTATCCAGTGTTGCAAAAACCTGAATAGTGAACTCAAAAGCTTACTCTACCAACAATTCTCCACTTCCTACTGCCTACTCCCCAAACCCTAAAGAACTTTTTTCATCACACCTGCATAAAACAACAAACACCACCCTATGTAGTGAATGTAAGGCAACAAGCCAACGACAGAAATAAACCCTAATTCTTGGAGAAAACACGATGTCTTTCAATCAAATCAAGGGCAACCACAGAAACAACACCTTAAATGGCACAGAATATGATGACAAAATTTTAGGTCTTGATGGTCATGATACTTTGTATGGTAACGGTGGTCATGACTACCTCGATGGTGGTAAACATAACGATTACCTCGATGGCGGTTATGGTTCTGATACCTTGTATGGTGGTAAAGGTGATGACGTTTTATATGCTGGCTATGACTATAGCTACAACTATTTAGATGGTGGCGACGGTCATGATTACATGGGTGGTGGTTATGGCGACGACGTGCTTTATGGTGGTAAGGGTAAAGATACTCTTGATGGTTCTTATGGTGACGACTATTTAGATGGTGGTAAGGATAACGACTATCTTTATGGCGGTTATGGTTCTGATACCTTGTATGGTGGTAAAGACAATGACTATCTAGATGGCGGCTCCGGTAATGATTACCTCTATGGCGGTCATGGTAAAGATACTCTCAATGGCTACGGTTATACAGAATACGAATATGATTATCTCACTGGTGGTACAGAAGCTGACACTTTTGTCTTAGGTGATTCCTGGAGTACTTATTATCAAGGTGGTGGTTATGCCACAATTACAGACTTCTCTTACTTAGAAGGAGATAAAATTCAACTTTCGGGTTCAGGTGCAGGTAACTACTCGCTCGAATACACCGACTGGACTGGTAATGGCGTTACAGATACTTTAGTAAAATATGGTGCAGATGTAATTGGTGTTGTACAAGATACTAGTAGCCCAGTCCTGTCCCTCGACTTTACTTATGCCTAATTTACACTATCTAGAATTATGCAATGAGTTGTCACAATAATAATGCTGGTTGTGTAAGTATTAATGTTTGCTATCTAGTTTCTATGAGTGATTTACAAAGTTTAAATTAGATACAAACTCTCAATAATAGTACTTCTCAAAAATTGATAAATTTAGCTTTCCTAAATATTTAGGAAAGCTTTTAGCTTTATTTTTATTAAAAGTCATAGGGCTTTAGTAATTTCATATCAATTATTGATATCCCTTTTATACAAAAAAATAATTATTTTTGTTTTTATACAACTTGAGATGCTTTTGCAATTCTGCCTGTAAAAAACTGCATAAAAAAACAAAGTTAAACCTATTTAATTATAGAAGCAATTCAAAGGCTACTAAAACTATTTTAGAGGGAAAAATTAGTTATGTTTCAGAATCAATTGCATAAGTTAATGATGGCTGCAGTGCTATCGCTGCCTATTGTGTCACTAAATCCTCAAAGTACCTTAGCTGCCCCGCGTTACCTTGAAGTATATAACAACAATGACTTGGATGTTGTAGAGCTATACGTATCACCAACGCCTTCTAGGAAGTGGGGTCGAGATGTCTTGGGTGCAAATATTTTACCAAGTGAAGGCTATGAGCGAGTTAGGCTAATAAATAGTAGCCAATGTGACTACCATATTCGAGCTATCTACGAGGATCGTAGCTCTGATACAGGACAATTCAATCTGTGCGAAGATACATCTATAGAATTCTTTGGTTACGGCGGTGACGATTAAAGGTAATATCAGTTCATGACTGCCTATTCATATGTAATAACAATATTCACAGCAGTAGAAATGATAAAGTTTGTTCGTTAAATATTAGAGCCAAGGAAAGTCTGATAAGCCGAGTTTCTGGCTCACTTGCATTATGGCAAAATTCACGCGATCGCAACACTTATATTATGGAAAAATTACTAGAAATCATCTGGTGGTAACTATAGGAAGTATACTTTCTTCTCCAAATGCAAGTCCGAGATAGTATTCACTAAATATACATTGCAATCTTTAGCTTTAGTGACTTCTTATTCGCTTAAGATGCACAAGTGAATTTATTCGCCAACACTCTAAAAGTATTTTTTCTATTCACACTGCATAAAACAACAAAACCAACCCTATTAAGTGAATGAAGGCATTGAAACCAAATACTTCCTAATCCAAAGGACACTAATTCACTATGCAACTCAATAAGATTACTGCTTCACTCCTCTCTGTTTCTCTAGTTACTGCTGCATTTACCGTTGCCCCCACACCTGCAAATGCTAGAGGAAATAAAATTGATCAACTCCTCATCCAACACGGCTTGAATCCTACAAAATGTGGTCCTGGAGTAGTGGCAGTATGGGTAGACTTAAATCAACAAGCCTGTGCAGTACCTAATGCAGAATATCCTGCTGGCACCTATAGACTAACGAACAATTTTCAACTTGCTGCCATTAGCCAACAAAATCCCACTCCACAACCGAACAACCAAACTACTCCTACTACTAACAGTAATCCTACGGTCAATGTTTTTAATGTTGGAACTCCTGGAAGTTACCCCGCTGCGCCTACATATCCAAATACTCCTGGCGGATACCCACCACCAACAATGACAACTCCCTCAATTGTCTTCACTAGTAATCCTCATCAGCCTGTCTCTCCTGTGATTAGTGCGCAGATCAATGCTTCTTTAGCAGCTAAAGGTTTAAGTCTAACTTCGTGCAGTGCTAATCCTGGCGTAGTCGTGATGATGGATCAGTATATGGCGTGTGCCTATCCTACATCGGTTTATCCACCTGGAAGATATAGCTTGGCATTTTAGATTTTGGTAGTTGCGTGCGATCGCAAAAGCTGAATCAGTTGAAACCGCACCTACACTAAACTTTACCTGTGAAGACAGGTTTATGAAGACAATACTGATTTTCTGTTAAGTCTGCGCAGGCAGACTTCGTTTGTCAAGTCGCGACTTCAGTCGCCAGGCTTTGTACGAGTAGACGTTAAACAAAAGGATGGTTTACAGCAATGCGTCATGTCACTAGCAAAATTTCAGCCGTAATCTTTAGCTTCTTAGCAATATCTGCACCAGCATTAAGTCAAACCCAACCACAACCTACGCTTATCCCTGTTCAGTCTAGTGGTGGACAGTCGTTAAATCAACTCGTTCCCCAATGGGGTTTCAACTTAGTTCCCTGCATTACGGGAGTAGCATCAATTACTTATGGTGCAGAAAAAGCCTGCGTAACGCCGACACAACAGTTACCCGCAGGTGAGTATATTTATGAATCAACAACAAATCAAGTCACTCCACAGAACTCTCAAACTGGCGCTACTCCCAAGTTTACTTTTACAAGTGTGTTGGACTACAGCAATTGCTTAGAGACAATTTTGCAACTATATCAAGGTACCTTGAATCCTCAACAAAAAAATGGTTGCATAGCACAAAGCAATCAACAACTATCAAAATCGCAAGCTTTGGAATTAATCTCAGGAGCAAACTTCTACGCAACCAATATGCTAGAGCGTAAACTGTATCCGCCTCGCGGTCAACGCCGCCGAGTTGCCCAGATATTTCAGTTTATCTATGACATTGATGCAAGTGACGCAGAAATGCAGAAGTTAGCAACACAAAGTTACAGCAATTTACAGATGGATAGACCGCAGTAAGACTAAGGAGTAGGCAATCATATAGTTTATTCGAGTAAATGATGAATTGCTCTATATTATTTTCATAGGAGGTGATGCATTGTATAGAACCCATTTGAGATCTTTTCCTGGAATGAAGTAAGGTGAAGGCACAAACATAATGCAGATGCGATGGCGTACCAGAGCAGCCTCACGGATGAAGAGTGGAAAATAATTGAACCTTTACTGCCTGAAATCCTACCGCCGAAGAAGCAAACAAGACGTTCTAACTGGAGCAAGCGCGAAATCTTGGATGGCATCTTTTATCAACTGAAGAATGGTTGCAACTGGCAAGACTTACCCAAAGATTTGCCTCCCTATTCAACGGTCTATTGGCACTATCAGCAGTGGCGCTCTGCTGGGGCAATCGAAAAACTAATGAACATTCTACATGGGCAAGTGCAAGAACAGGTGAAAAAAAAGCCAAATGGACGAGGTTGATGGTTATCGATTCCCAAGCGGTAAAAAACACCTGTAACGCTAGTGTGGAAACGAAGGGCTTTTGCGCGAACATCGCAACCAACGGCATTAAGAGACATTTAGCTGTAGATACTTTGGGTTTCCCTTTCTTTAGCCACTGTACTAAAGCTAACGTGTCTGACGATCAGGGATTAATTGAAATGTTGTCAAACAACATCGATTACTTCAAATTTAAGCCTGTCAACATTCCCAAAATCACTATTCTTGTTGACAACGGATATCAACCCAAACAATTGGAGGAACAATTGAAGACAGTTTATCCTCAAATCATGAACAAGATTAGATTTAAGTTATCACCCAAACCGTCCCCAGAGCAAAAGCAACCGTCAGGAAAAACTGGCTTTGTCCCCGTCCAGACCAGATGGATAATAGAAAGGACTAATTCTTGGATGGAAAGATGTAAAAGTTTGGTCAAGAATTTTGAGCGAACTCTCGCTCATGCCACCACCAAGATTAATCTTTGTTTTGTTCGCTTAATGCTTCAAAGATTAGCGACTGGTTAAATAGATCCCAAATGGGTTCTATAGAACTGCAACATATGATACTAGACACATAATTTAACGTACTACAAAGTAGGACATTTTCTGAAATACCAATATACTCAGTTTTTCAATCGCGAAGCTCTAAGTTTATTCTTAATAATTCATACTAGTTAGTACTAGAGTGAACAAGTTTATATTAATGAACTTATTGTTTATAATTAACAAACAACCTTTATGATTTGTTTCGTGCCATTATATTTTCTTAACAAGTATACAATCTCAAATACTAACTTTTTATAACTTTTTATAACTGCTAATCCTTTCAAGGTATTGTTTAATTACCTATGTGAGATAAATTAACTTATATAGGTTGTTTTGATGAAGCTTAATTGATAAAGGTGAATGCGTGAGGAATAATGCAATATTGAAACATATAGATAGATGGTTTGATAAAATTTGGAGAAATGTTCCTTTAAAGGCTATGCACAACTTTTGTTAATGCAAATCTACTTTCCACGATGCTATAGTGCTAACCTTTTTCAAATAATTGCAGTTAATACACAGCAATTAATATTTATATTAACAATATATAGGTTTTATGAATCTTCTTCAAAAATCTGACCTAAGCAAGGTCAGTTAATTCAATAGTAACTATTTTATAGACTTTTTAGATTAGGAGAAAATTTATGGGTTATTTAAAAACAAACCCAATGAGTCCAGGTCATAACTCAGCCAGTGAGCTTGACCCTTCACTAAATGACTATACAATTCAATTTCCAGAAGATGTAGAAATATTAAACAGTATTAAGTTAGGACAACCTATAAATATTTACGTCGATATTTACGATACTGAAAATACTGATTTTAACGGTAATCCTGTCCCTGACAGTACTGATACGATAATACTTGAAATTGACGAGAATTCCAGCCTTGTTGGATATGGATTTAAACTTGAAACTTATACTTCTAAAGAGCAAAATTTTAATATAGATGGAAATAACTCACCTATCCCTGGAAAGGAACCTTTGAAAGTCGAGCTTGTTCCTAACAGTACTATTAAAACTGCTATTGTTGTTATAGAGGATCGCAACGGACCTACGCCTATTGCAGGTAATGATAGAAATAATACTTTGTATGGTAACGATAACAACAACTTGATCTACGCCAAAAAAGGCAACGATCTTGTATCTGCTAGAAAAGGCAATGATACCCTCTATGGCGGTGCTGGCAATGATACTCTCTACGGTGGTTTGGGGAGTGATGAACTATATGGCGGCTCTGGCAATGATAAGCTGTTTGGCGATGATGACAATGACTTACTATTTGGTTTAGACGGCAATGATTCATTGAATGGTAGCCGAGGCAACGACATGTTGGTAGGCGGTAGGGGAAATGACACTCTAATAGGTGGTGGAGGTTCCGATCTTCTTGTAGGAGGGAATGGTTTTGATACTCTGACTGGTGGTTCTGGTGTAGATGGATTTATATTTTACTCTAATAAGGAAGGTGTAGATAAAATTACAGATTTTAATTCTCAAGAGGATCTAATTATAATTGATCAATTAGGATTCTCTGATTCTAACAATGCTTCATTTCCTGTAATAAGTGATTTTTCATTTAATAATAATATTTTGTATTTTAAGGGTACTTCTATCGCTTCTTTACAACCAGGCTCTGGTTTTGACCTTAACTCAAACCTCAAAATTGTTGAAGTGTCAACATTTTATGATAAAGCCGCAGATTATGAGAGCCTGATTAATGATGTAATAAATACATAAATTTATCTAATTTGAGGCTTGTATTTACGAAAAAATACAATTGGTTATTCAATCTCTTTTAACTAATTTCAATAAGAGATTGAATATTTTTTAATTTTAAGTAAACAAATTACCTGCTCAGACTTTACTTCAAAATATGAAACTGCATCGTCAATCTTTTTGGTATAGTAGCAGCATATTCTTATTCTTTTTATCAATAACAACTCCACTTCAGGCTCAAATCATTGAGGATCGGACTTTAGCTAATCCTTCTACTGTTACAACGGAAGATAATAATAGTATTATCACTGGCGGTACTCAAGCAGGAACTAACTTGTTTCATAGCTTTAGTGAGTTTTCAGTTCCTACTAACGGCTCTGCTTCTTTTCGAGAAGTTGCTCCAGAAATTGAGAATGTGCTGACTCGCGTGACAGGAATCTCTGTCTCAAATATTGATGGTTTAATTGAAGTGCTGCAGCCTAATGGTGATGTAAGCGCTGCAAACTTCTTTCTACTTAATCCGAATGGAATTATTTTTGGTCCTAGTGCTGCACTGAATGTTGGTGGCTCTTTTGTTGCAAGTACTGCAAGCAGTCTTAAATTTGCTGACGGAACCTCTTTTGATACCATAAACCTTCCAACAACTGAGTCCTTACTGACAGTCAGTGTACCTGTAGGATTGCAATTTGGTACGCCAGCCGCAGGCATTCAAGTACAAGCGGGAAGCACGATCCTACAAGTTCCAGATGGAACAACCCTAGGGCTTGTTGGCGGTAAATTAGATATAGCAGGAGGAGGGGATAGAGCGTTAGTAGCACTAGGCGGTAGAATTGAGTTAGGAAGCGTTGCTGGAAAAGTGACACCAGAAACTGCACCTGTACAAGTTAGCCTCACTCCAGTTGATAAGGGTTGGGCTTTAGGATATGAAGGTATACAGGATTTTCAGGATATTCTACTTTCTCAACAAGCTATTTTAGACGTCAGTAGTGAAGGTAGTGGGGACATTCAAATCCAAGGTAGACAAGTTACTCTTGCTAACTACTCATATATTCTTGCAGGGACATCAGGAAGTCAAAACGGCGGAGACGTCTTTATTCGAGCTTCGCAGCTTAATATAACGGATGTCTCAGCAATTACGGCTTTTATTGAAGGCTCTGGACAAGGTGCCAATGTCAACATTGAGACTGGTCAATTACTTCTTCTGAATGGAGGACAAATTGCAGCTAGCACTTTCAAAGAAGGTCAAGGCGGAAACTTAAATGTAACTGCGACTGAATCTGTGACAGCGGTTGGTAGTGCGTCAGAAGGAGGATATCTTAGTGGCTTGTTGACTCAAGCACGGGAAGACGCAACAGGGACAGCAGGGAACTTGTCTTTAACAACAAACAAGCTAATTATCCAAGACGGTGCGCAGATAGCTTCTGGTACTTTTGGTGCAGGAAACACAGGGGATGTAACTATTCGAGCTTCAGAAATTAACATCGTTGGCGTTGCACTGACACCAAAGGGTGAACCAATCATAAATGAGGCGGGTTTACCTTTTCCAAGTGGCTTGTTCGCTAGCACTGCAAAAGACTCTAGTGGCGATGGCGGAAATTTAACAGTTACAACAGACCGCTTGAGTATTCGTGATGGCGCAGTTTTGCAAACCGCAACGCTTGGTAGCGGAGACGCCGGAAATTTAACCATACAAGAAGCACAATCTATCGAAGTCGCTGGCACTGTTAATGTTGAGGGTCAAGACCTAAAATCTGGCTTATTTGCAAATTCTGGGGGATTACCTGAAACTGGCTTACCAGCCATTTTTGATGCTACTGGTCGAGGAGGAAACTTAAGTATTCAAACCGATGAATTAATTGTTCGGGATGGCGCGATCCTGGCAGTGAGTAGTGTCAACAAAACAACAGCAGCTCAAGGTGCAGGAAATTTGCGCGTAGATGCTCAAACTATCCGTCTAGATAACGGAGAAATTGTCGCTAACACAGCTTCAGGTCAAGGTGGAGATATTAACCTAAACGTGCAAGATTTGTTTCTCCGCGATATTAGTGCGATTTCTACAACCGCAGGGATTGAAGGTACTGCGGGGGATGGTGGCGATATATCGATTAATAATGCACGATTCATCATCGCTGCGCCGAATGAAAATAATGACATCAAAGCTAATGCGTTTCTCGGTCAAGGAGGAAGAGTGACAATTGATGCACAAAATATCTTTGGCTTGACAGTACGCAGCTTGGAAGATTTGCAAACTTTGTTAGGAACCAACGATCCAGCAAATCTAGATCCTGTTCGACTCCCAAGTAGTGATATCACGGCAATTTCCCAAACTAACCCACAATTAAGTGGTGAAGTTGTCATTAATACCCCAGACGTCGATCCCAGTCGCGGTGCAGTGGTGTTACCACAAAATTTAGTCGATGTTTCAGGTCTAATTGCGCAAGGATGTGCGGCTGAGAATGTTGCCAACGCCAGTCAATTTGTCGTTACTGGACGCGGTGGTTTACCGCCAAACCCTGGAGAAGTCCTTAGTAGTAATGATGTCTGGCAAGATTGGCGTTCTTCTAGTGTTACTACAAATGTTACAGAGGAGGCGATCGCACTCACACCCCGCACCACCTCAACTCCTCTGGTAGAAGCGACAAACTGGGCAACGAACAATCAAGGCGAAGTTATACTAATCGCAGCCACACCTACAACTACTCTAAATCCTGGACAAAACGTTATATCTTGCCAATAATACTATTGCTAAGTATTAACACCATCTAAATAAACATTAGTTCCACGAAAGGTTGAAACCATAGCTAAAGAGACTCATTAGTCCACGGAGGTGGACTTCGTTTATTTAGTGGTGACTTTAGTCGCCAAGCTATCTGCATAAACCAACCGAAGCAACCTTATTTACTTAATACAACCTCCAACACAGGAATTGTTTCAGTTTGTAAGGTGGTGCAGTGATGGCAATTAACTGGAAAAAAATGTTACTCAAAACAACGCTCTGGCTAGGTACTGAAATTATCCTCAATCTTGTAGGACTCGATAACTTAGCTGACTACAGCGAATTTATTTCTGGTCAAGAGTTCATGACACTTACTAATTCAGTTTCAATTTGCCAATGCATGGTTTATTAACCAACACAAATTAACTTACAAAAATATATCTTTTTTGACTTTTTGATATAGTTTATCGCTTGCAAACATTACAGAATTCTTAAGGAAAATTTTCAGTAAATCCTGGGAATTCAACGATATATAAAAGATACACCTTAATTAATTTACTTCAAATCAATATCACAACTCTTTATTCATCAATTGCCTTTAGGTGATCAACCATGTCTCCAGTTAGTGTGGGTACGAGTCGCTCAACACACCTAGAAAGCGGCAAAGCAAAGCTCTGGGTTCTCTTAGTCGGTATCAACAAATACAGCGATTCTGATATACCCATGCTGCGTTATTCAGCCGTAGATTGTCAAGGTCTAGCTGAGGCGCTAACAGTTGCTACGCAACGATTTCCTCATAAAGAAATCATTGTTCATCACGATTTTGCGGCTTTAACTCCAGAATTATCTGCCGTACAAAGTAGTTTGAAATATATTATTTCTACTGCCCGCGCTCAAGATACAGTGCTATTTTACTTTTCTGGGCATGGTTTTTTAGAACCAGATCAGCAGGCAGTTTTATGTTTAGCAGATACCCAAAAAGATGATTTACTCAACACAGGTTGGGCAATGTCAGAACTGTTGCGAATGCTAGGAGAATGTGCAGCAACACAACAACTTGTATGGCTCGATGCGTGTCACAGTGGGGGGATGACATTAATCGGAGCAAGAGGAGACAGTACTACTGCATTGCAAAATCCGACTTCCCAACTTGTCGAATTATTACGACAACGCGCAACACAAAGTAAAGGATTTTATGCGTTACTTTCGTGCGATCAAGGACAACAATCCTGGGAATTTCCTGAATTGGGACATGGAGTATTTACTTATTTTCTCATTCGGGGGTTACGTGGAGAAGCTGCCGATGCTCAAGGCGTGATTGAAGTTGATGGGTTGTATAAATACGTCTATCACCGCACTTTGCAGTATGTCGATAAAACCAACCAACAACTACGGTTAATCAATCAGCAAAAGCGCAGCCGAGGCGAAGTTAATCTTCATTCAGAATATCCGATCCAAACACCAAAGCGGATTGTTGAAGGAATAGGAGAACTCGTTTTAGGACTAAGTTCAGCAAGTATTGGTGCAACGCATCCTAGACAAGCATTAGTGATTAACGGATTAGCAAGCTATCAAGCCACTGTAGAACTAAGTAAAGTATTGCGCCAAGCCGGAAAATTTGAGCTAGAGTATTTGCCACGACCAGGAAAAGAATTGTCACAGGTACGCGAGGCGATTCAAGCGTATTTGCGATCGCCCAATCTCGTACAATCTTCATCCCCCAACATTACCACCGCATTTTTATACTTACGCGGTCGCATTGAGGAAACCACCGAAGGCGATTCCTGGTTTGTATTAGCTGATGGCGTGCGACTTGCGCGTTCTTGGTTACGTCAAGAACTACGGCGATCAAATATTGCTCAACAAATCATTGTGTTAGATTGTCCAGGAGCCAATTCACTCGAAGATTGGGTAGAAGATTTACAACTAGGTCCCCAACACGGACAATGTTTAATCGCAGCGGCTTCTCCTCTCGATGTACCGGAACAATTTACTCAAGCACTTCTACAAACTCTAACTACCGCTGATCCTCAAACGGGATTACCCGTTGCTGCTTGGATTGCTCAACTTCAAGTAGAACTTGCAGGAACAGGCGTTCCACTTCATGTCTGGCTATCAGGCGTACAAGGTGTCATCGAAGTTTTACCCAACAGAGTCATTGTTTCCCGTGGTGGAGACAGCGAAGACTTTGATTTAGGACTTTGTCCGTACATGGGATTAAAAGCTTTTAACGAAGCCGACGCCCCATATTTTTACGGACGCGAAGCACTTACGCAAAAACTGATTAATGAACTAAGTCAACGTGCTTTCTTAGCTGTCGTCGGGGCTTCTGGTAGTGGTAAATCTTCGGTTGTGCAAGCTGGTTTAATGGCACAGTTGCGACAAGGTAAACAATTACCAGGAAGCGAATCTTGGTGGATAGGAAGTCTTCGCCCTGGGGCAAAACCAATGACAGCATTAGTACAGCGCCTTGTAGATGTAGGAACAGAAAAAGAAAAAGCTTACCAAGCACTGCAACTTGAGGGATTATTGCACTTGGGAGTCGAAGGCTTTGTGCGCTGGTTACGAACTCGTCCAGAACCAATGGTCGTTCTTGTGGTAGACCAATTTGAAGAACTATTTACACTTACTGCAAGTAGCGATCGCCAACAATTTTTAGATCTTCTCATCGGTGCTGTCAATTATGCTGCAGATCGATTCAAACTTGTCATTACGCTACGCGCTGATTTTATAAGTTCGTGTTTAGAAGTACCTTTACTTGCATCCGTGTTGCAACAATCTAGCGCGTTAGTTCCACCGTGCTTAACTTGCGATGATTATCGTCAGGTGATCGTACAGCCAGCCCAGCAAGTAGGATTGCACGTCGAACCCGAATTAGTCGAAGTTCTGCTGCAAGATTTACCACACTCCGCAGGAGATTTACCGCTACTCGAATTTGTTTTAGAGCAATTGTGGTTACATCGCCAGAGTGGAGTATTAACACTACAGTCTTATCAACAGCAGATTGGCGGACTCAAAGGCGTTTTAGAAAAAAAAGCCCAAGCTGTTTACGACAGCCTCGAACCCGAAGCCCAAGCTTGCGCCCAATGGATTTTTCTCACGTTGACGCAATTAGGAGACGGTACCGAAGATACTCGACGGCGCGTCAGCAAGTCAGAAATGACCGTAGCGAAATATCCCGCACCCCTTGTAGAAAGAACGCTGCAAGCATTAACTACAGCTAAACTAATCGTTGTTAACTGCGATGAATATCCTGTAGGGCAAAGTCGAGGTACATCATCGCCTGAAGTGTCCTTAGCAACACTCAAGCAAGAAGTTACTATCGAAATCGCACACGAAGTCCTAATTCGCCATTGGTCAACTTTACGCTGGTGGCTGCAAGAAAACCGCACTCGGTTACAAGTTCAACGACAAATCGAACAAGCAGCATCATTATGGAAGCAAAATCAACAGCATTCTGATTTTCTCTTGCATGGCGTGCGACTCGCAGAAGCTGAAGAAATCTACGTCAAGTACGCCGATGAATTATCACCAGAAACGCAACAGTTTATCACTGCGTGTTTAGAAGCCAGACAACAACAACACCTCCAAACCAAACGCCGACTGAAACAAGCCCAACTTACCGCAGGAGTCATGAGCATTCTTGGATTTACAGCTTGCGGTTTAGCAGGAATTGCGTATTTACAACGTCAAAACATCCAAATTGAGAGTTTAAACTCTTTGTCTACTGCTCTATTGAGTGCTAACCAGCAATTAGAAGCTTTAACCGTCAGCGTGAAGGCAGCGCAGCAAGTACAGCAAACGTTGGCAGTACCGTACGAACTACAAATTAAAACTGCTAGTACATTACAGCAGGTACTATCCGCAATGCAAGAACGCAACCGCTTTGTCGGACACGCTTACAGTGTGAATGCGATCGCTGTTAGCCCCGATGGTAAGATTATTGCCTCAGCAAGCGATGATTCAACCATTAAATTATGGAATCAAGATGGAACATTAGTGCAATCGCTTAGCGCACATACCAATCCAATCAATAATAGTATTAGTTTTAGTCCTGATGGTCAAATATTAGCTTCTGCCAGTGACGACGCGACTATCAAGCTTTGGAATATAGATGGAACTTTACTTAAAACACTGCAAAGCCATAGTACAAGAGTAACTAGTGTTAGTTTCAGTCCTGATGGTAAGATTATTGCTTCAGCAAGCGACGATCAAACGATTAAACTTTGGAATTACGATGGAACTCTAGTGCGATCGCTTCCTACACACACTAGCCCAATAAACAGCATTAGCTTCAGTCCCGATAGCAAAACCTTAGCTTCAGCGAGTGACGATGGTATCAAACTTTGGAACATAGATGGAACTTTAATCAAAACGCTACAAGGACATAACAGCGGAGTTACCAGCGTCAGTTTTAGCCCAGCAGGAATGCTTGCTACCGCCAGCCGTGACAATACAATTAAACTTTGGAGTCGTGAAGGCAATTTACTCAAAACTCTCAAAGGACACAGCGCCCCAGTCAATCACGTCAGCTTTAGCCCTGATGGTAAGCTATTAGCGTCTGCAAGCGACGATTTCACCGTGAAGTTGTGGAACCACGCTGGAGAACTGGAAACTTTCAAAGGACACAGCGCCCCAGTCAATTACGTCAGTTTCAGCCCCAATGGGATGCTAGTTTCCGCAGGAGTAGACAACACGCTACGACTCTGGAATATAGAACAAAAATCCGCCGTTGCCCAAGAATGTCCTCAAACAATTAGTGTCAGCTTCAGTACAAATGTGCAAGATATCGCTTTGGTTTGCCGTGACAACACCGTGACATTTTGGAACCTCAATGGCAATACTGCAAAAACTCTCAAAGAAGATAACGATGTTTTTCATCAAGTTAGTTTTAGTCCTGATGGCAGTATAGCTGCTGCTGAAAACTCCATTGAACTGAAAGCTAAAAGTATCGATGCGCATCACACTATTAAACTTTGGAATCGTGATGGTTTAGTACTGAAGTCCTTTGAGGGACATAATAATTGGCTGAATAGTGTCAGCTTTAGCCCCGATGGTAACTTACTTGCTTCGGCAAGTGATGACAAAACGGTGAAATTATGGAGTCGTGATGGTCAACTCATCAGATTGCTACCAGGACATCAAGATGCTGTCAATAATGTCACATTCAGCCCTGACAGCAAAATTGTTGCTTCTGCCAGTAAAGATGCTACGGTGAAACTCTGGAGTGTTGACGGTAAATTAATCAGAACACTGCAAGGACATAACGATGCTATCAGTGACGTTAGTTTCAGCCCTCATGGACTTCTCGCCTCTGCAAGTGTGGATAATACAGTCAAACTGTGGAGTGTTGACGGTAAATTAATCAGTACGCTGCAAGGACATAGTGGCTGGATTAATGATGTCAGTTTTAGCCCCGATGGTAAGCTTGTTGCTTCTGCGAGTGACGACTCAACAATTAAACTGTGGAACATTCACGGTCAACTTTTAGGATCTTTTCGAGGGAAAGCACCAAGTTTGGGTGTAAGATTTACTACCGATGGTAAAAATTTAATTGGTGTTGGTAGTGATAACGTTGTTCATCAGTGGACTCTTGATTTAAATAATCTAGTAGAGCAAAGCTGCAATTGGTTAAGTGATTATTTAACAACAAATTCCAACATAAGTGCGAGCGATCGCCACCTTTGCAAAACCACAAATTAACTATGTTATGTTTCGCCTTCGTAAAATCTTACTAACTACGTGCCTGCTTTTAGGAGTTGCAACTGCATTAGGTGAAATCCCAATAACCTATGCACAATCGCCACAAGTTGCAACAATGACTGCGGATGAATACTACCGTCAAGGAGTCTTCAAAGATCAACTCGAAGGCGACAAACAAGGCGCAATTGAATATTATACGCAAGCCATTAAGCTAAACCCAAATCACGCCGATGCTTACAACGATCGCGGTTTAGCCCGCTTAGCATTAGGCGATCGTCAAGGTGCGATCGCCGATTACACCCAAGCCATCAAAATCAATCCCCGTCACGCAGAAATCTACAACAATCGCGGTATTGCAAAATTTGCTGCGGAAGATCCTCAAGGTGCGATCGCTGACTATACCCAAGCTATTAAAATCAATCCTTTACTTGAAGATCCCTATCTCAACCTAGCGCAGCTTTATCGCCAACGTGGCTTAAGCCTTGAAAGTAGTGGAGATTCAAGGGGCGCAATGACAGAGTATACTCAAGCAATTCAAGTTCTCAATCAAATGCCGTCCTCCGAGCGTTCTCGACTGCGAGGCAATCGCCAGGGTTCAGTATACAATCTTGCCATGACTCACTATCATCGCGGTCTGACTCGCTACAACAACGGAGATAAACTAGGCGCAATCAACGATTTGCAAAAAGCTGCGGAATTGTTTCACCGCCAAGAAGACACAAGCAACTACCAATTAGCTGTAAGTAAAATTAGAGAAATACAGCGCTAGCGAAGCCATCAAATTGGGCATATACCAATTCTTGCCTTTATCTAGAGAATCAACTCTTATTACGAGCATGGAGGGATTCGAACCCCCGACCCTTAGAACCGGAATCTAATGCTCTATCCACTGAGCTACATGCCCTTGTCTCTATAAAAGCATAGCATTTCTCGCGGCTTGAGGTGCGATCAAATTAATTGTGTTGGGAAGCGATCGCAATTTTCCCTAACTTAGTATAAAAAATATCGCAATATTATCTAAATATGCATTATTACTTAGTAATTGGGTATAATTTAAGTGTGCGTAACAAGCTTACCTAGTCTTAGTTACGTACATCTTGTCATTATTTGTAAGTGTTTAAATATACTGTTTAAGTTATAACAGGATGTTGATACAAAACATCAATCTGTCCACACTACCATCAGTTTATTTGGCAGACAAAGACAGCTTACCTACTTGTGCAGCTATCTACTTTGTATCTGATAGCAAAGGACAAATTCTTTATATTGGTAGAACTGTTAACTTATTCAAGCGGTGGCGAGAACATCACAGGTTTAAACAGCTAAAAAGATTTAATCGGAAAGACTGTGTAAGCATTAGCTGGCTAACTTGCAGTAATAATCTAAGTATTCTCTCAAGCCTCGAAAACGAATTCATTCAGCGATACAAGCCGCCACTAAACTGGACAAAAGTCGTAGTACCAGTTAGAAAACTAACTCCTGTTGAGACAGCACTGCAACAAAGCCTTCAGCAGATAGCCAAGTTGAACGCAATGATACTTGGCTTTAACCCTATTTCTGGCGAAGACCCTCCGACTGTACATTTGGTATATCCTGTCTACGGTAGGCGTGGTGTATCAGGGAGTATTCGGAGTATCTTATGTACGAGCAATAAAAAGGTTAGTGCGTTGAAGTGGAAAGAGTATCACACCGAACCTAAATCTTTTGGAAAATTTGGGTACTGGCAAACAAAATATAACGGTATCCAAATTGACTTATCCCCTTTTCCAAGTTTAGTTGACTTCATGCACAATGCAACGCATAAATCTGTTGCGGGTATTGAGTTTATGGCTTTTAGTCATTCACAACTAGAGCAGCTTCTAGAAGACGTACCAGCACTTAAGGAAGACATTCCCAGTCTAGAAGCCTTGGAACACGATCCGATTCCTATTGAGCGGGTTGATAACTCTCAGCTTAACAAGCGGAAGAATAAGGATGTAATTAAAGTTGAACCATGGGAAGAATTAGAACCAATGGCTGAAGGTGAAGCTAGAGAAATGACTCGTCAGTTTTTAGATGTAGATGGCGTGGAAGTCGAGGTGTGTACTAACGGTAATGGAAAGCATTTTGTTAGACACAATGTTTACTGGTGGATCGTATATCAAGAGAAAAATCCTGATCCTGAGCGATACAATATAATACAAAGCTTGCAAAGTAGTGTAAACAAACTACCTACTATTAGATGGTCAGGTTATCGATTTAGACTTGAAACTATCATTTTCAGCGAGGATGATGTAGAAGTTGAAAGTATCTTACTACCACTAGCTATGTTTGAAGACTTGATTAAAGATAAATCAAGGTTGAGTGGTAGTCTTGCTGCTGAAATTCAAAGTGGTGAGTACAAATCGAAGCAATACAACTCGGCAAGTATAAATCTGTGTGGATGGTTGCAGCAAAATACATTAATTTCACTCTTACAAAGCAGTAATAGATAAAGAAAAGTATTGATGTAAATGCAATGTTTTAATAGCAAATTAAATATAGTTAACTAAAACGCGATCGCATTTTAAAGAAACTCAATGCGGTTGTAGATTGCTTCAGGTTCTAACAACTCCCAAATTAATACTAATCCTTTAATTATTTCTCCGATAGATTTACTTCCTTGCGAACAGAAAACAATACCAGCATGATGAGTGCCAGTTTGATGTATTCTCAGAAAATCAGTGTCTTGAGTAAAAATTACCCTTTTTTGGGACAAAGCAAATTCTAGCTGAGTGTCATCCGAAACACCGATTAAAGCTGCTTCTAATGTTGTAGTTAAGTCTATACCTCTTCTACGTAAACCCTCTGCAACAGCATTACTAACATTTTCATCTAAATGAAACTTAATTTTCTCTACCATGCATATCTTTGAGCTTTTGTTGCACTAGAGAGGGATGTTTAGCTTGCAACTCTCTAGCAAAAGCTTCGTCTTCTTGAATCTGTTGTCTGATTTTTTCAAGATGATCGTGATAGTAGGCTAAAGCCGCATAAACGTCTGATAAAGTAATACTGGGATATTGAAACACAATTTCATCAGGAGACATTCCCATTCGTTCATGCCAAATAGCAATATCTTGTACTTTGATTCGATGTCCTGTGATTCGAGGCTTACCACCACAAATACCAGGAGTGATTTCAATATGCTCTTTAATTACTGATAACTGAGACATTTTGATTAAATTAAGGCATACAACCTTATCTTAATCGATTAACTTTGTAAATTTGTTTCTTGTTGGAATCGCCCCTAACTAAACAAAAGATATTTCTAATATGATCGCCCTTCTCAAATTAGAACGATGAATGCGATCGCAAGCTTTATTCAAAGGTAAGCAAAAATAGCAATAATTTTTTAGAAGAGAAGCCAATCGAGTTGATCTATCCACTCTTCTGCTTCAGTTGTCTCCCAAATTAAAAGTAGATCCTGTGCTAATTGACCTATTACAACACATCGGGGTCGAGGGTTCCTAGACTTGGCGTGCTAGGATCGCCTACACGCAGTATATCAATTGCTGGATTGAGACGAAATGCGGTGTCCCTTCAAGCGGATGTCATCTGAAGATAAAACCTCAAAATAATCTTCTAATTTTGTTGTTGAAAACATATTAGTAATTTAGTAACGAGCTACTAGTAAGCATTGTGTTCTATCAAACACTCTTTCTCAGATTTCACTCAGCGTAGCAACAGAGGCGATCGCACCAAACACTACAAGAATCATTCCTGAAATTCTGTTAATCCAGACAAAACCGCGTTGAGAAAAGCGCGATCTCAAAACATCAATCCCAAAACTGAGAAACAACCACCATAAAGCTGAACCAACAAACACACCTATCACTAAGATTATTGCATCAAAATAACTTCCTTCTATCACTCCCAACCCCGCAAAAATTGCCACGAACGAAAGAATTGTTACAGGATTAGTTAATGTCAGAAACAATGTAGAAGCATAATTACCGAATAAACTATTACTTTTAACCGAAGTAGAAACTTCTGCTGGTTTACTCAAGAATGTTTTAATACCGAGATAACAGAGAAAGATTCCGCCAATTACGCGAAACCATAGCTGTTGATTAACTAAAAAATTAGAAATCAGAGTTAATCCAAAACCAGCAATGCAACCATAAAAAGCATCAGCTGTCGCCGCACCCAAACCCGAAACTAAACCCGCAGTACGCCCGTACGTGAGAGTACGTCGGATGCATAATACCCCAATTGGTCCTACTGGTGCTGCAATTGAAAAGCCGAGAATAATACCTTGCAGCAAAAAGCTGATATTCATAAATTTGATTATGCAGAACTCTTCGCTGGTAAAGGCATTGCTGCGGTTTCTTTGAGTTGGCTCTTTGCAAAAAAGCTTAGCGAATGAATTCGCTGCTACACAAACAAAGTCCACCTCCGTGGACTGACCGCTAATGTTCTTGTTGGTAGTGTACGAAGGTACACTTCGCTTAAGTAGCCCCTGACTTTAGTCAGAGGGCGTCTGCGATTCACAACGATAATATTTAAACAGCAACTTGAATTGTGTTGTGTAGTATATTCTCTACCTGCCAGCAATTCAGGTCATTTAAAGCGCGATCGCGATACATTCCATACCTTTGTTGCTTATTTTTGATTCTCTCTGCTAAATCTGGTAAAATCCCAAAATTGGGAGGCATTGGTTGAAAATGCTTCGGTGAAGCAGAACTAATAAACTCAAACAAAGCCCCCATCATCGTTGTTGGTGGCAAACTTAAGGCTTCTTTCCCCAACACTAGCCGCGCCGCATTTGTTCCTGCTAACCAACCACCAGCAGCAGCAGCGGTGTAACCCTCTGTACCAATTAACTGTCCCGCAGCGAGTAAAGTCGCACGGTGTTTAAACTGCAAAGTTGGTAATAGTAACTCTGGGGCGTTGATAAAAGTATTGCGGTGCATCACACCCAGCCGCACAAATTCTGCATTTTCTAAACCAGGAATCAACTGAAATATTCGTTTTTGTTCGCCCCAACGGAGATTTGTCTGAAAACCTACCATGTTCCACAGCTTACCTGCCTTATCTTCTTGACGCAGCTGCACCACCGCATAAGGACGCTTCGATTGATTTTCTGGGGCACGGAAGTCTCCCAAACGCGCGTCAAATAACCCTACAGGCTTGAGGGGACCGTAGCGCATGGTATCTTCGCCACGCCGTGCTAATTCCTCAATTGGTAAACACGCTTCAAAGAATTTTGCGGTTTCGCGTTCAAAGTCTTTCAGTTCAGTTTGTTCCGCTATACATAGTTCTTGCCAAAACTGAAGATACTGTTCGCGATTCATCGGACAATTGAGATATGCCGCATCGCCTTTGTCGTAACGCGAAGCCAGAAAAGCAATATCGCGATTAATTGATTCACCAACCACAATTGGGCTAGCAGCGTCAAAAAAGCTGAGGTATTCCATCCCTGTGAAACGCCGCAACTCTTCGGCTAAAGCAGGACTCGTTAAAGGACCAGTTGCGAGGACAACAACGCCCGATTGCGGAATTTCTGGTACTTCTCCCCGTCGTAATTCAATCAAAGGGTGATTTGCCAGAGTTTCCGTTAAATCGTGGCTAAAGCGTCCTCTATCCACCGCTAATGCGCCACCTGCAGGAACCGCGTGTTCGTCAGCTTTAGAAATTACAACAGAACCCAAACGGCGTAGTTCTTCGTGTAATAAACCAGCCGCGCGATCGCTTGCTTGTGCCCCAAATGAATTACTACACACCAACTCAGCTAACTCTTGTGAGTGATGTGCTGGACTAAACCTTGTAGGACGCATTTCATGTAAAATTACAGGCACTCCCAAAGTGGCAATTTGCCAAGCGGCTTCTGTGCCTGCGAGTCCCCCACCAATGACATGAATAGGTTCTTGCATCAATCCCTCCCCCAATTTTATTCACTTGCTAACTGCTAATAGCTAAGTGCTAACTGCTTCCTACTAACCAATTTGCAACAACTGCGCGATCGCATTAGGCACTGGTAAGATAATCACAACTAAGATAGCCAAAGCTAACAAACCCAAAAAGTCACGCAGATTATCAAGTTCTGTGACATCGTTTAACGCGGGTTCGTCATAAATAGGCATAAAGAACAGAATAATCGCCCACAGTAAAAATCCAGGTTGTAGTAAAGCAAGTGCTAATACCAAGAATCTCGCAATTTGACTAACAACGATCGCTTTACGTTGTCCAAACATGGCGTGAACGATATGTCCGCCATCAAGTTGTCCGACTGGCATCAGATTTAATGCTGTCACGACTAATCCTAAAAATCCAGCAAACGCTACAGGATGAAGGTTGATAGCTGTATTGGTTGTTAGATCAGCGCCTAGCATCAGTTTGCTAAGAATTGCGAGTAACAGCGAATAATTTGGGTTAAGTGCGTTTGGGTCTAATAAATTGGATTGTTCTGGTAGCGGCACGATTGTAGAATTGGCTAAACCCCATAGTAGAAAAGGAATTGTCGCGATAAATCCAGCAATGGGACCAGCAATACTAACATCAAACAATGCTTTACGGTTAGGAACTGGACTACGCATTTGAATAAACGCCCCAAAGGTTCCCAAGAAAAATGGCACAGGAATAAAATACGGCAGTGTTGCGCGAATTTTGTAGTACCGTGCTGCACTATAGTGTCCCAGTTCGTGAATAGCCAAAATAGTCATCAACGCCAGTGAATACGGCAATCCTTGCCACAAAACACTAGGATCTGAGCCAAGAGTTGTGATATTAGCACCAGCAATTTGCACGCCAACGATAGTCGTTGTCACCAGAGTTGCTAATACAAGTCCTAGTGCTAGAACAGGTCGAGTTAATTTTTGTTGAGCGCGACTTGCCCGTGCTCGAGGATTTGGCACCAAGGCAAAAAATGGTTTACCGTTCAAACCTTCTTGCAAGACAACCTGAAAGCGATCGCCAAATTGAGCTTGAATATTTTCCCGAATTCGTTGGTAAGCAGCAGCAGGTGTCGTTCGTAACTGTCCATAGCAAATAACTGCTTGAGGTCGATACTCGATATTATGAATGTAATATATCGACCAAGGAAAGCAATTACGCAATTGTGTTTCTTCGTTTTGGTCAATTGGTCGCAGTGGTGCTGCTGGTTCAGTTTCTATAACTGTAGGTTTGCTCTGTGGGGGAGATTCATTTGACGACGTTGAGGAAGAAGTATTTGAGTCTCTGCGACCCCACTGAATGAGCAGCCAGTACAAAATCGGGCAAA
This sequence comes from Gloeocapsopsis crepidinum LEGE 06123, assembly GCF_015207655.1. GTDB lineage: Bacteria > Cyanobacteriota > Cyanobacteriia > Cyanobacteriales > Chroococcidiopsidaceae > Gloeocapsopsis > Gloeocapsopsis crepidinum. The sequence continues at coordinate 111,334 of NZ_JADEWN010000005.1, read as the reverse complement.
CGATAAAAGGTCCAATAACTAATATTAACGGTAGCGGCTGATCTGGACCAACACTTGCCACCCAAGCACTCCAGATGAATGCTGGTGTCATGAGAACCAGCCACAAAATCCATACTGGTGTGCGTGTAATCCTCTTGACGCTACGCTGCACAATCAAGTATGTAAAAATTCCCAGGAGGAGGAGAAGCCAAAAGTTCATGCTGATTTTAGTTAATTTAAAAAGTGGTCCAACTTGTCAGAATTGCTTTAGCTATAAAGAATTGAGAGGCTAGAAGTGTCTTTGTAAAGCAGAGATAGATTATTTTTCTTCCCTCGCTCCTTGTGCTCCTACTCCCTCGCTCCTTTACTCAAGTAGACCTACACACCTTTTTCCCTAAACGCCGAGATCTCTAACACATTGTCACCCACGAGCGCTGCCCAGTGAATCAAAATCCCGAACAGCTTGCCCATAATAGCGCCCAAAACTCATTGCCGAAGCAAGCGAGTCGCGTTTCCAAACCACCACAGGAGATTTGGAAGGATGTTTTTGTTTTCCCACCTAATCGGGACACTTTAGGAGGAACCGCTTATCTCATTGTAGAAAACGATGCGAATATCCTGATAGATTGTCCTCCTTGGAATGAAGATATTCAACAATTTTTGCAATCTCTTTCAGGCGTGATGTGGCTGTTTCTCACACACCGAGGCGCAATTGGCAGAACAAAAGAACTTCAAAAAACTTTGAACTGTCAAGTTGTGATTCAAGAACAGGAAGCTTATTTACTTCCTGGAGTTTCACTCACTTCTTTTCAAGATCAGATAACTCTTAGCCCAACTACTCAAGCGATTTGGACGCCAGGGCACTCTCCTGGCTCAGCTTGTCTTTACTACCGCAGTCATGGTGGTGTTTTGTTCTCTGGACGCCATTTGTTACCAAATCAGCAAGGTGAACCAATGCCACTACGCACCGCAAAAACCTTTCACTGGCGACGCCAAATAAGTAGCATAGAAAAAATCTTACAGCGCTTTACTCCAGACACACTCCAATATATTTGTCCTGGTGCTAATACTGGTTTTCTCCGCGGTCAGAAAGTCATTGCACAAGCCTACCAGCGATTGGCAGCTTTAGATTTATCAACATTGGTGCAGTCTAAAGCCCCACTTTAAGAGAGTTATGAGTCGTGAAGTGTTGAGTTAAGAAAATTCCTTTAATGAATGCCTCCGGCACTTTTCTTCGCGAACAAAACTCTTGAGGATTCAAAACTCACTCCTCACCCCTCACCCCTAGTTCAAGACTTACCTGCTAAGACTGAATGTGTTGTAAACTGTTCTACTGCAGCTAAATATTGCTGATCTGCTTCGGTTGCTATCTTTTCGCGGGTAATCGGGTCTTGTAGTACTACCAAATCAGGTGTAATACCGAGCTTGTTGATATCGCGATGCTGTGGAGTTTCGTACTTAGCGACTGTCACTGCTAAACCTGAACCATCTGATAAATTAAACAGCGACTGAATTAAGCCTTTACCGAAAGTTGTCTCGCCAATAATTTGGGCACGTCCGTTATCTTGTAGTGCGCCTGCTAAAATTTCACTTGCACTCGCTGTTCCTTGATTGACTAAAACGACGAGTGGATCTGTTGTGATTGCTGAACCGAAAGCTTCAAAACTACCTTGGATACCTTGACGATTAACTGTATAAACGATTGTACCTTCATCTAACCACAAACGCGCAATCTCAATGCCTGCTTGCAATAAACCTCCTGGATTGTTACGCAAATCAAGAATATAAGCATTTGCACCTTGTTTTTCGAGATTGGCGATCGCATGAGCAAGCTCCATTGTGGCATTTGCATTAAATTGTGTTAAGCGAAGATAACCAATTTTGAGAGCCTCTGTAACATTTCGTAACTCTGCGACAACAGGATTTAATTCAATGCGCGATCGCACAAGTTGAATTTCGGTACTTTCCTCAGTTGGTGGGTGCTGAAGGACTAAAGACACTTTACTACCTGCTGGACCGCGCATCCGTGCTGCAGATTCGTCAAGCGTCAGTTCAGTCGTCAAAACACCATCAATTGCGAGGATGCGATCGTGAGGGCGAATTCCTGCTTTTTCTGCCGGAGAACCAGCGATCGGGGCAACGACTTCCAGTTGTCCTGTTTTTGGCTCAAGTGCAATTTGCAATCCGACTCCTGTCAATTCGCCTGATGTATTGACTTGTAAACTACGATACTGCTCTGGTTTCAAAAATCGCGTGAACGGATCGTCCAAGGTTGCTAACATTTTTTGGATGGCTTCGTACGCTGCTTCTCGATCTTTTAAAGGCTGCTTCAATGTCTTCAGCCGCAGCATTGACCAGTTTTGATGATTAAAAGTGTCATCCAGATACACGCGATTGACCATTCGCCAAGCTTCGGATACTAGCTTTTGTTCCTCTGTTAATGCTGCTGCTGGTTGAACCCAACAAGTTACAGCTAGTAAAATTGGCAAAATTGCGAGTAGCCCAATCTGAAACACTTTTTTATACATCACGCCTATCTAACCTTGGTTGCCGCCCCGAATTATGAAATCCTTCTCTCGATTATGTTACTTTTTTTATAGTACGAGTGCAGTCAAATCCATCTGCTGACCTCCATTAAGGAAAGTACAAAGCGCCTGCAACTGTTCTCAGTTGCGCCTATTTGACAACAAACTGGATTTCCAGTAATTGCCAAATCATGACACAGCCTCTCCTGATCTTGATTTAAGACAGAGAGTTTTATCAACCGCAATCTATTTTTAGGAACTCTTGCTTCATGTTTTCTAAGCAGGTAACCGACTCAAAACTTTTTAATTGGTTTGAAGAACGTCTAGAAATTGAGGCACTTGCTGAAGACGTTACAAGCAAGTACGTCCCTCCCCACGTGAATATCTTCTACTGCTTCGGTGGGATGACGCTAACTTGCTTTCTGATCCAGTTTGCGACTGGATTTGCAATGACATTTTATTACAAGCCGACAGTCGCGGAAGCTTACACTTCCGTGCAGGCAATCATGAATGATGTCAGCTTCGGCTGGCTGATCCGCTCAGTACACCGCTGGTCTGCCAGTATGATGGTTCTGATCATGATCCTGCATATCTTCCGCGTTTACCTTACTGGTGGATTCAAAAAGCCTCGAGAACTCACCTGGGTAACAGGTGTCGTTCTTGCTGTGTTAACTGTTTCATTCGGTGTAACTGGCTACTCCTTGCCTTGGGATCAAATTGGATACTGGGCGGTGAAGATTGTCAGCGGTGTACCAGAAGCGATTCCAGTCGTTGGAACCTTGATTTCTGACATGCTACGTGGTGGTTCGAGTGTTGGTCAAGCAACCTTGACTCGTTACTACAGCGCCCACACATTTGTGTTGCCGTGGCTGACTGCTGTCTTCATGCTGCTGCACTTTATCATGATTCGTAAGCAAGGGATTTCTGGTCCGTTGTAATCATAGCGACAAGCTAGCGGTAAACCCTGCGTTTGCCGCTGTCGATGCGCAAAATCTAAAATAAATTATTTGACTCACCGATAAAGGAGAGCACTTTAGACAATGGGAACATTGAAAAAACCGGATCTGAGCGATCCAAAGTTACGCGAAAAACTAGCCAAGGGCATGGGTCATAACTACTATGGCGAACCTGCTTGGCCTAACGATTTACTGTACATCTTCCCCGTCGTCATCTTGGGAACTGGCGCTTGCATCGTTGCGCTTGCTGTTTTAGATCCAGTCATGACAGGAGAACCAGCGAATCCCTTTGCGACACCGCTAGAAATTCTACCTGAGTGGTACTTATATCCTGTATTTCAAATTCTCCGCTCTGTTCCGAATAAACTACTAGGTGTATTGGCGATGGCTGCCGTACCATTGGGCTTGATTCTAGTACCGTTTATTGAGAACGTAAATAAATTTCAAAATCCCTTCCGTCGTCCAGTCGCAACCACTGTATTTATGATTGGTACTTTGGTTACGCTTTGGCTCGGTATTGGTGCTGCATTCCCTATTGATAAATCTTTTACATTAGGTTTGTTCTAAACTAGCCGAGCACTCAATTCAACGCCTGTAGTTTCTTCTCCTGTGCTTAAAGTACTGAAGTAGAAAAATTTACAGGCGTTATTTATTCTAGGTAGTTAAGTTGACCATCTGCAAGAACTAGCTATCCTAGAAACAGAGCCGGATAAAAAAATGCGATTAAACTCATCACTACAATTTACTTTAGGTAACTTAGCCCGTTGGCTTGCTATATTTGCAGTTGTTTGGCTGTTAGGAGCAGTGGGCTTAGGCTGGTTAGTGAACTCTTTTTTAATTTTATTTGGGCTGCTGTTACTTGCACCAGTTGTTGCTTTTTTTTGTTTTCGTTGGTGGCTACAACGTAACTTAGTGCAAGATAAGTGTCCTGTTTGTCGTTACGAATTTACAGGGTTAAATAAAACTGAGTTACAGTGTCCCAACTGTGGCGAACCACTAAAAATTGAACAGGGTCATTTTCAACGCTTGACACCTCCTGGAACTATAGAAGTACAAGCAGTTGAAGTTGAAGGTCAACGTATTGAAGAGTGAAACGTATTAGCACTTCCGTAAAGTGCGATCGCGCTTTTTTCTATTTACGGAGATTTCTTTTGAGAGATAGATAACGTATAAGGATGTCTTCCTTGGGATCTTTCACCGATGTACAGCGAGTATCTACCAGGCTGCCAAAAGCCCGAAATTTGAGCACTACCGCCAGAAAAGCGATCTGCTAGTACGCAGAAACGTCCTCCTGGTCCTTCGATTAATAAGGTAGGTTGTCCTTCGCTTTTGACTTGTAGTTGTAAGTACGGTAGTGGTTTTGTTACCTGGATAACTTGATTTGGTGCACCAGCGATGTTACCGCAGTTGCTATTTTTGGCTCCTCCAGAAGTCCCTTGCACAACAATTGGGTCTGGCTGAAAATTGGGTGAAATTCGTACTACAGGTGCATTTGCCATTGCAGCAGTAGCGATTAAATTTGTGGCTAGCACTGTGGAAACAACCAACCAATTTATGCGCGTTTTCATCTTAATTTTGCTCCGATTGTTTCCCCGCAATGTGTCTTGCTTTACTTTCAAGGACGATTGGGTATTTACCCTAGTTCCTTTTGTTACTTCATTCTAGAAGAGCAAAAAAAGTTTATGAGTCTCTTTATGCCACTTTCTCAAGTAGCCAAAATAACAACAGAATTTTTTGTGTGAAATTAGTTTGCTTTTACGTAGTAATTGTTGTCTGTAAAAGCCTAAGTTTCGCTAAGATGTCGCTAAAACAGAATTGTTTGCCGAAGCACGATCTTTCGTTTAACATCATGCCAAAGTGCAGCCTGAATTAAAATGAACTCTCAACCAGATCAAGAATTAGAACAACGATTGCAACAATTAGAGGCAGAAATAACCACTCCCACCTCACCTCCTGTTGTTGCTCAACCTCAACAGCCTGTAGCGCCGACCGATCAATCTTCTGTGCCTACAGTACTGTATCGATTTGTCAATTGGTTCAAAGGCTTATCAAATGTAGGAAAACTGATTGTTGTTGCTGTAGCATTCGTAGTTGGACTTGCTATTTTACGCGTAGTACTCAGAATTGTTGCTACTGTAATCAGTTTGGCATTTTTGGCAGTGCTAATGTACTTTGGGTATCGGTTTCTGTTGACTCGTACCTCGGATAAAAGCTGATTAGATTTGTGTGTGCGATCGCTGCGGTGTTAAACAAAATATCAAAAGGGAAGGTGTGATGGCGAACTCAACTGTGAGGAGAAGTGTCAATCGCGATCGCCGTGTGGGGCAAGAATCTAAATCTTTGCCCCTAGTGACGAGGCGCTTTGCGGCTTGGACAGTCGAAGTATCTTTAATTATTACCAGTGCTGTAGTTCCTTTTGGGTTGGGAGTTTATACTCAATTACATACTGAAGGAACGCAACCAATCAATCCATTATTAGCAACTGCAAAAGAAGTGATCGCAACAACGTTAGCGCTTCCTGCTGATCGCCGCACTCAACAAATTGCCCCATTAACAAATTGGCTGTGGACAGGTGCATTAGTTGCCCCAATTGTCCTCACTAGTTGGCAACTATATCTTCTTGCTAAAACAGGCAGCACTCTTCCTAAACGCTGGTTTGGCGTACGGGTTGTGACTGCGGCTGGAAATCCTCCAGGAATGCGACGTGCTTTACTTAGGGAAGCCGTCGGTGCTTGGGCGCCACTACTAGTTGCTTATGTCTTATGGCATTACAGCGGTGCTGTTCCTTCGTTAGGAATGTTGGTAGGATTCTCGCTAATCACAGTATTAGGAGAAGGCGTTAGTGCTCGATTTAATCGTTACCGTCGCTGTTGGCACGATCGATTGGCAGGTACATATGTTGTTGACGCCAATCGTAGCTATGCGGCACTGCTTGGCAATTTACGCCCCGCAACAAGTCCATTAATTCCTCAGTACACACCTTACGCATCACGCCCTTTGATGCCTTCTGCGGCAATGGTGACGGTTGTTCCACCCCGTAAATCACCCCAAAAACCTTATTGGTGGCGTTGGATGCGGAGAAATCCTGGTGTGGCGCTGCTATTTGTCACCCTAAGCAGCATGGCGGCTGTACTCGGTACTTTAGTTGGTACTCAAGTTTATATTCAAACTCAAGCAAACCAGCGTCAGCTAAGACAGCAAAATAGTCAGCAGTTTTTAGCATTAGTCCAAAAGTTAAGTCATAACGCACCTACTACCTTACAAGAGCGCCGTAAAGCAATTACAGCCCTCGGCACGCTCGACGATCCGCAAGCCTTACAAATGCTCGTAGATCTTTTAGGGCAAGAAACTGATCCTTTAATTCTTGATACGATTCAACAAACAATTGCTAGCACTGGACTCAAGGTCATACCGCATCTGCGACGTTCTAATCAGTCATTAGCTAATGCCTTAGACTATGTGCGCTATAGCAGCAAACCAGAAGAACTCACATTGCATCAACAACGCCTAGAAGCGACTCAAAGAGCGATCGCTAATCTACTCATCATTTACAGTGGCAATCTAGATCGCGTTGACTTGAGCCGCACTGTTCTCGGAGAAAATTTAACTGATTCAGCTTTGCCTTTCTCACTCTTTCTTGATAATGTCAATTTATCAGGAATTCAACTGCGTGCTGCCAATCTTAACCAAGGAAGTTTTCGCGGTACTCAGTGGCGTTCTGCAGGTGAAGATCGCCGCTGGAATACTACTGACGATCGCATTGCTGACTTGAGTGACACGCAACTAAAAGCTGCAAACTTGACAGAAGCTGATCTTAGCCGCATCTTAATGCATCGCGTGAATCTCACCCATGCTATTCTTAACCGCGCCAATCTTGCAGGCGCGAACTTGTTTGGTGCTAATCTTAGTAGTACGCAAATTGTCGGAGCTAACCTGCGGGATGTCGTCTTAGAAAACGCCAGTTTGACAGGTAGTGATTTAGCAGCAACCGACCTATCTCGTGCAAACCTCCAAGCGGCAAGATTAAGTCGTACGAATGCTTTAGGCACACAGATGCAATACGCTAACGTCACAGCGTCTGACTGGCGAGGTGCTGATTTATCAGGTGCTGATTTCAGTCATGCTAATCTGAAAAATGCCGACTTGAGTGATTCGCGACTAAGTGGTGTTAATTTTCGGAACGCACAGTTACAAAACACAAACTTACGGAATGCGGATTTAAGGCAAGCTGATTTGCGTGGTGCACAATTGATTCAAACTGATATGCAAGGCGCTATCCTCTTCAAGTCACCATCTCAAGAGCAATTTATTCAAGCACCTCCCGAAGCAACGCTTTCTGCCATTGTTGAGGGGGTTGACTTTGCTAATGCTCAGAACTTAGATGCCAAACAATTAGCGTATATTTGTACTCAAGGTGGTCGTCATCCTCGTTGTCCCTAGAAAGAGGGGTGAGGAGTGTTAGCGTTAGCGAAGCGAGGCGAAGCCCAGCGGGACGAAGTCCGGGGCGAGGGGCGAGTGATGAGTGATAAGTTTTGAGTTTTGAATTTTTAGTTTTGAATTAAAAGAATTTTCTTCACTCATAACTCAACACTTCACGACTCCCCTGATCTGTGACCCCTATTGATGTGAGGAGTGGTTGAAAATGCAACGTCTAAATTATTTTTTTATTGGAACTGCTGCGATCGCGCTGAGTAGCAGTTTAACTCAACCAGCATCGGCACAAGCTGCTTATGGCAGTTATATTGGTGTTGGTCCAACTGTAGGACTAAGTCGAGATGCCGCTGGAGATGGTCGCCAGCTAGGTGCTACCATTGCAGTACGATATAAAATCTTAGAAGCACCTTTTTCTCTACGGACACAAGCTTTTATTGGCGAGAATACAGCAGTTGTTCCTAGTGTCTCTTACGATGTGCCATTAACTTGGCAAACAGATGCTTATATTGGGGCTGGAATTGTTTTTGCTAACGGCAACACACCTTCTCCAGTAGGAGATCAAGTCAGTTTTGCGCTACAGCCAGGAATTGACTACGTTATTCCTAATAGTAATACTGTTATCTTCGGTAATGCTGTTATTGCCTTCGATGCTTTCCGCAATGGCGGTGGTAATGCTATATCGATTCAAGGTGGTGTAGGATTGAGGTTTAGGTAATTTGCTATACTTGTGCCTATAGAAAACTCTTCTAATTTAATGTCTCCCACTAACCGAATGGTTTAGTACTGCTTCTGAGGTTAGGAGCAGTAAATTTTTTTTGACAATAGCAAACGCCATAACAGTTTTAAAACATGAGTGAAAATCCCTCACTTTCCTTCTCTGAGTAGTAAGGTTCGTTCAAACAGTAGTTTTTATAAATTAGATAGGATTGCTATAGCTTTAGGAAAATACTTATATGACCTAGGCATTCTAAAGCCATAATGGCTTTAACCGGTTAATATTCGTAAATTTGAAACTTCAACTCCACATAGCCTTCTGATACCTAACTCGTGACCTCTGAGAGTTTTAAGTTAAATTACAACACTCTAAGTAGGGGAACGTAATGATTTATCACACATTTTGTGCTAGTTCATAGTCAATGGTTAATTATTGCTCTACTGACTATTGACTATTGACTGCTAACAGCCCTTAAGTTACGCTTATTTTCACCCAATTAGTTAGCTGTATCTGCTATAGCTCAGCTAGTATTTCACCACAAACACCTAAACTTAAGTTTAATCAAAAAAATATTTGGAAATTCAGTATTTTTATCGTTGAACTTGCAGTTCACAAGAAATAATTATTATATATGGTGCCATTACTCTACTTATAGCGCTCATTATGAAAATCAAGAATTACGAATTATAAACGAAGTAAACTCAAAATCCTAGCAATAAAAGTGTCCTGATGACAATCTCCTAGATTGTATGGAGTTAATTCAAAACTTTGAAAATCAAGTATTTTCTTTGTATTGACTTGCTACTTGCTTATTTTAACTTTTATTAAAATGTGTAGTTAGTAACTACTTAATACAGAAATATTGCTAATTAAAAATCCGCATGAAACTCAAGCACAAATTAATTTTTGCTTTTTTAGGTACTGCTTTCTTATTAGGAGTTACTAGTAGTATTTCTTTATTAAATAATCTAAAAGTTAGATATAGTATTGACCAAGTAACAAAAAGTTCAATAGAAGAGTTTATTAATTCAAATGAGGTATCGCTAACATTACAACAGACACAAGCAGAATTACGGGACTTATTAGAAGAGAAAAATAAAATTAATTACCACACAGAGAATACAGAAGAAACTCAAATTAGAATACTTAAATATAAAAAAACAGTTTTACAAGATTTAGCAACGGTTAGTAATTATATAGATTTAAGTAAGCAAGCAACTACAAAAGGAATTGAACTTGCTGCAACAGACGTACGAAAGCGTTTAAAGGAAGAGAAAGAAATAGAATACTTAGAAGAAATTGAGTCTGTTTTTTTAAGATATAAAAAAAATATTTTTCATTTGTTTAATTTAGTTTATCAAGATATTGACATAGCTGATGTTTTTTTTAAACAAGAACTAGAGCCGCATTTTGAAACAGAATTAGTTCCTTTAATTGTTGAATATAACCACGATGCCAGAGGAGAATTATTAACTGAAGTTCAACAAGTTCAAGGAGCGATCAATCAGGCTAATATTCTCATACTCTTCTCTACTGGATTAGCTTTTTTTTCTGCAATTGGCTTAGGCTCATTTATCTCTCGCTCAATTGCTAAGCCTCTAATGAAACTTACTAAAGCAGCAAATAGAGTCAGCGCGGGAGAAACTTCTACAAGAGTACAAATTAAAAATAAAGATGAAATAGGTGTTTTAGCTACTGCTTTTAATCAAATGCTGGATGATTTGAATACCACAATGGTATCCAAATCTTATGTAGACAGTATTATTGAATTTATGGCTGATGCTCTGATTGTTTTAGATACAAACTTAGTTATTCTTAGAATTAATCCAGCTACAGCTAAAATTTTAGAAGTTTGCTCAGATGAGGTAATTGGAAAACCAATAAAGAGTTTATTTCCTTTGGAGGAAACGCTTGATGAACTGAGTGTTCAAGAAATTTTAAACAAAGGTAAAATAGAAATTTTTGCAACGTACTGGTTAACAAATACAGGAAGACGAAAACCCATATCTTTTTCAGCTACAGCCATGTACAGTCAGCAAGGTAAACTTCAAGGAATAGTTTGTGTAGCACAAGATATAACAGAGCGTAAGCAGAGTCAAGAAAGACTCGCGAAGATTAACGAATGTTTTTTGAGTTTTGGTACAGACCCAACAGCAAATATTAATCGACTAACTGCGCTTTGTGGTGAACTTTTAGGTGAAGCAAGCGCTAGTTATTATCGGCTAGAAAAGGCAAAAGTTTGTTTGGTGGGACAATGGCAAATCATTTCAGAAAATAAGCTTGAGGTAGATACTCAAGATACTCAAGCAAGTGTTTTTTATCAGTTAGTTCAGCAATGCTGTGAAGATAGTAGTGTCAGTCACAATTTACAAAATACACATCCTGCCAAAACAAATTTGAAGATCCTGACTCATGGAACTAAAACTTATGTGTGTCAAGGTATCAAATGTAAGGAAACGATTGTTGGTGCGCTGTGTGCATATCAGTACAATTTAACTTTATCTGAGGCGGATAAAAAAATTATTGGGATTATTGCAGCAGCAATTGGAGTTGAAGAACAACGCCGAGAAATTCAAGAAGCTTTGCGTGAAAGTGAAGAACGGTATGCGCTGGCTACGCGTGGTACTAATGATGGATTGTGGGATTGGGATTTAAATACGAATACAGTGTATTTCTCTCCACGTTGGAAATCGATGTTGGGTTATCAAGAAAAAGAAGTTGGTAACACGGTAGAAGATTGGTTTAACTTGGTACATCCACAAGATGTGGATCGATTGAAAGCAACGATCGCATCTCACTTGCAAGCACAAACACCGCATTTAGAACAAGAATATCGAATTTTACACAAAGACGGTGTTTATCGCTGGATGCTCAGTCGCGGCTTAGCAGTACGAAATCGCGATGGCAAACCTTATCGCCTCGCAGGTTCGCAGGCTGATATTACTGCAAATAAAGTGACAGAAGCAGAATTACTACATCAAGTATTTCACGATGCTCTCACAGGATTGCCTAATCGACTGCGATTTACTGAACAACTAGATCAAAGCATTAGACGGGCAAGGCAGCAAGAAGACTATTCTTTCGCGGTGTTATTTTTAGATCTCGATCGATTTAAAGTTGTTAACGATAGTCTAGGTCACATGATTGGCGATCGCCTACTGATCGCGATCGCTCGTCGTCTAGAAATGTGCGTGCGCCCTGAAGATATTGTGGCGCGTCTTGGTGGAGATGAATTTACAATTTTACTAGAAAATATTCGCAAAGTACAAGATGCAACTTTAATCGCCGAACGCATTCAAAACGCGTTATCTCTACCCTTCAACCTCGAAGGATACGAAGTTTTTACCTCGGCAAGTATTGGAATTGCTTTTAGCACGACAGGTTACGAAAAACCCGAAGATTTATTGCGAGATGCTGATACGACAATGTACCGTGCCAAAGGATTGGGTAAAGCACGGTATGCCGTTTTTGATGCGAGTATGCACGCTCAAGCGATGGCACTTTTGCAAATGGAGACATATCTTAGACGAGCAATAGAACGTCAAGAATTCCGACTACATTATCAACCGATTGTCAACTTAAAAACAAGAGAGTTAGTTGGCTTTGAAGCACTAATCCGTCTTCAGCACCCAGAACGAGGATTCATTTCTCCAGTAGAGTTTATCCCAGTAGCGGAGGAAACTGGCTTAATTACTCAGATTGGCGCCTGGGTATTGCGCGAAGCTTGTCGTCAAATGCATGAATGGCAGCAAAAATTTAGATCAGCAGCTGATCTAAAAATTAGTGTGAATATATCGCCTAAACAATTTCGTCAACTTGATTTGGTAATGCAAGTCAAGCAAGTTTTGCAAGAAACAGGACTTAACGGACGCTATTTGAAGTTAGAAATTACCGAAAGTACGCTTGTAGAAAATGCTGATTTAGTTGCAAATATGCTTAAGGAATTGCAAGCGTTGGGCATTGGTTTATCGATTGATGATTTTGGCACTGGGTATTCTTCGCTAAGCTATCTACACCGTTTTGCCGTTGACACCTTAAAGATTGATAAATCCTTCATTAAAGACTTTCATGTTGACTGGGAAAAAAGCAAAATTGTCAACACAGTAATAGCATTAGCAGAGAACTTAGGCATTGACGTAATTGCAGAGGGTGTAGAAACATCTGAACAAGCATATTTGCTGCAAGAACTTAAGTGTCAATTTGGGCAAGGCTACTTATTTTCACGTCCACTCGATAGTCAAGCAACCGAAGCTTTAATTGCTGCCAAATTAGAATGTATGGGGGTATAAAGGGGTCAGGAAGTTAGAGAAGCAGAGGTACATAGGGAGACTAAAAGTCGTGAAGTGTCGAGTAAATGCTAATGCCTCCGGTATCTTTGTTCGCGAACAATTCAAAACCAAAACTCTTTAGAACTCAACAAAATTCACAACTAGCCACTAGCCACTCATCACTCACTTCACTCCTTTTTGTCTTAAAGCAGCTGTTGTCTACCTAGAGCGATACAATGATGAAGCCCGTTTAGGCTTGCTAGTAGCCCTATAATTGCTAATGTCTGTCGGAAAAAATTTGCTCTACGAAGGCAAAGCGAAAATCATTTACATCACTGATGAGCCAGAAATTTTACTGGCACATTTTAAAGATGATGCTACAGCTTTTAATGCTCAAAAGCGTGGCAGAATTGTTGGGAAAGGCGAAATCAACTGCAAAATCTCTCAATTATTGTTTCAGTACTTAGAAGAGCGTGGCATTCGTACTCATTTCATTGATTGTCCTGCACCGAATCAAATGCGAGTGATGCGAGTTCAAATTTTTCCTTTAGAAGTTGTTGTCAGGAACATTGCTGCTGGTAGTCTCTGTCAACAAACAGGATTGCCCTTAGGCACTGTTCTCAAACAGCCGTTAGTGGAGTTTTATTATAAAAATGATCAATTGGGAGATCCGTTGTTAACCCGCGATCGCTTGTTACTGATGGAACTAGCAACTCCCGAACAGCTAGACCAACTACAGCAGCAAGCATTGGAAATTAATCATCATCTTTCAGAGTTTTTTCAAAGCTGTGGCATAACCTTGGTAGACTTCAAGCTAGAGTTTGGCTTGGACACCCAAGGCACAATCCGATTAGCTGACGAAATTAGCCCTGATACCTGCCGTCTTTGGAACTCCTCAGAAACCGATCCTAACAACCGCGTCATGGATAAAGACCGCTTCCGCCGCGACTTAGGAAATGTAGAAAATGCTTACCAGCAAGTTTTAGAACGGATTCAAATGAGAATTCAAGGTTTAGAAGTCAGAGGTCAGGAGAAGGGAGAGTTGTGAGTCGAGAGTGTTGAGTGTTGAGTTTAATAAAGTCAAAAGAATTGTTTGATTCACAATTCAAAATTCAACACTAGCCACTAATCACTTCTAATTCAAAACTCAAAACTCGAAACTAAATCACTAATCCCTGTTACAAATAGACATGGTGTGTGGAAGTGCTGAATAGGTTGAAGAAAATGCGCATATCCTCGTTTTGGGCAGCAACTGTAGCGATCGCTGCTCCGTTAAGCTTAACAGTTCCAGCAACAGGACAAACTGTAGACTCCTCTGAAGTTAAATCAGTATCCCAGCCACCGCAAATGGCACAAGATACAAAAGTTCCAGTCACAGATGTTGTCGTCGAAACAAAGCCTGGACCATTACAAAGACATGATTCGGCAAAATTGCTACTAGGGCAAACACCGGTACCGAATCAAACAGATCAAATGCCCAATCCTGCACCACAGCCACAACCATCGCCGGTATTTCCGTCACCAAATATTCAAGGGGTTCCCGCAACTCCACCACAACAACCTGTCCCAGTGACTCCGCCTCCAGGTACAGGAGGAGTACCACGACAAGAAACACCTAATCGACTGCAAGTGCCAATTACTCCAGAAGCACCGCTAGATACACCACCAACAGAAGAAAGTGTTCCATCTCCCGAAACCGCTCCCCAACCAGCACCACTTCCTGAAGGTGTGCAACCAGAGGTAGCTCCACCAATCACTCCACAACAGGAAGAACCAGAAGCAACTCCAGATGCAGCGCCCCAAGTTCTCGTTTCTGAAGTTGTCGTTGGTGCAGAAACAGGAGCATTAGATCCTCAACTAGAAAATCAAGTTTATCAAGCAATTCGTACAGTTCCAGGCAGGACAACAACACGCACGCAGTTGCAAGAAGATATTAATGCTATCTTCGCCACAGGTTTCTTCTCGAACGTCCGTGCCGAACCGACAGACACGCCATTAGGAGTTCGTGTCACATTTATTGTGCAACCTAACCCAGTTCTGCGCTCGGTTCAAGTACAAGCAAACCCAGGTATCAATGTTCCCTCAGTATTACCTGCTGAAGTCGTTAACAACATTTTTCAGCCGCAGTATGGCAGAATTTTGAACTTGCGACAGCTACAAGAAGGAATTCAGCAGTTAAACCAATGGTATCAAGAGAACGGTTTTGTCCTAGCACAAGTTGTGGCAGCGCCGCAAGTCTCTGCTGATGGAGTCGTGACTTTAGAAGTCGCAGAAGGTGTTGTCGAAGATATTCAAGTCCGCTTTATTAGCGAAGGCGAGGCGACAGACGATGAAGGACGACCAATTGAAGGGCGGACGCGCGATTTCATCATTACCCGCGAACTAGCGCTACAACCAGGACAAGTCTTTAATCGCACAGTAGTTCAACAAGATTTGCAGCGCGTTTTTGGTTTGGGTTTATTTGAAGATGTCAACGTTTCCTTAAACCCTGGTCAAGATCCGCGACAAGTTGTTGTTGTTGTCAATGTCGATGAACGTAATAGTGGTTCGGTTGCGGCTGGTGCAGGTATTAGTTCTGCTAGTGGATTATTCGGTACATTAAGCTACCAAGAACAAAACTTGGGTGGCAACAACCAAAAAGTCGGAGCAGAACTACAAGTAGGACAACGGGAAGTATTGTTTGATGTCCGCTTTACCGATCCTTGGATTGCCGGAGATCCCTTCCGTACTTCCTATACTGTCAATGCCTTCCGGCGCCGTTCAATTTCCTTGATTTTTGATAGCAGTGACGAGCAGTTTGAAGTTCTTGACAGTGCGGGCGAGCTTTTAGGCGATCGCCCGCGAGTATTACGCCTCGGTGGTGGCGTAACATTTACACGTCCTTTGTCACGAAATCCGCTAGAAAGATCTGAGTGGACAGCATCAGCAGGTTTGGAATATCAAAGAATTTCGATTCGCGATTCAGATGGTGACTTAAGACCACAAGGACAGGTAGGAGCAGATGGCGAACCAACTGATCTCAGCTTCTCTGGTACGGGAATTGATGATTTATTGACATTACAACTTGGATTAGTCCGCGATCGCCGTGATAACGCACTGCGACCAACAAATGGTTCGCTACTGCGACTTGGTGTTGAGCAATCTGTCCCCCTGGGTTCAGGAAATATCTTCCTCAATCGACTGCGAGGGAGCTATAGTCAATACTTGCCAGTAGACTTTACTAACTTTGCTGAAGGAGCAGAAACCCTAGCATTTAACGTGCAAGCGGGAACTGTCCTTGGCGATCTACCGCCTTATGAAGCTTTTTCTTTGGGAGGTGTTAGCTCTGTGCGAGGCTTTAATGAAGGTGATTTGGGAAGTGGTCGCAGTTTCTTGCAAGCCACAGCAGAGTATCGTTTTCCGATCTTTTCAGTAGTAGGAGGCGCGTTATTTTTGGACGTTGCAACTGATTTAGGCACAGGAGAAAATGTACCTGGAAACCCCGCCGGACAACTCGATAAACCTGGTAGTGGTTTTGGCTATGGTGTTGGTTTGCGCGTTCAGTCCCCGTTAGGACCACTGCGAATTGATTATGGTATCAATAGCGAGGGTGACAATCGTCTACACTTTGGAATTGGAGAGAGATTTTAATCAGGGGCTAGGGTAGGAAAAAAGGGAAGGATAATGATGCAGCCAACGACTAGTAAGGTAACACCTAGTAGATCTGATACCTCAATGGCGATCGCACAGCACACTTTAGCAGGTGAGATTCAGCAATCAGGAGTAGGGTTACACAGTGGTGAAAAGACACAAGTGCGACTGCTGCCGGTACCTGTAGGTTCTGGGCGTTATTTCGTCCGCGTGGATTTGCCCGCGTCACCTGCGATTGCCGCAAAGGTGAGTTCTGTCAATCAAACTGTGCTTTCGACACAATTAGGTCTAGGGAAAGCGACAGTGCGCACCGTAGAGCATCTTTTGGCTGCGCTTACTGGTATGGGGGTAGACAACGTTCGCATTGAAATTGATGGTGCAGAAGTTCCATTACTCGATGGTTCAGCAGCATTATGGGTAGATGCGATCGCGCAGGTTGGTGTAGTCTCTCAAGCCGAACCCCGTCTTACTCCTCCAGCAATTTCTGAACCAATCTGGGTGTATCATGATGGTGCTTTTGTTGCAGCATTACCAGCGTCAGAAACACGTTTTACTTATGGAATTGATTTTGAATTACCGGCAATTGGTAATCAATGGTACAGTTGGTCGCCAGGAAAGGCGATTGCTGCTGCGACACCAGCTTCTACCTTTGCCACAGAAATTGCCCCTGCACGCACTTTTGGGTTAGCCCATCAGATTGATTTTTTGCAGCAGCAAGGTTTAATTAAGGGAGGCAGTCTAGATAATGCACTCGTTTGTAGTCAAGAAGGTTGGATTAATCCACCTTTAAGATTTGCAAATGAACCAGTGCGTCATAAAATCTTAGACTTAGTGGGAGATTTGAGCTTGTTGGGCAATTTACCGCTAGCTCATTTCTTTGCTTACAAAGCAAGCCACAACCTGCACATTCAACTTGCCCAAAGGATTTTAGATTCACACTGAAATCCCAACTTCTAACTCAAGAACCTCATGTCCACTCTCACTCCCGTTAACTCACCCGAATCCCCTACATCCGTTTCTGGTAAGCATCAATCTCCTAATGGTGCTGCAGTCACAGGCAAAACAATTTTTACGCTAGAAGATATCCAAAAGTTGTTGCCGCACCGCTATCCCTTTGCACTCGTCGATCGCATTATTGAGTATGTTCCTGGAGAACGCGCAGTTGGCATTAAAAATGTTACCTTCAATGAACCTCATTTTCAGGGGCACTTTCCAGGACGACCAATTATGCCAGGCGTTCTGATTGTCGAAGCAATGGCACAAGTTGGTGGCGTTGTGCTGACGCAACTACCCGAAGTCGCAGGTGGCTTGTTTATGTTTGCTGGAATTGACAAAGTGCGATTCCGCCGTCAAGTTGTTCCTGGCGATCAGCTCGTCATGAGCGCGGAACTGTTGTATGTCAAGCGGCGTCGTTTCGGTAAGATGCAAGCTCGTGCTGAAGTAGACGGTCAACTGGCTGCTGAAGGCGAATTGATGTTTTCCTTGGTGGATTAAAGGAGGCTAGCGGAAAAAGGTAGTGGCTACTTATTGATATCCCTAGCCCCTAACCCCTGAACCCTAGTTTCTTTCGGAGACGCACTCTTGAAAACACTGATTCATCCCACTGCTGTAATTCATTCTGGTGCAGATCTGCACCCTTCGGTGCAAGTTGGTCCCTACGCGGTCATTGGCGAGCACGTTAAAGTTGGTTCAGAAACGGTCATCGGCGCGCATGTAGTCTTAGATGGCCCGACTGAGATTGGCGTAGGCAATCATATTTTTCCAGGGGCTGCGATTGGCTTAGAACCGCAGGATCTCAAGTACAAAGGTGCGGTTTCACATGTCAAGATCGGTGACAACAACCGCATCCGCGAGTATGTGACAATTAACCGCGCCACAGGTGCAGGCGAAGCCACAATTATTGGCAATAATAATCTACTCATGGCTTATGTTCATGTGGCACACAATTGTGTGATTGGAGACTCGGTGGTGATTGCAAATGCAGTCGCGATGGCGGGTCACGTCAATATTGAATCACGCGCCACAATTGGTGGAGTTCTGGGAATTCATCAATTCGTTCATATCGGTAGGCTGGCAATGGTGGGCGGTATGAGCCGTATTGACCGCGATGTCCCGCCTTATATGTTAGTTGAAGGTAGTCCCGCAAGAGTGCGATCGCTAAATCTGATCGGGCTAAAGCGTACTGGTATTGTCGAACTCGATGACGGAAAAGTTTTTCAAACGTTTAAGAAAGCTTTCCGCACCTTATATCGCTCTGGCTTGACACTCAATCAAGCTTTAGAAAAATTAGACTTACTACAAGACAGCGAACACCTCCAACACCTACGTCAGTTTTTGCAACTTTCGCAAATGCCAGGACGTCGAGGACTAATTCCAGGGCGCACTCTTGACACAAGGAGTGATGAATGAGAAGTCAAGGGCGACGGATATTTATTAGTACAGGAGAAGTTGCGGGAGATCTACAGGGCGCTCTGTTAATTGAAGCATTAAAGCGTCAAGCTGCGCGTTTAGGCTGGGAACTAAATATCGTCGCGCTTGGTGGCGAGAAAATGGCGGCGGCGGGTGCAACGGTACTCGGAGATACTAGCAGCATCGGTTCAGTGGGAATTTTTGAGTCACTACCGTTTGTTTTACCGACGCTACAACTACAAAAACGCGCGATCGCTAACCTTAAGCAACATCCTCCTGACTTAGTTGTGCTCATTGACTACGCGCAACCTAATTTAAATATCGGTAGCTATCTTCACCGCGAACTACCAAATGTTCCAATTGTCTACTACATCGCGCCACAGGTGTGGGTTTGGGCAATGAATTCGCGCAATACCGAGCAGATTGTCAAGATTACGGATAAAGTCTTAGCAATATTTCCTGAAGAAGCGCGGTATTTTGAACAAAATGGTGGCAAAGTTGTTTGGGTAGGTCATCCTTTGGTTGATCGAATGCAAACTGCCCCTAGCCGTGATGCAGCGCGTGCAGCGCTAGGAATTCCTCCAGAACAAACCGCAATTGCCCTCTTACCTGCTTCGCGCCGCCAGGAAATTAAATATCTTCTACCTGTGATGTTGCAAGCAGCAAAAACGCTGCAAGAAAAATTGCCGCAAGTGCATTTCTGGATTCCTTTATCATTAGAAATTTATCGCCGACCAATTGAACAAGCAATTACGCGTTACGGCTTACAAGCTACATTACGATCGAGTCAAACCTTAGAAATATTGGCAGCAGCAGACTTAGCAATTACTAAATCGGGAACAGTTAACTTGGAAATTGCACTGTTGAATGTACCGCAGGTTGTCATTTATCGCGTGAGTCCAATTACAGCTTGGATTGCACGGCATATCCTCAAGTTTTCAATTCCATTTATGTCGCCGCCAAATTTGGTGGAAATGAAATCAATTGTGCCAGAATTGCCGCAAGAGCAAGCAACACCTGAAAATATTGTCCAAAATGCTTTAGATTTGTTGCTTGACCCTAGCCGTCGTCAACAAATTTTGGCAGACTATCAACAAATGCGTCGCGCTGTAGGCGAAGTAGGAGTCTGCGATCGCGCTGCACAAGAAATTCTCCAGATGTTACCGAGATGAAGGTGGGTCACAGCTATTGAGTAAACATACTATCCCTAATTACCAATGGTTCGAGCCAGCAATCAACAATTACTCGCCACGAAAGCCCGTCCGGTTGCAGTAGATTTGTTTGCAGGTGCTGGAGGCTTTTCTTTAGGGATTGAACAAGCTGGGTTTGATGTGTTAGTGGCGGTGGAACACGATCCAATTCATGCTTGTACTTACTCATTCAATTTTCCGCTGACGCGGGTTGTTGTCGCAGATATTAGTCAGATCAGTGGCGATGTCATTAGAGAGGCTGCAACTTGTGCGTATCGATCGCATTACCCGCAAGCAATTTCTAGTTGGGATGGGCGAATTGATTTACTCTTTGGTGGTCCGCCCTGTCAAGGTTTCTCAATTATGGGTAAGCGATCGCTTGATGATGAACGCAACAATCTTGTTTTTCACTTTTATCGCTTGGTGACAGAATTAAGCCCTAGCTATTTTGTGATGGAGAATGTTCCAGGAATGGCGATTGGGCAATATAAATCTTGGTGTACTCAACTCAAAACGCAGTTTGAACAAGCTGGATACCAAGTTCAAGTACAAATTCTCAATGCTGCAGATTTTGGTGTTCCACAACGCCGACGACGGCTGTTTTTTTTTGGTTCTCAACATCACGTGACACCCGTAATACCCCAACCACACCAAACATTTATCACCGTCAAAGATGCGATCGCGGATCTTCCTGATCTCGAAGAATTTCCTGAATTGTTGTTTACTGATGAAGTTTTGTTAAGCGATCGCCAACTGCTGCAATTGCAACAAAAAGCTAGCGATTACGCTAAGTTACTGCGCAGTGAATCACTAAGCGATTTTTCTTATCCTCGCTCTTGGAATCCGCAGTTATTAACAAGTTCGATGCGGACGCAGCATACCACAAATAGTATTGCCAGGTTTGCTGCTATGTTACCAAATCAACGCGATCCTATTAGCCATTTACGCCGTTTAGATCTCAGTGGATTAAGCCACACTTTACGCGCGGGTACAGGTGTAGAACGCGGTAGTTATACTTCTCCGCGTCCAATTCATCCAACGCGATCGCGGGTAATTTCAGTGCGAGAAGCCGCGCGGTTGCACTCTTTTCCTGATTGGTTTCGCTTTCATCAAACCAAGTGGCATGGTTTTCGTCAAGTTGGTAATGCGGTACCGCCACTTTTAGCACAAGCGATCGGACATCAAGCGATCGCCGCTTTAGAAATTAACCCTGCGATCCCAGCGGTATCGTTAAATTTGGGTAGCACGCAGTTACTACGATTTAAAAGCACAGAAGCAACATCTTACTGGAATGCGCGCGACAAATAGCATTAGTCCCCAGCCTGATTTGGGCATACAGAGAATGTTAAAACAGTTTCATCAACGCCTTTGAGTTCCAAGGGGCTGTATTTAATAATTTCATCGTCGTCTAAATAATCGGCGACAGCAGCAGAAACTAAAATTTGTCCAGGTGCAGCAGCTTGTTGCAATCGCGCCGCAATATTAACACTAGGACCAATTGCTGTGTAATCAGCGCGTTCTGCACTACCAAACATGCCAACGACTGCCGTACCTTGGTGAATACCACAGCGAAACTGAATCAAATGACTTTGATTTTTACCCAAGATTCCTTGATCGTGCCAACGTTGGTTGAGTTGAGTTAAGGCGTGATGCATCGCGCGGGCGGTGGCGATCGCTTGGCGAACTTGTTCATTTGGCATCATGTCTTCGGGCGCACCAAAGATTGCTAATAGTGCGTCTCCCATAAATTTATCTACTGTTCCACCGTTATCAAATACGGCACGGATCATTGTTTCTAGGTATTCGTTTAACAACTCGGCGACACGGCGCGATCGCAATGTATTGGCAAGTTGCGTGAATCCGACAATATCGCTAAATAAAATTGTAATCAAATGCGGTTCTGGGCGTAAATCGAGTGCCAAGTCCCCCATTGCTGCTTTTTTGACCATTTCTGGGGGCAAAAAACGTTTTAGTACTGATTCAGTTAAGTAAGTATTCAACTCGACAACGCGACGTTCATTCTCTTTTAATGCCAGTAGATTTCGGACTTCTGCTAGGAGTTCGCGATCGTTGAAAGGTTTTGCGAGATACGCATCTGCACCGTGTTCGGTTCCTGTAATCCGAGTTTCTTCGTCAGTTTTTGCCGTTAGTAGGACAATTGGTATTCCTTTAAGTTTCCTATCATTGCGAATCTGCCAAATCATTTCTAAACCTGACAGTTGCGGCATCATTAAGTCAGTTACAATCAAGTCGGGAAGAATGCTGTCTGCTAAATGCAATCCTTCCATGCCATTACGTGCGGTATAAACTTGATAACCACCTTGTTGAGTCAGAATTGTCGATACATAAGTTCTTAAATCGAGATTGTCATCGACAACAAGAATAGTGATTAGTGGCTGGTGACTAGTTGCTAGTAGATTGGGAATCGGTATCCTATCTTCGGCGTTATCTGTGTCTGCTTCTACTTCTGCTATCTCCAAATCAGCTAGTTCTACCGCAGCGCTGCGCAGTTGAACTTGAGTAGGAACCTCTAGTATTTGGTCAAGTGGTAAATGTCCTTTGCCGATGGGCAGCCAAACTGTAAATGTGGTTCCTTGCTCGCGGATTGATTCTACAGAAATTTGACCAGAGTGTAGTTCGATTAATTCTTTTGCTAAAGCAAGTCCTAAGCCACTTCCTTCATAGGAACGGTTAAGTGCAGCTTCGGCTTGATGAAAGCGTTTAAATAAGTGAGGAATCTGTTCTTTGGCAATACCAATGCCAGTGTCTTTGACCTGAATTAAACAGTGATCTCCCGCCGTTTCTACGCGAATCGTAATTTTACCCCCTGGAGGAGTAAATTTCATTGCATTCGATAGAAGATTGTAGATGACTTTGTCAAATTTTTCTGTATCTAGATATACTAAAGGACAAAGATTAAATTCAGTAATCAGTTCGAGTTCTTTTTTTTCGCAGTAAGGGCGAAATGATTCAACAATTTGACTGACGAACTCTAATAAATCGCAAGGACGAAAACTCGGCTGCATTCTTCCAGCATCGAGTCGTTGTAAGTCTAGGAGTTGATTAACCAACCGCAAGAGACGACGGGAGTTGCGTAATGCGATCGCTGCTTGCTCTAATGGTAAGTCTTGTTGTTGATTCACCGCTGATTCTAGCGGTGCGAGCATTAATGTCAGTGGTGTGCGAAACTCATGAGAGATGTTTTGAAAAAAGTGCGTTTTTTGGCGATCTAACTCCATTAAGCGATCGGCTAAAGCACAACTTTTCTGATATAGTCGCGATTGTTGAACTGCGATCGCTGCTTGTGCTGCGACAGCTTGGGCTAATTCAATTTCCTCAATTTGCCAATGGCGTGGTTTGTAGAACGAGCGTAATGTAATACTACCAATACTAGTATTATCCGCAAGCAGTGGCACAACCAATAAAGCCCGCGCTGCGGGAGAGGAAAGCGGTAAATCAAGACCGCGCATTTCTGGTTGTTGGTTAAGATCGTTAATGACAACAGGTTGCTGTGTTTTCAGCAAAAGTTGTAAAACTGGATTTCCGGCAATGGGAGAACGCGATTGTGGTAGTTGTTGCGGGCTTAAGAAAGATTCAGTTTCAGTTCGGTTGTATAAACCAACACACTGTACAAATTCGTCTTCTTCTGTCCACAGTGACAAAGCACAGCCGTCTACGTGTAAAGCTTGTCCTAGTTGTTGAGTGATTGCGGCAAAAATATCTTGTGGATCGAGACTAGAGCGAATTGCAGCGGTAATTTTATTGATTAGGGCTTCGCGTTGAGCTAAAGCCGAGATGCGATCGTATGCCCGTGCTTGCGATAAAGCTAGTGCTGCTTGATCGGCTACTAGGGTGACTAACTCGATTTCGTCATCTTGCCATTGACGCAGGCGATCGCATTGATGAATTGCCATAACTGCCATCAATTCCTGTTGGCATAATGGTACGATTAAGCTAGACACAATATTTGCCTGTTGATATGCGATCGCATTTTGCAGCCGCACATCGGTAGTGACATCATTGATAATTTGTAACTCTCGCGCTTCCCATACAGTTTGTACTAAAACCCAATCGTGAATGACATCTGAAGCGCGATTCGCTTTTTGATAAATAAATGATTCCTCAGCAACGCGATTATCTTGAAAGGGGCGAAGAATACAGCAGCTGACATCTAGCATCTGACCTACTGTATCTACAATTGTCTGTAAAATTTGACGCGAGTTTAAAGCGCTACGAATTGTATTCGTAATCGTATTGAGTCGTGCTTGGCGATGGAGTCTGGAATAGAGTTTTTGCGTCCGTAGCTTGAGAACATTGTATGTCTCAACGGCTTGGTCTATGGCTGTTTTTAAGGCTTCTAAAGAGCAAGATTTCGGCAGGCATTTGAATATTTTACCAGTACTAACTGCCTCACTTAACTCAGGTGTATTCGCATTATCTGTCAAAATAAGTTGCAAGATATCAGAATTTGTTGCAGTCAGCGCAGCTTGGCTTAAGGAAATTTCGCGTGATATCAGGACTGCTACATCTGTTGTTAAAATTTCCAACACAGCTGATTCTGAATCAGCAATTAGCACCTCATAATCTTGCTTAAGAGCGCAACAAAGTATCTCAAGTTCTGATTGGTCATTAAGAATGAGAACTTTTGGTTTATTGTTTTTGACGGGTTCCATAAACCGCACGCCCTCATCTTTTGGCGGTTATCCATTAACTGGGTGTTGACCGGAGACAACAGGAGCGATCGCCGTTAACTCTAGTTCTGGATGATCTTCTTGTAGTTGCTGACAATTCCACTCATTGCGGAATAGTAACACAGGACGCCCCCAATTATCTTTTACTGTTACTGTATTGAATAATCGCCCTACTTTATCTAAAGCTTCCCAACCATTGGCAACCCAACGCGCAACAGTGTATGGTAACAAATCGAGCAGTGTTTCTACGCCATACTCCTGTTGTAGGCGAAACTGAACGACTTCAAACTGTAGTTGTCCAACTGCAGCAAGAATCGGATCGCGTTTTGACTCATCCGCAGAGTACATAATCTGTACTGCGCCTTCTTCGCGGATTTCGGAAACACCTTTGTGAAATTGCTTAAATTTTGAAGGGTTAGGATTTCGCAGTGTCGCAAACAATTCCGGCGAAAAACAAGGAATTCCTTCGTACTCGATTTTTTGACCGGTATAGATAGTATCACCAATCGCAAAAACACCAGGATTATTCAAACCAATGACGTCGCCAGGAAACGCACGATCAATTGATTCTCGATCTTGCGCAAATAATTTTTGTGGACGTGATAGCCGAATTGTTTTTCCAGTACGGGCGTGATTAACAGTCATGTCCTTTTCAAACTTTCCTGTACACACGCGGACAAACGCAACGCGATCGCGATGTTTCGGGTCCATGTTTGCTTGGAGTTTAAACACAAATCCTGTAAATTCTGGATATGTTGGGGCAATTTCTCCAATGGTACTATTGCGGCTACCTGGTTTAAGCGCGTATTCTAGGAAAGAATTGAGAAAGAGTTCTACCCCGAAGTTAGTCATCGCACTGCCAAAAAACACGGGTGTCATTTTTCCTTGGTGAACCGAATCGCGATCAAGTTCAGGTCCAATGCCTTCTAGAAGTTCAAGATCGTCTTTTAGTTGGTAATATAAATCTTGCTCTAAAAGTTCTTCTATTTTGGGGTCGCCCATATCAACTACCGTATCTACAGCTTCGCGACTACCGTGGAGAACGCGCGAATACAAGTGAATTTGCTGTTGATGGCGGTCAAAAACACCTTTAAAGCGATCGCCCATTCCAATTGGCCAATTTACTGCATAGGTCTGTAGTCCCAATTCCTGTTCGATTTCATCTAATAGTTCGAGGGGTTCTCTTCCTGGGCGATCGAGTTTATTGACAAATGTAAAAATAGGCAGCTGGCGCATTTTACAAACTTCAAATAACTTGCGTGTTTGCGGTTCCAACCCTTTTGCTGCATCAATAAGCATGACAGCATTATCAGCCGCTGCGAGCGTCCGGTAGGTGTCCTCGCTAAAATCTTGGTGTCCTGGTGTGTCGAGTAGGTTAATTTGACAGTTTTCGTATTCAAATTGTAAGACTGTTGAGGTAATTGAAATCCCTCGTTGTTGCTCCATTGCCATCCAGTCTGAAGTCGCCTTACGCTGCGCCCGCCTTGCTTTTACCGATCCTGCTTCGTGGATAGCTCCTCCGTAAAGTAAGAGCTTTTCTGTAAGTGTTGTTTTTCCTGCGTCTGGGTGGGAAATAATTGCAAAATTACGCCGACGTTCTACCTCTGTGTGCAATTCAGGCTGAAGGTCAATAGATGTCATGAATGCTATGCTGATACTACAGGAATTGTTTTTCGCTATTCTACAATTATACAAACTTATCTGGTGAGACGATGTTTCTCTTCTTGCGGAGCTTCTCTACTAAAAATTAGAATAGCAATCTCTAAAGTTATCAGATTGTTTTTACCGAACCACAAAGTGCGCGAAGAAAAGAGTGGAAGAAAAGTATTTTATCATAACATTGATGACTTTATTGAAGGAATAATTACTAGTAGTGATGAATTTCTTTGTAAAAAGAAAGATTTAAAAAGAATGAATTAAATTACTTTTTTCAAGCAAAAGAAACTGCTTAAAAACTTGTAATTAGTATCTTTATTACAGTTATTTAATAATATTAAATGATTACGACTAAAGATAGTATGGCTTGAGTTTATATTTATGTATACTAATTAGTAAGAATTGAGGAAATGCAATGTACGATTCAGATCAAAGAAAAATTGTTTCAGTATTGTGTCACGGCTCGATTTTTTTTAGTACAACATTAGTAGCAATAGGCATTCCAGTTGCTGCATTATTTTTATCAACTGACCCTGTTGTGAAAGATAATGCTAAAGAGGCAATTAACTTTCACTTTAATGTATGGCTATATGGCATCATTATTGCAGTACTGGCTTTTGTCACCCTAGGTGCATTAGGGCTAATTTTGGGACCAATTTTGTTTCTATTCCATTGGGGACTGCCAATTTTAGGAATTGTGCAAATCTTGAACAACCCCGATCAAGCTTACCGCTATCCCTTTATTTTTCGAGTGTTTTAATCAAGTTGAGTGCTTCGCCCCACTTGGTATGTGGTTTAGGCGATTGCGCAGAACGCAGCGCCATAGGCGATCGCACTCTTTAAAGTCTATCTAAATTTTTTTTAACTTTAACCGGATTTTCCCAGAAACAAATTGAAGTTGTAGCCAAGGCAACTTGCTATAGAGGTGTTATATGGCTACGGACTACATTGTATTTGTGCATGGTGTCAATACTCGCGAGGAACGCGAAGAAAGAACTTATGCTAACAAATTAATTGAGCGCATTGATAGAGAAATAGCAAATCAGTCACCAAATATCACTCGCGCATACATTCCTCTTTACTGGGGTGATGTTAATAAGGAAGAAGAAAACAAGTTATTAAAGAGATTACAACAGTCACCAACGTGGGAGAAAATGTGGTTTCGGGAGTTCCGTGAAAAGCAACTCATGCAGTTTGTGGGTGATGCAGCACTTTATATTAGCCGTCATGTCGGTTCTAAAGTCGTTATTGCTATTGCAGAACAACTCAAGCAACAACTGCCTGTTAATCCTGAGCCAGGCGATCGCATGCACTTAGTAGCGCATAGCTGGGGTACTGTAATTTTATTTGACGTTCTATTTGCAGCGCGTTGGGATAACCCTGATTTACCTGCATATGAAAGTGTGCGCAGAATTCGTCAAGGTATTTTTGGCGTCAAGCCTGAACCCCTTCATGGAATTCGGCTTTCGAGTATCCACACTATGGGTTCGCCGATTGCTTTTTTTAACTTAATCAATGTTGTTTCAGGGGAAGATCAAGCCAGAGGTGAACGCGAACTGACACAAGAGCAAGCAAAAAAAATTGCTACCCACGATATCACCCCACAACTAGAAGCATTATTAGAGCAACTTTATAATGAACGCGGGCAAAAAACATTACCCTGGCGCAATTTCATCCATCCAGGCGATCCGGTAGCTTATCCACTCGCAACAATTATGCCTGATTTAGTCGATGGTAAGCGACAATTTTTAGATATTCAAGACGTTGTGACCAGTAATGCAGACTTGTCAGACTTTTTAGTGCAACCACTTAGCCGCTCGTTTTTAGCGTTACTGCATGGCGGAGATGCGCACGGTAGCTATTGGGAAAGTCGCGATGTTGTTAAAGCGATTACTGAGGTTATTTTGCAAGAAGCTGCTAATCCGTCTGCTGTTGTTAGTACCTAAGTGAACAAGGTATTCATAGTAGAGGTTTAAGCTAGTGCGATCGCCTAATTTCCAAGTGATTGAGGGAGCAATTGTCATCAAATCTGAGTTAGCGAAATCGGCAAAACTGTCTGAGGCTTGATAGCTAGCGATGAACCAATAAAGCAGAGTATCATTATCATCTGCGGTTAAAGGTTCTGATAAATCGATGCTGGGCTGATAGAATCTGTAATTTCCTGCCTCAAATGCTAAATTGTCATACGGTTCATCGAGGGGTTGCCGAGTGATAACATTATTGTGAAATGCGATCGCTTTGTATTTACGAATATAAAAGTCACAAAATTGAGATGTTTTTTCTTGTCTATTACAAGCTATTTATAGTATTATTTATCGTAAGCTTCTTTAGAAGTAGAAATATGAATTGTTTTTAAAAAAATGCACGGATTTCTATTATGTAGAAAATCTTATCAGGTTTTGAGGAAGACTTCAAGCATTCGACTCCTTATATTAAGGAAATATATCTTAATTTGTCAGAATCGCTATTTTGAGGAAACTTGGCAACTGGGCGTACTATACTGCAAAAAATAAGCTACTCGATTCGCGCTAATTTTCTTGAGCTTCATTTTTGATTGTTTATCCAAACGCTATGTTTCCTAATCATCGCCCTCGCCGCTTGAGAACCCATCCCCAGCTACGTCGGATGGTACGTGAAACCGTTTTAACAACTAGCGATTTAATTTATCCCTTGTTTGCTGTACCTGGTGAAGGTATTGCTAAAGAAGTCAAATCGATGCCTGGTGTTTACCAGTTATCAGTAGATAAGATTGTCGAAGAAGCCAAGGAAGTTTATGACTTAGGCATTCCTGGGATTATTTTGTTTGGAATTCCTGAAGATAAAGATACCGATGCAACTGGCGCGTGGCACGATTGCGGAATTGTGCAGAAGGCTGCGACTGCGGTAAAAGAAGCCGTTCCAGATTTAATTGTGATTGCAGATACGTGTTTATGCGAGTATACTCCGCACGGACATTGTGGTTATTTAGAAGTCGGCGACTTGACAGGAAGAGTACTAAACGATCCCACACTAGAATTATTAAAGAAAACTGCAATTTCTCAAGCCAAAGCTGGAGCCGATATCATTGCACCATCAGGAATGATGGATGGCTTTGTACAAGCGATTCGCGTTGCATTGGATGATGCGGGCTATCAAGATACACCAATTTTATCTTATGCCGCAAAGTACGCTTCAGCGTATTATGGTCCTTTCCGCGATGCAGCAGAATCAGCACCACAGTTTGGCGATCGCAGAACTTATCAAATGGATCCTGGTAACGCACGAGAAGCATTAAAAGAAATTGTCCTTGATATTGCTGAAGGTGCAGATATGCTGATGGTTAAGCCCGCGTTAGCATACATGGATATTATCTGGCGCGTTAAGGAAGCAAGTAACTTACCTGTTGCAGCGTATAACGTCTCTGGTGAATATTCAATGATTAAAGCAGCGGCGCTGAATGGGTGGATTGACGAACAGCGCGTAGTTTTAGAAACTTTAACTAGCTTCAAACGTGCTGGGACAGATTTAATTTTGACTTACCACGCTAAAGATGCAGCACGATGGTTACAGTAATTTCAAGTAACTTTTACCTGTGATATGTAAAATCCCTACTCCTTGGTAGGGATTTGTTGTCAATCATTGCACGTTCACCGAGTACACGAATTCTTTAGCCAGTAGCTTGTACTGGTTCTTGTTGAGATACATTACCTGGTATGGGTTTTGTCTTTGTAGCTGCATCTACTGGGGACAGTTCAATGTGATTTAACAGTGTTGTTACAAAAGCAAATAGTAGAAAAGGCAGTGAGAGTAAGATAATTAGTCCTACAGTAGCGAGAGCATAAATTGGACGTCTAGCTCCCATTAGCGCCATTGCTGAGGCTAAACTCAGGGTGATAGTAATCAGCCAAACAATGATTTGACCGTAGATGTCACCAAAGGTCAAAGTACAGACAAAGCGATACTTTTGGATGTTACTCATCATAATTCGTAAAGTTGTTCTAAAGTTCTAGATTAAAGCCCTGTCTGTGTTGTAGATGATTTCTAAAGGTTTTTGACAGGTTTGCAACAGGACTTTACAAAACGCGGAAATTGGTAAGAATTAATGGCGATCGCCCACTGTAAAAAGTGTCAAAATAAGATAAGTCAGAGAAAATAGACATAATTTAAAGGCTAGTAATTGTTAACAATTAGCTTTTTTATCACTCATTCTCTAACAGAGGAAGAATTTAATAACAACTTTCCTAATCAAATTGTGACCAATGGAAGAATTAATCATGCTTAAACAACTTCTCTATGAAGGCAAAGTAACAGAAGCCATAGAGTTGGTTGAAGAATTAGAAGAAATGAGTAAATCGGACAAACTTAATAAAATTTTTAGTTATGGAATAATTTTATTATTACATCTCATTAAACAATCAGCAGAAAAACGGAGTACCCGTTCCTGGGAACTTTCAATTCGTAATGCTGTTAAGCAAATTCAACGTACTAATCAGCGACACAAAGTGAAAGGGACTTACCTTACTGAAGACGAATTAATTGAAACACTAGAGGATGCTTACGGATTAGCATTAGAAAAAGCTGCAATTGAAGCATTTGAAGGTGTATATGAAAAAGAAGAAATCGAAAAAATGATTAACCGAGAACAAATAATAACAATGGCAATGAATTTACTAATTCAAGAGTAATTACTTCAACTGAAACTCATCAAACTTGACAACTTTTGAATTAGGTTCTCGCGTATCAAATGCATAGCTAGTGATTAAACTGCTGGCTGTATCAAAAATACTAAAAACTGTGATATCGTTACTTGCAATGTATGGCATGAGTTTACCATTGTCATCAGAAAAAGGTGCAATTGTTGGCATGATTGGTTCTCGCCCATTAGGATCTTCTATTGCCGCGTAGTCTTCCTGATATCCTACAGGAACAGGTCGCTTGTTTTCGCCGACGTGCGCGCCGTAGGAGTTACCAACATTCGATGTTTCTAAATAATGCGTTCCACTAGAACTCACAAAGCGATTCCACAGATGTGAATGACCATAAAACACAAGTTGGACGTTGGCTGCCTCTAGTAAAGGAACTACATCGCGGATCAGGTAATCTGCATCTTGAGGATATTCGTAGCGTACAGCTTTGATCGTGCCATCTTCATGGCGTTCAATACTTTGCACAGGATCGGTGTAAGCGGGTACGATGTTTCCTCCTAGCGAATGCGGCGGATGATGCAGCATGACAATTTTGAATTTTGCTTGTTGAAACTCTGGGCTATTAAGTTCTTGTTGTAACCAATCGTATTGAGGACTACCAGGCGCGATCGCTTCAAAAATATGCTGTCCATAACCCCAATTTTCTGGACGATTTAAATCTTGTTCGCGTTCGCGATATTTACCCTTAGACTTGCCATCAAGACGAGGGGAACGCCAAGTATTGGTTGCATATAAGACAACTAAGCGAATATCACCGAAGCTAAGGGCGTAGTATGTTTTTCCTCCCGATTCACTTTTGGGTAAAGTAAAAATCTCTTCATAGGTGTCGGTATTAAAGGAATGATCTTTAACTGTGCGATTGCTAGCATCTTTCAATCTTGCTTTGGCAATTGCCCGCGGAACTGCATCATCAAACTCACCATCTAAACTATCGCTATGCGCATACCGCCCCATTACCTCATGATTGCCAATTGTAGAAAATAGCGGCGCGTGTTGAATAATTTCTCCGCCTGTGTAAGTTCTCTTAGTATCATTCTTGGTTAACTCGTAACTTCCACGACCTTGCAAACAAGGAAAAAAAGCACAACCTCGACTGTCATCAAACCACTCAGAGGCGCGATCGGGAACATCCACCATATCACCCGCGAAAAACACCGCGTCTACTCGTCCAATCGTTTCTACCACTTTCTGCAAATTTGCCGCAGTCATTGGTTTGAGTTGATGATCTGAAGTTAAAAGAATTTTGAGTGGCGTTCCGGCTGGTGGTTTCGATGCGAGAGTAAATTCGCGACTAGTGACAGTTTGTTGATCTTCAGTTGTGCTAGTAATGCGATAAGAAAGGCGATCGCCTTTCTTTAAATCGCGAACAGTCGCTTCATGACGCCAAATATTCCGTGGTGTCGGTTGCTGATAGGGGTTTTC
Source organism: Gloeocapsopsis crepidinum LEGE 06123 (assembly GCF_015207655.1). Lineage (GTDB taxonomy): Bacteria > Cyanobacteriota > Cyanobacteriia > Cyanobacteriales > Chroococcidiopsidaceae > Gloeocapsopsis > Gloeocapsopsis crepidinum. The sequence goes on along the minus strand of NZ_JADEWN010000005.1, from coordinate 78,774 downwards.
ATTTAACTTAGAGTCTTGATCTTCCCGCGTGCGGCTGAGTTTTGTTGTCGTAGCAATCGCGCTTTGTTCAAAATTTTTACCATAAAAAACTTTGTGTTCAGTTCCAGCAAATTCGGTAAACCAAACAACATTAACTGTCGTTTCTGTTGGTAATTGCAAAAAGGGATCGCTTAACAATTGCGGTGCAGAATTCATAATTGGTTGTTCAAATGAGCGCACCTCTAATAAATTAGAGCAAATCAGCACTAAAGACGTCGTCATTATAACCAGAATGACATAAGATTTCTGCAGGATTTTACTCAAACGCACTGATTTAGTAGGCGAACGTAATATAGACATAATCTTTAGAAAAAGCTAACAGCTAATCGCTAATGGCTAATTGCGACAATGACCAATTACTACTTCCCAGTTACCATTCTATGAGTGATTGTGTTGATAACGACTAAAACTCGGACCATATGTTGCAAGTAAGTTTTGCGCAGACAAAGCTACTTCTGGAGTTCCGGTGCAAACGAGAGTTTGATTAAGACAAATGACGCGATCGCAGTGCCGACTTACCATATCAATATCATGGGAAACTTGCAATACTGTCCAGCCTTCTTCTTGCTGAAGTTCATGCAGTAAATTATAAAAATCCGCTGTACCTTGTGCATCGACACCCGCAAAGGCTTCATCTAAAACCAGCAGTTTTCGAGGTAGTACTAAGCAATAAGCGAGTAACACTCGCTTCATCTCTCCACCGCTAAGCGTACCTATTGCTTGATTGCGTAAATGATAAACTCCGACACGACGCAAAGCTTGAGCGATCGCTGCTTTTTTTTCTTGTTGTCCATGATTCCATGACCGCCAAAACGAGCCTCGCCCCTCGCCCCGGACTTCGTCCCGCTGGGCTTCGCCTCGCTTCGCTAACGCTAACGCCCCTCGCCCCTCTCTAATCCAACCTAAGCCGACTAATTCACTCACCGATAAGGGAAAACTCCGGTCAAATACAAAGTTTTGGGGTACATATCCTAACTGGTTGCGCAAGTGTCCTAGGCGTTCGATGGGGCGATCAAAAATTTCTACTTTCCCAACTGAGTATGGAATTAAATTAAGAACAGCTTGTACTAATGTACTTTTTCCTGCCCCGTTGGGACCAACAATCGCAGTATTTGTGCCTGGTAATAATGCAAAGGAAACATCACGCACAGCACAATAGCTATGTTGGTAAATAGTCAAGTTTTCTACTTTTACAATCGGATGTGAGTTACTAATATGCGATGTCATCACAGTTTACTGACACGCCGATTCAATAGTTTGTAGGTTCTCACTCATTGCGGTGAAGTAATGCTGAGGATCAGTTGATCCTGCTTCTAAAGGATCAATAGAATACACTGTTAAATTTAAATCTTGAGACAAACTTTGGATCAAGCTATTATCTACTCCAGGTTCAGAAAATATTGCTTGTGCATCATACTTCTTAACTGCATTGACTGCTCTTTGAACATCTCCTGGTGAAGGTTGATCTTCAGGAATTTCAACAACTGCAACTTGTTGGAGTTGATAGCGGTTAGCTAAGTAAGGATAAGCATCATGAAAAGTAATAAAAGTACAGTTAGGATATTTTTGGAGGCTTTGTTGAAATTGATTGTGGGTTTGTTCTAACTGTTGAATATAAGCAGCTGCATTAGCTTGATAAGCATCTCTATTTGCTGGATCAGCAGCAACTAAACCATCGCGAATATTTTCGACTTGTTGTTTAGCTAAGACTGGATCTAACCAGACATGAGGGTTCCCCCCATCCGAGTCACCGTGACTGTGACTATGACCATGATCTCCAGCAGATTCAACTGGAGAAATTTCTCCTACAGTTTCAATTCCACTGGAAGCATCGATTTGTTGCAAGTTTGGATTTTCAGCGTTTTGAATTGTACTGTCTAGAAAATCTTCCATTCCCAAGCCATTTTTAACTAACACATCCGCTGTGGCGATCGCTTGTACATCTGCGGGTGTTGCTTGATAGTCGTGGACTTCGCTTCCTGGTGGTACCAAAATCTCTACCTGTGCCCTGTCTCCTACAACTGCCCTCGTAAACCAATACATCGGGAGAAATGTCGTAACAACTCGAATTTGTTCTGATTGTGGTGCTGATGCTTCTTGAGTTTGCTGTGTTTGAGTTTCTTGTGGGGCTTGATTACAACCTGAAGCCGTTGCAAGCAATAAAAGTGTAACCAGTGACAAAATATTGTGCTTGTGACGACGTTGTTGTATCTTCTGGCGACTCACAATCCTCTCCTCTTTCCTTCTGCTAGCAGTACTCGCTTGTACTCATAAATATGAGTATTATTATCATAATAATAAGAATAGTTCTCATTCTAACAAGAATTGAATTGTACTTTATTTTGAATTTGCGGTCAGTTTATTATCATTTGACCAAGATCATTGTCAGGTAATGTCAGATCGAGGAAACTTGTATTTTAATTTAGTGTGAGAAGAAAAAATGCAGCAAAAATCGCAGCGTTTACAGGTTAATTCTGCTTCCAGTTTGATGCTAGCGATTAGTACCGCAGCGATCGCATCTGTCAGTCATCCAGTACTGGCACAAGAATCAACTCAATTCGACTCAAATGCGCTTTCGCAGGTGACATCCGTTTCACAATTATCTGACGTTCAACCGACAGACTGGGCATTTCAGGCACTACAATCTTTGGTAGAGCGTTATGGCTGTATCGCAGGTTATCCTGATGGTACTTATCGCGGTAATCGTGCATTAACAAGATACGAATTTGCCGCAGGTTTAAATGCTTGTCTCGATCGGGTCAATGAGTTAATTGCTACTGCATCAGCAAACCAGGTGACGCGGGAAGACTTAGCGACGCTACAAAGGCTACAAGAAGAATTTGCCGCAGAAGTCGCAACGCTGCGCGGTCGTACTGATGCATTAGAGGCAACTGTTGCTGAATTAGAAGCTAATCAATTTTCGACGACAACACAACTCACTGGTGAAGTTGTCGTGGGTGCAGCAGGAATTATTTCTGGACAAGACACCGACGGTAATGATCTAGATGACTCAACAATCTTGGGTCACAGAACACGTCTTGAATTTAATACAAGTTTCACAGGAAACGATCAACTTTATACACTCATTTCAACAGGAAATTTTCCAGGATTTTCTAGCGTCACTGGAATTACTGAAGGAGAACTCTCTTTTACCCAAGATGAAGCTAATGATATTGGACTTGAATCACTTTTATACAGCTTCCCCGTAGGAGAAAGGACAGAAGTTGTTTTAGGTTTTACTGGTAGCGCTTTCTATGACTATACCGATACTTTGAATGTATTAGATGGGGATGGTGGTTCTGGGGCGCTGTCTGCGTTTGGTACTCGTAACCCTATTTATAACCTTGGTGATGGTGCAGGCTTAGGAATTCGTCAGCAACTCGGCAATAGCCTAGAACTTAGTTTAGGATATCTAGCAACTGATGCGAGTAGCCCACTCGATGGTGGTGGTTTATCTAATGGCCCTTATGCAGGCATTGCACAATTAGTTTTAAGACCAAGCGATCGCTTTAATATTGGTTTAACTTACATCAACTCTTATAAAGCTAGCGATACTGGTGCTGGAAGTAGTCGTGCTTCATTTGCACGCTTTGATGACGCTTTCTTCGAGAATTTGAACTTAGATCCAGTTGAAGTTCCTACCGCTAGCAACTCCTACGGCGTACAGCTTTCATGGCAAATTAGTAATAACTTTGTTCTCGGTGGCTGGGCTGGTTACACCAATACCCGTTTACTGTCGACCCTAGGCGGACTACTCGAACGTGGTGATAGCGATATCTTCAATTACGCAGTAACACTTGCTTTTCCTGATCTTGGTCGCGAAGGAAATTTACTTGGCATTGTTGTCGGTATGGAACCTCGATTAACTAGCACTGGCGTTACCCTTAATCCAGCCGCAGCAGCAGAACTCGTCGCCGCTAACCCTAATGTGGTACTTCCTGATTTGGGCGAAGATGAAGACATGTCGTTACACGTTGAAGCGTTTTATCAGCTACAACTCACAGACAATTTTGCGATTACTCCTGGAGTTATTTGGATTACAGCACCTGATTTTAATAATGCCAATCAAGATATCGTAATTGGGGCAATCAGAACAACCTTCTCCTTCTAAAATTCTCCCAGAATACAAAACGACCAGCTGTGGTAAGCTGGTCTGAAAATTTATTTGCGTTGTTTCTCAATTCGAGGAAACCCGAACTACGCATTCCCAACGCAATAGCGGGTTAAAATCTTTTATTTGTTCCTCTTCTATTTCGACATTGTAACAGGAAACACAGACTTTTTTATTAAAATTTACAGTCTCTTGACATAACTCTCTCAAACGATAGATGCTACATTTGAATAACTAAACAATTGATAAAGCCTTGATTAAGACAGGGAGCAAAGATCAACAATTGGGGATCAACGACAATAACGCAAAGGTGCAGAGGAAGCAGAGGAGAATACTTTTTTCTATCTACTCAAAACTCAAAACTCATAACTAACCACTAGTCACTAATCACTTGCCCCTCATTAAGATAAACTTCTACACGTTGAGGCTGTCCCCATAGAATGCGTTCATTTTTATAGATGGCAATTCCTGGTTTTGCACCTTTAGGCTTGTAAACGTATTTCGGTTCAGTGCAAACAACTGGAACTTGGTCACTTTGGCGAGAACGACTGTAATAAGCTGCAAAATCAGCCGTAAACTGTAAATCAGCAGCTTCTGGTACTGCTCCAGGATCGAGACGTAGTAAAACGTGACTTCCAGGAATTTCTTGTGCGTGAAACCACAAATCATAATCTCCAGCAAAGCGAAAGGTTAAATAGTCATTTTGGCGATTATTACGACCAATGAATAATTCAAAACCACCAGGGGTGCGGTAGCGGTGAAAGTTAGTGCTAGCAGTATTCGTGTCACTACGACGCGTATATTCAGAATCTTCTAGATATCGTTGTTGAATTAGTTCTTCGCGAATTTCTTTGAGGGCTTCCAGATCGGCATCGGTGTGGTATTGGTCAGTTTGGGCGATCGCAGCTTCCACTTGCTGCAAATAGGCAATTTCTGCATTAACATCTGCGAGTAGTGGTTCTACCGCACCACGCGCCCGCTTCAGCTTACCACTGTGCTTGTAGAGATTTTGGGCATTTTGCACAGCATTTTTTTCAGGTTCTAAAGCAATTGCGACGGGTTCACCTGTCTCGAAGTCTGCTAGGATAATTTTTTTCATTCCTGGTTCCCAAGCTTGGAGATGTGCCATCAATAAATCAGCTTGTTGTTTATACTCATTAGCCTGATCTGATTGCTGCAGGCGATCGCTAAAGTTATTGGCTTTCGTTTGCAACTTCTCCAACAGATTTTTCAATTTCTGAGTTAGCTGCTGGCGTAACTGTAGAAATTCTTGCTGATTAAGAGCTGCAGTGTAGTATTGGTTGAGTAACTCTTGAAGATTTTTGACTGGCTGAATCATCTCCCAGCCGAGTACGGTGTATCCTTTAGCTGTCCAACCTGGTTGAAAGTGTGATTTTTCTAAAGCTTGTAGCCATTCTTGCCAGCGTTGAAATAGTTGTTCCCAATCAAAAGCTGTTAATGTCTCGGTTGATTGTTCAGGATCGAGATTTGCCGTGCGTACCATTGATTCAACTAAAGCCGGACTTAAGCCACGATAGCTTTTAAGTAAGCAGCGTTTTAATGCACCAGGTACTAAACTGACTTTTTCTTGCCAACGTTGTTGTGATTCTTGCAAATTAGGAGCATCGTTAGTAAGGCTAGGTGGAGATTCGTAAGGTTGTCCAGTTTGTACTGGACGGATGCGGGACTGTTGCAAGCTAACTTGCTGCGCCGCAGTGATAATCTCTTGATTGGCAGCGGTGAGAATAACATTACTATGTTTGCCCATCACCTCCACGTAAAGGTGAAATAAAGGATTTTCGCCAGGACGACGGGCAAATTGCAAATCAAGTACGCGTTCCCAAGGGGCGATCGCCTCGATGCTGATTAAAGCTAAACCACTGAGTTGATGTAAAATTTGCTGGCTAAAAGCAAAAGTATCAGGCTTGCGTGGTGGTGGATCGCCAATACAAATTCGCGCAGCTTGGGGATGCCATGAAATATCTAGCCAGCCTCGTTGTTTGAGCGTACGTAATCCGATCGCGATCCAAAAGCGATCGCGTTGATATACTTGTTCGACCCGCGCCGGTAGCCAAGTCGCACAGATTTCTCTATAAGTAGCGGTTAAGGTTGTAAAGTCAACTGATTGCAAAATAACTCAACAAATATCAATAACTTGTAACTTTTACTCTATCTTTTGAGTGATTCCTAAAGGTAGAAAAGTTTAAGAACTTAGAACATATAACCTAAAAAGCTGGTTTTTCGGTGGATTTTGCCTTGTAAGTCAAAATTTTTGTGGATACCATGAAATTAGGTCTTTAATTGCTTCTTACACGGCGCTTGGCGTTAGTTTGTCATGGACATTCAGCTAATCAACATCGGTTTTGGTAATATCGTATCTGCCAACCGAGTAGTTGCCATAGTCAGTCCAGAGTCTGCTCCTATTAAGCGTATCATTAGCGATGCTAAGGATCGCAACCAGTTGATTGACGCCACCTATGGTCGTCGCACTCGGGCTGTTATTATTACCGATTCTAGTCATGTGATTCTCTCAGCAATTCAACCGGAAACGGTAGCAAATCGTTTTGTAGTGAATCGCGAGCATAGTTCGGAATAGTCTACTCAATTGCCAAAAATCAGCGGTAGGATGGGAATAAGACCGCTATGGTTGATTTTCCTAGTTTGTACTTAATGTAATTTGGATGACGCCAGTTTTATCAATTCAAGGTTCAGCTACACCACTAAATTGCCTCCCCGAAGGCAAACTAATTGTCTTAACTGGTCCTAGCGGAGTTGGTAAAGGCACGCTAGTACGCGCGCTGCTACAGCGTCATCCTGAATTATATTTTTCCATTTCTGTGACTACCCGCACTCCTCGTCCTGGCGAAATTCACGGCAAACAATACTATTTTGTCAGCCGCAGCGAGTTTCAACAAATGATTAAACAAGATAAATTACTCGAATGGGCAGAGTTTGCAGGTAACTATTACGGTACGCCCCGCGATGCAGTTCTCGAACAAATCTCTAAAGGTAAGTGTGTTTTATTAGAAATTGAACTCGAAGGCGCGCGACAAATTTGCCAGACTTATCCTGATGCCAAGCGGATTTTTATTATGCCTCCCTCTTTGGCAGAACTAGAACAGCGCTTACGCGGTCGCGATCAAGATTCATCAGAGGCGATCGCCCGTCGTCTCCAACGCGCTAAAGACGAAATTAGTGCCGCACATGAATTTGATATTCAAATTATTAATGACGACTTTGACACGGCTTTGGATGCGATCGCGTCTACAGTATTTAGCTTTTGTGGTATTGCTTGATTGCGATCGCAAGTTAAACAGTAACCCAATTTTATATTCAACAAAAAGGCACAAAGACTACTTAACTCCTTTGCGCCTTCACTGCTTTTGACAAATAATATCCGCATGACGCGGTATTACTTGAATATGTTTTGAATTAATTCAATGTTAGCTAGGATGAAGTAGGCAACTACAGCCCCACCGACGCCACCGATTAAGAAGCCACTTGCAAAAGTATTCCAGCCTTCTGTCGTGTCAAAGGTGTCAGGAGGATTTGGGACAGTTACTGTAGCAACTGGTTTTGGTGGGTTACTGGTTGCGTACAACGAGACTGCTAGAGTGGAAATAACAACCATACCTAAAGTCGCTAGCAATCCAGCAATATTTGCTACATCAGTATCGCGTAATGGACCTAACTTAGCAAAAGGACCTAGCAGCCAATAACCATGTGCCATACCAACTTCTAACCCTCTTCTCAAGGGAGTGATGCCAGGGCGATAAGCTGGCAAGTTATTGATAAACCACTTGACTAAAGAAGAGCTATTGATTGGTGTTTCCAGATTACCAATTTGAGGATCTCGTCTTGAAGGATAGACAACTTCTTGATTTCGCGGATCGCTGGGACGATTTTTAGATGCATCTATTGCTTGCGCCATATTTATGTCAGTTCTCAATCAGGTAGTGGCATTATTTTATGGTAATCAATGACCCAATCTTTCATACTTTAGTCTTAAATTTAAAAAAATTAATTAAGCTAATGATTAGTCAAAAAAAGTACAATTACACACTTCAAATTAGCAAGCGCTATACCATTTTTAAGATGGAAATATAGCGCCGTGTGCAATGAAAGGTAAACTCTTTAAAAAAGAAACTCAAAATCTATTGGCAATAGATAAAGTTTCAAAGTTAAAAAAGCAGTGTTTGTCTCATCAACATCAAAAAAGTTTTAAAGAGACAAACACTATGTTATTAGCTGCTCTTATTTATGGCAGCGGATGGAAAAGAAGGTCAGGATATAGATAATTAAAGACAATCAACAGAACTGCAGTAAAACTCAATAAAGCAAAAAGTAATACTGGGCTTAAAGAAAGATAGCGGAGTAAATAGTTTTGATTGTCGCCTTTCTTTTGCATGAATCAGTCTCCAAAAACAAATTAATTGAAATCGAACTAGCGTGGAGAAACTGGAATTTCGTCATCCTTGGCAACTAATTCCCCTGCAAGTAATTCTTTAACAGCTGCAAGTGGCCAAGTAAACCCTGATAGCATTAGTGGCAGTGCTGTAGGCACGTCAATAATGACTTCTCGCATTTCTGTAGAATCGCGCTTTTTAATTGCTTGGAGATAGGCACGTCCTACCCAGCCAATCCAACCGGCAATATAGAGAAAGAGAATGCTAGGAATCAGGAAGTCACCAGCATGATTAAGACGACCATCTACAATCAAGTGAGGTAAGCCCTCAGGACCACATAATTCTTGAGCATAACGCTCAAATCTCTTTTGCCCCGAATTAGGATCGGCAGTCGTATTTCGAGCAGAAGCTGCTCTTTGGATAAATTCTGGAGACTCACTACAAGGCACTAGTCCTGCACCAACGGCTAATGCCTGCGGGGCAAAATTAAACCATAAACCAATGACAAGAACTAGAGCAAACAATCGTCGCATGGAATTGTTTCCCTTTATTACAAAACCTAAATTTTGTTGTACATAAGCAGCTTGAACAAACAGGTAAGCGCTCACATGGAAGCAATCATACTCTTGCGTGTGACCCTAGTAAAGTTTGCCGTGGGTAAAGTTTAAGCTACTTAATATAGTTGAATAAATTTTGCTGGTAACTGTTAGTTGTTTACACGCAGGTAATATGCCTGTTTTCTCATTATGTCAACTGTTTTATCAATAGAAACGAGCTGTGACGAAACTGCAGTAGCAATTGTTAAAAATCGTCAAGTTTGTAGTAGTATTGTTAACTCACAAATTCCTATTCACCAACAATATGGTGGGGTTGTTCCGGAAGTCGCTTCGCGCCAACATTTAGAAATTATTAATCAGGCGATCGCACTTGCTTTGACTCAAGCAAATCTTACTTGGCAAGAAATTGATGGAATCGCAGCAACTTGCGCTCCAGGTCTTGTCGGAGCTTTATTAGTAGGAGTCACGGCAGCAAAAACCCTGGCTATTGTACAACAAAAGCCATTTATCGGCGTGCATCACCTGGAGGGTCACATTTACGCAAATTATCTCAGTGAACCAAGTTTAGAACCACCATTTTTAAGTCTGCTAGTTTCAGGCGGTCATACAAGCTTAATCTACGTCAAAGATTGTGGGGTGTACGAAACTTTAGGTGAAACCCGCGACGACGCTGCAGGAGAAGCATTTGATAAAGTAGCGCGGTTATTAAAACTTGGTTATCCTGGCGGTCCTGTAATTGATAAACTAGCCCAAGAAGGTAACGCTAAAACCTTTGGGCTACCTGAAGGCAATGTTTCACAGCCAGGGGGTGGGTATCATCCTTATGATTCTAGTTTTAGCGGGTTAAAAACAGCAGTTCTACGGTTAGTACAGCAACTCGAAAAAGAAGTACAACCATTACCTGTAGCAGATATTGCCGCAAGTTTTCAAAAGAGTGTTGCGCGATCGCTAACTAAACGAGCGATCGCCTGTGCGCGAGACTATGGCTTAACCACAATCGCCGTTGGTGGTGGCGTAGCCGCTAATAGTGGTTTGAGACATCATTTAACGACTGCTGCTAGTACGCACAACGTGCGCGTATTATTTCCCCCACTCAAATTTTGCACTGACAATGCTGCTATGATTGGTTGTGCTGCAGCTGAACACCTCGATCGCGCTCACATATCTCCTCTTACTCTAGGTGTCCAATCACGATTACCTCTCACTAATGTGATGCAGTTGTACCAAAAGAAAGACTAGGAGTGAGTGGCTAGTGAAAGAGTGGCTAGTGACTAGTTTTGGAAAGCGAAAAAAGGTGGCGTAGGCATGATTAAAAGAGTTTTCTTAACTCATAACTCAACACTCTCTTAGGTTTCCCTGCTTGATTTGTGCTGCTCTAACAACAAGCGAATCTGATGAGCAACGGTTTGCGGATGTTCTATCATTGCCAAATGTCCGCAGTGGGGAATTTCCATCACATTATTGCCACAGGCTTGAAAGAGAGGATGAAAACTAGCTAAATGGCGGACATACTTGGGTTCCATGATTTGATCTTTGTCTCCCGTAATGAAATATACGGGTTGCTGTAATTGGGATACAACTTTTGGCAAAAGATTAATTTCTGCTTCAGTTGTGGAGTCTAATAAAGTTCCTAAGGCAGCCTCAGGATGAGCAATAACAAAATCAATCAATCGTTGACGTCCCCAAGCGGGTGCGATCGCTTGAGCAACATTGGCACGGGTAAATAATAAATCCAGCAAAGGTAAATAGCATAACCAACGCGGGCGATATTTGATGAGTCGCGAACCCCAGCTCCGAAACTGATCAAAAGCTTCTTTGAGATAAATACCACCACCAGCGTTCACACAAATGACTCCCTTAACACGGTCTGGTATCTGCTGGGCTGCCCACAGGGCGATACTACCACCCAATGAATGACCAACTAGCCAAGCACTTGTAATGTTGAGTTTTTCGAGGAGAACAACCAAGTCTTGGGCATATGCAGCAGCCGTGTAGCAAGAACAGGGAACTAAACTTGAGATATTTTCTTGAGGCGGCACACGGCTAACATGACTTAGTTGAGACTCACCAAAACCACGCAGATCGTAAGCAAGACACTGAAAGTCTGAGGATAATTGCTCTATGATAGGCTGCCAGTATCCACGGCTTAATAGCCAACCGTGGATAAAGACCAAAGCGTGTGAAGAACCTGCGATTGGAGTCGTTAGCTCGTAAGCGTGTGGAACTCCTAGGATTTCAATGGTTGCCATGTTTATATCCTATCCTGAACGCCCCTTACTAAACTGAAGTTTTCTATAAAAGAGTTGTAATTTCTACATAGCTTCATGAATCTCTCAAAGAATTGAAGATGAGTTTATCAACCTGTCTTTCTGTCCTAGATGTAGTAACTCAAAGGAAAAACAGTACGATTCCTCTCAAATACGATTCAGCTTTGTAGGGAAAAATGCTACATTTGGGAATAGCTAGTTTCTCACACAGTACCTGGCTTAATTCTGTTCAAAGCTCTTAAACACATTTAACATTTATGAGCATTAGCACTAAATGAATTCGTTTAAGATGTATGGCACAGAAAGTGTTATCTAACACAAAAAGCAGAAAAGTGTCAGACTAGTTGGTGCAACTTTAATCATACTTATTTAGCCGAACCACGCTGGCATGGGTTTTTGGAAAAGCTGGTTTAGCGGTTCTGAGTTAACCGCTGGTACCAAAACGACCGCAGATGAGGAGTACGCCATTGCAACTGCAAGTGTTGCTTCTCCAAGTAGCGAACGCCCAGAAAAATCTGGCGAAGGCGATCGCATTATTTTTAGTAGCGAACGTGAAATTGACTTGTACGAACTTGAGGAACTCTGTGATGCGGTTGGTTGGTCGCGTCGTCCGTTGCGCAAGGTAAAAAAAGCCATGCAGCACAGTTTCTTGGTTGCCTCAATGTGGGAAGTTCGCGGTACTCAACGAAGACTGATTGGTTTTGCTCGCGCAACTTCAGATCATGCCTTTAATGCAACAATTTGGGACGTTGTTGTTCACCCATCCTTTCAAGGTAAAGGCTTGGGCAAAGCCCTGATGAAATACACGATCAAAAAACTTAGAAGTGAAGACATCAGCAACATTACATTATTTGCCGATCCTCACGTTGTGGATTTTTATCGTAGCTTAGGATTTATGTCTGATCCTGAAGGTATCAAAGGCATGTTTTGGTACCCCAGCTAAGCGTATTGAAAATTAAATCGTAAAAACTAGCTCCGCTATGCTATACTAGCTAGGGCACAAATCAAATTACGGGATGTAGCGCAGCTTGGTAGCGCGCCTGCTTTGGGAGCAGGATGTCGCAGGTTCAAATCCTGTCATCCCGATACATAACAATATCAATAGAATTTCATTAGGCTTTCTAGAAAAACTGCTTACAGTTTTGTCAGGCGGAACGATCTGATCGTCGGCAACGTCTGGCTTGGTTGTTATCAATTACTCGCTCAAGCAAAGCGAGTGGCAAAGCGCTAACATAACAAAAATTACTGCAGCGCGTTTACAAACCAGACACTTTGTCATAATCTATTGGGCGATTAATGCCAGGAGCAGTTATGAAATCAATTTTTCGTTGGGGCGCAGCTTTAGGAATCCTAGGAAGCGCCATCATGGGTTCTACCCTTACAGGTAATCTACGGGCGCTAGCTTTGCCGCAAGAGCAAATTTTGCAAAAATTAGGTTCTGTCCCTGTCTTCACTATCACTGACAGCCAAGGTGCTCCCCTCGTAGCAACTCCTCCTCAGAACGCACAAAATCAGAATCAACAAGCTCAAAGCCCAGTCGCTGGCGTTTTTATTAGCCAAAAAGATGCCCAAGCGTTTGTGAACAATCTTAAGAAAACAAACCCACAGCTAGGGAATACAGTACGAGTTGTCCCTGTGCCACTAGGAGAGGTATATAAACTCGAACAAGCCAACCAAAATCAACCAAATTCGCTAGATATTGCTTACATACCCGCAAAACAGCAATTTGATGCGGCTTTAACTCTTTTGCGACAAGGTGGTAGTAACTCAGAGTTACGTAAAGCATGCGAACAAAACAAAAGACAGTTAGAAGATTGTGTAGGAACTCCGCTATTCGTCGCGCGAGCCGGAAAAGAAAAAGGCTACTTGACGATGAAGATTAACCGCCCCCAAGCAAATAACCAGCAAGCAGAAGTTGAAGTTATTCCTTTCTACTTCAACAAAGAAGAATTACAAGGAATGCTCGACCGTTTTAAAAAGCAGCAACCTGAGTTAGCCTCTACGGTTGATATCCAAGTCCTCAATTTAGAAGGAATGTTAGAAATTCTAAAAACTCGCAACGACGAGGGCGTACAGCAAATTGTCCTCGTTCCACCCCAAGAGTCGATTCAGTACGTGCGATCGCTTCAACAACCTGCTGCAGGTGGTCAAAATCAAGCTCAACCCCAGCGCCCAGCACCGCAACAAGCAGCGCCCCAGCGCCGTTAATCTATGAGTCAACAGTTGCTAACATCTGGTTTAGCGCTTTGGCAATGGCGTAGTGCTGCTCAAAAAGCAGCGCTCGCTGCTAATGTTCCTGTCACAGAAGTAGATTGGTTACTGCAAGAAGTCGCCGGATTAGATCGTCTCTCCTTACGCTTAGAATCGTTCAAAAACCTGCCACAGATTCCACTTCAATTATCACTAGAAGAGCTAGAGAATTTATGGCAACGCCGCGTCAATGAACACTTACCAGTGCAATACATTACAGGAGTGACACCGTGGCGACATTTTAAGCTGGCGGTTTCCCCTGCTGTATTAATTCCCCGTCCTGAAACCGAGTACATCATTGATTTAGCTGTTGCTGCAGTACAAAATCATCATTGCCAACTCGAAGCAGGACACTGGGCGGACTTGGGAACTGGTAGTGGCGCGATCGCACTCGGACTTGCTCAAGCACTACCACTAGCGACGATTCATGCGGTTGATTGCAGCGCAGCGGCGTTAGCAGTAGCACGCCAGAATGCCCAGGCGCTTGGTCTTGCCCATCAAATTCATTTCTATCAAGGTTCTTGGTGGGAGCCTTTAAATTTTAAAGGTCAACTGAGTGGTGTGGTGTCAAATCCACCCTATATTCCTAGCCAGCTTGTACCACAGCTACAACCCGAAGTCGCACTTCACGAACCCTGGTTAGCTCTAAATGGTGGTAATGACGGCTTAGACTGCATTCGCCATTTGGTAGCAACATCTGCTGACTACCTACAACCTGGTGGTATCTGGCTAATTGAGATGATGGCAGGACAAGCTGAGGTTGTTGCTGCACTTTTGCAAAGTCACGGCAGCTACTGCGATATTGCAATTTATCCCGATCTTGCAGGTATTGAACGATTTGCTCTAGCCTACCGCAGGGGTGAGGAGTGAGTGACTAATAATTAGTTTTGAATTTTTAGTTTTGAGTTTTGGAAAGCGAACAAAGGTGCCGGAGGCATTCATTAAAAGAATTGTCTCAACCCTCTTAAACTCATAACTCAACACTTATATCTCTTAAACTCAACACTCATCATTCAGTAATGAAGCGAAGCGGTGAAAAGTTATGACTCAAGTCTCTATTGCTGAATTGATTGCTGGGGCACGTTCTGGTTACGTAGTTAGCTTTCCTACGGATACAGTACCTGCCCTCGCCGCATTGCCAGAAAAAGCAGATTTAATTTTTACATTCAAGCAACGCAGTCAAGATAAACCATTAATTCTCATGGGTGCCCAGGCAAGCGATCTTTGGGGTTTCGTTACTGAAAGCGACGGAAAAACGCAATGGCAGCAAATCGCTGAATTATACTGGCCTGGAGCATTAACGCTTGTGCTGCCTGCATCAACACGCGTACCTAAACAGGTTAATCCCACTGACCCTAGTACGATTGGATTACGAGTGCCCGCCAACGCGATCGCGCAAAGCATTTTGGCACAAACAGGTCCTTTAGCGACAACAAGTGCTAACTTATCAGGTCAACCGCCGTTGCAAACAATGGCAGAAATTGCTGCGCAGTTTCCTGATGTCATGACGCTCTCACAATCAGACATTGCAGAAAATAGTAATATCGGTGCTCCTTCTACTGTGGCAAAATGGACAGGTAGAAGTTGGGAGATTTTGCGGCAAGGAGCGGTAGAGTTAAAAGTTTAAGCTTGTATAAAAAAGAATGAGCTGGATTAATTGGGTATATCTAGCAACAGGGCTAGGGTTAGGGCTGGGAAGTCACAAAGTTACGCAACGTGTCAAAAAATCGGTTAATGAAGAGAAGTTAGTCAAAAAGCATCAGCAGCTTTCATCAACAGTGCCGACTCAGACGGCTACTGAATCAGTATTAAAACAACTACGGCAAACTCAGTTAGCATATCAGCTTGCTCAAGAACTTAGTCAGTTCAAAGCTGGCTTTTTAGTACGTACTGCTCACGAACTGCGATCGCCATTAAATAGTTTAATTGGATTACATCAGCTGATTTTGTCTGATTTATGCGATAACCCTGCTGAAGAGCGCGAGTTTGTTGCTCAAGCCCAGCAGATGGCATTTAAACTCGTCGAGTTACTTGACGAAATTCTTGATGTTGCCCGCATTGCGAATAACAAAGACACTTTAGAAATTCAGCCTTTGCAGTTAACTGCTGCACTTAAGGAAATTGAGCATCTTACACAGACTTTAGCAGCCAATCGTAATATTAAACTTCAAATATCATCCCTTGATCCTGAAACTTATATTTTGGCAGATCCACAGTGGTTGCGCTTTGTGCTGTTAAACTTAGTGGAAACTTGTATCCAAATAATGGAAGCAGGCAGCATTGTCATATCATCTCAACTCATCCCAAATGCTGAAATAGCTTACATTTCCTTCGATGTGCCATTACCAATCGACACTTGGTCTGAATCATTAGATGCAATGCACCTCGATCAGCGAATAAGCTTACCGCGAGAAGAAACTCTTTCTCCTGGATTCAAGCTACTGCTGAATCAGACAGTATTGGAACTTATGCAAGCTAGTCTCAGCTTTTTACCCGTTTCCCCTGCAACAGATATTGAGCCACTAACGCGGATTCAAATTTCTATCCCCCTGGTAATTCCTGAAGCTGAATTTCCTGAGTAGGGAAACCTAACTTTGGTTGGTTGTACAGCACCATCGTAGTACTAGAATTACACTCAAAACCAATTCGTTCGTAAAAGCTCTGCTGGTGAGTTGTCATCAAGTAAACGCGTTCTACTCGATTCATGTGTGGATGAGTTAAAACACTTTCTACTAACTTACGCCCTAGCCCAGCACCTCGATAGTCAGGGTGAATCACAACATCCCAAATTGTTGCACGATAAACACCATCTGAAGTTGCTCTAGCAAAACCAATCAGTTTTTCGCCATCCCAGACACTAATCACTGGTTTACTATTACTAATGGCAATACTCAAATCTTCAAGACTGCGATCTTGCGCCCAAAAAGCTGCCACCTGAAATAAATTGTGTAGTTGGTGGAGATTAAGCGGCGATTGGCAATGACCATCTATCGAAATAGAACTATCGCAAAATTGAATGTGGCTGTAGTCCATAGTGTCCTGATTCGAGCTTCGTATATCGTAACGCTTGGTTTATACTTTGCAAAACAAAGTTGTTACTGTGTATAGCCAGTAATCCACAGTAAATTTGCCATAAAGTAAATTTTAAAACTGTTACTAATTAAACGTACTGATATTAATTGGTAATTCGTAATTAAATTAAGAATACTCATTGCCCAACCTAGAACGGAACCGGCTAAGTTGAAATATCGAAAATTGCAACGACACAAAACACAACACAACGAGAATGCCAGCAGATTATCCTCGCGACATGATTGGTTACGGGCGCAAGCCACCACATCCCCAATGGCAAAACCAAGCACGGGTTGCCGTACAGTTTGTGATTAACTACGAAGAAGGGGGAGAAACTTGCATCTTACACGGCGATCAAGCATCAGAAACATTCCTATCAGAAATTGTTGGCGCAGTTCCTTTAATGGGGTTGCGACACATGAATATGGAGTCAGTCTATGAGTATGGCAGTCGGGCTGGCTTCTGGCGACTGCATCGAATTTTTACTGAACGCAGAATTCCGGTTACTGTCTATGGAATTGCAATGGCACTAGAGCGCAACCCAGAAGCAGTTGCAGCAATGCGCGAAGCTGATTGGGAAATTGCCAGTCATGGCTGGCGTTGGATTGATTATAAGTATTTTGGTGAAGCAGAAGAACGCGAACATCTACACAAAGCGATCGCTATTCATACACAAGTGACAGGCAGTCGTCCTCTAGGTTGGTACACTGGTCGCACGAGTGCTCATACACGCCGATTGGTGGTAGAAGAAGGTGGCTTTCTCTACGACTCAGACAGCTATGCAGATGACTTGCCTTACTGGATACAAGACTACGGTAAACCTCATCTTGTCATTCCATACACCTTGGATAATAATGATATGCGCTTCGCCACAACTCAAGGTTTTAACTCAGGCGATCAGTTTTTTGCCTATCTCCGCGATGCCTTTGATGTTTTGTATGCCGAAGGCGAAACTGCACCCAAAATGATGAATGTAGGATTACATTGCCGCTTAGCAGGACGACCTGGACGTGCAGCTGCCCTAGCTCGTTTTCTAGATTACGTGCAGCAACGCGATCGCGTCTGGCTCTGTCGCCGCATTGATATTGCTCAACATTGGCATCAATATCACAAACCCAGTGATGATAAATAACTCACGCACCAATTGAAAGTCAATCAGAATCGCTCAAATGGGTAAATTGTTGTCTATGCAACTTGAATTATCATAGAAATATATTCAAAAGTATATTTCACTACAGAAAAAATAGTATAGTATGAGCAGCAAACAGTATTCACCCAAAAATAAAACGAGCAGTGCAGCAGAGTTGTGGCAATTGCTGCAAGCCCTATGTCAAAGGATCGGATCTTGGATGATTTACAAGTCGGAATTTTATCTACAGCGTAGCGAGCCTGCTTATAAAGATCAGTATGCACACAAGGCACGTCTTTACACTTATCTACCATCCGAAGAAGAACGCGATTGGTTAGAATCTCATTACACAACTTAGATGAATTTGATTCGTAATGGGCTACACCCCGTTACGCTAACGCAGTTATCTGTTTTCTTCTGCACCTTTGCTGCATCTTGATGCCACTAACACGAATCAGGTATGTGATCTGAGCTACACTACATAGCTGGTATTTTGCTAAAACTGGGAACGACTCATTTTGAAATACTAGTAGGCACAGATGCCAAATCGGACGCTGAATTTGCAAGGCTTACTCAAGTTATTTCTGCAATCTCACTGCCCACTTTGCCAGCGTCCTACTCCACAAGAATTTTGTCAAGACTGTCATAGACAGCTGCAACGCTGCAAACTTACTAATCATCACTATTTCCAGCAAGAATTACCAGTTTTTGCTTGGGGAGACTATAGAGGTACACTCAAAAGTGCGATCGCTGCTTTGAAGTACAACAATCAGCATCAAATTGCCAAGCCACTGGGTCAATGGTTAGCACAAGCATGGCTCACTTCGCAACTTGACAAAAAATTAGTTGTTGTTCCTGTACCATTACACGCCGACAAGTTGAAAAAGCGGGGCTACAACCAAGCTGAACTACTAGCAGAGAGTTTTTGCGATTTTACTGGATTCGCTTTGCGATCGCAGGGTTTAAAACGAATCAAAGCAACAGAGGCACAATTTAGCTTATCTGCATCAGAAAGAGAACAAAATTTAGCAACAGCATTTTCACTAGGAACAGAATTTCAGCGCCAACGTCCAAAATATCGAGTTCTATTGCTAGATGATATTTATACTACTGGAGCAACAGTACGTTCAGCGG
Source organism: Gloeocapsopsis crepidinum LEGE 06123 (assembly GCF_015207655.1). GTDB lineage: Bacteria > Cyanobacteriota > Cyanobacteriia > Cyanobacteriales > Chroococcidiopsidaceae > Gloeocapsopsis > Gloeocapsopsis crepidinum. Next base: position 59,809 of record NZ_JADEWN010000005.1, on the reverse strand, counting down.
TTCAAACTTTACAAAAACAAGGAATATCTGTGTATGGTGTCGTTGCAATCGCCACTCCTAGTAGAAATATTCTCAATGATAAAAGTGAGAACAAAGTAATGTAAAGTTTAATATGTCATTTCTCCTGATTAACCTTTATTCTCTACGTTTGTGCCATGCAGCAAATTAATGAAAGCATGGGCAATGTATGAAAACGCTACTTACAATAAACCCACCTAAGCCGTTTTGCCGGAATACTGCGCTAAATGATAATAAAAGCTTGTGCAACAAGGTTGAGCCGGATAGTGCTTCCCTTGACGTTGCTAGCAGTGGGAACAAGTTTTGTTCCCTCAGCGATCGCTCAACAAACAACTTCGTTATACAATCCTATTCCTTTGCCTTCTAGTAATCAAGTTTCTGATACGCTCTCAGAACGAGATATTCCTACAGGAGATGGCGGATTTGCCCGCGATTACTTAGTAAGATTCAACCAAGGTGATAATATCGCGATTGATTTAGTTTCAGATCAATTTGATACCATTGTTGCCTTAATGTCACCTGAAGGCGCTACGCTTGCAGAAAATGACGATGGTCCTGATGGTACGACAAATTCTTTACTCTTTACTCGGATTACACAAACTGGAAATTACATTGTTCGTGTCCGTTCATTTGGTGAAACTGGTGGGGGAGCATTTACACTGCGAGTGACGCGATTACGACCGATTTGATGAGTTTTGAGTTTTGAATTATGAGTTTTGTTAGCGTAGCGGTGCGTTAGCACGTTTTGAAATAAAAGAACTGTCTTCAACTCAACATTCAACATTTATAACTCATAATGCTTTTTAGTGTTGTAGTACTGTTAGTACACACAGTAATAATGCTTCTGTCCATTCTACGACTGCACCGTAGGTATCTCCGGTATGACCACCGAGTTTGTGATTGAACCAAGCACCTGTCAGAAAAGCGATCGCACTTCCACTGAGTGCTATCAATACACTACTCATGACCTCATTGTGAAGCAAGATTCTAAAGCTACTCAACCCCAGTAACAACGACAATGCCAGTAAAATGTCGCGTGGGTGCAAAGCAGCTTTATGAAAAGCACCTTTACCTGTTGGTTTTAAGTAAGAATAGCGGGCGATCGCAATTTGCTGTCCCCAGCGTCCCCAACCACACGCAGCCATCAATGCGAACCAACGATCAGAACTGATCTCACTCAACGCCGCAATTTTTAGAAATAATAAGGCGATCGCTGCCATAGCCCCAAATGCTCCGGTAGCACTATCTGCCATCACCTGTAACCTTTTTTGCGGATCTTGTACAGCTAGCCCATCAGCAGTATCCATTGCCCCATCTAAGTGGAGTCCACCAGTCAGAGCAATCCAGCTGATGATAACTAATACACTACGTGTGAGCATAGGTATGCCGACAAGGTTCAATCCTGTATCCAAGAGTCCTAAAACTCCCCCAATAACTAGCCCTACTAGCGCTACATATCGAGATACACGACAGAACTCTAGCGTCGTCGCAAAAGGTATAGGAAGACAAGTATAAAAAACGAAGGCAGCTGCTAAATCAAACCGTAGTTGATTCCACCATTGTTTATCCACCGCAGCTATCCATCAAAACAAATTGCAGAAAAATAAATAAAAAATCAGACATCAGCAGCAGGATCGCTGCACAAAACTTGAGATAAGATTGACAGGGACAGAGCATTAATTGTCTGTTCTTTCTGTCATCTTACCTTTTCTATGCCTCTCTAACTGAGCTTCTACCTTATTTATCTGCCAACTTACATTTTTAGAGGTAGTTTGTTCTTAAAATATTTCAACCAAGGACACAATCTACGCCTAATCTATATAGAATTCATAAGTATCTCAATGTATAGCGTCAGCAGAAAGTTATTTAACTAGTACACTACTTGTTCAGGGAAGCACTTCCCCTTTCGTTTGTATTCTCTGTAATTGCTAAAAGGCTGTTTGATTATGAATCACCATAGCTCCGACTCTGGGTTGCCAGCACCGTGCATTATTCACACTGGTATAGTCGTCAACAAGATAGATATGCGGAGACTGCTGGCTGATTTAGGTCGCGTCCGCTATTTGCATATTCAGGAAGGTAAAATACAAAGCGAAGGTGAAGGAGATGTGGTAGAGGTGATTGCTAACCCCAGTCAGTCTACAATTGTAGCCAATCAAGCCCTATATCTAAACGTTTATAGTTTTGATTATGTAGAATTGCAACAGTCACCACAGCAAGAAACTTATTTTGATTTAATCCAAGATAGCCGATGCTTGCGCTTGATTCCGTTGTCTACTCCTATGCAAGAACGAGCTTCACGGAATTTTAATGAAACAGCTCTTGAAGTTATGATGGATCAAGTCTTTTCGGCAAGATGGGATGCAGAAAGTGACGATGATGGTGCTTGTCCATTTTAGAAGGGGTGAGGAGCGTTAGCTTTAGCGAAGCGAGGCGAAGCCCAGCGGGACGCAGTCCAGAGCGAGGGGTTAGGGATAAAACGCTACAAATCAAAAAAAGTAGTTGATATTTTGAGTGAGAAATTTTCGTTTCAAGTTTTGGCTGAGTGCAGCCAAACAAAAGCACGGGCTGGGCTTTTTCTGACACCGCATGGTATTGTCGAAACTCCACGGTTTATGCCAGTGGGAACACTAGCTAATGTAAAAACAATCACCACAGCGCAACTTGGAGAAACAGGAGCGCAAATGGTGTTGGCGAACACTTATCACCTCCACCTCCAACCTGGCGAAGCTATTGTGGCAAAAGCTGGTGGTTTACACTCGTTTATGCAGTGGCATGGACCAATGCTCACTGATTCAGGTGGATTTCAAGTTTTTAGTTTAAGTGAATTGCGGCAAGTTACTGATGAAGGTGTCACTTTTCGTTCGCCGCGTGATGGTCAAGTCATTAATATTACACCAGAAAAATCAATTCAGATTCAAAATACGCTGGGTGCGGATGTGATTATGGCGTTTGATGAATGTCCGCCCTACCCTGCAAGCCGTACAGCAGTTGAAGCCGCAACAAATCGAACTTACCAATGGTTAGAACGCTGTATCGCTACACATCAGCGTCAAGATCAAGCATTATTTGGAATTGTGCAAGGTGGCATTCATTTGGATTTACGCGCGCAGGCTGCTCAGGCACTTGCTAAATTGAATTTACCAGGGTATGCAATTGGTGGCGTGAGTGTCGGAGAACCACCAGAACTGATTCATCAGATAGTCAAAGCAACCGCGCCGTTTCTCCCACGCGAAAAACCACGCTATTTGATGGGTGTGGGTACATATCGCGAAATGGCGCAAGCTGTAGCCGCAGGCGTTGATGTATTTGATTGCGTGATTCCTACACGATTAGCGCGACATGGTGCGGCATTGGTACAACAAGGGAATCGTTGGAACTTAAAAAATGCTCAGTTTCGCGAAGACTTTACGCCCCTTGATGAAACATGTCCGTGCTACACATGTCAAAGTTTTACACGAGCGTATTTGTGTCATTTGGTGCGATCGCACGAAATTTTAGCTTACACACTTTTGAGTATTCACAACATCACCGAACTCGTCCGCTTTACCCAAAGAATGCGCCAAGCAATATTAAGCGATCGCTTCACCACTGAATTTGCTTTTTGGCTGACAGAAGAAGTAAATTAATGCTGTTATTGCAGGCAAGATATACTACCATAGACCGATTACTGTTTAGCGTCATCAAATTTCTCATCAACTCAGGACAAACACAAATGACTTAATACCGCTTTGCTTGCGGTAGGGATATGAGGAATACACTGTAAAGCAAATCTGCTAATCACTTCATAACAACTATGGGTAGTTCAGTCAATACGATGAAACCGACACTGTTAGTATGGGATGCAGTTGCGCTCATTGTCGGTGTTGTCATCGGTGCAGGGATTTTTGAAACACCTTCTCTTGTCGCTGGTAATGCAAGTAATAGCACTATGGCGCTGCTGACATGGTTGTTGGGCGGTGGAGTATCCATAATTGGTGCTTTATGCTACGCGGAACTCGCAACAACGTATCCTCATCCAGGTGGTAACTATTACTACTTACAACGTGCTTTTGGTAGTAGTCTTGCTTTTCTATTTGCTTGGGCGCGGTTAGCAGTTATTCAGACAGGTTCGATTGTACTGTTGGCATTTGTGTTCGGTGACTATGCCTCGCAATTATGGCGTTTGGGAACCTATTCTGCTTCAATTTATGCATCTGTGGCGATCGCCTTACTAACTGGTTTAAATATTCTTGGCGTACGACTTGGGAAATGGACGCAAAATTGGTTAGCAGCAGCCCAAGTCCTCGGCTTAATTTTACTCATTTTCTTTGGACTTGCCTTTGCTACACCCGCAGCAATCTCAACAGCGCCTGCAACAACATCTCCAGGAAATTTTGGTTTAGCAATGGTGTTTGTGTTGTTAACTTACGGAGGTTGGAACGAAGCTGCGTATATTTCTGCTGAATTACGCAATGTACAACAAAATATGGTGCGATCGCTGTTGTGGAGTATTGGCATTATTACGACAATTTACTTGTTAGTTAACCTAGCTTTCTTGCGGGGGTTAGGTTTGGCAGGTATGGCAGAATCTGAAGCATTAGCTGCCCAGTTGATGCGTCAAGCGGTGGGTGAACCTGGGGCAGTGTTTATTAGCTTGCTTGTTGTTGTGACAACTTTGTGTTCTACTAATGCAACCATTTTTACGGGGGCTAGGACAAACTATGCTTTAGGACGAGATTTTTCGCTATTTCGCTTTTTAGGACAATGGAGAACGCAGGGAAGTACACCAGCCGCAGCATTACTTGTACAGGGAGCGATCGCATTATTACTTGTGCTACTTGGCACAATTACCCGTAATGGGTTTGAAACAATGGTAGACTACACCGCCCCTGTCTTTTGGTTCTTTTTCTTACTGACGGGCGTGTCGCTGTTTGTTTTACGAAGGCGCGATCGCGATGTTATCCGTCCATTTCGCGTTCCACTGTATCCATTAATTCCGCTATTGTTTTGTGTGTTCTGTGCTTATATGCTGCAATCCAGCTTGGCTTACACCGGAGTTGGGGCGTTAGTAGGTGTCGCAGTTTTGCTAGCTGGTGTACCGTTATTATTTATCGCGCGATTAATGCGTGACCATAATTCAAGGAGAGAGTAATGCAGTTACAACGAACAGCATGGGTGCTAATGGCAATTAGCGTTTTCATGGGAGTTGCTGGATGCAACTCACCAACCTTGACAAATGCACAAACACCTCAAGTAGAAACTCCTACTCAAAGTCCCGAACGCCAACCTGACGTTGTTTACGTACCAACTCCACAGGAAGTGGTAGACGAAATGCTAACGCTTGCCAAAGTTACGAAAGACGATGTCATTTATGACTTAGGTAGCGGTGATGGCAGAATACCAATAACAGCAGCACAGAAGTACGGTACTCGTGGTGTAGGGATTGATATTAATCCCGAACGGATTCGGGAAGCTAACGAAAACGCTCAAAAAGCTGGAGTTACAGATCGCGTTCAGTTTCTGCAACAAGATTTATTCCAGAGTGACTTTAGTGAAGCAACGGTGGTAACACTTTACCTATTACCAGAACTGAATGTAAAGCTACGTCCTCAGTTATTCAAACAACTCAAGCCAGGTACGCGTGTTGTGTCTCACGACTTCGATATGGGTGACTGGAAACCCGATCAAGTTGTACAAACGCAAGAGGGTTCTACAATCTACTACTGGGTAATTCCTGAACAGATTCCAGCTAATTTACGCGATACTGACTCAAGTACATAGTGGTTAGTGGTTAGTGATTAGTGCCTAGTGGCTAGAAAAGAGTTAGAAGTTAGCACAAGGGCAAGTATCAGACGAGGCAATAAATCACTTTGCATTTTGAACAAGGAGCTATTCTATGAATCGCTATATGTTCGCTGGTTTAGTATTATTACTAACAACAATTGTATCTGTACCTGCTGCCCAAGCAGAAGCTGTGAATACAACGGTAATTCGGTCTAATAAAAGAAAACTGACACCGTTTACCCTAGTTTCCTTAGCTTATCAAGGGCATTATCGCCGTCAAGGTATTCGTGGATACAGTGGTATGTTTGCAGATAGCAATGATGGGCGAATCAGTGCGAAAAAACTCGTACAGGTGGCAGTTAATGCTGGAGAACTGCCCACAGAGACTTTAAGCGATCAAGGATTTATTAATGCAGTTGAAGCAAATCTAGACGCATTAGAAATTCCTAATGCACCATAATTCTGAGCATTCTTAGCCCGAAGGCGACAACAGCAAAGCTTCAGTCAATGAGTTTTGTTTATTACTGTGGCTGAAGCGATCGCCTAACTCTTCTTTTAGAAATTAGACACTTATTAATTTTCTTCGGGATTTTACTATCTCAGGTGTATGCCTATTTTTATCATCTTGTCCCTGAAATCCGAGCCTTTCATAAACACTACCACCTATCCCAGGGATAACTTCTCCTTTGGAAGTCCGCTGATTGTCTTTAGCAAAATAAAAGAATCGAAACTTATCGTAAGTAGATTGTTCAAATGCATTACGTAGTTTTTCTTCTGCTTTATGATAAATAACTGGAGCTACTATAAAAATATTTTCAGGTTTGATATTCTGAATTAGGTTAATAAGATTAGTTTTAACTACACAGGCTCCCGAAATAATAGACTTGACGATAATTAAATAGTTAACAGCACTTGATGGTTCTTGATATTTTCTTAAAATTGGGGCAACAGTTATATCTTCAACTTCAAACGGAGAAAAACGCTGATTCCAAAAACACGCAAAAGCAACGTTTGGAAGCTGCTTTTCTAGACGTAAGAGCATACCTTTGGCTAGAAAATCAGCATCTTCAACTGTACAGGCGAGATATACATTGCATTGCTCGTGACTAATTTGAGCCAAGATTACATCACCCAGAGCCATACCAAGTTTAACCATAGTGGTTCTGTAAAGCTCTGGTGCACTACTTTCATCGGCTAAAGTGTTTAGCAAAACTTTAATACTTTCGTTGGCAAACTCTGAGTAGGTTCTTGTCATATACTTGCAGGTAGAAATTCCTCAAGTTCATCGAAGCAAGTAGGTTTACGTTTCTTAATACATTGCTGAAATTTTCTAAACTGTTCTGTGTCACAACTATAGGGAAAAGTGCCGAGGTCAAGTCCGTCTTTGTACTTCCAATGTAGAAACCCCTTAGTCAGATTATATTGGAAATCCTCGATCTTGCTCAAAATATTTTCAACTTCAGGGTCTAACTGCCATTCTTTGCTGAAAGAACGAATAAAGGAAGGTGTCGATGCTTGAGCTTTTTTTAAAATGTCCTTAACAGAATTGGACTTAGTGCTAGAAGTCCAGGCTCCTAGTAACACAGATGCTACACATTCAATCTTATCTGGATCTGGATTATCAAAAGCACACAGGTACTCGATAGCATGTCGAAAGGAATCTTCTTTTTTAAGAACTTCTTCTAAGCTGTCCTCATAGGGGAAGTAAATTACTCGGCTATACTGCTCGAGAGAAGTTGGAATGTCTGCCTTTAACTTATCTAGGAGATACTGGTAAGAAACTACTAAATGTAATTCTGATTCTTTTGATTGCGACTTGTTCAACTGATACTGCTTGTGAAAGTCATCAGCTATTGATTGATTAGTTTTTTTACCTTTATCCCAAGTGATATCCGAACTATTTTTAAGCTGATAGTGCCAAATTATGTTTTCATTTACATATTCAATGATTAAATCGTCAACAAATGCTAAAACTTGACTCGATATTTGTATCTCTTTATGCTCTTCAAGCACTTCTGGGGATAGAAGCGCTATTCGATAAACAGCAAAGTAATTTTCGTATGTGTTACCTTTCGTGTTATTGCTTCCACCACGATTTTTATTTTTTAGATATTTGAGATCCTTATCACCAAAAAGCTCTCTAATCCGTGCCTCTTGATCCATCTGCAATATTTAAATAAATTTAGGCGAGTACAAAAGTACTTATTAAATTCATCCTATTCTATCTGTCTGTTACCAGTAGCAAATTTGTGTAGTTCAACATACACTTTTATATTGAAGAGTACAGAAAACAGCAAAAGCAGCAACAAACAACTCTTGTGTTATGAGGTGATACGAAATCTGAGTCAGCCTATTTGCTGTAATACGTAGATACGCGATCGCTTTGGGCGCTACGCTTCGTGTAATCTCGCTAGTTAAGCTTAAAACTTTTTACAATGACTTTGCTCTACCAAAGCGTGTTAAGATACTTATCGATTCTGAAAGCTGTGTTGAAAAGGTTGATTTAAACATGGAAGCTGCAATGTTGTTAGCAAAACTCCCAGAGGCTTATTCGATCCTAGATCCCTTGGTAGATGTTCTTCCTATTATTCCAGTATTTTTCTTGTTGCTCGCTTTTGTTTGGCAAGCGGCTATTGGCTTTAAATAAGAATAAATTACTATACAAGATTTCATTGGACAGGTAACTTAGCCTGTCCTTAATTTTTTTTAACGTCTACCACCGATAGTCTTTTGAAAAGCAGGTCGTTCGGATAACTGTTTCATGTAATTGAGAACTTCAGGGTAGTCACTAAGATCTAACTTAAGCATAATCGGTATGTAGCACAGCATCGAGCCGACAGCAACATCTGCAACTCCAAAGCGATCGCCCAACACAAACGGTTGTCGAGAAAAAATTTCATTCAATGGTGTTAACAAGCGAGGCGTTTCGCGATCGCGACTTGTTTCAACAAAAATGCCTGGTCCTAGAGTTGCATTAGCAAATAGTACCCATTGTGCTGCGACTGCCCGTTCCTCAACCGAAGAAATTTCCTGACCATACTTTTCGGCAAGATACAACAAAATTGCGCCAGATTCCCAAAGCTGAAAATCTCCATCAACTATTGCTGGAACTTTGCCCATCGGATTGATTGCTAGAAAATCATGTTGGCGATGTTCTCCAGCTTGCATATCAAGTAGTACGAATTCGTAGGGAACTGCTAATTCTTCTAGATACCATTGGACAATTGACGCACGACTACGAGCGCCACCATATAGTTTGAGCATGATTAGCGTTATTCTTAAAGAACTTTATGCGTATAGTCGTGTTGTTTAACGTTGTCTTCTTTTGTAACAACACGTTGCATATTTAACACTCGCTTGCGTTCAGTCGAGTAATTAAAGTCACTACGGATTGTCCCTTGCGGAATATGTTCCTGCGCCACAGGACGACTTTTGTAAGTCCGTGCAGCAGCGATCGCGCGTTGAACAAACTCTTCACTAAACTGCGCAGCATCAGGACATTTTGCTGGTTTCTGGGGTAGATCGCCTGCGATGACATTACCCAAGGTAGTACCCCATGCTTGTTGGTAAGAAGTGGGAATTCCTTTGACGATCGCTTCCAACGCCGCTGAAGGAATCGGTTCGATAACTTGTAATTCATGCACTTCTCCCTCCTCTTTGACAAAGCAGGTGGCTAAGCCAAGTACAAGATAATCATTTTCCGTTAAATCAGGAGCAGTGGGATAGATAGAAGCAGTTGCCATAAGATTGCCATCAATTCTTCAAAGGACTGACACACCAAAGTGGTAATGGTTGCATTGTAACAAGTTGCAGTATTCCAACTGGTGAGCCCATACCTATCGTAAAGGTTGATGCGTCTTCAGTCACAAGTATTAAGTTACTAACCGCTGTAGTGATGTTTACACTTCGGGAATGGCACTAGGGAAGGATGAAGAATTAAACAATAGAGGTGAAATATGAAAGTATAAGTATTTTGTGTTTGAGTATCAATATTCAGACACCTGAGTAACTGACACAAAAGCTAAACTACCACTGCTAAGAAAGTTATACATTATAAGCTATTGAGCTATTGCTCAGTCAAAAATAATTATGAAAAGTCAATCGTTAAAACCGCCTCAAAATCAATTCCAACGCCATCCTCTCAACTGGAAGCAACAATCTCTGGCACATAAGTCACAAATATTGCCAGATAAATTTTTACGCACTCATGCTCGATCCAAAGCACAACAGGGAAATTATCCTGAGGCGATCGCTTTATTAAATCAGTTAATTACTCGCCATCCCAAAGATGCGATTGACTACAATAATCGCGGGCTAATTTATTTCCAAAGCGGGCAATTGTTTCCGGCAATTGCTGACTATAACACAGCAATTCAACTAAAACCAACATTGGCTAGCGCTTACAACAATCGAGCTAATTGCTATGCTGCGTATGGACAATTAACTGAAGCACTTGCCGACTACGACAAAGCGATCGACCTCAATCCTAGCTATGTACGTGCATGGATTAATCGTGGTATCACACTACGCGAATTAGGAAAATACGAACAAGCAGTCGAAAACTTTGATATTGCTGAAATTCTAGGTCAACTGCCTGCAAATACTTATGCCGAACGCGGTCGGACATATCATCTTTGGGGAGACTGGAATTTAGCGATCGCTGACTATCGTCGTGCCCTTGAGTTAATATCAGACGATAATCTACGCCTGCGTTATCAAGTTGAAACTTGGCTAGCACAGTTAATTGGTAGCTAGTTGTTTGTGTTTCATCTAGAGCGTTCATGCTTGCTTGTTTGTTAGGTAGTAGAAAAGCAATTGGCAATCAAAAAAGCTAACAGCTAATCGCCAACCCCTAATCGCTAATAATTACAAGTTCTTAAGTTACGCTTGTTTTTACTTATGGCTTTATTCCAGCCTCAGTTTACTGGAAATAGTCTTACTGCCCGTACAGTGGGACGGGATCGCCGTGCTCTAGCGATCGTACTGCTTATTACTATATTTATCTTTGGTGGAATTGGTAGCCGTCTAGCATATTTGCAGTTGATTGAAGGCGAACACCTACAACAGTTGGCAGAACGCAATCGGATTCGGGTCATTCCTAAACAACCGGAACGAGGTAATATATTTGACCGTAATGGCAAAGTTTTAGCGAGTAGTCGTCTTTCTCATGCTGTCTATATTTGGCCTCAAGCGCCTAAAAAAGACACTTGGGAAACGACTCGAACTCGTCTAGCAAGCATTCTTAAGATTCCAGAAACTGAAATTCAACAACGATTAGATAAAGCTGGTTACAATTCTCCTAACTTAGTTCGGATTGCCCGCGATCTCAATCCGGCTCAAATTACCGCTTTAGCTGAATATCGTAACGAACTACGAGACGTTGAAGTTTACATTGAAGCTGTCCGCAACTACCCAAACCAACAAATTGCTGCGCACATCCTTGGTTACACAGGAGAAATGAACGATGAAGAATTAGCCCAAAAGCGCAGTGAAGGCTACCGCTTGGGTGATATTGTTGGGCAAATGGGTGTAGAAGCAGCGTTTGAAAAGCAGCTGCGCGGTGAATGGGGTGGACAGCAAGTAGAAGTCGATGGTGCTGGGCGAATTTTACGACTTTTAGGCGAAAAAACTGCAAAATCAGGTCGCGATGTTCATTTAACTTTAGATTTAGAATTGCAGAAAGCTGCTGAAGTAGCACTAGGCGATCGCCAAGGTGCAATAGTGGCTCTCGATCCCAACAATGGTGCGGTGTTGGCAATGGTAAGTCGTCCTGCGTTTGATCCTAATATTTTTTCTAAACGAATTACTCCTGAAATATGGCAGCAACTGCAAAGTAAACAGCATCCCTTCATTAACCGTGCTTTACAAAGTTTTCCGCCAGCAAGTACGTTTAAAGTGATTACTACAACTGCAGGGATTGAGTCGGGGAAATTTTCGCATAACGCAACACTCCCAACATATGGTTGTATGAATATTGGTGGAACGACTTTCTGTGATTGGAACCGTGCGGGATTTGGTCGTTTGGGTTTTGTTGGGGCGCTGGCGTGGAGTAGTAATACCTTCTTTTATCAAATTGGCAAAGGAGTTGGCGAATCAACTTTAATTGACTGGACGCGCCGTTATGGGTTTGGTCAAAAAACGGGGATCGAATTAGCATCCGAAGAATCAGCAGGTCTAGTTGCAGACGACCGCTGGAAGCAGAAAAATCTCAATTTACCTTGGAGTGTGGGCGACACTGTAAATATGTCGATTGGGCAAGGATTTTTGCAAGTCACACCACTTCAACTTGCGGTGATGTTTGCTGTCCCTGCTAACGGTGGCTACCGCGTTCAACCGCATTTGTTAAAAGACAATGAAGACTCGAAAAATTGGCGTGAGTCTTTGAATTTAAAACCAGAAACAGTGCGCGTGTTGCGTCAAGGATTGCGACAAGTCGTATCTGGCGGCACAGGACAAGTTCTCAATTTACCCACAATTCCACCCGTTGCAGGTAAAAGTGGTACTGCACAGGCTTTTGGTAAGCAGGCTCATGCTTGGTTTGGTGCTTACGCCCCTGCAGATAAGCCAGAAATTGTTGTAGTTGCGTTTGCCGAACACTCTGGTGGTGGAGGTGGTAAGGTAGCTGCACCAATGGTATTGAAGGTGCTAGAGACATACTTTAAGAAGTAAATTCGGTAACTATAGAGAAGATGATTTGAGATCTCGACCAAAAGTTACAACACCAAGCAAGCAATTTTTGAGTTATTACCAAAAAATCAAAATTATCCATTGCAGCGCAGGCAAATCCTTCATACTTACTCTAGTAACCAAGCAAACAAATCCTTGATCGTCAAGTTTAGCTCACTCGCAAACGATGGCATAGGAAGAACTTCTTCTGGTGCATCAATCACCGCAGTTTCTTGTTTGGGACGATAGATAAACACGGTTTGCTCGTCTGGATCTATTAACCAACCCATTTGAGTACCATGCTTCAGACAATGAAGAATATTTTTTGTGACTTTTGTTTGGCTTTGATCTGGAGATAAAATTTCAATTGTCCAATCTGGAGCAATAGGAATAGTATTCGCTACTTCCCCATTTTGATCGCGGGGAATCCGGTTCCAAATAAAAACTGCAATGTCAGGAACAATTGAGCGATCGCCAAAGGTACAACGTAACTCAGGAAATGCACGCGCGATGCGCTTAGATTTGACTACACTGTTGATGACCGATACCAATTCTCCCTGAATTGCACTATGTTTTCCTTGTGGCATCGGTTTTTGGATAATTTGACCATCAATATATTCACTTGCGGGTTCTGTTTCCGGTAATTCAAGAAACTCCGCTAAGGTCAGTGTTTTAGATGGTACTTGTATCATTTTTAGCTTACCTTTAGCTTTGGCAGAGCCAAGTATTTAATCTCTATATTTACGATTTTATTTCGCTCTAGGGCATTGGGCTTATGATTGGCGATCGCTTAACATTAAATCTGCTGTTTACTAACCCAACTAACTCGTTTATAACAAGCGGCACTAGAGTTTGAATTGCACAAATCTACTCTAATTTGCTACCACCTACATAGTGTGAGCATTAAAAGTTAAGGAGTAGGTTTGATATTATGAGCTTTGTAGAACGTTTCTAAGCTGTGGCGATCGCCTACATATCTCCAGTGCCAAGGTTCGTAACTCACGCCTTGGGGATTATCTTCAGGAAACGACAATTCAAAGCTATAACGTGCGGCATTTTGATCGAGCCATTTAAAAGCTTTAGTATTTGCAAACGACGTACTCAAATTTGTTGCAGGGACATTGGCATCACCAATATCAACCGCATATCCTGTATGATGTTCGCTGTAACCTGGAGGAGCACTGACACTGGCGCGTTTGGTTGTTGCTTGTCCGCGCTGTGCTTTCACATCAAAAAATAGGTGTTCTTGCTCATTTGCTGAGCGAAACCCAGAAATTGGGACTAACCTAACACCATCAGCCCTAGCTGCTGCTACCATCGCTTTAAATTGCTTGGCTGCGGAGGAACGCATCTTAATTCGTCCATCAGCAGTAATCGGTTCTAATTCCGATTGTGGTGCTTGTTCATAAGCAAAATGTCCTAGCAGTAATTCAGAATTACTGTCTGGGGGGTTGACAGGTGCAATAGATTGTGCGGGAGATGGGCTAGTCACGATCGCAGGTGCAGAGTCTACATTTTTTTGTGTTGTATTGAAATAAAAAACACCACCCACAAGCGCGATCGCACTTAAACCTAGTAAGCTCAAAATCAATGCTGGTATTCTTTTACGAGATTTAACAACAACAGTGCGATCGTCCCGCAAAGCCTCAGGAATATCATCTTGCACCCTTGTTCTAGTAAATTCAGTCCCCACGCACTCACTCCTGCATCTGACTTCAGCCCTAGCCAATTTTAGACTAGTGACGAATGACAAAAAACCAAATTTTAAAAGTTCTCAGCGTTTTGTAAATATTTTGTAAATATAGGGGAGTAACTCGATGTCTTTAATGTTATAGCCACTAGCTCCTCTCCTTCATGAACCTTATCGCAATCTACGCGCCACTAATCGGATTAGTTCTATTGGGATTGATACTTGGACGGTATTTGTCGAAAGTTGTTGCTACGCGTTTAGGTCAATTTTTGTTTTGGGTAGGCGTACCTATTAGTATTGTGGCATTTTTACGACAAGCAGACTTATCAGGACAAATTTGGATTGCACCAGCGATCGCCTGGATCGCCATTATACTCGGAGTTGCCTTTGCTGGAGCAGGAATTTATTTTCGACAACTCTTGAAAAAAGATGCTGCGCCTTGGCGACAACCAACTCAAGGTAGCTTTATCTTAGCCGCTATGGTAGGAAACACAGGCTATCTTGGATATCCAATTACGCTAGCGATCGCAGGTACGCAGTATTTTGGTTTTGCTTTATTTTACGATCTTCTAGGAACAACACTCGGAGCTTACGGCGTAGGTGTGGCATTAGCAGCGCGGTTTGGAGGTAGTGTTCACAATTATCGCGAACTCGCACAAGCAATTTTGATTAATCCTTCGTTGTGGAGTTTCGGCTTTGGCTTTGCTTTTCGCCGAGTACCTTTGCAAGCATCTGCTGCAGCGCTTCTTCAAGGTTTAGCCTGGACAATGGTAGCGCTATCTTTAGTTTTGATTGGGATGCGGCTGAGCCAGTTACATTCTTGGCACAGTTTGCCTCGTGCCTCAGTGAGCTTGGCGATTAAAATGCTTTTAGTCCCGCTCATCTTGGGTAGCAGCTTATCGCTGTTGGGAATCAATGGTGCTACTCGGCTTGTTTTAGTGTTGCAAAGTGCAATGCCACCAGCTTTTGCTACGCTTGTGATTGCTGAAGCTTACGATCTCGATCGCGATTTAGCCGTTACAGCACTTGCCGTTGGTACGATTGGCATTTTATTTTTGCTACCAATATGGATTTATCTATTTGGTAACTGAAGCCGATTCATGACTCGCCGCAAGTTCTGCAGGTGCCATTTTTTCGTAATGTTCAAAAGGTTGGTGAATCCACGGATTATCAGGTAAATAATCTACATAGTAATTTGGAACCATGACTGAACAAGCTTTGTACCATAATACTGCGGTACGAATTTCTTGAATGCGATCGCCAAAGTTTTGGTTTAACCAGGGAATTGTCTGTTGTAGCGTGACACCAGAATCAACTAAATCGTCAACTAATAGAATATGTGAACCGATTTCAGGAGTTGTCATAGTTAAGCTACGGGCAAAAACCAATTCTCCCCGCGTCTGCTTACCAGCGCCAGTATAGGAGGAAGTTGATAAAACGGCTAGCGGTTGTTTATAGATGCGAGAAAGAACATCGCCAACACGCAGTCCACCGCGTGCGAGACAGACAATTTGATTAAATTGCCAATTTGATTGATAAATTTTAATGGCTAGCTGTTCAATAGTATGGTTGTAATCTGACCAAGAAACGTAAAGGTCTGCCATAGGAAGTGCAATCAGGGGCGGATACTAAGGTGGGAAGCTTTTTATTTTAATATGAGTGCAATAGTATTATGAGTAATTCTTCTCCTGAAGCCTATCCTGCCAAATCCCAGTTAAGTGAAAAGCTGAACTTAAAAACAAAACTAGCTTATGGTGCGGGAGATTTAGGTCCAGCAGTTACAGCAAATATCACAGCATTTTTTTTATTAGTTTTCTTTACCAACGTTGCGGGAATTAGCCCTGGATTAGCGGGTATGATTCTGTTGATTGGTAAGATTTGGGATGCGATTAACGATCCGATTGTTGGAGTATTAAGCGATCGCACTGTATCACGTTGGGGTCGTCGTTTACCTTGGCTATTTTGGGGCGCGATTCCTTTTGGCATTTTCTACGTTTTGCAGTGGGTGATTCCGCAATTTAGTACGAATCCTACCGCGCAACAGTGGGGCTTATTTTGGTACTACGTCATCATTTCAATTTTTTTGAATGCGATGTATACCGTTGTTAATCTTCCCTATACTGCACTCACTGCCGAGATTACACAAGATTATAACGAACGCACGAGTTTGACGAGTTTTCGGTTTGCCTTTTCCATTGGTGGTAGTATTCTTTCGGTTGTTATTGCACAAATTGTCTTCGCATCAGTTCCCGATCCGCGACAACAGTATTTTGTGTTAGCGATCGCAATTGGTATTTTGGCTGTATTACCTTTGTATTGGTGTGTCTGGGGAGTACGCGATCGCGTTATGGCACTAGAAGCCCACCGTCGCGATCGTTATTCTGAAGAATCGCTTCCTTATTTACAGCAGCTAAAAATTGTCTTCAGCAATCGCCCGTTTTTATTTGTCATTGGTATTTATCTCTTTTCCTGGATGGGTGTTCAGGTGACAGCCGCAATTATTCCGTACTTTGTCGTTAATGTGATGGGTTTGAGTGACGCATCGGTTCCTACAGTAATTATTGCGGTTCAAGGTACAGCTTTACTCATGCTATTTGTCTGGAGCTACATTAGCGAACGTGTTGGTAAGAAAGCAGTTTATTTCATGGGGATGAGTGTGTGGATTATTGCCCAGACTGGATTGTTTTTCTTACAACCAGGACAGTTAACTTTTATGTATGTCCTTGCCGTTATGGCAGGTTTTGGCGTTGCCACTGCATATCTGATACCGTGGTCAATGATGCCGGATGTGATCGAACTTGATGAGTTAAGAACTGGACAACGGCGCGAAGGAATTTTTTATGGTTTCATGGTGCTACTGCAAAAATTTGGCTTAGCATTTGGCTTATTTTTGTTAGGAGTTATCCTCGAATGGTCGGGTTTTCAAGAAAGCGTCCCAGGACAACCAATTCCCATACAACCCGAAAGTGCTTTACAAGCAATTCGCTTTGCGATCGCTCCTATACCAACACTTTGCTTGATCTTAGGATTAGTTTTAGCGTATTTCTACCCGATCACCCGCGAAGTTCACGCACAGATTTTATTGCAGTTGAAAGAACGCGATCGAGGTAATAGCTAAATTCAGATTTTGAGGATGCGATCGCACTTCGTGAAGCATTAGGCTTCACAAGTGCAAACATTGCCGTGCTGTCACCCAAATCATTGAATTATATTGGCAGTAGTGAACGAAGAAAATTTAGTACCACACAATCAATAATTTGTTTGTCTGGAATATAATCCAGAATAATTCTAGCTATTGTGCCAAATAGGGTAGATGTACAGAACATTTCTGCATAATAATGTAGTTAGACCGCTCCGTTTTAGTTTTCAGGACAGCAACCTAACAACTACTCATCTCAAATTGGTGTTGCCGAAAGGTTATTAACACATAACCATGAACACAATTACCTACAGACTACCGCAGATTGGAGACGAGCATCAAATTAGTGGTTGCATGTGGGCTTCTGCGGTTCTATGGGAATTGACTGATGGTACACCAGAAAGCGTTGCCGAATGGAAGAAGCTGTGTAACCCAGAAGAATTAAAAGACAGAATCTTAAGTGGTGAGAAAACGCTAGTTGCAACGTGGAATGAAATCGTTGTTGGATTTATTGCCTTTAAGAGGGGCAATCATTTGTCATTGCTGTTTGTCCGAAGAGAATTTTCTGGGCAAGGAATCGGTCGAGAACTCTTCACCCAATGCAACTATGATTTGGATGAAGTCACTGTTAACGCCGCAGAAGAAGCAGTTGGCTTTTACCAGAAAGTAGGGTTTATACAAAGCGGCGATCGCTTTTTCAAACATGGAATATGGGGAACACCCATGAAGTGGATCAACCTTTCACACGAAGTCATGGAATAATCTGATGGAGAACTTGCCACTATTGATGTGCAACCTTAGATATTAAGGTCAAGCCTATGACAATTCGACAACCCCGCTACAGCAAAGAAGAATTTGCTCGACGTGGCGATGAGATTTATGAAACTCAGGTGCGCCAGCAAGTCGAGGAAGGCAATCACTGCAAGATTGTGGCGATCGACATCGAAACCGGAGATTTTGAAGTCGATCAGAGCGAAATTGCTGCCTGCGATCGCCTTGAAGCCCGTCACCCCGATGCCCAAATCTGGATTGTTCGCATTGGTTCTCGTCATGTTCGTCGTTTTGGCGGACGCACCCAAAGAACTGCATGATTACTGGGTTCGTTAACGTTGAGTTTGAGCCGATTCTTCCCCTGTCAATTCGCCGTGCTGATGGCAAAGATTTTACGCAAGATGCAATCGTCGATACAGGCTTTAATGGTTGGCTTTCTCTGCCTCGAGACTTAATCACTCAGTTGAATTTGACATGGAAAAGGCGAGGACGAGCAATTCTTGGAGATGGCAGCGAGTGCGTTTTCGACGTTTACGAAGCAGTTGTCATCTGGGATGGAACACCGATAACAATTCCAGTAGACGAAGCCGATTCAAAACCACTTGTTGGAATGTCGTTAATGGAAGGCTATCAACTAACAATACAAGTTTTTGAGGGCGGTCAGGTCGAACTCCGCAAAGTTGGCACGGTTTAACAATCCCGCTGCACGCTGACCGTACAGAGTCTTTTCGTTAAATCCGAGATATTGTTCGCGGCGGGTGAACGGGGTCATTATACTACGAGTCTTCCTATAGCGTAGTTTAGATATTTTGTCTATAAGCCCTAAGCATTATAGAAAATTATGGGTGAGGGGATGATTTGAATTTTATTGACAGGGCGATCCTGTAAGTTGAACTTGTGTATACCAGGAGGGAGCAGTTGCCCAGCATAGTTTTCGTTCTGTATTAAGTAGAATTAGGGTGTGTAGGTTTCTTCGCGATCGCCTAACCTATGCCAAATTTTAGTGTGCCAATTCTTCAAATCTCTAGTTGCTCGATATTATGTATACTAAGCAAACACCGTTTCCATGCTATGAACTACCAAGAACTCATCACGATTGAACCTGGCAAACGTAGCGGTAAGCCATGTATTCGAGGAATACGGATTACAGTGTATGACATATTGGAGTATTTTACAGGCGGTATGACGGAAGAGGAAATCTTGGAAGATTTTTCTGAACTGACACCCGAAGATATTAAAGCTTGTCTTGCCTTTGCTGCTGACCGTGAGAAGAAATTATTTGTGGCTTCCTTGTGAAACTACTTTTAGACGAAAATCTCTCGGATCGGATCGTTCCTCAGATTGCAGATTTATATCCTGAATCAGTACACGTTAAGACACTAGCCTTTATCCACAGCGATGACGTCTTGATTTGGGAGTATACCAAAGCTAATCATTTCGTCATCTCTAAAGACTCTGATTTCCATCAACGCAGTCTTCTCTACGGTTATCCTCCAAAATTTATCTATCTTTGTGTTGGTAACTGCTCAACTTCTAAAATCGTACAAGTATTGCGGGACAATTAAGCCATAATTAGCCAGTTTGGGGATGCAGAGCAAGAAAGTATTTTAGTGTTGAGTTGATGAACGATCGCTTCGTAGGTAGATTGAGTCATCTGTGTTGACGACACTTGGAACTTGTCTATTTGTATTCATTAAACTTGAGAAACTGAATCAGTCCATGCTCAAATAGTGAAGTCACAACCGCTAAATCATGGTATTGACTTGCGCGAAATCACTCGTGTAGAGTTGGTTAGTCCTTCTGCAAAGCACCCATCATCAGAACTCCAAGCAGTGATTGATACACGTCAATTAAAGCTACGGGTATGAGCAGAATATTTTGTAGAGCTTGGGTTTGACAGAGAAGTACGAGGACAAAAGGCAGATTTTCGACCTGGGTTGCCATTGATTATGAGTTGGTAGCATAAAGTCTTTATCTCATATATCTACATTACGACCTGTTCGATAATACCCAGCGTTAAGAACTCGCAACGACTCGGTTAATTGTTTGAAATGGTTATTAGAGTAGAAATACTAACTACTATAGTAATAGCTTGTCATAAGGGAGATGTGCGATCGCTATGGGTATGACCCTCACTGAAAAAATCTTGGCTAAAGCTGCGGGGCGTTCGGTTGTTGAGCCTGGAGAAAATATCTGGGTTAATGTTGATGTTTTGATGACACACGATGTTTGCGGTCCTGGTACGATTGGCGTATTCAAGCGCGAATTTGGTGCAGATGCGAAAGTTTGGGATTCTGAGAAGATTGTTTTGATTCCCGATCACTACATTTTCACTGCTGACGAACGCGCAAATCGTAACGTTGATATTTTACGTGATTTTGCTCAAGAGCAAAGTATTAAATATTTCTACGATATTACCGACCGTGCTAACTTCAAAGCGAACCCAGATTACAAAGGTGTTTGTCACATTGCTTTAGCTCAAGAAGGTCATACTCGTCCTGGTGAAGTATTATTTGGTACTGATTCGCATACTTGCAATGCGGGAGCATTTGGTCAATTTGCCACAGGGATCGGCAACACTGACGCTGGTTTCATCATGGGAACGGGCAAGCTATTAATCAAAGTTCCAGCAACAATGCGGTTTGTTCTCAATGGTGAAATGCCAGATTATTTGTTGGCAAAAGACCTAATTTTGCAAATTATTGGTGATATCAGTGTTGCGGGTGCAACTTACCGCACAATGGAATTTGCAGGCGAAGCCGTGCAACGGATGACAATGGAAGAACGGATGACTTTGTGCAACATGGCGATTGAAGCTGGTGGGAAGAATGGCACGATCGCACCCGATGAAACAACTTATGAATATGTCCGCGCGCGAACTGATAAACCTTTTGAGTCTTTCTACACTGACAGCGATGCGAACTTTTATAGCGATCGCACCTACGATGTCTCGCAACTCGAACCTGTTGTTGCTAAACCCCACTCTCCAGATAACCGCGCTCTAGCACGAGAATGTCGCGATGTCAAGATAGATCGTGTTTATATTGGTTCTTGTACTGGCGGTAAAACCACAGATTTTATCAACGCCGCTAGAATTCTTAAAGGTCATCAAGTCAAAGTTCCGACATACATCGTTCCAGCAACTCAAAAAGTCTACGAAGACTTATTTACCTACAAACACGAGGGACAAACACTCTCTGAAATCTTCCTCAACTCTGGTTGTATCGAACCTGCTGCACCTTCCTGTGCCGCTTGTCTTGGAGGACCTAAAGATACATTTGGACGCATGAATAAACCTGAAGTCTGCGTTTCCACGACTAACCGCAACTTTCCTGGGCGTATGGGTGAAAAAACAGCACAAATCTACTTGGCTTCGCCCTATACCGCTGCTGCTTCTGCATTAACGGGTTATGTTACCGATCCGCGTGAATTTCTGGGCTAACTATTGGGAAAGGGGTGAGGAGTGAGTGGCTAGTGGCTAGTGATTAGTGTTAGTTATTAGTAGCTAGTTATAAGTTTTGAATAGACAAAAAAGAGTATTCTCCTCTGCTTCCTCTGCACCTGAAGTTCCCCTACTCCAGAAACTCCTGACCTCTGACCCCTGCCATAGTACACAATCTGTAACCAATGACTATCTTTACACTGCGATCGCTCAAAAAAGACTTTGGCATCAAAGAAATTTTTAAAGATGCCAGCTTTAGTCTGAATGAAAGTGATAAAGTTGGGTTGATTGGAACAAATGGCTCTGGTAAATCAACGTTACTAAAAATGATTGCCGGATTAGAGCCAATCGACAGTGGCGAAATTTGGGTCAATTCTGGAGCTAAAATTGTCTATCTACCCCAACAGCCAGAGTTAGACGAAAGTCACACAGTTCTCGAACAAGTCTTTGCTGATAGTGGCGAACAGATGGCGTTGGTGCGAGAGTATGAAGAACTTTCAGATCAACTTGAACATGGGGGCGATACTGAAAAGCTGATTGCACGTCTTTCTAGCGTATCGCAACAAATGGAAGCAGCAGGGGCGTGGGATCTCGAAACGAATGCCAAAATTATTTTGACTAAGTTAGGTATTCAAGACTTTGATGCCAAAATTGGCAATTTATCCGGTGGATATCGTAAACGAATTGCACTTGCGGCTGCGCTATTATCAGAACCTGATGTCTTGCTGATGGATGAACCGACAAATCACTTAGATGCTTTATCAGTTGAGTGGTTGCAAAGTTATTTAAGTCGCTATCGAGGTGCATTACTACTGATTACCCACGATCGCTACTTTTTGGATCGCGTCACAAATCGTATCCTTGAAATTGATCGCGGCGATCTCTACGCCTACTCTGGTAACTATGTTTATTACTTAGAAAAAAAGGCAGAAGCTGAAGAAACAGCAGCAAGTAGCCAGCGCAAACATACAGGAGTGCTGCGGCGAGAACTCGAATGGCTAAAAAGAGGACCAAAAGCGCGCAGTACCAAGCAAAAAGCGCGAATTGATCGCATTCGAGAAATGCAAGGGCAAGAATTTAAACAAGCACAAGGGAAAGTCGAGATTTCTACTGCAAGTCGTCGAATTGGCAAGAAGGTGATTGAGCTAACAAATATTGCCAAATCCTATAACGGGCGAACTATAATTAATGACTTTACCTATACTTTTAATCCTGAAGATCGCATTGGTATTATTGGGAGTAACGGAGCCGGTAAATCTACACTAATGGATATTATTACCGGACGAGTGCAGCCTGACACTGGTAAGGTAGACATCGGATCTACAATTCATATTGGTTATTTCGATCAGCACTCTGAAGATGTTTCTTTAAACGAAAATCAACGAGTCATTGAATATCTCAAAAGCGTTGCTGAACTAGTCAACACAGCAGATGGTAGTGTCATTACTGCATCTCAAATGCTGGAGCGATTTTTGTTTCCACCAAATCAACAATATTCACCAATTCATAAACTTTCTGGTGGCGAAAAGCGACGGTTGTTTCTCCTGCGAGTGTTGATGAGTGCGCCAAATGTCTTAATTTTGGATGAACCAACAAACGATCTTGACGTGCAAACTTTGGCTGTTTTAGAAGAATATATAGAAGATTTTAATGGTTGTGTGATTGTTGTTTCTCACGATCGCTATTTTCTCGATCGCACTGTTGATACTATTTTTGCCTTTGAGTCTGGCGGTAATTTACGGCAGTATCCTGGTAACTACTCAGTTTATCTAGACTACAAGAAAGCGCAAGAAGAGGAAAAAGAAGACAAAACACAGAAAAAACCTGAAGCGCAAGTCAATCATTCAAACTCCAACAGCCAAAATTTCCAATCAAGTAAACCACGCAAGCTTTCATTTAAAGAAAAGCGCGAATATGAAATGCTAGAAACTCAAATTCCGCAAATGGAAGCTGAAAAGGAAGAACTTGAAAAGACTCTTTACAACAATCCTCCTAGTAGCTTTACTCAAATGCAAGAACTTTCTGAGCGCTTAGCAAACTTAATTCAATCAATTGATACGGCTACTGAACGTTGGTTAGAACTTGCAGAACGAGAAAGTTAGATTGAATAAATATAGCAGGTAGTAGGGGAGTTGGATAGGCGGGTAGACTAAGAGAGTTACGCGTGAAGAGTGTTGAGTTAAGAAAACTCAAAGTTCAAAATTCTTTAATTCAAAACGTGCTAACGCACCGCTACGCTAACAAAGTTCAAAACTCAAATCTATTCACTAGCCAAAGCGCCACTAATCACTATGAACCTGTATTCTCTTGAAATCCTTGCACAATCCGTGAAAGTTCAGCCTTCTCATCAGTACCAACACGAGTTGGAGAACCACTAATAATGCGTTCGTAATTGCGGAAAGAGTCACTGATTTCTGGTCCATCAGCACTAATAATATATTCTCTAATTCCTTTATCGTGCCAAGAACCGCGCATTTTAAACACATTAATTGCTCGTGACATTTCACCACGAATTTCTACATATTGCAGCATGATTATGCTGTCTGTAATTGTGGAAATATGCGAATCGGTAATCGAATGAGAACCCATAAATTGGTCTGTAGTATTAGTGAAAAAACCCGTAATTTCTTCTTGTTTGGCATATCCAGTGACACCAATCACAAACTGACGAAAAGCATTGTTACTCACTCCCCGCGCTAGTGCTGAAAGTGAATCAATCGCAATGCGCGATGGTTTAAATTGAGCTATTTCAGATTTGATACCCTGTAAATGATCTTCTAAGCCTGCAGATTCAGGGTAAGAACAAATAATTTTGAGGAGTCCTTGGTGTTCTAACTCTTCAAAATCAATTCCCCACGAGTAAGCATTTCGCGATAGCTGTGCGCGGGATTCTTCGTAGGCAAACAGTATGGCGCGATCGCCATTGATGCAAGCATTTTGTAAAAACTTACTGACTAATAAAGTTTTTCCTGTTCCTGTTGCACCTGTTGCTAGAATAATCGAATCTTTGAAGAAACCACCACCACACATTTCATCAAGCTTTTTCACACCAGAAGAAACACGTACATTAGATGAGCGTTGAGTTAAGCGCATTGCTCCTAATGGGAAGATACTAATTCCTCCTCTTGTCATCGTAAAAGGATACTCTCCTTTCATGTGTGATGAACCGCGCATCTTTAAGATTTCTATTGTCCGTCGCCGACGTTCTCCTTCTAAAACATTGCGGACAATAACGACATTATCTGAGACAAATTCTTCAACACCAAAACGCGCGATCGCACCATATTCTTCTGTGCGTTCTGCTGTAATAATATTTGTAACTCCAATTTGCTTCATCCGTGCAATCAATCTAAAAATTTCTCGCCGAACTACTGAAGCTGCTTCGTATTGCTGAAAGAGGGCTGTAATCGAATCAATTGAAACTCTTTTGGCTTGATATTTATTAATTGCATATTGTAATCTTTCGATCAAAGCAGAAAGATCAAAATTACCAACAACTTCTTGCCCTTCAGGATCGGGTGTAGCATCTAAAATAAACAGTTTTCCTTCATTAATTAACTGCTGTAAATCCCATCCAAAGCTGCTAGCATTTTTAATAATATCTCTCGGATCTTCTTCAAATGTGACAAAAACTCCTGGCTCATCAAAATAAACAATACCGTTATAGAGAAAATGCATCGATAATAAAGTTTTCCCTGTCCCAGACGTTCCGCTTACTAAGGTTGTTCTTGCCACAGGAAGTCCGCCATGACTAATATCATCAAAACCTTCAATCATGGTGCGGATTTTTTGCACATTCTCTGGTGAATTGGGACTTCTTGAAGTAAATTGACTACTGATTTCATCCATTGTTTACTGTTGTAATGCTGCTCAAATCAGGTTTTAGATTATTAATGCCTATAAATAAAAAGATATAGATACTTACTCGCTCTCATTGTTTTCTTCTTCCTTTAGCTCTTCGTATAGTAAGTCTAAACCAATGAGTACTTTTTCCCGATCAGATAAATCGCCAATAATTTTACGGACAGGTAATGGTAATATTTTAGCTAGGGTAGGCGTTGCTAGTATTTTATCTTCTTCTGCTAACTGCGGATTTTTAAGCACGTCAATGACTTTTAGCGCATAAACGCCTTGAAACTCTTCTTCTAAAATCTTCTTGAGAGTTTTAATTGCTTGCACTGATCTATAAGTATTTCCAGTTACGTACAGCTTCAACACATAAGTTTTTTTAAGTGCGTTCATAACAACGTTTAAGTTATGTAAAAATCTGAATAAACACGATAGAAATTATTTTTTGTCTTTAACGAGTCAGCGAGCAACGATACATTTCGCATAAGTGAGCCAAAATATCAATTAGTGTTAAACGGTAATCGAGTAGTATGTCATCACTTCGTCCTTCAACTTTGAGTTGTTTAGATAATTCATCAATTAAATCCATATGAATTTCTATAATTAGTGGCACGGGAAGGTTATAATCAAACACTTTATGAATAAAATTATCAATCTTCTCCTTAGAAGTTTTATCACCTGCAAAGTAATTTATGATGATTTGGCGGTAGTCTGCTTTGAGCTGTTGTAACAAATTTTGTCGTTCTAAATCCATTTGCTGAAAAACTGGTGCTTTTTTGTTGTCGTGGTCATCCATAACTCCAAAACAGACATTGTTTGATTGCTGTGCAGTAAAGTGAGTTTATTCAAACTATTAGTTGATTAAACGTGTCAAAGTAGTATGACCTACTTTAAATAAATAGTTACCGCACTGCTGGGATAAAAAATTGCTTAAAAATAAGCCAGAGCAAGATAGCAAGCGTTACTATCTCAGGGTAAGCGATCGCGTTCTTAAAATAAAGGGTAGTTATGCGATCGCTGCTTTGCCAGCATCTACTTTGCAAAAGTTACTTTAAGTAAAGCAATACTTGTATAAATTGAGGTGGGTCGGATCAATAAATTAAGAAAGTTAAACTAAATCAAATTATTACTGCATTGTAATTCATTATAATTCCCAAAACCTCGCTCAGATTCTTGTTTCTAGCAGTCATAACGCATTGACAAGTGGATTGCGGTACAAAGCTGCCAAAAGTAAAGGAAAGCTGAAGAACGAAGATTTTGTAAATTATCTGTTACAAAAATAATCTCAAGTCAAGGATTTATGTAGATGGCTCGATACACTTTGTTACCAAAATTAGCAAGAATACTCCACTGCTACTAATTTTGATTTTGAGATGGGATTCTACTGCTCAACATTGGAGCATCTGTCACTTGTAGCGCAAATTTAGAGAATTGATAGCATAGAGTCAATGCCAAATCCTGAGCTTTACGATTTTATTACTACGATACCTAGCTGCAGACAAACGACGCAGCTTAAAGTAGTGCTAGAGATTTTGCAACAGACGCAGTGCGATCGTCTAATTGTAGTGAATGAAGAACAAGTTCCGATCGGAATCTTATCAGCAGCACAGTTACTGTTGTACCTGTATAGTAAATCTCAAACGGGTACAAAGACAATTCATCAAGCGATCAGCACAGTAGATAAAAAACTAATAGAACAGATTGTTGTTCTACCAGCCACTTTAAAAATAGAGGAATTGGGCTTACATCTACAGTCTTTGCCACCACAAAACACGCGTTGCGACTTGGTGCTAGTTGATCCAGCAGGAAAATTACTGGGATTACTCGATCGCGTACAGTTATCAGAATTTTTATGTTTAAACTTTGCTAAAGCTAGTAGCGAAGCAGTGAAACAGGTAAGCGATCGCCAAAATCAATTGGTATTAGACTTGCTTGTGCAACTCTTAGAAAAATTACCATGTCCACTGATATTGCAAACAACAACAGGAGAAGTTGTGATGCAAAATTCAGCTTGGAGCAGACATTTTGGCGGATTTAGCGATCCTGAGGAGGTACGGCGTAAAGTAGAATCAATTCTAGACTCGGCGACAGTCACAACTCAAGTGTATTCATCAGAACTACAAAATTTTGAAGTTGTGGCAACAGTTGCTAATCAATATCACAACAATGCTGCAAGCAGCTTACATACTCAACAACTCTTATCAATTTCGCAAAAAACTGACGAATACGATGCTGTAAATGTCAGCAATTGTATGTCTAGCTTAGAACCAGCCGAATTTATTGGAACTGCAAATCGGTGTCAGCTAGGTACACAAGCTAACACATGTATTTGTATCTGGACGCTACCCAATGGTCAAGAGCGCGTATGGGAGTTTGTCAAAATTCCTTTGCAGGAACAATACTCAGAATTAGATGCTCGCATCAACGACACTGAGCAAAACTCAGCAGAAGGCTTCTCGCGTCTGTTACCTATGAGTCCCAATTTATGGTTGTTACTCGCTACAGATGTGACAGAACAACAGCAGCTAGCACTCGAATTAGCAGCAAAAAATGCAGATCTAATTCAACTGAATCGGCTCAAAGATGAATTTTTGTCATGTATTAGCCACGAACTAAAAACACCATTAACCGCAGTACTTGGGTTATCCACATTATTAAAAGATCAAGCCTTAGGAGAACTCAACGAGCGACAAAGTCGTTACGCTAAGCTGATTCATCAAAGCGGTCGTCATCTTATGAGTGTTGTCAATGACATTCTAGATTTGACTCGTATGGAAACAGGACAACTCAAGCTAAGTATTGAGCAAGTCAATATTAGCAATATTTGCGATCGCGCTCTTGAGCAAGTACGAGTAATGCAAGCGCGAGATAGCCAAGCTTCTGTAGAGGCGATCGCCCAAACCGAACTAGAACATCGTTTTACCTTAGAAATTGAACCAGGCTTAGATACCTTAGTCGCTGATGAATTGCGATTGCGACAAATGCTCGTTCATTTGCTTGCTAATGCTTTTAAATTTACTGAAACTGGCGGAGAAATTGGACTCAGGGTAAATCGTTGGGCTGGTTGGATTGCTTTTACAATTTGGGATACAGGAATTGGTATTCCTGAACAGCAACAACACCTGATTTTTCAAAAATTTCAACAACTCGAAAATCCTTTAACACGTCGCTTCAAGGGGACAGGACTCGGTTTAGTTTTAACTAGAGCATTAGCGCGCTTACATGGTGGAGACGTGAGCTTTTTATCTAAAGAAGGTAAAGGCAGTTCTTTTACATTATTATTACCACCACATCCGCCAACAGACTTTAGACTGTCAATTTCTGAAGAGGAATTGCAAAACACAAATGAAAAATCACAAATACTACAACGCAATTCAAAAGCTAAAATCCAAAATTTAAAACTAAGCAACCGTTTGGTGTTACTTGTTGAAGCTGCGCCTCGTTACATTGCACATCTAACAGAACAACTCAGTAGTTTAGGTTATCGAGTTGTCAACGCGCGTTCTGGAACCGAAGCTTTAGAGAAAGCACGCCGACTTCAACCTGGAATTATATTTTTAAATCCTTTGCTACCATTGCTTTCGGGTTGGGATGTGTTGACTTTATTAAAATCTGACCCCGCAACACGACAAATTCCAGTAGTTGTGACTACGACAAGAGCTGAAAAAGAGCAAGCCCTAGCAAATCGAGCTGATGAATGTATTAATTTACCGGTACCTGCAGAGATTTTACCGCAACTTTTGGCACGTTTTTGTCACGAACCTGTTGCTAATTCTGAAACACAGACGATCGGTACGACAAATAAGAACTGTATCACAATTCTACGGTTAGTCGGAGGAGAATCTTTACCACTCATTCCAAAATCACAAATTCGCTACCGAATTTTAGAAGCTGATGATTTAGAACAAGCAGAAATTTTGGTCAGTATTTGGCAACCAGATGTCGTCTTATTAGATGGAGCGATCGCCGAACCTATTGCTTATCTAAAAAGTTTGAGTCAGTTTTCTAAGCTAGCAGCTTTACCAATTGTGACATTAGATACGGCAACGACACAAGCTGCTAATCAAATTGAAGGACTTGCGGTTTTTCCTTGCTTGCTTCCACAAGACAAACGCGATCCAGAAACATTATTATCTGTATTGCAATTTGCCGCAGGGATGCAATGGAAACCAAATATTTTAGTTGCTGATGTTGCGACTCTACCTGATTTACAGCCGAAGCTAAGTACAGCCAATTCTTTAGCACCTGGTACAGAGTGGTTTCAGGCTCTAATTCCCTATCTTGAGACAGCCGGTTTTAAAGGTACTATTAGCCACTCTTGGGTGGAAACATTAACTCAGATCAGACAAGGAAGCGTTGATTTAATATTAATTTGTTTAGCAGATGTACAGCTAAACTCGGATATTCTTCAAGCATTACAAAATCTAGAAAACGAAGATTTACCACCCATCTTAGTGTTGAATGGGCAACTACATTCAATCCTTGAAACCCATCAGGAAAATTTAAATCATAGCTTAGACTTGCAAGTGACACTTGATGGAGTTTTGCAAGGAATTGCCACAGAAATTTTACCGCCTTCCTTGTCGATTCAAGAATTACTAGACAAAATCATTAAAACATTGGCACTCAATGCCTCGCACTAATTAGTCATTTTAGCTTTCGGTTTTGACAACTCGTACAAGTTGATAAGCACCAGCTTCACCAAGGTTTTGATATTGTGGTAACTGTGGCTGCAATTGTTGCAGCCTTCCTGGATAAGACAACAGCATGATAGAAAACGGTTGTGATGTCTTAGATTGAAGTTCTTGAATGTAGGCAGCAGCCTTTTCGATTTCTCTTACATAAGTCACTGGGCGCTGAGTGTAAAAGACAACACTTGGTTTTTTGAAGCCGATCATAATTAATTCTTCGTTGGGTTCAGACTGACGGGCGATCGCAGATAATTCCCGTAGCGGTAGCTGTCGTGCTTGATCCATCCAAAAATAAGCTGGGGTGACAACGAAGGCAAGAAAAACTATAAATCCCAGTAAGTTTACTGCTAATAAACCTTGCCAACGTCGCTTGATGATAAAGAATATGCCAGCGATCGCCGCAACTAGCCAAATTAGCCCTGCGAGTACTGGTAAATTAGATTGTTGAATCGACTCGCGTAAGTTAGGAATTGCCGGATCAGAGCCAATGAGGTGAGGAAACACAAATAGTCCAGCAGACAGGCTTAGTAAGAACGCGATATTTAGCCAGTGACTCCACAACAAAAAGCGCGAAGTTCGCGGATGATTATCTTCTCGACGATTGAGGCGATCGCTCCAAAGAAGTGCAACTAGTATAGCTGCTGCTGGCATCAAAGGTAGTACATAGCTAGGAAGTTTCGTGACTGCGATTGTAAAAAAGCCAAAAATTGCCACAAACCAAATGAGCGCAAATAAACCCAGGTGTGTTGAACGGTGGGTGGAACGCCAGTAGGATCTTTGCCAAAATCTCGTTTGGGCGATCGCAACGGGTAAATAAATCGACCAAGGAGCAAAACCGAGGAGGACAACCAAAAAGTAAAAATACCACGGCGCTGAGTGATTATTCACAACACCCGTAAAGCGTTCGATATTGTGGTATCCAAAAAACGAGTTGATGTAATTCCAGCCATTGGCACCGATCACAAGAATATACCAAGGAATTGCGATCGCCAGAATCAATAAACTGCCCCAAAGAATCCGCATCTCGCGCAGTACTTCGCCTAACTTACCAACATAAAGTAAAAATAAGCCGATAATGATTCCTGGTAAAACAATACCTACAGGTCCTTTGGCGAGGATTGCTAACGCTGCAAGTACATAAAAAGCAAGATACCACCGTACTTGTTGGGGTTTTAATGGTTGAGCGTATCCTAAGAAGAAACACAACAACGCACTACACATACACCCTGTTAACAACATATCCGAAACGCCAATTCTTGCCCAGGCAATTGTTTCCGGATTCAATGCAATTAACGCTGCACCCAAGCCAGCACAGAAGAAGGAGCGAGGAGTTAGGGGCGTAGGGCTTTGCCCTTCTCGGAGAGTGGAGCGAGTGTCAGAGTCAGAGGAGCCAACACCGAAAAATAGTAATGTATAAAAACCCAAGCAAACTAACGCAAAAGCGCTAAATGCCGAAGGTAGACGCGCCGCCCATTCATTTACACCGATTGTTGAATAAGCGATCGCCATTAGCCAGTAAACCAAAGGCGGCTTATCAAATCGTGTTTCCTCATTAAAATATGGTGTGATGTAGTCTCCTGTTACTGTCATTTGCCTTGCAGCTTCCGCAAACAATGGCTCTGTCTCATCCACCAAGCCAGTACTGCCCAAATTCCAGAAGAATGCTAGCCAACCGATGACTAACAACCAAGCAATCGACACAATCCAAGCTCGAATTGAACGATCTCCAGTATTTCCCCAAGAATCTAAAGCACGGTCGAACCTAAGTTTCATGCAGCTAACTATGTGTACTTGTAGGCAATTGCAAATTGTAACCCAATGATAAATTAGATGACTCGCCTACAATTCGTCAGTTCCATGAAGAGAGCAGAGGAGCAGGGAAAGAATAGTGTTTTCCATACAACTCAAAACTCAAAACTCATCACTCACAACTCACCACTCACTCCTCACCCCTAATTCAAAGTAAGTTGCCATTCTTGAACTTGACTGTTCCAAACTGGAGTAGGAGTTTCACCGACAACGTAAGGTCCCCAATAGCGCCCAGAACCATCTTGCGCAAAGGCAACGACAATATCGCCCTTATTTAATGTGAGATTGCCCTCTGGTAGGGATAAAATCAATCCTTCAGTACTGCCTTCTAGTGGGGCAAAATCCCAATGGGCAGGTGCTTCGCTGTATGTGTTGGACGATCGCTTGGCAAGTAGTGCTATTCGCACGGGCTGATCTGTTTGGTTACTCATGCGCAATGCACCTGAACTTATTGCAGCCGGATTCGGTGTGGGTACAGCATCTTGTACTGGTGTTGTTGGAGTAGGAGCAGGCGATCGCGTTGCTGGAATTGTATTGACTGGTGAAGGTTCAGGTTCTTCAATTTCAATCGTGACGCTAAACTGTAGCGCTATCCACACTAACCCTAAAACTCCTAATATAGAACCAATAATAACCGCAGGATGCACCAACGATTTCATATTCATAATTTTTAAAGACTAAAAGAGTAACAGGCTGTAATCTGTATTTATATACTGTGTAAAATCCTCCTATTATCCTTGAAACAGGCTTAAAGCTAGTTAGCAGCTTATTTTGAGCATTTAACAAAGATGCAAAATACCCGTCTTAACGATCTTTTTAATTCCATTGCCGGACAACTCGGAAGATGGTTTTTCAATCCTTGGCGTAAGCTATCGCTACTAATTATTAGTGTATTGTTTGGTTTTTTTCTTGGCTCGGCAATTTCAACGATCGCGGGACAGGCGGCTGACTGGGACATCATCGGTGCAGGCGTTTTAGTGGCATGGAGTGAAATTGTTGACCGAATTTATTACAGTAATGCGTGGCGCAAACAGCGTGGACTTTGGCTGGAAGCATTAAATGCTGGCAAAATTGGTCTAATTTATAGTTTGTTCTTAGAAGCGTTTAAACTTGGTTCTTAAATTAAGTGAAACGTTACATCAGGGCTGGGGAAGCGGTAACTGGTAATTGCTAATGAAAACGAATATTCACCTATTACCCATTACCCAACATAAAAAATCGTTAAGTTATGCGAACGGCAAATTTATGGTTAAGTCAGATTTTAGCGAATGCAGTGTTACCCGATGAACGTATAGCACAAGCAATGCTTGCCGATCCTTTACGTGCTCAAGCCTTTGACATTACCTCAAAAAATGTGGCGCAAGTTGTACAAAAGCGATCGCATTTACTACGTGCGGTTTATCCAGCTTTTAGTGACTTTTGTCAAGCACGTTTGTATTCACCAAATCAGCTAATCGATACACTGTGGGATTTTTGGCTACCTTTGGCGATGCAGCTAGCAGCCTCTCGCCAACAACTACAAAGAACTTTAATTCAAGGAATCTTAGGCGGACAAGGTACAGGAAAAACTACCCTGAGTGCAATTCTCACTCTCATTCTCGATCGCTTGGGCTATCGTACAGTTAGCTTGTCCTTAGATGACTTGTACAAAACTTATCACGAGCGCCTGGCGTTAAGACAGCACGATCCGCGCTTGATTTGGCGCGGTCCCCCAGGAACACATGATGTTGATTTGGGCTTAACAATACTGCAAAAATTACGTCAACCTAATTCCCAACCGATTGCCATACCTCGCTTTGATAAGTCGGCTTATAGTGGTGCTGGCGATCGCACTCAACCCGAAATTATCGAGGCTGTTGATATTGTTTTGTTTGAAGGATGGTTTGTGGGCGTCCGACCAATCGATCCGCAACAATTTAATCTAGCTCCACCACCGATTGATACACATGCCGATCGCGAATTTGCCCGCGACATGAATGCTCGGTTACACGAATATCTACCTTTATGGGAGCAACTCGACTCTTTAATTTTGCTCTACCCTGAGGACTATCGTCGCAGCTTAACATGGCGTAAAGACGCAGAACACGATCAAATTGCCGCCGGTCAAGCTGGAATGATTGATGCAGAAGTTGAAAATTTTGTCAAGTACTTTTGGCGATCGCTTCATCCAGAGTTATTTATTAAGCCTTTATTAACTCCTCCCACTTGGGTTGATTTAGTAGTAGAAATTGATCCAGACCATTCTCCTAGGAGAGTTTATCGTCCAGGCGATCTCGCTAGCTATAGGAGAGGTCAGGGGGACGGAGAGTTATGAGTTTAAGAGAGTGTTGAGTAGTCAAGTGTTCAGTATAAGAAAATTCTTTTAATTCAAAATTCAAAACTCAAAACTCAAAATAATTGCCTCCGGCACCTTTGGAAAGCGAACAACTGAAAATTCAAAACTCAAATCTTTAATAATGTCTTAACTAAATTGACCATTGCTATAGAATTCAGTATAAATCGGTTCGCTACTTTGACGCGATGCTAACCGTGATCGAGAAAACGCAAACACTAGGAATGAACTATCGTGGCGCAAGTTGTTTTGGAGAACGTTTATAAAAGCTTTCCCACTCGGCATAATGAACGAGTGACTCCGGTAGTTGCACACTCATCTCCACTTGCGCCACTTGACTCGCCATCAATGGTTGAACGCAATAGTCGAGAACATAAGCAAAGTATCAGTGTTTTGCACGACATTAGTTTGAGCGTCGCTGATGGTGAGTTTATGGTCTTGGTAGGACCTTCAGGTTGCGGTAAAAGTACTTTACTGCGCTTGATCGCTGGGCTAGAGAAAATATCGGGAGGCAATATCTGGGTAGGCGATCGCTTGGTAAACGAATTACCACCGAAAGCAAGAGATATTGCAATGGTGTTTCAAAACTACGCGCTTTATCCCCACATGACGGTTTACGACAACTTGGCATTTGGACTGCGGCGGACAATGAGGGGTGAGGGGCGAGGAGTGAGGGGTGAGGGTAAGAATCGTTCGTTAGATAACTTGTTAGTGGGAGTAACGCGGGGGTTGCCAAAGCAGTTACGTTATACGACGGCACGCGAACGTGCAGTTGACGAACGTGTACGAAATGTCGCGCAATTACTGCAAATAGAAGCACTACTCAATCGATTGCCGAAACAACTTTCTGGCGGACAAAAACAGCGCGTTGCTTTAGGGCGGGCGATCGCCCGCAATCCACAAGTTTTTTTGATGGATGAACCTTTATCTAACCTTGATGCCAAACTTCGGGCAGAAACTCGTGCCCAAATTGTCAAGCTACAACGTCAACTCGGTACAACAACTGTTTACGTTACCCACGACCAAACCGAAGCAATGACAATGGGCGATCGCATTGCGGTTATGAATCAAGGACAAATTCAGCAAGTCGCCCCACCACTAGAACTTTATAATCGTCCAGCAACGCGCTTTGTTGCTGAATTTATTGGTTCGCCACCAATGAATTTTCTGCCTGTTCAATTTCACACGCCGTTGTCGATCGCTCATCCGCAGTTCCACTTCTCACTGCCAGAACAATGGGCAAATGTGCTACAGAACTACAATCGTCAAACACTGATTTTAGGTATTCGACCAGAGCATTTTTACTTGAGTACGCCTGCACCGCAAAATCTTTTAGTTCAAGTAGACTTAGTAGAAGCATTGGGTAATGATACATATCTTGCTGTCAGCTTTGTCAAGCAAGGAGTACAACCATCTGTGATTGCTACTACTGCAACAAATACTCTACAAGTGCGCATTCCACCTGATCGTAAGGTAGCTGTTGGCGAGCAACTATGGCTATCACTATCACTTGATAAGCTTCATTTTTTTGAGTACGACAGTGGTCAGGCAATTTGGTTCGAGTAGTCGTTCTTGGCAAACTTGTATGTCTTTCATACCTTAGAGAGAGATATTCTAACTAGCTCAGCGTTACATTTGTTTACAGATTGAGCTACATTACTTAACAAACAATCTCTTTGGAGCTAAAACCATGCAAGACACAACTAAAATGACACCTCCCGTTGTGGACGATCGCAATGCTTGGCGTTATGGTTTCACTCCCCAAGCGGAACTGTGGAATGGTCGTTTAGCAATGATTGGTTTCTTAGCTGCGGTTTTAATTGAATTGTTCTCTGGTCAAGGCTTTCTCCACTTCTGGGGCATTATGTAATCGCTTGCCTCTACATCTCGATATAAGCGCTCTAAAGGTCTTGTTTACACTTTCAGAGCGTTTACTTTTAGGAGCAGCAATCTGGATAACGCTAAAAACTTTAGAAACTTACTTGTTGCTTTTCTGTAAATATTTGTTATATTAATTTACAGAGCTAAATAAATTGTTACAAACTAATTCCGGAGTGCCAACTATGCAGAACACAACCAAGGTCACAACCCCAGTTATGGAAGATCGTAATGCTTGGCGTTGGGGCTTTACCCCTCAAGCAGAAATTTGGAACGGTCGTCTGGCAATGATTGGTTTCTTAGCCGCAATTTTAATTGAATTGTTTGCTGGTCAAGGTGTTTTACACTTCTGGGGCATTCTTTAAGCGACAAAACGCCGTGATGAGTGAAATATTTTGAGTGGTGTGATTACAGAGATATTCTCTAGGTTTTTAAACAGTACCAAGATAAGTCAATCGAAATAGCCTAAGCACAGCAGATTTATAGAGTAAATACCAAAAAACGCCACAATCAAATGTGGCGTTTTTCTTTTTATTGCTATAGTTTGACCTTTAATCAGGCGTTAGTTTAACGAATATACTCCTTTAACACACTGTTGCGATTGGGATGACGTAGCTTCCGCAGTGCCTTAGCTTCAATCTGACGGATGCGTTCACGGGTGACATTAAAAATCTGCCCAATTTCTTCTAATGTTTTCATCCGACCATCATCTAGTCCATAGCGCAGTCTTAAAACATCTCTTTCTCTAGGACTGAGACTATCTAAAACTTTTTCTAAGTCTTCACGCAAGAGACTCTTAGACACTTGATCTTCTGGTGTTTCCCCATCAGACTCAATAAAATCGCCCAGTCGGGAATCTTCTTCTTTGCCGATGGGCGTTTCTAATGAAATTGGTAATTGAGCCGATTTAGCGATAAAGCGTAGCTTTTCAATAGTCATTTCCATGCGGGTAGCAATTTCTTCTTCAGTAGGCTTGCGACCCATTTCTTGAGAAAGTAGTTTTGTTGTTTTTTTGATGCGAGAGATCGTTTCGTATAAGTGAACTGGGAGGCGAATTGTACGAGACTGATCGGCGATCGCCCGCGTGATTGCTTGGCGAATCCACCAGGTGGCATAAGTTGAAAACTTGTAACCTTTCTCGTGGTCAAACTTTTCTGCTGCGCGAATTAGACCAAGGCTTCCTTCCTGAATTAAGTCTTGGAAAGAAAGACCTCGATTCATGTACTTTTTGGCGATAGAAACAACAAGACGCAAGTTTGACTGCACCATTTTGTCTTTTGCCCGTCGTCCGACATGAAGGCGATATCGAAAGGTTGGCAAAGATAACTGTACAGCTTCTGCCCATTCGCTATCCTGTGGCTCGCGATCCAACTGCTCTAACAGTCTTTCGCGAACTCGTTCCATTTCCAATAACTCAGCAATTTTCCGTGCGAGTTCAATTTCTTCATCTGCTCGCAGTAGCCGAATCCGTCCAATCTCTTGTAAATAGAGGCGAATTGAATCCTCTGTATAGTGCTTCTTCTTGGTTTGCGTCCGCCGACGGGATTTAGCGGCTTTACCAGACTTAGCGTCGTCCTCATCAGGCTGAGCTTCTAGAAAATCATCAGCGTCATCTCCGTCAAGAATGACTAAATCATCGTCATCTTCAATTGTGATGAGATCTAAAACACCTTCAGGTTGATTGGTTGTGTCTTCGAGTTCAGGCTGATGAATGGTTTCGAGTACGTTGTTAGCCGGGTTCATGCCGCGTTCCTCATGCTCCTTAATGTCAACAATCAATTACTCATGATTTTGGTTAGTGTCTTTA
Source organism: Gloeocapsopsis crepidinum LEGE 06123 (assembly GCF_015207655.1). Lineage (GTDB taxonomy): Bacteria > Cyanobacteriota > Cyanobacteriia > Cyanobacteriales > Chroococcidiopsidaceae > Gloeocapsopsis > Gloeocapsopsis crepidinum. Next base: position 21,951 of record NZ_JADEWN010000005.1, on the reverse strand, counting down.
CGAATAAGCTGTCACTTACTGTAAAGAGCATTTACTTAGAAAAGGTTTTTGGCGATCGCAAAGAATCAAGCAGTTAATAATATTCCTCACAACAATTTGTTGACGGATTGGTTTCCTACGGGAAACGACTTGCTTGTACAGCTTAACGCCCAGTATATTGAGCTATGCCAGATACAACTCTTTTAAAAAAGTTGTAAAGATCGTTTTGATTGTAGCCTGTTTCACAAAAATTGCATTGATTTTGTGTGTTGAATCATATAAATTTCTACAGGCATAGTCTCCTAAATTAATAAAGCCATGTGAAATTTTAAAATTGTCTCCTCAATTCGTAGTTCTTTTCTCACGGATGATTTGAGAGAATAAGCAATCTGCGTGTTATTCACAACACATTTAAAGGCAAGTCCTGCGGCTAACCGAGTTCTTTACCTTTCTTCATATAAACATTCTCTCAGGATCTAATTTGTCGAAGTTAAAGGTACAAGTCTAAGTTGTTTGCTCGTGTCTACGTTCCTCTGTCAGAGATTTGACAGCAGGCTCAACCGAGCTACAAGTCAACTATATAATTAGCTTAATTTCGACTATTGTCTTTACCTCAGCTTAACTAAGGTTGGAACTAAATTTCAACCTAAATAACCTTGACAAATTACTAAACAGTTTCCTGCTATTGTAGTGAATTCTGCGTCAGAGTGACAGATAATCATTAAGAGTTTAATCTAAAAAGCAAAGAGAATAGAGAAACAATGATACTAAAAGCGTCTACTAGTGAAGGCTTGGGCTTGTTGCCATAAAGTATCTACCGTTACAAATTGATAGCCTTGATGCAGCAATTGAGGCACTAGCTGCGCGGCGATCGCTGCGACATCTTGTCCACCACAGACACCATCGTGTAAGACAATCATTGAGCCATTAGTGACTTGCTGAAGTACACGCTGTACAACAGTTCCAATTCCTGGACGTACCCAATCTTCGGGGACAACACTCCACATCACTGAGCGATATTGCCACTGATGTAACGAATTTAAAACTTGTGGAGTAAATAAACCATTAGGCGGTCTGACATCACGCACAGAGTTAGGATCGATGCGGCAAGCTGTCGAGATTGCCTCTTGGGTAGCAGATAAACTCTGCTTGAGTTCTGCTGTAGTTAACATCGGAAACGAGCGATGATCGTAGCCGTGCAGACCAATCCAATGTCCCCGCTCATAAACAGACTTGGCTGTAAAAGGAGCGCGATTAACACAAGCACCTAGCCAAAAAAAACTTGCAGAAATAGCATAGCGATCCAACACTTCCAGCAATTGAGGGGTATAAGTTGGATGCGGACCATCATCAAAAGTCAAAGCAACTGTTTTTAAATTTGGATTACCAGCCCAAAGACAGTGTGGAAAAGAGGGTTGTAAAATTCGGTAGAGGATAGGAAAAAAGGGAGCCAACTGCATTTTTGTTATTGTCAGAAAATCGTGTATTTAGTGTGAGTAAGAGTTTGAAGAAGTTTTTTACAGTCGCGATCGGCATCACGAGTGCGATCGCACTCACAAGTTGTACCACTTTAACGATTAACCAGTATCAAGCAACCGCACAAACTACCTACACTTGGCAAGTCAAATATTCTACGAGTCCGAGCGATAAACTACCACGCTTTGAAACATTTGCCGCAACTTCTTTGCTCAATCGCAACGGTCAACAGCCTCCAGATGCAGTCACGGGTCCCGATGACCAAGGTTTGTGGTGGCCTGCATTACCGCCTCGACCAACGGTCGATCAAATTGAACAAAGACAAAAACCCCAAGAACAACCTAGTACTCCTGAATTATTAAAATCTGTAAATTATCAAATAACGTATATCGAAGCTAGCAAACCAAGAACGCTGCCAACAAACTATCAAGTTTACAGACAAGTCGTAAAAGCCTACCCCGCACAGCGCCCCTTACAGCTAACCTTGGGAGTCAATAACTCTTCAGTCGAAAAAGCTGAGCCTTTGTAGAAGACGAGGCAAGGTGTACGGTTATCTACCAATATGACATGGCAGCCAATATTAGCATGACGAACAACACCAGAACCGCGCATTATAGAAGAAGTAGTAGTCAATTGCTGGAGAAAAAGTTATGTTTCTGCCACTCGGTTTTGAGCAGCAATCGGTGCTGACTTCACTTGGCAGAATAGTTTACTACACTGCAAGTGGTGCGCCTTGGCGTCAGACAACTGAAGATGACAATCGAGAAAAATTAGTATTTTTACACGGTTTTGGTGGCGGTTCTTCTGCTTACGAGTGGTCAAAGGTTTATCCGGCATTCGCAGCAGAATATCAAGTCATGGCACCTGATTTAATTGGTTGGGGTCGTTCGGAGCATCCTGCCCGTAATTACACAATTGATGACTATCTGACGACAATTGCAGAATTTCTGGAACAAATTTGCGATCGCCCAGTTACAGTGATTGCCTCTTCGTTAACGGCAGCGTTTACCCTGCGATTAGCGATCGCTCGTCCAGAGTTATTCAAATCCCTAATTTTGACAACTCCTGCAGGATTGTCGGATTTTGGAGAAAACTATTCGCGGAGCTTTTTTGCGCAGTTAGTCAGTACTCCTATTCTGGATCGCTTGCTTTATAGTACCGGAATTGCCACTAGTAACGGCATTCGTAGTTTTCTAGAGCAACGTCAATTTGCCAGCGCCAACCGCATTTATCAAGAAATTGTCGAAGCCTATTTAGAATCTGCGCAGCAGCCAAATGCCGAATATGCCGCCCTTTCATTTGTTCGTGGCGATCTCTGTTTTGATTTGTCCTTGTACGTTCCTCAGTTGAGTGTGCCGACAGCGATCATCTGGGGTCAAAAGTCACAATTTACAGGTCCAGAAATTGGACGCCGATTTGCAGCAATGAATCCGCAAGCAATCCGCGTGTTTCAGCCTTTGGATAATGTAGGGCTGACACCACAATTAGAACTACCCGCAGTCACTATTGGTCTAATTCGGCGTTTTTTAACTGTCCTCACTCAGGAAGAACCAAGGGAGATAGAAGCCAGAAGTTAGCTTACCAAGCTTCCCTGACCCCTGACCTCTCTTAAGATCATGTCCGTACGTCAATTACCGTGGCGTTGAAGTTGTAGTTAAAGCCTTCAAGTTCAACAGGCATCCCAATTTTTAGCTTGCTATTACCTAAAACTGGTCCTGTACTGGTAATTTGCGCTTTGCCATTGAGGGTCAATAGCATGTCTGTGTTGAATTGATTGGCTCTGGGATCAGACATTTCTCTGATCGAACCATCAGGCTGCGGTACGAGCAGAGTTCTGGGCAATTGTTTCACCGACTTCACTTCAATCTGACCGTAAGGCTGATTGCGGATAATAATGTTGGTTTTACCACCTTCCTTCAAGCCCTCGCTGTAGATTTGTTGAGGATCGCGGACATTTAAACCTCGAACAATTAAGTCGACTTCGATCGGTTTTGTTGTTACCCCAACTTGAGCCACAGAACCGGAAGTACCAGGAAAGAAAAAGATGCCAACAATAACTAGGAGGATTACTAAAGCTGCCCCTAAGTCGAGAATACTAAGCTTGCCAAACAAGCGTCCTTTAGAATCCAAAATCGCCATGATTCTTAAAAGTTAACCACCGTCGCCCAGCTTATCACGTCTAATGTTGGATGTAAGGGTTAGTTTCAAATTGTGTTACTTGGTAATCTTGAAAAGGTATACAACGTTTATCGAGGCTCGCACTATTTTCGTTTTATACCAGTGGTCAATTAGGACGCAACACAAGCTTAGAATCATTCTTTTATTTAACTCTAACCTTTGATCAGTGAACCCTTTATTTAAAATGCAACATATAGGTAGCTAGAGACGTCTGATGTTGTAGTGAATCCCATTGTAAGCAGTGTCGTCTACTCGAACTGAGTAGAAACGTCATGGCAGGCGTTCGCGGAGCGTGCCGGATGGCATATTGCTGTTTATCTAGTTTTTTTTCAGCAACGGAGTATGTTCAATTTCTCTTTTATTTTGTATCGTTTCCGACGTCGCTTAGTTTATCCTCTATTATCAATATTCGTAGTGCTGGCGCTGTGGTTAGGTACGCCTGCAGTATCACAAGCCTTTTCGATCTTTGATTTACTGATTCGTGGAGTTCAGATTATTCAGCTATCGAATATTTCTGACACTCAGGAAGTTCAATTAGGAAAACAAATTAATCAACAACTTGTGAGTCGAGAAGTTCGTCTCTACCGCAATTCAGATGTTAATCGCTACATTAATCAAATCGGTCAGCGTTTAGTTCCGGCAAGCGATCGCAGTGGAATTCCTTATACCTTCCAAGTTGTTGATGACAATGGCATTAATGCTTTTGCCACAATGGGTGGCTTTGTCTATCTCAATACGGGTTTAATTCGACTTGCTGAGAATGAAGCTCAACTTGCCAGCGTGATGGCGCACGAAATTGGTCATATTGCCAGTCGTCATGCAATTCAACAAATGCGTCAAACAGCTATTGCTAGTGGAGTTGCTTCAGTTGCTGGCTTAGATCGTAACCGTGCTATCCAAATTGGTGTCGATTTGGCATTACGGCGTCCTAATAGTCGCGAAGATGAGTTTGAAGCCGATCAACGGGGATTAGCGAACTCAATACGTGCTGGTTATCCACCATCTGCGACGGTTGCTTTTATGGAAAAACTACTCAGGCAAAATGGCAGATCGGTGCCTACTTTCTTGAGTACCCACCCAGCAACAGGCGATCGCATTACGCGGTTACGAAGTGCAATTAACACTCAGACTGCAAATGTTGGAGATGGTTTAGATTCCGCTGCTTACCGAGCCAGAATTCGACCATTATTGTAGTTGTGCTTAAGAACGTGCTACCTCGGCTGGATTAACTGTCGCTACAATTTCTGCTAATGGTAAAGTCCGCAATGCGTTACGAAACACATTCACTTGATAGACTAAGCTGTTTGTGATGTCTAACCCAGTTAACCAGCCACTTTTACGATGATATGCGCCGGTGTCAATGTCCAACCAACCTCTTCCTTGGGCAATTTCACCGGAGTTGACGCCAGGTAAGGTAAAAGTAATCGTGTGTCCAGTGATAATCAATTTATCGGGGAAGTAGGGTTCAGATATACTGTGAAATTCATCGCGTACCCAGCATAACTGTTCTGCTGTTTGTTTTTCTAATGGAATTTTAGGATTAACTCCAGCGTGAACTAACCAAATATCTCCTAAGTCTAAGTACGTTGGTAAGCTTTGCATCCATTCCCAATGACTTTGAGGGATTGTACTGTCCTTATAGCTATTTAATGTTGCATTACCTCCACTCTGAAGCCACGCGTGCTTCATATGATACGAAGCACGATCGCTCAAGACATTCAGCAACATCTGTTCGTGATTTCCTAGCAAGCAAGGGTAAGATTGCTTAACCAAATCAACAACGAGGGCACTTTGTGGTCCTCGATCAATTAAGTCCCCCAAAAAATATACTTCGTCGCTGGTTCCTGGGGCGATCGCTTCTAGTAGTTTGATTAAACCGTCATAGTGACCGTGGATATCTCCTATGACAATGCGACGGTGGCTTGCTTCGCTCATGCGATAACCCCGTAAAAAAATTAACTTAGTTTAAATACAACTTCTGCCGCGACTCATGAAATAAATACGTGGCAGTCTTGAGTAGATATACTTTTATTCTAGTGATTTCTAGGAATCTAAATTTAAAGTTTTATCAGTACTTTATTGAAGTTTGCGTATAATTTTTGACTCATCTATTTTCAGCACAGTCTTATTATCTATTAATCTCACTACAGCTTAAATGAGGGGAAACACTGGAATTATCAGGTAATATTTACTTACCTACCTAAATTTACGGTTGTCGCTTGATGAAATAGTTAAGACATACTGTTAAACAACTTTTTGCGATCGCCTATGCCAGGATAATCACTATTTTTTTGAGTCATAAGTTTGATTGGCTGCAGCCAAATGTTAACGCCACCTAGAATATAAAGAATGATTAAATAAAATTAAGTTTCTTGAAAAACTTTGACACAATCTTAGTGAATAACTTCAAAATTTGTTAAAAATTTTGAGATTCTAGCAAAACTGTAAAAATTTGCAGTAAATTCATTCTCAATCATGACTTGCACTTTAATAGGATTTGTTATGTTTTCAGCATCTTTTCTGCCCTCACTTTTAGTTCCACTTACTGGTTTGGTATTTCCTGCTGTAGGTATGGCGCTATTGTTGCTTTACATTGAACGTGAAGATCCTTCAGGAATCTAATCACTAATTAGGAAACTTTAACTTAACATCAAAAAACCGCCTATCTTTTTGAGATAAGCGGTTTTCTTTTAAATGTGCCACATAAATCACATTTTTATAACGTGGCTGTTGGTCGTGAGTGTTGCTCTACAAAGAAGAGCCTAAATGAGTATAGGAACCATAAAAGAAAGTTCCCACAATCGTAATTACACCCAAGCCAGCAACTGTTGCAATAATCCACAAAGGAATTCTTCCACTTCCAGACACAGCTTAATTCTCCTTGAGCGATGACAACTTACATTGGCGATTAACCGTAACTGTCCCAACTAGTTAAAGAAATAACTAGAAAACAGTATACCGAGAACGAAAACTAATAGTAAACCGAGATAGAGAGAAGTGCGATTTAATTCAACCGGTTGATTATTAGGATTTGGTGTTCTTTGCGGGGGCATAGGTTCCTCCTAACGTTGAATAAACTGCATAGCGGCGATCGCACCCAAAAAGAAGATTGTTGGTACAGCTAGGGTGTGAACTGCCAGCCATCTTACGGTAAAAATTGGATACTGAATTGGTTGATTAGTATTACTAGTCATGATTTTGAATTAATCGTTGCTATTGGTAAATTGTCTAATCTCTTGTTTTGCTTGATAGCGGTCGTCTATGATAGGCAATTCTTGCCGTTCTTGGGGATAATACTCATTAGGTCGAGGTGTACCAAAAACATCATAAGCCAGACCTGTACTAACAAACAGCCAACCAGCAATAAATAAAGCTGGAATGGTGATGCTGTGAATTACCCAGTACCGTACACTGGTAATGATATCCGAAAATGGACGCTCTCCTGTTGAGCCTGACATTTCGTGTCCTCCTGCGATAACTCTTATGACTAAATTATCCTATGAAACTTCATGAAAAAGTACTTAACTCATGATAATTTTCTCTTGTTAGGTAGCATTGCTTAGAAAATTCCTCCCATGACAGAGAAAGATAAAAAAAGATACCTTTCTAATACATAATTCAGTTTTGTTAGTATTTTGAGAAATTTTTCATCAAGTTAATCAGTCAATCATTTTATGCAGTTGCACTAGATTCTTGATACTTGAGCAAAATACCTCTTTGACCAACAATAAACCCTTTTTTTGGTGACAGAAAAACTATTTTGTAAAGGTTAGAAGGAACACTTTCCACATCACGATCTTTTTGCCAAGTTTTACCACCATCAAAACTACATAGTAAATTGCCACTACCTCCAGCTACCCAAATTTCCTCTGGAGTACGGTAGGCTAAATCAAGCAAACCCCAACTAGTAGAAAATTCAGGGTATTTAGCTTCTTCCCATTCGTCAAGATTATCCTGTTTACTGAACTGTACTTGACCGCCCCGCGCTAACATCCACAGGCGTCCATCTGGTGCAAAACCCATGTTTTGTACGCGCCGAGAACTATTGCGGTTATGTCCCTCCCAAGCTTCTTGTCCTGGCTTCCAAATTGAATAAAAATTTCCTTTGGCAGAAACTGCTAAATAGCTACCATCTGCTGCGCGAGCAATGTTGCGGACTACTCCTACAGCCTCTTGTACCATAGCTTTCCAAGTTCTACCGCTGTCTGTCGTGCGATAGATCGCGCCGACATCAGTCGTCATCTCTGCTGAGTTAGCGCCCAAAGCAACTACTGTGTTGGGATTACCAGGAAGCTTTTCACTCAGCGGAATTTGCTCCCAAGATTTACCTCCATCGGTCGTGTGTAGCAAAAGTGCAGGTTCTCCTACAATCCAACCTTCCTGTCCTGTAAAACTCACTGAAGAGAAAAGATAGTTTTGCTCTCCTAAATCTAGAGCGATCGGCTGCCAAGTTTCTCCGCCGTCAGTTGTCTCTAAAAGTGTTGCTTTACTACCGACAAGCCAGCCGTGATTATTATCTGTAAAGGCAATGTCTTGAAGGTTAGACTCTGTAGGTAAAGTAATAACTTTCCAAGGATTATTACTAACAGAGGGAGTATTGCTACACCCAATACACAACAAAAAAACTGCTAATAAAATAACGACTCGTTGCCAATTTTCAAATAGTGAACGCATTAGTATCTGTATGACTTGTGATAAAAAGAAGGAATTGAGGGAAAAAGTCAAGGAAACAGAGAAATTCTTTACTGATGGGTTACAAGCCCACTAAGACAATCAAAATTTATGTTTGACATACAGCGCAAAACGCCTAACGTCCTAATCTCTAATTCCTGACGACTCTGAATCAATAAGCGGGAATTATTTTAACCCGTAAAGACTCATAAACAGCAAAAAACCAATAGCTAAACCACCAAAAATCAAAAGGTTTTTTTGTGCTGGTGTGAGCTTGTTTACACCAAGACCATAGTTAAGATTTGAGTCAAAGCCGGAGGCTTTTCCAACCGGACCAATGTTCTCAAACTGGGAAGTCCTTGCACCACAAACCGGACACCGCCAAGAAGATGCTAGTTCTGTAAAAGGTGTGCCAGCAGGAACTTCTTCCTTGCTATCTCCCTTTGTCGGTTCATAAACGTAGCCACAGACGCGACACTCATAGCGATCTAGTCCTTGGCTTTCTACAACTGATTCGCTCATAGCAAAAGACAAAGTGGATAATGTCAGGGCAATTCTTAAATCTACGTTAAAAATTATGACACAATTTCAGCTTATTATTGTTTTCGGCTATCAAGCTAAATTTAGTTAAATCAGTCTGTGTTAACTTTTGCCAGACTCTGTAACCACAAGACATAATATAATGTAAAAGTAAGTAACAAAATTATTTACATCAACTATTGTGTTTGTCCTCAGTGGTTACGAGTACCTTTTAGGCTTTTTGTTAGTCTGTAGTCTGGTGCCTGCACTTGCACTCTCTGCATCTAAACTACTACGACCAAGTGGTGGTGGTCCAGAACGACGCACTACTTATGAATCAGGTGTAGAACCTATTGGTGGAGCCTGGATACAATTCAACATTCGCTACTATATGTTTGCCCTGGTTTTCGTGATCTTTGATGTGGAAACAGTCTTTTTGTATCCCTGGGCAGTTGCCTTTCATCGACTAGGGCTTTTAGCGTTTGTTGAAGCTCTCATTTTTATTGCAATTCTTGTTGTTGCCCTTGTCTATGCCTGGCGCAAAGGAGCCTTAGAATGGTCATGAATCCAACTAACATCACACAAGCGAATGATGGGTGGGATCAACAAAAAGAGAAGATCCTCAATCCTATTGAGCGCCCTACAGTTACGCAAGATCTTTCAGAAAACGTCATTCTCACAACAGTTGATGACCTCTACAATTGGGCAAAGCTATCGAGTTTGTATCCTTTGTTATTTGGGACAGCTTGTTGCTTTATTGAGTTTGCCGCACTGATTGGCTCAAGATTTGATTTCGACCGCTTTGGATTAGTTCCGCGTTCTAGTCCGCGACAAGCTGACTTAATTATTACTGCAGGAACGATCACAATGAAAATGGCACCGCAGCTTGTGCGTCTTTACGAGCAGATGCCCGATCCAAAATATGTGATCGCGATGGGTGCTTGTACAATCACAGGCGGTATGTTTAGCGTAGATTCACCAACAGCAGTACGTGGTGTAGATAAATTGATTCCTGTCGATGTCTATTTGCCTGGCTGTCCGCCTCGTCCAGAAGCAATTATGGACGCGATTATTAAGCTACGTAAAAAAATTGCCAACGAATCAATTCAAGAGCGGAGTCAGGTTAAGCAAACGCATCGCTACTACAGCACAACTCATAGTATGAAAAGTGTTGCGCCAGTACTTACAGGTAAATACCTACTATCAGAAACCCGCAATGCAGCACCAAAAGAGTTAACTGAAGCGATCGGAATGCCTGTACCACCAGCACTTCAGGCAGTAGAAAAGGAGGAAGTAAGCCGTGGCTGAAGATATAGAAAAATCAGAGGCAGTTGATCAAGAAGCAACGCAGATAGTAGAAGCTGGTAAGATTTCTCAATGGTTAGCTGAAAATGGTTTCGAGCATGAATCGCTGGAAGCAGACCATTTGGGTGTAGAGATGATTAAGGTAGAAAGTGATTATCTATTACCAATCGCTACAGCTTTATACGCTTACGGATTTAATTATTTGCAGTGTCAGTTTGCCTACGATTCTGGACCTGGGCAAGATTTGGTAAGTGCTTATCACTTGATTAAAGTCAGTGATAATGCCGATCGCCCAGAAGAAGTGAGGTTGAAAGTCTTTTTACCAAGGGAAAATCCTAGAGTCCCTTCGGTTTATTGGATTTGGAAGACTGCTGACTGGCAAGAGCGAGAGTCTTACGATATGTTCGGGATTATTTACGAAGGACATCCTAATCTGAAACGTATCCTCATGCCAGAAGACTGGGTGGGTTGGCCATTGAGAAAAGACTATATTTCACCTGAATTTTACGAATTGCAGGATGCCTACTAGTAGCTATAATCCAGAGCATAATTTGTCAATTGCTTGACATAAACGCGATCGCACCGTGCTGTTTCTACTCCGCTTGCTGGTTGATATCCATTATGCTCATACAGCTTGACAGCCGTAGTTAAAACGCTTGCAGTTTCAACCCAGATCTGCATAAAGCCACGTGCAGCGATCGCTTGTTCTAATTGTTGTAACAAGTATTTCCCTAATCCTAAGCCTCGGACATGAGGTAACAAATACATTTTTCGGATCTCTACCGCTTTTTCGCCACGCATCACAGGATAGTACCCACCTGTACCAACTAATTGATCGTCTTGTTGAATTACCCAGAACTCGCCTCCTGTTGTCAGATAGTACTTTTCAACCTCTACAACATCACAATCTGCTGCCGCAGGCTCAAAATCAAGATGATACTCGGCAAGAACTGAGCGAATCAGGTTAGTAACAGGAGTGCGATCGCTTGGTTGCCAGTTGCGAATCTGAAATTGATCTACAGCTTTCATTCACACATCCGTTCCTCGATTATGAATTTTCACACTAACGATCGTCAATTCTCATAGCTGAAAAAGCTCAGTAAGCTGAGAGAACATTAATTCAAAGTAGTTATATCGATTCGCTTGCATATAATACATACAAGTATTAATTAGTAAAACCTTCCTCAATTTTTCTTTATCTTTAGGCTGATGTCAGCCATCATCTTCAAGGTTATTGAGTGCTCCTAAGTCTACTGGAATTTCAGCAGCAACACCAATAGCATTAGCAACATCTGCAGGTAGTGGTTCCCCGCGCCCCAGTGCCGGACTGCCCGATGTGAGACGAAAGTCGTTCGCGCTAGCGTCGACAAAGAAAGGATCGTTCGAGTTGACAATATCAAGACTGTTCGATTCTAGACCAGTCGCTGACTGGAAACTTGCTAGAGAATTAAAAGATTGCGAGCATTGATTGCCGCTGAGCGCCCAAATAAGATTGACAGGGCGGCTAGCAGAACTGCGATAGTAAGCGTTGTTGTTCGTTGTGGGAACCATCAAATTTGATGGTTCTTTTGTAGCACAGCCAGGAGCATAAAACATCGGACCACTTGAGTGCCAGAGGATGTTATTTTTGACAACTGTGTTGCGTGTAATCCAAGTGATCCCTTCGGCAATTTCAGTAGATTTCGTATTATTACGCGATGTTTCTTGAACCAAAAGATTGGCATGGTTGCGGGCAAGGGTGTTGTTGTAAATCCGTGCAGCAGAAGCATTGAGGATCATGATGCCCGCTATGCGGTTGTTGTAGACGACATTCGAGGCAATGATTGCTTTGTGCGAGATTTCAAAGTAGATGCCAATGCGGTTGTTGCGAGTAACGTTATTGACAAAAGTGATATTGCTACATGACTCATCCGCCCACAGTCCCATCGATTTGTTACTGTCAACCATGTTGCCACGAACTACCGCACCATCACTCCAGAGAATTTTGACGCCACTGGCACTCCAATTTGTCGCGAAGTTCTCCACATTGTTATGACTAATCACATTGTTTTCCAACAGCAGGCGATGAGATCTTATTCCCCCAACTCCCTTGCGACCGTTGTAGCTGATGTTGTTGCCATGCACTTTGACATCGGAAGATTGAATCGTTATACCATCCACGCCATTCCATGCCAGGGTGTTGTTTTCCACAGTAATTCCCGCAGCACCAATCTGGATTCCCCTGTCAGCATAATGCACTAATCCTAGTCCGCGGACGACTGAACCCGAGGCATTACTGTTCCACAGAACAACTCCCTCAGTCTGCACTGTAGCTTCTACTGTATTGCCTGCGGGATTACTTCCAATGTATAGTTTTTTATTGCCAGCATCAACATAGAAAGTGCCTGGTGCAACGTTAGCTTTACTTGCAACTTGCTTGAGCGCAACACCATTGATGTAGACCATATCGCGATAGCCTGCCATTGGATAGTTGGGATCAATTGCTTGTGGTTGTTGATTTGGTGGAAACGAATAGTTCCAGTCATCTTTGCGCCAGATGCTTCCTTCTGGCACCCAACCATCAATAACAATGCTGCCTTTGAGCCAGGGTTGCTCGTTGGGATAAGCTTGTAAGATCAAGCGCTTGTTCACAGCAAGGCGTACGTTGCGGTATGTCCCACCACGAAAAACAATTGTTGCCCCACTCGGTGCGGAGGCGATCGCTTTGCTCACCGGCCATGGCGAGTCGGCTGACCTTCCCGAATTACTTTCATTGCCGTTGGGTGACACAAAATAGGCTCCACTAGGAATGGCATAATTAGTATTTTTGATACTGAGTGTTGCGGCTGTTGCTGTACGTGGTATTGAGACTAATGCTGCTAGTAGCAGCTGTGTTAGCAACAATAAAGAAATGTGTTTGTTGCATTGACTATTCATCGTTGCTCTCCATAGTGTCATGCGATGGAAGTGTTACGTGAGTATTCTTCGCGTTAAGTCAGTCCACTTGCTCTCAGGCTTCTCATGCTGGTTGTCGATGAAGAGGTAGCACAAAGCAACACCCAGCACAAATTTCGTAGCAATAGCTGCACAAATGTGTGATTTTATTAGTATTTGGAGCTATTGAAAGCTTTTCCAACAACACAATCAATACAATTCATCCAATAAAACTGCGATGAATTCTGAGTTATGAGACTGCCTAAGAGTTAACTTATTCATAATCACCTGTTATCAAAGATTACACCTTTATCAAACACGAGTAAGTCTTCAGTTTTAAAGCAAAAAAATGGAATTAAAAATAAAAATTTAACTAAAAATTTCTACATAAGGAATAGCTATTTTTTAACCTAATTTATGCAAATTATATTTTTCAATAAAAACATCGAATTACAATGCAGCAAGCATTTTGTGAAATAAAAACAACCATAATGCTCATGTAAAAGGAACAATGTATAAAAGTTATGCTTGAGTTAAGCTCAACGAATTCAGTAATAAAAAATAACATTGCTCTGTAGAAAGACAAATTAACAATATTACTTAAAATTGTTAATTAAAATAACAGGAAAGTAGGTATAAGTTATGTAAGTAAAAGTATTACTTTATTTTTATGAATTTTGCTGTAGTCAATGCCCCCTTGAGTAGTAGGATTTCTCAACTAAATAACTACAATCAAGAAATCTTCTCAAGGACTTTTATTAAGTAGTAGAAGCAAAGCCTCCACTGCTCGTCAATAGCACACTAAAGCAATAAAAAGCGCAGGATTTTCTCCTGCGGTATGCGATCAAAGTAGAATACACTACTTTGTCTATCTATGAATAAAGCATTAGTAAAGACTGAAGAAGACTCAACTTTTCATCAAAACGCTAGACTATAGTGCACCAAGATTAACGTTTCCGCCAGCAGAGACACCAATAGCATTAGCAATATCAGCAGGAAGCGGCTCTCCGCGTCCCATCGCTGGACTACCCCCTTTGAGGCGAAAGTCGTTTGCACCAGCATTAATAAAGAACGGATCGTTGGAGTTAACAACATCAAGACTGTTGCCTTCTAGACCTGTGGCTGACCGGAAACTTGCCAAGGAAGTGAAATTTTGAGAGCATTGATTGCCACTCAGCCCCCAAATTAAACTAACAGGTTGGGTAGGAGAAGTACGGTAGTAAGCGTTATTATTGGTTGTTGGAACCATCAAACTTGATGGTTCTTTCACTGCACAGCCAGGAGCATAAAACATTGGACCATTCGAGTTCCAGAAAACGTTGTTCTTGACAACTGTGTTGCGTGTAACCCAGGTGATCCCTTTCGATATTTCCTTAGATTTCGTATTATTACGCGATGTTTCTTGAACCAAAAGATTGGCATGGTTGCGGGCAAGGGTGTTATTGTAAATCCGTGCAGCAGAAGCATTGAGGATCATGATGCCGGCTGTGCTGTTATTGTGAACGACATTCGAGGCAATGATTGCCTTGTGCGAGATTTCAAAGTAGATGCCAATGATGTTATTGCGCGCCACGTTATTGACAAAGGTAATATTGCTACTAGACTCGTCAGCCCACAGTCCCATTGATTTGTTATTGGCAACAGTGTTGCCCCGCGCTACCACACCATCACTCCAGAGAATTTTGACGCCGCTGGCACTCCAAGAAGTCGAGAAGTTCTCCAAGTTGTTGTAGCTAATCACATTGTTTTCCAACAGTAGACGATGGGCATAGGAAGCACCAACTCCTTTGCGACCGTTGTAGCTGATGTTGTTCCCGTATAGTTTGACGTTGGGTGATTTAACAGTGACACCTTCCATCGCATTCCACGCCATCGTCGTGTTCTCCACTGTGACGCCAGATGTACCAATCTTGATTGCTTGATCTGCATAATGTACCAAGCCCAGTCCCCGTACTACTGAACCTGCGGTACTACTGTTCCACATAACAATACCTTCTACTTGCGTGGTGGCTTCGACAGTTTTGCTATTCGGGTTACTACCGACATACAGCTTCTTATTGCGAGGATCAACGTAGAATGTACCAGGTCCTACTTGGGCTTTGTTCCCAACTTGCTTGAGGGGGACGCCATTGATATAAACCATATCGCGATAACCTGCCATTGGGAACTTGGGGTCAACTGCACGCGCTTGTTGATTCGGTGGAAACGAGTAATTCCAACCATCTTTGCGCCAGATGTTACCTTCTTTTACCCAACCAGTAATGATAGTGCTACCTTTGAGCCAGGGTTGCTCATTGGGATAGGCTTGTAATGTGAAGCGCTTGTTCAAGGGCAGTCGCACGTTACGGTATGTCCCGCCACGAAAGACAATTGTTGCGCCACTTGGTGCTGAGGCGATCGCTTTACTGATAGGCCATGGAGAGTTTGCTGACCTGCCTGAATTACCAGGTTGACCTGTTGGTGACACAAAAAACGCTCCATTAGGAATGGCATAACTAGTGTTTTTGATGTTGAGTGTAGCAGCTGTTGCTATCTGTGGTATCGAGGTAAATGCTGCTAGCATCACCTGTGATAGCAAGAGTAAAGAAAAGTGTTTATTACATTGACTGTTCATCATTGCTCTCCATATGGGTTATGCGTTCAAAGTGGTTTACAACTTTGCTTTGCAAGCTTTAGTCACTTTTGCTGTTATGTTTCTTTGTTGCTGTTGCAGCAGAACTTCCACTGCGCTTGCTGCACAGATGTGTCAACTCGATATTTGGAGCCGTCAAAATTTCTCTCAACAATATGCTTCATGCAGTAAAAGCTGCAATCAGTTCTGAACCGTGAAATTTGAAAGGCAAGATCTCTAAAACTACTTGCTGAAGGGTTTGCAACTTGTGCTTGTTTTGGTAGTAAAATATTTACTTTCTGTAGTTGATAGCTAGAGAAAGCAAGCTAGGATACAGAAAGAAATTTACTGATTAATTGTTACCTAAACATAGGAACTTTTCAGAAATCAAGGCGACTTAATAGTCTATACATTGCCATCTGTTTTCCAGTTTTTGGCTACTATTAAATAACTTTAGACTAAAAGTAAACACTTAAACACAGGCTCTTATATCAAAAAAACGCTCTCCTCACTTCTCAGTTACAAAATTTTATTTTTTACAAATCTGCATAGCACAAAAAAAGAGCATACACTGTTTAAAGTTGAAATTCAAGTGTAATCTTACCGAAAAAATAAAAGTTATAAAATTTATAAGTTAGCTAATCAGTAAAACTACTAGTAAAAGCTGATAATCTGCTGTAGAAACTGAGTTGACTATATTCTTTTAAATATGTCAGTAGGAGCATAAAAAACCGCTTTTTTTCATCTTTAACAGAAGTTGTTCCATTTAAATCGTTGTGAATGAATAAACGAGTATGAGAACATTAATAATACGCATAGTAAAAAGACAGGCGATCGCTTTATGCCAAGCGGAAGTGGATGCGCTAGAAGATTGAAGTCATAGTACCTTCAGAGCGATCGCCTACGAACTACAGCCGTATTAAGTTCTTAAAAATGCCAAGCTCTTCAACCAATGACACATAAATAGCATTAGCTGTAAAGCAATACTTTCTTATCGCAACGCACCAAGATTGACTTTTCTACCAGCAGAGACACCAATAGCATTAGCAATATCAGCAGGAAGCGGCTCTCCGCGTCCCATCGCTGGACTACCCCCTTTGAGGCGAAAGTCGTTTGCACCAGCATTAATAAAGAACGGATCGTTGGAGTTAACAACATCAAGACTGTTGCCTTCTAGACCTGTGGCTGACCGGAAACTTGCCAAGGAAGTGAAATTTTGAGAGCATTGATTGCCACTCAGCCCCCAAATGAGATTAACGGGACGACTAGCAGCGCGCCGATAGTAAGCATTGTTATTTGTTGCCGGAATCATTAACCGTGACGCCTGTTTCACTGCACAGCCAGGAGCATAAAACATTGGACCATTCGAGTTCCAGAAAACGTTGTTCTTGACAACTGTGTTACGCGTTGTCCACGTGATTCCTTTCGATATTTCCTTAGCTTTGGTGTTTCTACGTGAGGTATCCTGAACCAAAAGATTGGCATGGTTGCGGGCAAGGGTGTTGTTGTAAATCCGTGCAGCAGAAGCATTAAGGATCATGATGCCGGCTGTGCTGTTGTTGTGAACGACATTCGAGGCAATGATTGCCTTGTGCGAGATTTCAAAGTAGATGCCAATGATGTTATTGCGCGCCACGTTATTGACAAAGGTAATATTGCTACTAGACTCGTCAGCCCACAGTCCCATTGATTTGTTATTGGCAACAGTGTTGCCCCGCGCTACCACACCATCACTCCAGAGAATTTTGACGCCGCTGGCACTCCAAGAAGTTGAGAAGTTCTCCAAGTTGTTGTAGCTAATCACATTGTTTTCCAACAGTAGACGATGGGCATAGGAAGCACCAACTCCTTTGCGACCGTTGTAGCTGATGTTGTTCCCGCGCAGTTTGACGTTGGGTGATTTAACAGTGACACCTTCCATCGCATTCCGCGCCATCGTCGTGTTCTCCACTGTGACGCCAGATGTACCAATCTTGATTGCTTGATCTGCATAATGTGCCAAGCCCAGTCCCCGTACTACTGAACCTGCAGCTGAGTTATTCCAGACGATAATGCCTTCCGCTTGTGTGGTGGCTTCGACAGTTTTGCTATTCGGGTTACTACCGACATACAGCTTCTTATTGCGAGGATCAACGTAGAATGTACCAGGTCCTACTCGGGCTTTGTTCCCAACTTGCTTGAGGGGGACGCCATTGATATAAACCATATCGCGATAACCTGCCATTGGGAACTTGGGGTCAACTGCACGCGCTTGTTGATTCGGTGGAAACGAGTAATTCCAACCATCTTTGCGCCAGATGTTACCTTCTTTTACCCAACCAGTAATGATAGTGCTACCTTTGAGCCAGGGTTGCTCATTGGGATAGGCTTGTAATGTGAAGCGCTTGTTCAAGGGCAGTCGCACGTTACGGTATGTCCCGCCACGAAAGACAATTGTTGCGCCACTTGGTGCTGAGGCGATCGCTTTACTGATAGGCCACGGAGAGTTTGCTGACCTGCCTGAATTACCAGGTTGACCTGTTGGTGACACAAAAAACGCTCCATTAGGGATACCGTAATTTGTTCTTTTAATGTTGATCGCAGCGGCTATTGCTGTTTGCGGTACTGCAAATGGAGTTGTCATTAAAACTGCCAATGCAAGTTTGGCTAGCATATGTAAAGAAAAGTGTTTATTACATTGACTGTTCATCATTGCTCTCCATAGTGACTTTTGATGGAAGTGTTATGTAAAGTCAGTAAAGTGGCTATTTTTCGCAAGCCTAAATTCGTTCACTTGCTGTTAAGTCTCCTCATTGCTGATTTAATTGCTGGTTGTTGATGAAGAGGTAGCACAAAGCAACATCCAGCAGGAAATTTACAGCTATTGCTGCATGAACAAGGCTTTTTAAGTTTCGTAGTATGTTAGCGAAGAGCAGAAGGTAAGGTTGCTTTTTGAAATGATTTTAAGCTGCTCTTATCTAAAGTTGAGAAAAGTTGTGCAATCAGTAACTGAATAGGTGCAAAAAGTAGATCTACAGTACAAACTTGTGAAAGTTCTTGCCCAAGATACTTGGCATATCAGGTAGCCAGTATCTACATTAAAGACAATTTACAGATCTGAATTTTCCCTACAAATGCAAGGTTGCGCAGTGGAGAATTACATTCTTGCAGTAGGTATTTGTTCATTAAATTCAAAACAAAAATTAATTTGCCTCCTTTGCTGACATTTCAAAGTTTTGAGATATAACAGAATTACACAATCAAACTTATCGAAAAAAGATTACGCTGCTTAAGGAACACATTCAAGCGTAATTTTACTGAAAATTTTTTAGTTATATTTTGTTTGAAATCTTTTGAATTTCAGTGTATATACTGAAGCAAAATGATATTATATTATGAACCCAATAATGGCTATGTTAAAGCTTTAGGGACAATTGCAAAGAAATAGGCAACCAGAACAATTCAGATATAAACTATAAAAAATAATATTAATAAGAGTATAGATTTCTGTTTTGAAATGTAGATTAAGGCGTAGCAGCACTTAGTAGAATAAGATAGCGATCGTTATACTTTTTAAACTTTTTTAAGCTATAGAGAAAAAACTTAATTATATGAGCTAGTATATTCTCCCACAGCAAAAATCGCAGGTGAAAGATCGCCTGCGACTCTAACAGTATGTTGGAGTATTACACATTGCTACTCTTTTGCAGAGGTAGTAAGTAGGTGGACGTAATTATTTACCACAACTGAGGTGTGAAGTAGCCAGACTACTAGTTTGGTTAATGTGCAATCGATACCTGAGACTGCAGTGCACCTAAATCAACTACTTTACCAGCAGGAACTCCCATGGCATGAGCGATATCAGCGGGTAATGCTTCCCCACGTTTGATTGCAGGGCTACCTGATTTCAAGCGAAAATCATTAGCTTCTGCATTGACAAAGAATGGATCGTTACTATTGGTGACTTCTAATCCATTAGACTCTAGCCCTGTAGCTGAGACAAAGCTAGCAAGGGTGCGGAACGTATTAAAGCATTGACCACCACTTAACCCCCAAACCACAAAGTTTTGTGGTTCATTTACTGCTGGACGGTAGTAAGCATTGTAATCAGTGACAGGGATCATTTGTCTTGATTGCTCTCTTAATTCACAGCTAGGAGCAAAGAAGGTAGGACCATTAGAGTTCCATAAGATGTTATTTTTGACAACCGTGTTGCGCGTAATCCAAGTAATACCGTCTGCAACCTCTTTTGTTTTTGTATTATTTCGCGGTGTTTCTTTGATTAAGAGGTTAGCATGGTTGCGTACAAGAGTATTGTTGTAGATACGGGCACTCGACGCATTAAGTACCATAATTCCGGCAGGAGCATTCTCATAGACTACATTTGAAGCAATAATTGCTTTATGTGCAATTTCATACATAATGCCGATGCTGGCATTTTTCCGGACGACATTATTGACAACGGTGGAGTTTGTTGTAGACTCGTCAATCCACAAGCCTATCGCATTATTGTGTTGAACAAGATTGCCACGCCACACCAAGCCATCAGTCCAAATAGTTTTGATGCCTGCTGCACCCCATTGTTTTGAGAAGTTTTCGACATTGTTGTGACTCAGGACATTATTTTCTAACAACATACGGTGAGCATAAACACCCGCTACTCCTTGACGTCCGTTGTAGCTAAGGATATTGCCTCGCAATACTGCATCTGTATTAGTCAGTAAAACTCCATTCAGTCCATTCCATATAAGTGTGTTGTTTTCTAATGTCACGTTTGGTCTTCTGATATTAATAGCGTTATCAGCGTAGTGTGTAATCCCCAAACCACGAATTACTGTATTTTCTGCAGAGTTGGAAGTCGTAAAAGCAAACTCTTTAGCTGTCGATTCAACAGTTTTACCTGCTGGATTACTGCCGATGTAAAGTTTCTTATTAGCTGTATCAACATAAAAAGTTCCTGGGACAACTTGAGATTTGCTACCTACTTGCTTCTGCGTGACATTATTAATGAACACCATATCTCGATGACCGGCTAAAGGGTAATTCTGATCAAGAGATTCAGGTTGTCCTTTAAAAGGAAACGAATATTCCCAGCCATCTTTCCGCCAAACATTACCTTCTTTTACCCAATCGTTAACAACAACACTACCCTTAATCCAAGGTTTCTCATGTGGGTAAGCTTGTAAAGTCAGATTTTTACGAATGTTAACTTGGACATCCCGATACACACCACCCCGAAAAATAATTGTTGCACCACTAGGAGCTGCTGCTATTGCTTTTGCAACTGACCACGGAGAGTTGACAGTTCTACCAGTGTTTGTGTCTTCTCCATCTGGAGATACAAAATAAGCATCACTAGGAATTGCATAATTAGTATTTTTAATTTCAGGAACAGAGTTGTTGCTAGTTGCTGAAGCTGCTCCTGGAGACAATAATAATACTGTTAATAAACCTTTGGTAAATAAAAGAGTCTTAATTTGTTGCCAATTAAATTTAGTCATTTTTCAAATATAGGTAATTATTTTTACTACGAAAAAATTAGGTTTGTTGATAAGATCCTTTTCAAATTCATATCTGCACAACTTTCCGTTGAATTTTGTTTGCATTAAAACTAAAATTCAAAGAATGAAATAAGTATTTTGGAAAACTTTGTAAAAACTTTCTAAAAACTAATTAATAGTTGATTGAGCAGAGTGAAGACTAATTGAAGAACCTCATCTGTAGCTATATCCTATTCACTTCACCCTAAGATCATCATTAGTGTAAATACGACTTTTATGATTTAAAAAACTAACTTTTTTTTCGGTATATCTGCGGCTGTTAGCAGATTTTGCCCTTATTTTACTTGTCAGTATTCTACTGAATGATATTTTCACGAACGGTATTAGCTCGTATATTTATTGCTATACTTGGCTGATAAAGATACGTAAGTCATCAAGTATAAGGAGGTAAAAACCTCCCCACACCTAACGTTTAATTTAGTTAACCTGCTTAAAACACCGTCAAACTGCACAATGTATCTGAGATGCGCTTGAGACACAGTATGTCTTTACCTTTTTAACAAGCGCAGTTAAAACATTTGCAGGGAATAAGTTTATTTGTAATTTATTCTCGTTGACCTACTAATAATGTTCGTGATTTAGTAGTAATTATTCGTTTATTCCTATACTTCTTGTAGGAGAAATAGTGAAGATACAGCCTATTGCAAGTTTATGAGGTACAGTAAGAGGAGTACACAAATGAAGTCTAATGAAACCGTACTCGCTCGACTTGCGAGAAAAAATAGTTAAGGCATACACACAAGGTGACACCTCAATCAG
>NZ_JADEWN010000059.1 GCF_015207655.1 Gloeocapsopsis crepidinum LEGE 06123 | reverse complement strand
CCCAACTACTGCATTCAGGGTTGATCTTCTCATTGCCACTGCACTCGATTTAATTAATCCCGTGCATTTGAAAAACTGGTTTACTCACTGTTGCTACTGTGCCTCATAAAACTGCAATAGGCTGTATTTAACAATAAATAAAGATTTTATTATAATCTCGAAATAGATTAGAGTTTATTTACTTTTATAAGTAATTACAGATTGTAATGACGTCAGTGTTATCTCCAAGCAGTTATCTGTAGAAACACCATTTTGGAGACATCAGATTGCTTAAGTAAATCTTCGTAATTTAAGTTGGGCTTGTATTGTAAGTAGTCGCGCACTGTTGAATAGGCTGTTGTATGTAAAAGAGAGTAATTAACTCCCTTTTATTTTCTTCGTTGTGCAGAGTATTGCTGACAAATGGATACTTGTCGTGTTTCTACTTAAGCCATCCTGAGAGATCGCGTCCTAGTAGTTCTTGCATCTGTAGAATGTCTTCGCGATATTCTGCTACTAACTGTTGACGCATCTCAGGTGAAATCGGCGGTGGTGTATCAAAAACTTTACTTCTAACATAATGTCGTACTCCATCGGGTAGGAGTGTTTTCATCGCGGGTTTAATTGGCTTGAGATGATCGAGCAAATCGCTAAGAAATTGGTTTTTGGGAACAACGGATACATTATATTTACGAGATACATCAGGTTCAAAGCTGGAATCGACTTCCAAAAATTCAAATAAGTCTTTAATGACTCCTGCAGGGTTAGTGTTTAGATCTTCATACAAACAAACTTTAATTTGAGAACGGTCGAATAAGTCAAGATAGCGGCTTAACTGCTTGTAGTAGAATCCTTTGGATTTATAGTGCCAAAGAAAGACTGAATTTTCGCGAATTCGCGTTTCCTCTTCTTGAAGTGCGCGTCTAAAATCTTTCAGTGGCTCATGATTGTGCCTAATAGCATGCAAGAAGTTGGAATAGGCTCTTTCAGCTGGATGACGTAAAATAGCAATGAGCTTGGCATGAGGTAGGTAATGTTTTATTCGCTCAGCGGCTTGGGGAGCATAAATGTATGAGGGAGATGCTTCTCCGATTAATGATGATTCTGGTGCTCCTTGGAAAAGTTTTTGGTAGTCTCCAATGTTATTAATGACAGCAAACGATTCGTTGCGATCGGCTTCAGAGACTTCTGGATTTGCACCTTCATATGTAAAAAAATGTGGCTCCTTGATAGGACTCATGTAAATTTGCGGATGCTGTTTTAAGTAATAGTAGAGAGAAGAAGTTCCAGCTTTCTGCGCTCCTATGATCAGGAAATTAGGCATTGACATATGTTTCGGCATCCTTATTGTGTTGTTGGAAGCTTAGTTCATACCGAGTGGTAAATCGGTTACAAGCAAAACTACTGAGTTATACTGAGTTCTAAATGAGTTTATTTAACTTGACGTGGTGGAGCTTGATCAAAAGCTGATGCGATCGCATTCCATGCTAACTTACGTTCAAGTTGGGCATCTAGCGGTAGTGGACGTATCGGAGCACCATCCTGACGAGGGGCAAAGTTGGTCAGCCAAGTGTAGCGATCGCTTAGTCCCCAGGTGATGACAGTATTAACCGCAGGTTCATCTAGCACAAGTGATAAGTAATCTTGGTAAACTCCAGCAATAATAGCATCGCGGTTATTTGCTTCGAGAAGATTTTTTTCTAATACATCCATTTCCGTAATCAAAATCTTCAGATCGAGACTAGCAACCTCTTTAAGAAAATCTCTTAATTTTTTGGCATTAAAACCTTGAGGACTTGCACCTATATGCGATTGAATTCCCAAAGCATGTACAGGAACTCCTCTTGATTTCAACCGTTCTAAGAGCTTGAGAACTTGAGTTCTTTTCACTGCTGTTTTGGCATTGTCATATTCTAAGTTGTTGTCGTTATAGACAAGTAACGCTTGCGGATCTGCAGCAGCGGCTGTACGAAATGCCATTTCGATATAATCTACTCCCAATAACCTCAGCCAAGGAGTTTGCCGCAATCCATCTTTTGTTTTGTTAGGAACTATTGCTTCGTTAACGACATCCCAAGAGTGGATATTTCCAGCATAATGCTGGACTACGGTATTTATGTGTTCAGTTAATACTTTTGCAGCATTTGTTCGATCGACAGTTTCTTCAAACCACTTGGGTAAAGCCCGATGCCAAACTAAAGTGTGTCCTCGCAACAACATGTTATGTCTCTGCGCAAAGTTCGCCATCCAATCACTGCGGCTAAAATCAAACCGCTCAGGAGTAGGGCGTAGTGCCTGCCATTTTAATTCATTCGCAGGAACCAACATAGCGCACTCTTGAGCAAAGCGTTGCGCAAACTCTACATTTGTTGTAAGTACTTGATGTTGAGCAGCTGCTCCATAAATGAGTCCTTTATCTGCTGCGCGTTCTCGTAAAGGGGTATCTCCAGTTACAGCAAATCTTGCGATTCCTCGTTTTTGGGGTTGTTCGGGTGCTTGATGCCGATTCAGATAATGATTTGCGATCGCAACACCTGCACCTGCTGCACCTAAGCTGGATACAATAAGCGTGCGTCTTTTAATCATAGCTGGAATTATAGATGATGAAACTACTCAATTGCGCGGACTATCTAGACTACAATAGTCTCAGATGCTTGGTTTTTAGCTTGATCTTTTTGGATACGACGTTTTTGACTAGCGCCTATTACCTTCAAACCGATTGATTGTAGTTGAGTGTAAAACGGTTGAGGCAAAAACCATAGTGCATAAGCTGCTGTCAGGGTGACAAGAGTACGCCTAGGCTCTTCTATTAAAATACGCCAGTGAGTCATTAAGGCTCTACGGCTGAGATTTATTGCCATTGAACCGTCACTCATTGTGACTGCTTTACGCGCTAAATACCTCAGAGTATAAGCCATAGCTGGCTTCTCCCACTCAGCTACAACTGCTGGAGCATACAACTGAGCTTGTGCTATGAACTGATCCCAAGACTCCAGTGTTTTGAGCAGATTAGCTGAATTTCCTATCGAATGTAATCTATATGTAGCTAAAAGTTCAGGAATGACTTCCAATTTCCAGTTTGTTTTCACACAAATGCGGAACCAACATTCAGCATCTTCTGACTGACGCAAGTTCTCGTCAAAGTAACAATCTTCAACAATACCATCGTATTCTTGTTGAAATTTAATTCCTTCTAATACTTCTCGCCGAGTCACCAAACACGAAGGACTTACTATTGGATTGCGACACAAAATTGCTCCTGGGGTAATAACTTTGTACTCTGTCGCATTGTAAATGCCTAATGGTTTACCAACTTCATCAACAAAAGCACAATAACTAAAGCTAACACCTACATTTGGTGACTTTTCTAAATGATTGATATGCTTTTCTAATTTTTCTGGTACCCAGGTGTCATCCGCGTCCAAAAAAGCAATGTATTCTCCTTGTGCGTGACGAATGCCGTTATTTCTAGCTGCTGACGCACCTCGATTGTTCTGGTGAATAATTTTAATGCGAGAGTCTATAAATTGCTGACAAACTTCGATACTTGCATCAGGAGTTCCATCATCAACAAGAATAATTTCAAAATTTTTATACGATTGTGCTAAAACTGATTGCACAGCATCTGCAATATATTTTTCAGCAGCATAAACTGGAACAATTACAGAGACTTTTTTCATATTTATCAATGTTTATCGCTCAATCATGAGTTTCTTCTACAGAAAAATGAGTGTTGGATTGCTTATCTTGCTAATTTTTACATAAAATTTAATATCCTTTCAATGGATATGTCTGCTTGTACGACTTATCTACTAATTCTTTTACAGGTTGTTGTAATGGTTTCCACAATAATACTGCTATATAAAGTACCCAATATATATCGTTGCGAGAGAGAATAGTACTGTAAGTTACATTAAATAGTAACAAAACAGTTAGATACATAATAGGAAATAAAAATTCTGGTCTTTTATTTTGTCGAATATTACGAATAGCTTTAAGAAAAGCGAATAGCAAGCTCATTGTAAATACGGCAACTCCTAGGAAACCCAAATCAAGCCACAAATCTAAAATTCCATTGTGACCATGAGGAGGCGTCCATCTTACAAACTCCCACACAAAACTAGAATAACTTTGCCACCCAAGCCAGAAAGCATTGTAGCCATAACCTAACCAGGGACGCTGTAATATCATCACCCAAACAGCTTCCCAAAGAGGTGTTCTTCCCGTAAGAGTAGCGTCTTTTCCAATTAAAGACAATAGAGTGTCTGCTTCACTTACAACTAAGATAGATGCAGCACTAGCAACTAAAATTGAAATAATAAATATTGGTAAAAAGACCGTTGAGCGCCATCGCAAAGCTGCGTATAAAGGGAGAAGTGCTAGAGTCGTAACGCAAACGAGTAGTGAGGTCTTGGATGTTGAAAGAATTAGAAGCGCAAATGAGAGAATAAAGCCACTCCATGCCATCCATCGATACTTAGTTTTGTCTAATGCTAGGAGCAAAAATACTAATGTACTTAATGTCATAGCTCGACCTAAGTTATTCTTTTGGGCAAAAACCCCGCGCCACGCACCTGCATGAGGAAAAACATCAATACCATACCTTGGTATAGCTATAGCAAAAACAAAACTGAGTACTACCATAAGACCAAATGCCCAACCAAGAAGTCTTAGTTGCTCTCTTGGTTGGTATCTTACAGAGAAATAAACGCCAAAAATACTTGTTCCTAATAGGGCAAAACTGCGGCGGAGAGTTACAGATGGTACTACTGACCAATAGTATGAGAATAAAGCAATTCCTATTGCTACTATTGAAAGAAGTAAAGCTATATCTAAATTAAGGTTAGTAGGAATCTTTGTGAAACCTTTCAAGCGAATTAACAGCAACCCTGCAGTAATCGCATAAACTACAAACCAGATAATTTGAAATAAAGCACTTCCCTCAGCAGACGCACCATCAGGTCTTAATAAAACCCCAAGTACACCTCCTGTGAATAAAATTAAGGCAATAACTGTAAAACTATTTTCTGCTAGTTTTAAAAAGTTTTTCATTGGAGAATTAAACCATAAAAACTACTAAGTACCCTAGATTTTTACAAATTAATTGCTGTTTGGGTAAAGTTGTTCGCACTATTGATTAATCCTCCCTAACTTAAAGAATCGCTGATTGACAACTTTCCTCATTTTTGACAATGACCAAGTTTGAATTAACTAGAAAGAGAGCCTGTGCTAGCAACAACCTGATGTGGATTGTGGCGATCGCCTATAACCTGTTCATAAATCTTTTCTAGTAAACGTGCTTGCTTTTTTACATCAAATAAACTACATACACGCTGTGGTCCAAATGTACTGAAACGATGCCATAACTGCTCGTCTTTCATAAGCAACAAAATATAATCAGCGAGTTCTTCCCAATTACGTTCTGCGGCAAGAAACCCAACTTCACCATGCGCTACTGCTTCAGGAATGGCTCCACTTGCAAAGCTAACTACAGGAAGTCCCATTGCTTGGGCTTCGGCAAATACCATGCCAAATCCCTCAGCTTCACCCGATACGGCAGTAATACTGGGAACGCAAAATATTTTAGCTCTGTTCATCCAATCTTTTACAACATCTGGTGGTTGCACGCCAAGAAAACGATACTTTTGCAAGCTACTTTTAGCGAGTTCTTCTAAAGAAGAACGCAGTTCTCCATCGCCAATAATGACTAATTCCATCTCAGGTTGCATCGCCTGAACTTTACTCATAGCGCGAATTAAGTATTCACAACCTTTTTTTTCTACTAAACGAGCTACAAATAAAACCACAGGCTCGCGTTTAACAGACTCTGATTGAAATACCTCAGTATTGATACCAGTGTAGTGAACGAGAATTTTATCTGGTGGAAATCCTTGTTGCAAGAGATGTTCTTTCGATTGCTGCGATACAGTTAAAAAGAGACTAACCTCCTGCTTCAAGATTTCTCTTCGCTGCAGATATTGACGATAACTAAAATATGATTTTTGAGCGATGTCGTCCGCAATCATTTCCTCATACCCGTGGTAAGTTACAATCATTGGGATCTGTAAGTAACGTTTGAGTGGCAAAGCTAAGCTGCCACCTATACCAAAATGGGCATGAATCAGTAGTGGCTTTAATTTTTTCGCAGGTGCAACTAATGCAGGTGCAAAGCCAAACATCTTGAAGCTTGCTTCACGCGCCCAACCTAGTGGCGTGTACTTATTCAAAAGCAAAGTTCTTTCTGGGGGGGTGCGTAAACCTTCTTTGATTAAGCGTGAGCCTATGTAATAAGGAGTAAAACGCTCTAAAGCTTCTGCTTGTGCCAGAACAAAAGTCTCTGAAGGTGGTAATAACCAATCTCGGTAAATCAGCACATTTGGCTTTTGGTTAAGCATTCGTTAATTTATCCCCACGTAAGACTTCTGTACTGAATTACTGTCGAACTACTGATAATCTATTTACTACCCAATATTAAAAGCTAAAACAGAACTATTTGCGGTTAATAATTAGTGTTGTTAGTGTTGTCAGAATTATTTGCGCTTCAACTATACATTAGGGAGGAGCCGCATCAAACTGAAACTTTCATTATTCTAACCATTTCGATAGATCGCGCTGCAGAAAATCTTGAAGACTTAGAATATCTTTTCGATAAACTTCAATGAGATTCTGATGTATCTCCTTTGAGAGGGTTGGTGGCTTTTCGTAGATTTTGCTTCTCACATAATGACGTAATTTGTCTGGAACCAAAAGATTCATTGCTGGTTTTATAGAATTAAAATTTTTAATGAGAGTTTTTATAGCATCGTTTTTAGGCACGCCAGCCACGTTGTATTTCAACGATGTATCAGGCAGAAACGTATCGTCTACACCAAGAAACCTAAAAATGTCTTGTACCAACTTTATCGGATCTGTTTTTAAATCTTCGTAAAGATACACTCTTATTTGCTCTTGATCAAAAAGCTCTAAATAGCGCTTAAGTTGAGTGTGATAAAATCCTACGTTGACATAATGTCCCCATCCCCAGTTGCTGTGAATTCGGGTTTCTTCTTCTTGTAGAGCCTCAGCAAAGTCTTTGGCTGTTTCTCGTCCCTCTCTTACATGCATAATATATCCTGAGTAAGCCCGCTCTATTGGGTTTCTTAAAATCGCGATCAGCTTAGCATCAGGGATATACTTTTTAATACGCTCAGCAGCTTTGGGACTATAAAGATACAGCGGAGAGGCTTCACCAATAGCAATTTCGTTTGTAACTCCTTGAAATAACTGACGATATGTTTCGATGTCTGTAATTGCACTTTTACAGATATTCTCGCGATCGCCTGGTCCGCGAAAGTCTAGTTTATCTCCTTCAAGCGCAAAAAATTTTGGCTCTTTTTCAGGACTCATATAGATCTGAGGATGCTGCTTGAGGTAGTAGTAGAGTGCCGTTGTACCTGCTTTAGCTGCTCCGACAACTAGAAAATTTGGCATTGTCATACTGTTAGTTGTCTCCTTTGTTACAGAAATTGTCTTGTTGAGTAATCTATTCGCTAGCAGATGAGAAAAAAATATAAAAATAGATTCGGTTAATTTGGCTCAGTTTTTTTATTCTTGCAACCATTTGGATAAGTCCTTTTGGATAAGATCCTGTAACTTTAAAATGTCCTCTTTATATACTTCAATAAGTTGCTTACGAATGTCTTGTGCAAGAGGCGGCGCTTTTTCTAAATTATTATTATGTAGATTAAGCATAACGTTGCGACGTAAGCTTTTAGGAATGAGTGGTTTAAGAAGTGTCTTAACAGGATGATTCTCTGCTCTTAAAAACTCATGCAATGCTTTATTCTTAGGGATTCCTGAAACGTTATGTCTAGCAGTTGTATTAGGATTGAATGTATCATCTATACCAAGGAATTGAAAAGAATCTTGCAAGATACTCAAAGGATTTGAAGTAAAATCATCATGAAGATAAACTTTGATTTGCTCTTGAGGAAATAAGTCAAAATAGCGCTTAACTTGATGATAGTAAAATCCCATATGCTGATAATAGTAAATCGGCACCCAGTTATTTTGTCTGCGCCACTCTTCTTCTGCAAGAGCTTGAGGAAAGTCTAAGTTAGGCTCAAGTCCATCTCGCTTCTGAAAAACAAATGCCGAGTATGCTCTCTCAACTGGATTACGTAAAATAGCAATGAGTTTTACTTCTGGTATGTAATGCCGAATTCGTGCAGCTGCTTTGGGAATATACAAATACAACGCGGATGCTTCACCAATCGCTGTTTCTTTTGATTCACGAAATTGTTGTTGATAAGCCTCAAGATTAGTAATTGCAGTGCGATTTAACCATTCATTCTCACCTGCTGTTCCAGCAAAGTTTACCTTTTCGCCTTCAAAAGCAAAAAAATGCGGTTCTTTTTCAGAACTCATGAAAACTTGTGGATGCTGATTAATATAGTTATATAGTGCCGTTGTACCTGCTTTAGCTGCACCGATAATTAGAAAATTGGGCATTTTCATAGCTAGCAAACTTCCTTGTTCAAAACTCGTAAAATATAGTCGAGAAAATTTAATATATAGACTTTTTTATATATTCTTGAAACTATGTACATAGCAGATTTTTTAACCATGATTTAAATATTCTTTTAAAGACCGATGAAAGAGTCACGATTTTAAGTAAAAGTAAACAGATCTAGCACTAATTTCCATTTTCTCCCAAGGTGAAATACTAGATAAATAAGTTTTGATAACAAGTGTATCTTCAGGTGTAATTCTGCCAGTTTTTCGAGCAATACCAATACCACGAGAAAATAGCTTATTTGTATATTTTGCTAAAAATGGCCATTTTTCACGTAAGTTATATGCGGTTAAGATGGCTACTCTTGCTACTAGATGTTGTTTGTCAGGTTTTTCAGTGTAATTATTACTGCCGTGTAATCTCAAATAAGCTAGTTGGTTATCTAGAAAGTAGCCTTTACTTAAAGCTGCGGCTGCAATTTTTAAATAGTTATCACTTGTGATTCTGATGATTTCAGGCATGGGTAAGATTTGCTGGAGAAGCGATCGCTCAAAACACAAGCCAGAGGTTGCTGGGCTATAAAATGGTAGCTTTCCATCATTTTTCAGTTGTGCTCTAAAGTCACATATGCGCGTGCCGCTTTCACGACTTAGCTTGATGTACTCACCCGTTTTTGCCTCTACAAATCGTAACCGATGGAAACACCAGCCAATATCTGAGTATTGATTAAATATTTTGACTATCTCTGTAACTTTCTCTGGAATAAACACGTCGTCAGAGTCAAGCATACAAATAATATCGCCGCTGCTTGCCTTAAATCCGGCATTGAATGCAGATGCTTGTCCGCCATTTTCTTTAAGAACAGGAATGATTTTATCTTGATAACTTGCAATGACTTCACGAGAGTTATCAATTGAGCCATCATCCACTACAATAATTTCAATGTTGGTGTAAGTTTGACTTAAAACACTTTCTATGGCTTCAGGTAAAAAGCGACCATAGTTGTAATTATTGATAATTACACTAACCAAAGAATTCAAATTTGCTTCGCTCATGTTCTTGCTTGCTTGAAGCTTAAGTTAATAGCTAATAAAGCTGTTTTCAAACCAAATTTGACTGTTTTTTTGTTAATTCCCCAAGTTGGAATTTTTAGTAATAGCATAAATAAGTCTTTACTAGAACCATTTAGCAAATAATAGTTTCTAGCATCCATTGAATCAAAATAAGAAACTACTGGTTTTTTATTGTGTTCCTTTAATTTTGAGTTCAAAAAGGACTCTATTTTAGAAATGAATTCTTTGTTCTTTACTTTTGATTTCCCATACCAATTGTTTGCATTATGAAGTCGATATTTCGCTAACACCTGATCAACTCCATAAACTTCTCCTATCAATAGGGCTGGTCGAACAATAAATTCGTCAGCAGAAGTAAGTACACCTTGTTCCGGAATTGGAAATATTTGTTCAGCGAGTGCTCGACTCATGGCGATCCCACTTGTAGGCGAAGCTGCGTAAGGAAAAAATCGATATTGACAAGTGTAGTTGTATAAATTCGCTGGTAAATTGTAAGGAGACTTGGGTAATTTCTGTCCTAAAGGTACTCCGTTTTTATCGATACATTCTAGCAAGTGGTAGAGCATTACATATGAATTTTCTACCATTTTACTCAACAGTATATTACAGATTTCCTGAACCTTGTTTGCATAGAAAACATCATCTGAATCTAAGAAGAAAATGATATCTCCTTGTGATGCTGCAAACCCAGCATTAAATGCAGAAGCTTGTCCGCCGTTTTTCTTTATGATAGAAATAATTTGACTACCATATTGGGCAATAACTTGTGGTGAGTCATCAGTTGAGCCATCATCAACAACAATAACTTCAGTGCGAAAATACGTTTGGTTAAGGGCACTATCGATGGCTTCTTTTAAGTAACAACTATAGTTATAGTTGTTGATAATTATACTTACTAGCGGAAGCTGGCTGTCAGCATTCATGAGTCTAGCTATCCAAGTAAGGAATTTAAGATGTTCGTATTCCTAATCTTTTCCCAATTCGCGGTAAAATTTCATTGGGATTTTTTGAAAAATATTCGAGTCGTTTTTCAGCTTTATAATACTCACGTTTGACAGCGACTAACCCTTGTTTATATACAGGAAGTTTTCGCAAATATTTCTGCATTAATTGCCGCAAACGGATAGCATTTTGACCGCTATTGATATCATTAACTGTTTTTGTGCCTGAGATTTGACGATAATTGCCCCAAATCTCATCGACATATTTCACGTTTGCTACTTGTACAGCTTTTAGAAGAAAATCGACATCCATAGCATAGTGTTCATCAACTTCATAAAGTCCTACTTTTTCATGAAGTGATTTGTGGTAAAAATAAGCCGATGGATTAAAAGGAAACGGGTTAATGTTGTAGCCAACTAAAAGATCAGTAATTTTCAGTCTTTTTGGTCTATTGATTCGTTTTAGATTGTTATCATCATCGAGGATATTGCAGTTACCAACAAGTAGACTCGGTTCAGGTAACTTTTCAAAGATTTCTGATATGCGATTTAACACATTAGGCTCATAGAAATCATCAACATTGAGGATTGCAATAATATTGCCTTTTGTCATGGCAATTCCTTTATTCATTGCATCTGATTGTCCTCGATCTTTTTCTGATATCCAACGAATATGTGGATAAGATTGAGCAGACTTTTTGATAATGTCTACCGTCGCATCAGTTGACCCACCGTCAACAATAATATGCTCTATATTTGAGCATTTCTGGTCAACAACAACTTCAATACAATCTTCGATGTATTTTTCGCCATTGTACACTGGCGTAATGACGCTGATCATGGGTATGTTTTGTCGCTTTCTTTTAGTGATTCGTGTTTGTGTGTGATATTACTGATGCTGCACAACACTTATACCACAACCAGGCATCAATAGTTAAAAAATAATAAAGCCACGCACAACAAGTGCTATGGCTTGGCTGCAACACCAGATTTATCTTCGAGTTATTATTGGTGCATTCTCTTCTACAGGGAAGTTCTTTTCGTTGGCGTACTCCTTTGCATAGTAGAAGTAGCTGTCTGACTCGTTTTCGGGAATGACACCATTGACAACTAAGCCTAGGACATTTTGTCCCGATCGCTCTAATGATTCTTTAGCAGCGGCTGCACTTGAAGAGTCCAAAACACCAGGGCGTGCTACTAATAAGACACCGTCTGTCATTTTACCGAGCGTCACAGCGTCGGCTGCTAAGACTAAGGGTGGTGCATCAATGATGACAAAGTCATAGTTATTTGTGAAGTATTGCACCAATGAAGCCATCCGTTTTGAGTCGAGAAGTGCCATAGGGTTGGGAGGAATGACTCCTGCACTAAGCACGTCAAGTTTGGGAATCACTTCTGTAACAACTGACTCAAACTCAGCTTGCGAGACAATCACATCGCTTAAGCCTGCAGCGTTGGTCAATTCCCAAATATGGTGTTGTAGCGGATGGCGCATATCTGCATCAATGAGTAATACCTTACGACCAAGCTGTGCCATAGCAGCAGCTAAATTAGCAGATACAGTTGATTTACCTTCTTTAGGAACAGCACTTGTGACAACAATCGCTTTCAGTGGCTTATCTGAACTGAGAAATTTTAAGTTTGCTTGCAGCATTCTGTACGCTTCGCTGATTGGCGATCGCGGTAGATTAATCACCGGTAACTCAGGAATTGACCATTCTTGATTGCGCCGGTTGGCATAACGTTTGCCAAAGTAAGGAATTGTCCCTAATAGCGTATAATCAAGTCTTTCACGAGCTTCGCGTAAAGTTTTAACGGAGCGATCACTTAATTCTAAAATGCATATTGTCAGAATTGCTAATATGAGCGCTAACACGTTGCCTAATGCTAAAATCATCGCTCTTTTGCGCACTGATGAGTTTTCTGGCACAGTTGCAAATTCAATGATTCGGGCATTACCCATATTTTGGTTTTCAGCTACCCTAACTTCTTGTAATCTCCGCAACAAAGTTTCGTAGGTAGATTGGGCAGCTTCTAAACGTCGCTCTAATTCTCTTTGCGTTTGTTCTAGTCGAGGCAGAACATTGATTCTTTGCCGATAGGCATTGTAGGTGTTATTAAGTGAACTGAGGCGACTTGTTAAACCTAAGCGCTGAATCTCTGAATTGACATAATTTTGTGTCAACTCCTGCCGAATTTCACCCATTTGTAAATTGCTAGGTGAAACTTCCGTTGCTGCTGCATTGCCAATTACGCCTTGTACGCGCTCTTCTAGTAAAGCTCTTAAAGCATCTCTCCGTTCCTGTAAGCCTAAAATTGTTGGATGCTCTCCAACAAAGCGAGTTTGCTGTACAGCTAATTCGGCTTCTACTTGTTGATATTCGGTGAGAACTTTTTGTATTCCTGGCGATTGATTCAGTGATGTGAGCGTAATTCCTTCTTGGGGATTCATACCCACTTGTTGTTGAAGAGTTGCGCTTCTTGTTGTTGTGTCTGCAAGTTGAGCCTGAGTTTCCGTAATTTGGTTTTCTAGTTGCTTGACTGCTGCTACTGCTGTTTTTGCCTCTTCATCTAAAGCAACAACTTGATTTTGTTCTTTGAATTGACGTAGTGCCTGTTCTGCTTGGCGCACTGTTGCTTCCATCTGCGGCAATTGCTTAGCAATAAATTCTCCTGCCGCCGATGCTTCGGCTCTGTTTGTGATGATATTGTTTTCTATGTACAAATTCATCACTTTGTTAACAACTGCAGCAGCTTCTTCTGGATCTTCGCTTTGATAAGATATCTGCAACACATCTGTCAAAGGAATATTTTTGGCGTTAATTCTATTTGCAAGTGTCTGTGGCTTCATTAATGAACCACCACTGTTTCTCAGATTAAGTGCCGAAATCGTTTTTTCTACAAAAGGTACAGAACGAATAATCTCTATTTCTGTATTGAGAGGATTGGCTTTTGTTGCTATTGCTTCTAGCTCGCCAACGTTAATATCTTTTAAACCAGAGATTGCTGTCGTTCTATCCGCTCTTTTGAATAAGAGCTTTCCTTGCGCTTCGTATACAGGTCGTTGCATTGAAGCAAGTGCGGCGGCTGCAGCTACAACAACGCCAAATACACCTGCCGCAGGTAACCAGCGCCGTTTTAAAATCAACCAAACTCTTTTCAGGTCTATGTCGATAGTTTCGTTAGATTCCATAACCGACTCATCCATATATAAAGGGCGGACAGGTGTGTTTTGCCAATCAGCCTATCGCAGCTTTTTAAAAATGTCCACGTTGTACTGTTATCAGCTATACACTACTACTAGTGAATTTTCCCCGTAGATCTGTGTAGATAATTATACCAGCTTGTTGAATTGAGAATGGGGAAACATTAAAAGATCATTATAGTTAATTCATTGCGTTTGTTTTTCTTGTACCTAATACAAATTTACTCAAAATAAAGTAAAGGATGACAGCAGCGATAATACCGTTAATTGGCTTAATCCCTGGTGCAGCCCAGGCGATCGCTGAAGCAATCAGATAAGCAACAATTCCTGCCCAGTTAAATGGTGGTTGGCTTTGATCTAACAACGTTGGAAATTGTCCTCTGCGTAACAACCAATAATCTGCCATGACAACACCTCCGATTGGAGGAATAAATGTGCCAAGCAAAATTAAGTAAGGAACTAGCAAATTATAAATTCCACCCCAAGCCAAGACTAAAGCAACAGTAGCACCACCTAAAACAAAGGCAGTACGCTTGTTTGTGCGAAACATATGCGCGCCTGCTACTGAAAAAGCGTAGATAGTGTTGTCTTGTGTTGTCCACATATTCAAGAACAACAGGACTAATCCCCAAAACAGCAATCCTTGCTGAGCCATGACTTGTACAATATCTTCATTGCCATAGACTAAGGCACAAAAAGCACCACTAAAAATCAGTAAGCCATTGGCAAGAAAAAAAGCAGCCAAAGTACTCCAAAATGCTGTACGCCCATTCTTAGCAAAACGACTCCAATTTGTAGCTTGAGTTCCACCAGAAACAAAAGTACCGACAATAATCGTAATCGCTTCACCAATTCTGAGTTGCTCTGTGGGGACAATTGCTTGTAAGCCAGTTAATCCACCAACATCTCTGGCGGCGATCGCCAAACTCCAAAACATTAAAACCAGCATTGCAGGAACAGCAATCCGACTCAGCCAATCCATTGCCTGATAACCAATATAAGCAGTCGAGCAGAAAAAATATGTAAAGAAAAGGACAATCAACCAATTAAAAGAGCTAGGAACTCCAGCTAATTGATTGAGCAAGTCTGCCATTAAGGCTGAACCCCAAGCATACCAACCAATTTGGGTAAAGCCCAACAGAAAATCTACCCAACGCGAGCCAACGCTACCGAAACTAAAGCGTGCCATCAGCACCGTACTTAAGCCACTACGCGCGGCGATGTAGCTGAGTAATCCTGCATAAAGACCTAACAGTAGATTACCTGCCACAATCAAACTGACTAGTTCGGGAAAGCGAAATGCTGGACCAACTCTACCTCCAGCAAACAAAGTACCAGAATATAACGTAAATCCAATTAGCAAAGGAGCCAATGACCAGATCGATTTACGAGCGTCTAATGGGACAGCACTAAGAGGATAATCCTCATTAACTTGCGATCGCGCAGCTAGTTGTTCCGATGTGCTACTCATGAAAAACCACAAATTATTGTTGCAGATATCTTGACTCTGAGTGGCATCTAAGAACCGTATTCTAGTTGACCAAGAAGGAGCGAGGAGCGAGGAGCGAGGAGTGAGGGAAAAAGAAAAACATAGAGGAGAAAAGCAATTCTTTCAATCTTTTTACTCGATCCTCATCCCCTTGAACAGATGTAAACTAACTTGTGGAGACGGAGAGCTGCTTATACAGGCGAGCTGGGGGAGAAATTTTTACAACTAACGGCTACCCACTCTTTGACTCGCTCCTCGCCCCTCACTCCCACACTCCTTTTAAACAATTTCCCATTCCAGATTCGCTTGCTGCAAGAAATTATAGGTATCGTGGTCGTTGATGTTGGTATCGCTGAGTTCTAGATTATAGAAATCGACGAAATCATGGTCAAAGTAAGGTCCAGCGTGCCAAGTACCGATTTCTAACTTAATAAAGCGATCGCCTGGAACTCGAAAAGCGGCAACTTTATCAAGATCTGGCTGTGCACTATCACAGGGAGGTGCAACTGCTAGTAACCATTCTTTTCCTGCAAGTGAACCCAAACATTGAGTACATTGGAGGTGACGGGTAATTGTGTGAAATTTACGCCCGCGTTGCTGCAAGCGCATAATGTAGAAGCGAGGAAGGCCATTGTGCAATACTAACTGCGCATCAGTGGAGTCATAAGCTTTACCATCGCTCCTCGCAGAAATAACTTGACCATAAGACTGAAAGTTTGTTGGTGTAACTAATTGCGCGGTTAATCGGTTGAGCATAGCTGGAGCCATAAGTTAAACTCCTTTGTTAATCGCAATCGTCATGACTCAGTGGGTACCAAACAGGCGATCGCCTGCATCACCTAATCCTGGCACAATATATCCACGATCATCTAATTTTTCGTCAATCGCAGCCGTATATATTGGGACATCAGGGTGTTGTTCGTGAAGATACTCAATTCCTTCGGGTGCAGCAAGCAAGCAAACAAACTTCAAAGAAGCAGGATTCGTTGACTTCAAGCGCGTCACTGCAGCAGCAGCAGAGTGTCCTGTTGCCAGCATTGGATCGACAACTAACATATCGCGCTTATCGACATCGTGGGGTACTTTGAAATAGTATTCAACTGCGATCAGTGTTTTGGGGTCGCGGTACAAACCAATATGTCCTACTCTAGCTGAAGGCATTAACTCTAACATTCCATCTAAAATTCCCTGCCCCGCTCTTAAAATTGAGACAATGACCAGCTTTTTATCTGGTGCGAGTACTGGTGCTTCCATTGTCGCTAAAGGTGTTTTAATCGTTTCAGTTTTGAGTGGTAAGTCTCGTGTCACTTCATAAGCTAACAACAAGCTAATTTCTTTTAAGAGGGTGCGAAATTTGGCTGTACTCGTTTCTGCTTTACGCATTAGCGTTAGCTTGTGTTGAATTAAGGGATGACTAATGACAGTTACTTCAGCTTGCATAAGGCGCTCATATTAGGTTTTGAATAAATGGGATTATCTGTCTAATTGTCAATTGCCAGCCCCTAAAATACAGTGCCATCGCTGTCAATTTGAATCGGCGGAGTACCATTGCTTCTTAAGTGTGCAGCAATTTTACGTCCTGCACTCCACGTTCCACCTTGGAGGACTTTAACCAGCGGTAATTCCTCAGCATTCATCCTCAACTTTGAACGGATGGTATCAGCAATATAATCCAATGAAATCACCGTTAAAGCTCGCCACTCAACAATGATTTCTGAATCTACTGAATGTCGGTGTTGTAATACGTCTGAATGTTTAGGCTGCAACAGTCCGAGATCGAGACATAAACCACCATTGCGGTACTCTGGCAATCCAGTTAAAGCATCTAGTCCAGTAATTTCTAAGCCTAGTTCTTGCAAGGGTTCTAGTAACGAATAAGTTAGCCACTGCGAAAGTTTGTGAAACGGTACTAATCCTGAACTCAAATTCTGAGTATTAGCGATCGCTGAGTGAAGCCAGACATCACCGAGATTTATGCCAGCAATTTGTATACCTGTCCAAATATCGCCTAATCCTTCTAACACTGTGCTAAAAACTGTCTCAGCCGCTAGTTCCCCATTAGTTGCTTTTGCTAACAAGTAGTTGACTAATCCTCCAGGACGAGGGTTGTCATTGCCAAATAGTTGCGGACAATCGACTATTGTTTGTCCTAATCGACGCAACAATTGCAATCTACCAGGTAAACCTACTAAGGGATTTTGATCGCTGATCTGAAAACCATCAGCAAGAGCGTTTTCTGTCAGTTTTTGCAAGCCCAACGCATTTGCTTGTAACTTGTCAGTATGACTTGAAAAAATCCCTTGACAAAACATTTGAAGACTGGCGACAGCTAGTCCTTCTGAGCGGCTGAACGCGAAATCAGTCTCAGGTTCATGATACTGCCAAACTGCTCCTGCGCCAGCATCAAGTAAGACACTGACAACAACTAAATCAAATTTTGCCTGGGCTTTGGCTAGGGGTGTTAATTTTGATAATTGTCGATCGAGTTGTGCTAAACAAGTTCCAACCTGAAAATGACGCCAGCGGCTATGAAAGGGAATTTGTAAATCTGGATAGTCTTCACGAATCACCTGAATAACATAATCTGCCACTCGTTCTAGCTGTGTCAAATCGCAACGAAAATGCTCTAGACGATCCTCACACCCTAAATCAAATAAAATGCCACAGCGATCGCGAATTGCTTTAGCTGAACGTAAATACGCAATTTCCTGTTGTTCCTTCTCCCCCTGCATCTTCCACTCCTACTAGGATCGCAAGATTAATCTAATCCCCGCCCTTTAATTTCAGCTAAAGTTGTTGTATCGGCGACTTCTTTGTCGGTATAGTATCCCGCTGCTTTTTTCGCTTCAATTTCTACCCGTGCATCTTGAGGAATCAACTCCTCTGGAATCGGGACGCGCTCAACGATTTCAATTCCAGACTGGGTAACTGCATCGTATTTCAAATTACTCATTGATACCATGCGATCAATGCGCGTAATCCCTAACCAGTGCAGAACATCAGGCATCAATTCTTGAAAGCGCATATCTTGTACGCCAGCAACGCATTCAGTACGTGCAAAATAAGCATCAGCGCGATCGCCTCCTGATTGACGTTTACGAGCGTTATAAACTAAAAACTTTGTCACTTCTCCTAAAGCGCGTCCTTCTTTGCGGCAATAGATGATAACACCAGCACCTCCCTCTTGGGCAGTTTGCACGCACACTTCGATACCATGAACTAAATAGGGACGACACGTACAAATATCAGAACCAAAAACATCAGAACCGTTACACTCATCATGAACTCTCACAGCTAGAGGTTTATTGGGATCTGCGATCGCTGCCACATCCCCCACAATGTATACGGTAATACCGCCAATAGGTGGTAAAAATACTTCTAAATCAGACCGCGTGACTAACTCTGGGAACATACCACCAGTTTGCTCAAATAAGGCACGACGTAAATCGGCTTCAGTTATGCCAAAGCGTTTGGCAATTCCTGGTAAATACCACACAGGATCAATCGCAGCTTTTGTGACAACTAGATCGCCACGTAGTTTAAGAATTTCACCATCAATGCGCAATCGTCCGGCTGTTACTGCGTCTTGTAACTCCGGCATATTAATATGAGCTTTGGTGATTGCGATCGTTGGTCGGATATCATAACCTTGCTCGTAGTAGGACGTAAATACTTCTCCTACCATTGCTCCAAACGGATCGAGTGAGACAATTTTTTCTGGATCTGCCCAACTCGGGTGCGGTCCAATTTGCTCTACAGGAGATGTGTTTGTCAGATCTGCACGATAGTCAGATTGCAGGACTCCTCTAGCAACTGCCAAAGCACGGTACACTGCATAACTACCTGAATGAGTACCAATAACGTTGCGATATGCTGGATTTGTCAATGTCGCGATAATTGGACCGCGATTAGTGGGATCTGCGCTTCCCCAAGAAATTGGAATCGGTTTAGGTCCAAAATTACTGGGATGTGATGTGAGCACAATATGCCGAGAAACGTGCTTTTTGTTTGGCATAGTTATGAAGATAGTGTTTTAAATCAAGAAGCTTGGCGACTAAAGTCATAGTTAAATTAAAGCCATTAGCGTTTAGCTAATTGCCAATCCAAGAGCGCTAGTCGCTTTTA
This sequence comes from Gloeocapsopsis crepidinum LEGE 06123, assembly GCF_015207655.1. Taxonomy (GTDB): domain Bacteria; phylum Cyanobacteriota; class Cyanobacteriia; order Cyanobacteriales; family Chroococcidiopsidaceae; genus Gloeocapsopsis; species Gloeocapsopsis crepidinum. The sequence goes on along the minus strand of NZ_JADEWN010000059.1, from coordinate 19,148 downwards.
TAGGTTTTATCTGTATAGCTGCGGCTGAGAACCGCTAAGTTCTTCTGTGTCAAACTGACATTGGTTTAAGTTCATCATGATAGAACTTTTGTCAAGGAGTTGCCAAGCGGGTATTAATACTGTTTTGGTTTAAAGTTGCGACACTGTAAATCAGCAGAGCAGAGTGAAAGATGATGATTGATAGTGACTAAAGATTCTGAGATTGGTATATGCAAAAGCGATCGCATTTTAACTTGATGCACTCAAGCCGCGATCGCTCAATTTGTATTTAGGAGGGGTTTAAAACCACTTACGTCAAGATCTCTACATTCCTGACCCCTGCTTTAAATATCTTGTTCGCCCAACTCGCCCGTCATATAGTCAAAAGGCTCATCCACAAAATTTGTGTCACTAACTCCTGAGGCTGCGACTTGCTCTTTAACAATATTCTTCATGATTTGAATACCTTGAATCGTTGGACCAATTGGTACTCCTAACGAATTGTAAGTTTCTCGCAAACCTTGCAACACTCTTTCATCTAGAACATCCATACTGCCTGCAACTAATGCATAGGTAGCATAGCGTAGGTAATAGTCCATATCGCGCAAGCAAGCGGCATATCGCCGTGTTGTATAAGCATTACCCCCAGGGCGAATCAGTTCTGGTAGTTCGTCAAACAACTGAGAACCAGAACGTTTGACGATTGCAGCTGCATTGCCATTAATTGCTGCTGCGGCTTGGACTCGTGCTGTACCTGTTTCAAAATAGGATTTTAGCCGTTCTATTGCATCTCGGTCAAAGTACCGACCTGCTACATCATAAGTTCCAATTAAAGTTGTTACCGCGTCCCGCATGAAATTGATCTCCGAATTCCTATTTGTGGTTTGATATTCTTGAGTTGATTTTTTGTACCTAGTATTTATGACTATGGTGCCTAAAGTATAGAAATAGCGCTCAGGCAATTTACTCGCTACTTATGGATTCTATGCCAATTTGACTACCGATTTGAGATTGTAAATCTGAGATTTTATAAATGATGTTATTTTATGCTGCATCTTTTGATTGTCTTAGTTGGTGATTTTCAACTTCACAAGCCGTATTGTTAAGCAAAGGGAGTCAATCTCACAATCTTTCGCAAAGAATCCTAATAGAATCAGTAAAAACGAATTTTTGTATAATAAACTACAAAACTGCCCTTACTCTATCCTTAGGATGATCCAAAAGTGGCACAGTTTTAGTCTGAACCTAATAGCGGCAGCAGGATAAAAAAGTTAAGGAGTTACCATGTCTGAAAAAACCCCGCAAGATGTCTTGAAGATGATTCAAGACGAAAACATTGAACTGATCGATTTAAAATTTGTCGATCCCTTAGGTACTTGGCAACATCTCACGGTGCATCAATCGCTGATCGAAGAAGAAAGCTTTACTGAAGGGGTAGCGTTTGATGGCTCCAGTATTCGTGGCTGGAAGTCAATTCATGAATCAGACATGGCAATGCGACCAGATCCTAATACTGCCTGGATTGACCCCTTTATGGCAGACAAAACACTGTCATTGATTTGTACAATTTTAGAGCCGCGTACCGGAGAACTTTACGATCGCTGTCCGCGCGCGATCGCCCAAAAAGCATTAGATTTTCTTCAAGCGGCAAATCTTGGCGATACAGCATTTTTTGGTCCAGAAGCAGAATTCTTTATTTTCGATGATGTCCGCTTTGACCAAACTGAAAACAAGAGCTACTACTACGTAGATTCCGCCGAGGGTCGTTGGAATTCGGGACGAGAAGAAGCAGGCGGTAACTTAGGTTATAAACCTCGCTACAAAGAAGGTTACTTCCCCGTGTCACCCACCGACTCGTTGCAAGATATGCGCAGTGAAATGCTGCTGACAATGGCAAAATGCGGTGTCGTGATTGAAAAACATCACCACGAAGTTGCTACCGGCGGTCAGTGCGAGTTAGGGATGAAGTTTGCACCGCTAATCAAAGCTGCTGACGATTTGATGGTTTACAAATATGTCATCAAAAACGTTGCGAAGAAATACGGTAAGACCGTCACCTTCATGCCCAAGCCAATCTTTAACGATAACGGTTCAGGGATGCACACTCACCAATCAATTTGGAAAGAAGGTCAACCCTTATTTGCAGGCGATCGCTATGCCGGTTTAAGCCAGATGGCACTGCACTACATCGGTGGTATCCTAAAACACGCTCCCGCGTTGTTAGCCTTTACCAATCCCAGCACAAATTCTTATAAGCGTTTAGTTCCTGGTTTTGAAGCACCTGTAAACTTGGCATACTCCCAAGGGAACCGTTCAGCTTCGGTACGAATTCCCATTGCTTCTAGCCCCAAGGCAAAGCGTTTAGAGTTCCGTTGTCCTGATCCTACCGCAAACCCCTATCTTGCGTTTGCGGCGATGTTATGCGCGGGTATTGACGGTATCAAGAACGAAATTGATCCTGGCGATCCTTTAGATGTAGATATCTACGAACTTAGCCCTGAAGAGTTGGCAAAAGTCCCCTCAACACCAGGTTCTTTGCTTGAGGCTTTACAAGCACTCGAAGACGATCACAGCTTCCTCACGGCTACTGGAGTCTTTACAGAAGACTTTATCAACAACTGGATTACCTACAAGATTGATAAAGAAATCAACCCGATGCGGCTGCGTCCTCACCCCTACGAGTTTGCCCTCTACTATGATGTGTAATCTCTGTTGCTGAAATAACATTTTGCCACCTCATGCAGGTGGCTTTTTTATTGCTCATGAAGTCGTCAGGTTTTGAGATTGGGCGAGAAAAGATATCTCTAAGTTATGGCGATACATATCTAAAGGGATATGAGACGATGAGTAAATTCGTTACAATTATTTACAGTAGATCGCTATCGTTAAGATAATTTACGCCACTCTCATGCCTGATACTTTAACCAAGCTGACTTATCAGACTTTTCAGCAGGGCAAAAACTACTTTGGTTTAGCGCACAAAATATTAAGCACTCGGTTGATGAACATGGTTTCTCCAACCGAAAGCCAGGCTAGACCGATCTCTCCTGATGTTTTATTGAAAATTCAACAAAGATTAAATCAGTTACTTGAAACTGATTGGCAAGATGCTGAAGCAGGTATCTATCCTAAAAGCTTACTATTTGATAACCCTTGGGATGAGTTTTTCCTTTACTACCCAGCTGTTTGGCTTGATTTACCCCAAATTTGGGAACGGGCAAAACAAAAGCAGTATCAAGATTTTTCGCCTGATATCAATGTAGAAGGTTATCCCAACTACTATATCCGTAACTTCCATCACCAAACAGGTGGCTATTTGAGCGATTCATCTGCCAAGCTATATGACTTACAGGTAGAGATTCTATTTGGTGGTACTGCCGATCCGATGCGACGACGGATTCTCGCGCCACTCAAGCAGGGTTTGCAAGAAGTTGTGAATGTACCACCACACCAAGTACGCATTCTTGATGTCGCTTGTGGAACGGGGCGTACCTTGAAATTGATTCGTGCGGCTTTGCCTGAAGCATCTTTATTTGGAACTGACTTATCACCAGCTTACTTACGTAAGGCAAATCAACTCCTATCGCAAAATCCTGGCGAATTGCCACAGTTGCTGCAAGCTAATGCGGAAGAATTACCTTATTTAGATAATTACTTTCATGCGACAACTTGCGTGTTTCTGTTCCACGAACTACCAGGCCCAGTACGTCAAAAAGTTATTGATCAATGCTTCCGCGTGACTCAGCCTGGAGGTGTATTTATCATCTGCGATTCGATACAGGTCAGTGATTCGCCTGATATGGTTCCTGTGATGGAAAGCTTTCACGAAACTTTTCACGAACCTTTCTATAAACACTATATGACCGACGACTTGGTTGAGCGTCTAACAAAAGCGGGCTTTGAGAATGTTACGACTCAAACTCATTTCATGAGTAAAGTGTTTGTTGCCCATAAGCCAGCTTGAAGAGGGGTGAGGAGTGAGGGGTAAGGGGCCAGAATTCACTAAAGAACTAGCCCGCTCAACCCTTTTTATTGATATAGGCGATCGCAAGCAATGATGAGTATTTGCAGGCGATCGCTTTCATTCTTTGACAATAAATAATTGACTTATTTACCCAGTAGCGCACCTCAGACGATACATTGGGTCTAGAGATACTTCATTAATAGTGCAAATCTAAATTTCTATGACGAGCTTTCAAGCCGATCCGGAAACAGTTGCTACCCAATTGTCCACTAATGAAATGATCGATGAGTTGCTTGATGAAGCAACCAGCGATGACCCTGTGGCAGTGATTCAAACAGTCATCTCCAGTCTAGAAGAAGATGACACCGCGATGGTCAGTCAAACTCAGGAAGGTCATTTATGGAAGTTTAAATACGGTAGCGTTGAAGTATTTGTGCAACTTACTGGGTTAAGTGACGAAGATACCTTAACAGTTTGGTCTGCGGTGCTAAAACTGCCAGTAAAAAATGAAGCACAATTAATGCGTAGACTTATGGAAATGAACTGGTCAGGAACTTTTGAAGCCTGTTTCGGTATTTTTGATGAGCAGATTGTTGTCTTGGCTTCGCGCACCTTAGCAGGAGTTTCTCCAGGCGAAATCTCGCGATTAATTACCATAGTCGCAACAATCGCCGATGATAATGATGAAGCTTTACAATCTGAATTTGGTACAGCTTAATATTTGACCTTGTTGCCTAAATCCTCAATAAAATGGCGGCTAATTCCGCTTTTCGCTGCACCAGGGCGGGTGCAAATGGCAATCGACCGTTGGTTACTCGAACAACATTCTTCTGGTTTGCATCCGTCTACTCTGCGATTTTATACGTGGTCGCCAGCAGCAATTTCCCTAGGCTATCATCAGCATAAATATCCAGAAGCTTGGCAACATCTAACTTGGCAAGGTCAACCTGTTGATTTGGTACGTCGTCCTACTGGAGGACGTGCAGTGTTACACCAAGGGGATCTTACTTATACGGTAGTTACATCAGGTTTAACTGGCAATCGCGCCCAAGTATACCAGCAGATTTGTGATTTTTTGATCCAAGGGTGGCGATCGCTGGGCGTAGAATTACACTATGGAACTGCAGGACGCGGCTACGTTCACAATCCTAACTGTTTTAGTACAGCAACTAGCGCGGATTTAGTGTTAGCCAATGGCACGAAGTTGATTGGTAGCGCACAGCTTTTCTATAAGGGGGCTGTTTTACAACACGGTTCAATCCGCTTAGAACCTGATACAGAACTTTTGACTGAAGTATTTGGTACTAAGGCAGAACCAATTGTACCGATGGCAACACGAGGAGAATGCTTGCGTGTCATGGTAGCTGAAGCTTTGATGAAGGCAGCTATAAGTTGCTTTGATATGCAGTTTGAAGTACAACCACTTTCACCGAGTGAATGGGCAGCAATTGAAAGTCTACAGACTGATTAAGTAAGGATCTTGTAAAAAAAAACAATAAAAGCGATCGCGCCAACATTCAAATCACGAATAAGTGCGTTAAACATAGAGTTGGAGTTTAGCGACAAAAGTTCATGAATTGTTCAAATTGTCAACATCGCGCCTCTGTTACTTGTCCTTTGCAGCAAAGAGTGTTATTCGTTCCTGAAACACGGGATGCAATCTCTAAAGGATTTTGCACGCATTGGACACCAAAAACTCATACTTAAAACCTGTTTTAGTCTAAAAGCGCGTGATGATTTTCAGAAGTGGCACAAATGAGTAAAGATTCAAGTTTTGATTTGCTGGAGGTACAAACCGCATCGTTAACTCAAGCAACAGCTAAGATAGAAAACCGAACACCTAAATCATCCATTATTCGAGGTCCCTATCTACAACAGGGAACAGATTCTAGTATTATTATCCGTTGGGCTACAAACATCCCAGCTCAAGGAAGTGTCTTGTATGGTACTGAACCACACAAACTGTTGTTCAAGGCTACAGAAACAGCAATAACCTGCGACCATACGGTGAAACTCCAAGAGCTTGAGTCAGATACAAAATACTACTACGCGATCGCGACTTCAGCAGAAGTTACTCAAAGCAGCGAAGATAATTTTTTTGTCACTGCACCAAAACAACCAAAGCCAACTCGTATTTGGGTTGTCGGTGATTCAGGACGAGGTAATGATATTGCTGCACAGGTACGCGATGGATACCTCAAGTTTACTGGCACGCGCCACACTGATTTGTGGCTGATGTTAGGAGATAATGCTTACGACACTGGTACTTGGGATGAGTATCAGCAGGGGGTTTTTGAGATGTATCCGCAAATTTTACGTAACAGCGTACTCTGGACAGCGATTGGCAACCACGATGCTGGAAGTGCCAGTTCAGAGTGGCAAACTGGACCGTATTACGAGTTATTTAATCCTCCTACCCAGGGTGAGGCGGGCGGTGTCCCATCGGGAACAGCAGCATATTATTCGTTCGACTACGGTAATATTCACTTTATTTGTCTCGATTCTTACGGTAGCGATCGCGCGTCTACAGGTGCAATGTTAACTTGGGCTGCTGAAGATGCAGCGGAATCTGATAAAGATTGGCAAATCGCATTTTGGCATCATCCCCCATACACAAAAGGATCGCACGATTCGGATACAGAAATTGAATTGATTGAAATGCGCGAACGTGCCTTACCAGTTTTAGAAGCAGCAGGTGTAGATTTAGTTTTATCTGGTCACAGTCACTCTTACGAACGTTCCTACTTAATTGATGGGCATTATGGCACATCAGACACCTTTACTTTGCAAATGATGCAGGATCGAGGTAGTGGTCAAGAAGACAACTCAGGAGCATATCAAAAGCCTTCTGATGCAGCTCATACTGGTACAGTGTATATAGTTGCTGGAACTTCAGCGCGTGCTGATGAAGTTTCACCACATCCCGCAATGCATACATCTTTGAGTATTCCTGGATCTTTGGTGCTAGATGTACAGGAAAAACGGCTTGATGTCACTTTTGTTGACGATCTCGGAGAGGTTCAGGATTATTTCACGATGAAGAAAGGGTAATCACATCACTTTGCTTTTAGGAAACATTGAGGCTTCTTGCCATTCCTAAGACAGGAAAACGCGATCGCCTTCTTGATACGGAGTTGCGCCCCGTCACCGTGGTTCTAAAGCGTGAAATTCTAAACTTGACATCTCAACAAGGTAACTTGTCGCGTAGCCGAGATAATGACTTTTTTTACTGCGCTATTGGGTGATATTTCTGTTGCTAACGTCCCTGTAATAACTTGATTGTCTATTTTTACTTGACCTTGATTGCCCTTAACTTGTATGAGAACTCCTTCTAAAAAGTTAGCGCCACCAATAAATTCTGCTACATAGAGGTTGACAGGATGGTCATAAACTGATATCAGAGTACTACGCGCATTTCTCAGAGTTGAACTAACTTAAAGGCGTCGGTAACTCTTGTATGAATTTCGTCACGCGCTAACCGTTTGACTTGTAGGGAAAAGCGGACATTTTCAAATACTGATAAATGAGGAAACAGCGCATAGTCTTGAAATACGGTATGGACATTGCGGCGATAGGCGCTTATGCGGTTGACATATTGATTGCTAATTCAGATTTTGCCACTGTTAGGAATTTCAAAGCCACCAATTAAACGTAGTAGAGTAGTTTTACCGCTTTGCTACGTATTGGGTGGTTAGATGAATTAACCTCCACTGACTGGCGGAATTAACACTACCTCATCACCATCATTTAGAGGAGTTTCTGGTTCGACAAATTGAAGGTTGATCCCAAACCGAGTGACATTAGCCCACTGGCTGAGTTCTGGGTGTTCTTGAATGAGGCGATCGCGTACTTCAACAACTGACGTCCCTTGCGGAAATGCTAATATCAACTCTGAGGTTCCATAAGCTTCTTGGTATGCGGCAAATAGCTTTACTGTCACCTGAATCAATTTAGTCATATCAATCTTACTGAACGCACGTTTTCTGCTAATTAATGGTTAATGGGTTGATCATCAACTATTCACAGCCCTTAAGTTACCTTTATTTTCACCCAATTATCTCAGTTGCACGATCAAGAAATGTCACCATAGTGGGCTTTTAGGGAATAAGAATATAAACCCTGAAATCGCAAACAAGTCTATGCTAACTTACTGGCAAGTACCATTATTATTCATTAGTACTGTAACTATTATTACAGGGCAACCCCACATTGTTGCAGCATTACCTGACTATAACTTCTATAGACTATTAAACTAGTCCTGTCGTGTTTCAACTCAGAGCGATCGCAAAACGCTGAATCTAGATTTAGAGAATACTGATAAATTTATCAAACTTAATTCAGAGTATGCGCCAGCTTGGGTAAGACGTGGTGAACTGCGCTTTGCTATGGGAAATAAAAAAGGTGCGCTAGAAGATTACACTCAAGCAATTCGCTTGAATCCTCAGTGTACTATGGCATACTATAATCAAGGTTTTGTGCGCTGGCAGCAAAAAGACGCACAAGGAGCGATCGCCGATTATAGCCAAGCAATTCGTCTCGATTCTCGTCACGCTACAGCTTATTACCATCGCGGCAGTATTTATCACACATCGGGAGAGTATAAAGCCGCACTTGTAGATTATAATGACGCAATTCGGATTTCTCCTCACTATGCTGATGCCTACAAACATCGCGCAATTGTCCGCGATCGCCTACGAGATAAACCTGGTGCGATCGCTGATTACACTAAGTATCTGCAGTATTACCCTAATAATGACCAAGTTTATTACTATCGCGGTACGCTGTTCTATCAACTAATGTCGGCGAGGTTTCCTCGCCGCCCGTTGATATATCAATTAAAAAATTATCAGCAAGCATTAACCGATTGCGATCAAGCATTGCGTCTCAATTCAGAGTATGCAGAAGTTTATTACAACCGAGGTACAACTTACTCAGTTTTAGGTAATCAACAACGCCAACTGGCAGATTACGAAAAGGTTCTACGTCTCAATCCAGACTTGTTTATTCGTCACAATTACACGGCTAAAGCTTTTCTGAATCGGGCTAAAATTCATTCTGAAATCGCGGCGACGAAGCTGAAAACAAAAAGTTATGCGCAAGCGATTGAACACTATACACAAGCGATCGCTGATTATACGCAAGCAATTCGCATTGACCCTAATTATAGCAATCCCGACTACGCTACAGCTTATGCTAATCGAGGTGTTGCTCACGCACAATTAAATAAACACCAACTTGCTATACAAGACTATCAGGAAGCCTTACGGTTAAATCCTGGATATGCACAAGTCTATTATTCTCGCGGTAACTTACGCTACCATTTTACTGATTACTCAGGAGCCGTTCAAGACCATAGCACAGCGTTAATGCTCAATCCAGACCTCATTGAAGCATACTACGCCCGTGGTGATGCACACAGTGCTTCTAGCAAATATCAAGAGGCAGAAGCTGATGACAATGAATTTCTGCGCTTTTATCCAAAACACGCTACAGCACATTATAAACGTGGTAATGTCCGCTTGGAACTGGCAAAATATCCTGAAGCTGTTGCTGATTACAGCGTATTCTTGCGATCGCCGCCTCTCCATGCTGAAGCTTACTATAAACGCGCTGATGCCCGCGTTCAGTTAAAAGATAACCAAGGTGCGATTGAAGATTATAATTACTTTATTAGCTTGAAACCTAATTATGCAGAAGCTTACTACAAGCGGGGTATGGCGCGTGAAGATGGGGGAGATGTAGAAGGCGCAGCGGCAGATTATCACCAAGCTTTGCAACTCAATCCACAGCTTGTAAAACTCTACACTAATCGCGGAGTTGCCCGCGATGACATGGCTAATAAGCCAATCGGTTTAGCAGAATTTTCAATCCGCCCCAATCTGCCTTCACCTGTCGCTTACAATAACCGAGGTGTGGCGCATCGTCAATCTCAAACACCAGGCGCACTTACAGATTATGATGTTGCTTTGAGTCAAGATTCGCTAGCAGTTGGTGAAACTGAAGACGTGAATAAAGTGCTGCGTCACAATCTTGACAGTGTTTTTTATAATAATCAAGGTGTAGCGCGGTATCAAGCTGGAGATTTTGCAGAAGCACTGACAAATTACAATACTGCAATTCAGCTTGCGCCCAATTCTGCGATCGCATATTATAATCGCGGGCTTGTCGATCAAGAATTACAAGATAACCAAAAGGCGATCGCAGAATATAATGAGGCATGAAACTTGATCCAAACTATGCTGAAGCTTACTATCGCCGAGGTATATTACGCCATCAATTAGGTGAAGCGGATGCTTTGGGTGATTAAAACCAGGCTAAAGACTTGTTGGTTCAGCAAGGAAAGATCGATTTGTATCAGCAGATAGTTCAAATCATCAAATCTATAGAATAATACAGCATCCCTCATTTTTATTGAGGGCTATTTATCTAAAAATTCTTTCCATCCGGCGAAAATCTCGTTCTACTTCAGACCATAATGAACGATTATGCGGATCGGTTTTTAAGGCTTTTTTCAGATAAATTCTGGCAGTTTCAAGTTGGCGATCGCCGATTAATTGTCGTCCCCAACGTTGGTAGCTACTTGCTAACCAAGATTTAACTTCAGGATCTTGTGGTAATTTTTGGAAGAGTGTTTCTGCCAAGGCGATCGCTTGCGTAAATCTTTTATGTTTCCACAACTTCTGCAATTCTCGGTAAGAATTCCACTTCACTTGAAATTCAAATGCCGATAGCGGTGGTATGTAAGGTGAGGTATTTTTGCGAGTCACCTTTGTTGCGGGAGACTTTTTTACTGATGGTTCAGTTTTATCTTGTTGTGGTGCTTGTGTTGATTGTACTGAATCAAGTAATTTCCTATAAGCCTCTGTAATCGCAATAAATTTCTCTCTAGCGTGGTGATCTCCAGGATTAATATCAGGGTGATACTGCTGCACTAGCTTACGGTAAGCTGCTTTAATTTCCTCTAGCGTTGCTTCCGCTGTTAATCCTAATACTTGATAATAAGCTATCATACTCATCATTATCAATAATTAGCCATTAGCCATTAGCAATAAGCTATCAACTAATGGCTAACTTCTACGGTCTTTCTTCGATTACTTGGTCAATCAAACCGTACTGTTTTGCTTCTTCAGCCGACATGAAAAAGTCACGATCCATGTCTTTTTCTATTTTCTCGATTGGTTGACCAGTATTATCAGCATAAATCTGGTTCAACTGGTGACGAATTCGTAAAATTTCTCGTGCTTCAATTTCAATGTCAGTTGCTTGTCCACGAGTTCCACCAGAAGGTTGGTGAATCATAATTCGCGAATGAGGTAGTGCAAGTCTCTTCCCTTTGGTTCCCGCTGCTAACAAGAAAGAACCCATCGAAGCTGCTAAACCAACACAAATTGTTACCACATCTGATTTGATGTGTTGCATGGTGTCGTAGATTGCCATACCCGATGTTACCATACCACCAGGCGAGTTGATGTAAAGGTAAATATCCTTACCTGGATCTTCGGAATCCAGATACAACATCATGGCAATGATTTGGTTAGCGATTTCGTCATCAACATCTCTTCCTAGAAAAATAATGCGTTCTAGAGAAAGACGAGTGTAGATGTTAATCCACTGAGTATAAGCCCCTCCTGGCATCCGATAGGGGACTTGAGGAACGCCAATTGGCATAGTAACACTCCAAGTTTAGTGTAGAGAGTTTTGAGTTTTGAGTTTTGAGTTTTGAGTTTAAGAGAGTTTTGAGGACTCAAAATTCAAAACTAGCTACTAGCTAGTAATTACGAAACTCCTGCTGGTAGTTGAGGACTCGCGAGATCTTCTTTTGTCAACACGCGATCAATTAAGCCATACTCCACAGCATCATGCGGAGATATGTAGAACAACCGATCCATGTCCTTTTCAATTTTTTCGCGGGGTTGACCAGTGGTACTTGATAAAATATCAAGCATGGCAACTTTATTTGCTAGCACTTCTTTAGCGCGAATTTGAATATCAGTAGCTTGACCTTGAGCATAGCTTTTAGGTTGATGCAAGACAATCGTCGCATGAGGTAAGCTAGCACGACAGCCTTTTGTGCCAGCACTAAGTAACATTGCCGACATTCCCATCGCCATCCCAATACAGATTGTGTGAATAGGAGGCTTGATATACTTCATCGTGTCATAAATTGCGAAAGCTTCGGTTTCAAAACCGACAAGTTCGCCACTGTAACCCGAAGTACCTGTTGAGTTAATGTAAACTCGAATGGGTTTTTCTGGATCTTCTGACTGTAAGTATAGTAATTCGGCAATGAGTAGTTCCGTTACCGCAGGTACTAAAGGCATCCCTAAGTAAACAATTCGTTCCTTAAGTATTAGGGATTGTAAGTCTGGTGGCGGTGTACGGTAGAAGTCATCGCCATAGTAGGGCGCTTGAACAGCCTTGATGGGTGATTCCATAGACAATGAATTGCCTAAAATATAGCTTTTATCTTTAGTACATCCTAACGCGTGCTAAAACGAAGCAGGAGTACGGTTTACTCACTATACAAGTATACTTAAGCCTGCTGACCCAGACGTAGGATATTCTGAGTATTAGTTATAACTGTTATGCGATCGCTTTTTACAAAAACTCGTTATCAACAATTTTTCCTCGCCTCGCTAGGAATTTAAGATTATGAAGGTCTTTATCCAACCTGCACTGAATGATGCCAACGTAGATGCGACTCAATCTAACACTCAACGTCAGTTAGCGATTTCGATTACTGCGGATACGCAAACTGAATTTGAATTCGATCGCAGCGTACCACTAAACCTCTGTCTGATTCTCGATCGCAGTGGTTCGATGAAAGGACATCCCCTCGAAACCGTAAAACAAGCAGCGAATGAACTTGTCGATCGCCTCACGCCTGGAGTAGATCGCCTAAGTGTTGTTGTTTTCGATCACCGTGCCAAAGTTCTGGTTCCCAGTCAAATTGTTGACGATCCTGAAAGTATCAAACGGCAAATCAAGCGCCTCTCAGCAGCAGGAGGAACTGCGATTGATGATGGCATGCGCTTAGGAATTGAAGAACTTGCTAAAGGCAAAAAAGAGTCAATTTCTCAAGCGTTTTTATTAACTGATGGTGAAAATGAACATGGCGACAATCAACGCTGTCTCAAATTTGCAGAACTTGCGGCAAGTTACAATTTAACACTCAATGCTTTGGGTTTTGGAGATCACTGGAATCAAGATATTCTAGAGCAAATTGCAGATGTGGGTGGTGGCACTTTATCTTATATTGAGCAACCCGAACAAGCTGTTGATGAGTTTAGCCGTTTATTTAACCGCATCTCGACGGTAGGACTCACTAATGCTTATTTGCTATTTTCACTGATGCCAAAGGTGCGCCTTGCAGAACTTAAACCGATCGCCCAAGTTGCACCAGATACGATTGAGTTACCGATTCAACAAGAAGCTGATGGACGCTTTGCAGTTCGTTTAGGAGACTTGATGAAAGTACAGCGTGTTGTTTTGGCAAACTTGTATATCGGACAATTACCAGAAGGTAGAAGCGCGATCGCACAATTGCAAGTCCGCTACGACGATCCTGGTATGAATCGTACAGGATTACTCTCAGAAACGATCCCTGTCATGACTAACGTCACTCGCGCTTATCAACCCGCGATTGATTCGCAAGTCCAAACTCATATCTTGGCATTAGCAAAATATCGCCAAACGCAACTTGCAGAGACAAAACTCCAACAGGGCGATCGCGCAGGCGCGGCAACACTCCTGCAAACCGCAGCAAAAACTGCCCTGCAAATGGGTGACAAAGGCGCAGCAACTGTATTGCAAACTTCTGCGACTCAGCTACAAGCAGGAGAAGAACTCTCCCAAGGCGATCGCAAGAAAACGCGAATTGTTTCTAAAACTAGATTGCAGGAATAACTATAAAACATTGAGATCAGTGCAATTTCTGAGAAAGTAGTTTATAGTTGTTAACAGATTACACAAAACTAGGTAACATACTTGGCTGACATTGTTGATACTGCCGTTAAGGCTGGTTCGTTTGATACCCTAGTTGCTGCAATCAAAGCTGCTAATTTAGTCGATACTTTAAAAGGTAAGGGTCCATTCACTGTCTTTGCACCCACAGATGAAGCTTTTGCTAAGCTTCCTGAAGGTACAGTAGATGCACTACTTAAAGATATTCCAAAGCTCAAAAAGATTCTGACTTATCATGTCGTTTCAGGCAAGGTAATGGCTGCTGATGTTGTCAAGCTGAACTCAGCTACCACAGTTGAAGGCTCAGATGTAAAAATTGATGCTTCCAATGGCGTTAAGGTAAATGATGCCACAGTTGCAACACCAGATGTAGCTGCTGATAACGGCGTTATCCACGTCATTGACACAGTGTTACTTCCTGCATAAGCAAATGCTGCAATAGGCAATATTAATTTGTGGGATAGCGAGTCTAGTATTTGCTATCCCACACTTGTATAAAATTTCTCAATAGAGGAATGAACCTCCTGCATCAATGTGAGTGCGAATGAATTCGCTTGCTATATAAACATTGCCCCAATAAAATTACTTAGAAAAATCTCATCTGAGTGTATAAAAATACATTTTGTTTGAGTAGCCCAAAGGGAGTCGTAAGGTATCTATAATTCTTAAGTATTTACTAGCATTGATTCTTGCTCAGGTAGCACAGATTGCAATGGATCGTACCCCAACTGTTGAGTAATTCGTTCTCTTGCTAAAGCGCGATACTCCCAAAAATGCTCTCCAGCGGCACATAAACCTAAATACATATTGAGAACTTGAGGCTTAGTGCGTAGGATTGTCCAGAGTTGCTGCCAAAACTGCTTCCTAATTTCAGAACGCCGTAAGCCCTGATGCCACACTAACTGGGCAAAAAGCCGCAGTCCTTTACCCGAAGGCAATTGCATTGTCTGCTTTCGTCCTGGGATTAAACTAATACTGAGACATTGCTGCAAACAGCGTCTAAGATAATTGGCAGGGTCATACAATGTCCAAAAGCCTTCGGTATACTCTTTAGCAATTTCACCCATAGGGCGAGTAGGGACAAAATTCATCAGGTTATTCTGATCTCCTACAGGAGTCATACCGTTGTCTGTAATTAAACGTTGCTCTTTCTGAAGTCGGTTCCACAAAGCAGTATTAGGTAATGCTTGCAGAATACCTAGCATAGGTTGAGGAATACCAGTCTGTTCAACAAAGGCTTGTATTCGTTCACCTGCACCCGAACGTTCTCCATCAAAGCCAAGGATGAACCCTGCATAGATCAGCATACCTGCTTGATTAATTTTGCGACAAGCTTCGACTAGTGGGTTACGAGTATTTTGAAGTTTTCGCGTCACTTGTAGGCTGTCTTGATCGGGAGTTTCAATGCCTAGAAACACTGCATAGAACCCTGCTTCACTCATCAGATGCAATAATTCATCATCTTCTGCTAAATTCACCGACGCTTCGGTCATAAAGGTAAATGGGTAGTTGTGCTGCTTTACCCAAGGAATGAGTTCGCGTAAAAAGCGTTTGACATTACGCTGATTGCCAATAAAGTTATCGTCAACGATAAAGAGCGATCCTCGCCAGCCTAAATCATAAAGTGCTTGTAATTCTGCGATGGTTTGATTTGGTTCTTTGGTGCGTGGTTTGCGACCATATAGCGAGATAATATCGCAAAATTCACAGTTGAATGGACAACCGCGAGAAAACTGAATCGCCATCATGAAGTAGGCATCCCGCTGTAGCAAATCAAAGCGGGGCATTGGGCTAAGGGTGACGTCTGGTTTTTCAATCGAGCGAAAAATTCCCTGTGTTTTACCTTGAGTCAATGCTTCAAGAAATTGGGGAACTGTCATTTCCCCTTCGTCTAGAATGAGATAGTGTGCTCCAGCATCAAGCGCATCTTGTGGAACAGATGTCGGATAGGGACCACCAACGGCAACTTTTTTCCCTAGCTGTACTGCTTTTTGAATGAGGACAAGAAAATCCGGTTTCTGTACTAACATTGCAGAAATGATGACTAGATCGCACCATTCCCAGTCGGCTGCTGTTTCGAGGTTGACGTTGCGATCGCAAAATCTAATTTCCCAATCTTCGGGTAAGAGTGCTGCAACTGTTATAATTCCTAGTGGCGGAATGACTGCTTTAAGTCCTGCGATTTCCATGCAGCGATCGTAAGACCAAAACGATTGGGGAAACTGAGGGTAAAGCAATAAAGCTTTCATAAGACCTCTGCGTAGCTTTGGTCTATTTTGACATGAGTAGTTGCACAGGTTAGGTTAACTTAGTTGAAGCACATAATCTCGCCTGCAATCGTTTTTTAAATGGGCATTGCTTGATAACAGTGGCTACAACGCCAGTAGAGTTTTCCTGCACATAGGTGACGCAGTAAGGTGTCTGAACAGCAAAGACAAGTATGCGTGCTGTCTATGGATTTTCCAATTGTTGTCGAGTTCCTTAAGCCACCCCCAATGATTAGCTGGAGTGAGGATGGCATCGAGCTTTTTAATAAAGCTTTCATCTTAATGACCTGTTGTTATTAACTTAAGTATAAATTACCTTGACAGAAAAATACCAAATCTGATAAAGAAATACTTCTTGTGGTTATGTGATAAGATAAATATATAGATTTACTGGGTAAAAGAGCGTAGCAAGATATTCTTTTAGCTCAGCTATTTCCTTGTCTCAAGTCGAGGATCACTTGAAAATTAAAGCGTTGAACATCAAGGTTGGCGATCGCATCATTGCCTACTGCAACAATAAGATGCAGATCTGCACAGTAAAACGTATTCTAGATAATCAAAGCAACGTCACCCTCTCGGTATTTACGTCCGAGCATTATCGCAGTTCAGTCTTACGTGTCATCCGTTTCCAAGGGGACGCTTTAGTTGATTTAGTAGGCTAAAACTTTCTCCAGTACCAACCATTTAGTGCGTCTCACCAAATTCTCAACCCCAACGGTCTGACTCTGATTTCATCAGTTTATAAGACTCACAGCTAGCTTGTTCTAAACCGAGACGATCTACAATTGGGAAAGTAGACGTACTCCATCCGTTCTCCAGGCTCATAGAAACCCTGCTCAAATAGTAAAGGAACGCGCTCTAAGTTAGAAAGGTTTAGGTAGGCTGCATGGGGTAGAGCAGCCAATAGCTAATTTCTAGATGGGTCATACACAGATATTAAAATCCTTCTTAAGCCAGTTGTTTAAAAAAACAACTGACGGCACGAGGAAAGGTTATTAGACCCAGCTTTGATGTCAAAAGGTGAATTATTTAAAGAACAAGCTCGCAGGCTAGTTGGTATATCCTCATTATACTCTGACAAATTAGCTTACACAGTAGAGCACAGAGTGATATAGTAATGATGGTACGATAGATAACGTAGCTAAAATAGGTTTTGGCTTTAGAGTGCCAAACAAACAAGTTTTATATTGAAAACTAAATATTAATAACCGAGATGAGCGCGTCTACTATTGGTTTTGCACTTTTTACCTGCGCGAGTAGTAGTGAAGTCTGACCGCTATGTTTGTCTATATCTGTCCATCACAAATAATCTTCATTAATCTCTAATAAAGAAAAGAATCACCATGTTAGAAGAAATTGAAGCAAAAGTCGCGAAGATGCCACCACCACAATTGATTCAAGTGCCACCTAAATCACGATTAGCTTTGACTCTACATGAAAGCTACCCACAGGGGTTAACAATAACTTGGCAATGGACTTTAGCAAAAGTTAGTGAGGCTTTAGTTGCTAGAAATACTGCTGAAATTCTCGAGCTATTATTTATCCAACTAGATTATACGCAACTTATTGGTAATGCTGTTGAGGATGTACGTAGTCTCGTCAGACAACCAGCTGATGAAAATTTGCTGATAAAAATTGAAGCTAAACTCGATTCATTTAAAAAGTTGATGGGTGAATATTTAAAGCAACCTCAAACCCATACACTACAAAGCAATGACCTGCTTGACGAATTTAATTATATCATTCAAGAACTACAAAGTTTAGATGTTGTAGGTGTTGGAGCTTTTATGCTAGCTTCAGGTTCTTACTTAGCACTACTGCAAGAACAAGCTTCATTAGGAGAAATAGAGTGGAGTTGTGTTAAAAAACAGGCAATTAAGTACAGTCAATATGCTGCAAGTGTAACTCCTAAGTTATTTAGACTGACTGTTGGGCAAATTGATAAAGCGTGTTACTGCATCAACTGGGAAGCTGAAAGTCAAGAAAGAAGTATGCAATATGAATGTCATTATTTTGATGGAAAAGATATGCACCTGTTTTTAGCAATCAGCCCAAATGCAGAGATGGAATGCAATAAACATCGCTTGTTAATGTTCCAGAGTGTTACAGACAAAGTTAATCAAACAGCTGTTAAGCCGGTGCGAACAGCACTTAAACAATGGCAGAAAATGGCAGCAAGTCTTTGAAAGATTAAATTGTCCCCTAGAGTTGCAACAAGGGATAGAGTAATAGGTTAAGAATTTAAAACTTGCCCCTGATTTTTTAGATCAGAGGCATATCTGGGTCATTAAGGAACAACGGAAAGGACTAAGACTTATTTCCCTCCTAGCCCATCATGTCTATTTGCATCTTTTTTTTGCTTCTTTGTGCCATCAGATTTCGCTTTTGGCTTTTTGGCTTCTCTGTTTCCTTTCTTCTCTTTTGACATATCTATTCCTCAATAGAGGTTCTCTTCATTGTGACTTAGATAACTACACTTTGGGAGGTTTTCCAGAATATCAGTGCCGACTCAAACGAGATTTAAACTTTTTGTATTTGCGATCGCCACCTTACTGTGTACGAACAACAGCATATAATCGCGAGTCAATATATTACTTTTTACCTTTTGTGTCGTAGTTAATGAATCGACTCAGAAATCAAAAAAATATCTCTTATTTATAAATCTCTTTTGCTTTCAGTTTGCTACGTAGAAATGAGCTTCTTCGCCCAAAAAGCAAAAATAGAATAATTAGGCATCGATACTCTTTTAAAATTGGTATAAAAACCTCTTAAGTTTGAAGTATAAAGTTTTTCCATCTAAAGATTATATATATTTTTTTGTGCTATTAATCAGTCATTTGGTTGAACTTACAGCCTATTGCAGTTTTATGAGGCACAGTAGCAACAGTGAGTAAACCAGTTTTTCAAATGCACGGGATTAATTAAATCGAGTGCAGTGGCAATGAGAAGATCAACCCTGAATGCAGTAGTTGGGG
>NZ_JADEWN010000058.1 GCF_015207655.1 Gloeocapsopsis crepidinum LEGE 06123 | reverse complement strand
TTCGACTCACTTGATGCTGTTACAGATGTCCTTTGCCAAGGCTTGCAGGAGTTAATGCTAGCTCCTGCAAAGCTGTCTTCCATGACCTACTTCCCTCATCTGAGAATTGTTCTTTAGAACGCGGTTTAGTATTAGTTTTCATCGATGAAATGGGTGTACTGCTGGGGTTAACACGAACTCATGCCCGAAGCTTTTGTGGAACTCGAGTGTATGATGAGCAACCATTTTATCGCGGGTCGAAAGTCACCGTCATTGGCGCAATTAGCACAAAACGAGTTTTAGCTGTAATGACCTTGAATGGTTCAATGGATGGTCAAGCCTTTCAAGTGTTTATTGAAAAGTGTTTACTGCCTCAACTGTGGCAGGGTGCTGTGGTTGTTATGGACAATCTTCCAGCACATAAACTCAAACAAATTGAGTCTTTAATTCAATCAGTGGGCGCAACTATTCAATACCTGTCACCTTATTCTCCTGACTTTAATCCAATTGAACTTTGGTGGTCACAATTAAAAGCTTTTTTGCGCTCCTTTTCCCCAACTACTGCATTCAGGGTTGATCTTCTCATTGCCACTGCACTCGATTTAATTAATCCCGTGCATTTGAAAAACTGGTTTACTCACTGTTGCTACTGTGCCTCATAAAACTGCAATAGGCTGTATGATTACGCTGGCACTTGAATTTGTTGACCGCTTCCTAGTTCAAAAGCTGTATGAATTGCTTTTAAAGCAAGAATGCCTTGTTCTTGTGCTACAACACAGCTGATTTTAATTTCTGATGTGGTAATCATTTGAATATTTATTTTGTGTTGAGCTAGTGCTTCAAACATCCGTGCAGCAACACCTGGTTGTCCTATCATGCCTGCACCAACAATACTAACTTTAGCGATCGCACTATCAACAACAACTTCACCCCAACCAAACTCTGCCGCAGCTTCTGCTAACACTCGACGGGCTTCTTCGGCATCAATTTGTGCCACAGTAAAGGCTATATCGCGTTTCGGGATACCATCAACAACACGACAACGCTGTGACTGAATAATCATATCTACACTGATGTTATGTTGCGCTAAAAGTCCAAACAACTTAGCTGCTGTTCCTGGGCGATCGTGGACTTGGCGAATTGCAAGTCGTGCTTGCTTAAGAGCTAAAGCAACACCTCGCACAGGAGGTGCTTTTTGATTTTGAATGGGTAGATGTTCGTTTTTGCCCAGTGCTTCCTGTCTATTAACTTCAAAAGTGCGACATAAAACATCAATGGCGCGATCGCAATCTTCTGCATCAATGACACAGCTAACTTTGACTTCAGAGGTAGAAATCATCTGAATGTTGATTCCTGCATCTGAGAGCGTAGCAAACATTTGAGCCGCAACACCAGGACGCCCGATCATACCTGCACCGACGATGCTGACTTTGGCAATTTGTTGTTGCACCATGACTTCCGCTTCTTCTTGAGAAGCGCTATGCGATCGCAAAACTGGAGCAATCGCTTGTGCTACAGCTTCTGCACGTTTGAGAATCGGTGTTGTTACCGTAAATGCGATGTCATTGGTGTTACTTTCGTGAATTGATTGAATAATCAAATCAACATCTAAATTTTGTCTGGCAATTTCTCCAAATAAGCGTGCTGCAACACCAGGGCGATCGGGGACGCGCAGTAAAGCAACTTTTGCTTGATTGGTGTCGTATTCTACGCCATCTACTGGCTTGGTAATTTCTAAGCCAACAAGCGATCGCGACTGAGGTTGTGGAGAAATCACTTTTGTTCCAGGTTCATCGCTCCAACTTGAGCGTACGACTAATTCAACACCGTAATTGCGGGCAATTTCTACTGCACGCGGATGTAGAACTTTTGCACCCAAGCTGGCGAGTTCTAGCATTTCATCACTGGTAATTTCAGTCATCAGTTGTGCTTCTGGCACGATGCGCGGATCTGTCGTTAAAATTCCTGGAACATCAGTGTAGATTTCACAACAATTGGCTTTGAGTGCTGCTGCTAAAGCAACAGCAGAAGTATCTGAACCGCCACGTCCTAAAGTCGTAATTTCCCAGTCTGTAGTACTACTAATGCCTTGAAATCCAGCAACAACAACGACTTTGCGATCTTTAAGATGCTTTTCAATTCGCTGAGAACTAATTTGTAAAATCCGAGCGCGAGTGTGTTCTGCTTCAGTTACAATTCCCACTTGTGCGCCAGTCAGAGAAACAGCAGGTTGTCCAAACTCTTGCAATGCCATACTGAGGAGAGCAATTGATACTTGTTCGCCTGTAGACAGCAGCATATCCATTTCACGGCGACAAGGGTTAGAGGAAATAGCATTGGCTAATTTGACCAGACCATCGGTAGTTTTACCCATTGCAGAAACAACAACAACAAGTGAGTTTCCTGCTTGCACTGTTTGCATTACGCGCTGAGCAACTGCTTGAATCCGCTCAACTGAACCGACCGAGGTACCACCGTATTTCTGGACAATTAGTGCCATAGTTCTATTCCATTTATCCTGCCTAGCGAAAGTGTGAATAACTAAAGCTCTCCTTCATGTTGAACACAAAGCGGCTCTTACGTTAACCAGCTTAACTAACTTACCAGACTCAATGGGGGCGATCGCACGCTGCGTTTACATTTTGTGTTTTAGTTTTTCCTCAGCACATCTGTCTAGAGATATGATTTACTATTCACTACTCACAATGCACCTCATCTGCTATCAATGCCTAAATCTTTGAATAAGCAGTTAAGTTGTTTTATTATTAATTAATATTGCTTTTCTCCATGAGTTTAGATAAGTAATTACATTTAACACATTATTAATAAAATTTACTTTTTTCTTTCAAGTCAAAGTATTAGATATGTTTGATTTTTCATTTTTTAATAACCATTGTCGGAGAATCTGTTGTGTCAATTATTATACGTAACTTTCAAGTTGACCGTAAAATTTATGGAGTTAATCGTGATTAGTATTTAGTCAGAGCTTTATACAATGGCTCTCAGTGCAACTTTGGTTTACTGAAACTTTACACTACCGTAATATATTTTGACTTAATCTATTTTGTTAGAGGAGATAATTTCTTCTAAGACCAAAGACTTTAAGACTGCGGCTTGTTTGTACAACAGCATCGGTATCAAGCATTTTTTTGATGCCGATATGAGCATTTTTCCCAAATATGCAGAGGCAAAAAATATTATGGCTACTATTATCGGAACTCCAGGTAACGATACGTTAGTTGGAACTCGGTTTGCTGACACAATTTTCGGTTTAGCAGGAAACGATTTATTGCTTGGGTTGGGTGGTAATGATACGCTTTATGGTGGACGAGGCAACGATACTCTTAATGGTGGCGCGGGCATTGACTCCTTAGTTGGAGGACCTGGCAATGATGTTTACATTATCAATAACCCTGGCGACATAGTTGTAGAAGCTGAGAATGCTGGTATAGATCTCGTCAGATCTTCTGTCAGTTATACGTTAGGCAACAATGTAGAGAATCTTACGCTGACTGGAACTAGAGCAATTAATGGTATAGGTAATGACCTGAATAACGTTATTAGGGGTAATGCAGCTAATAACCAACTTGTGGGTGATGCTGCTGATGATACTCTCTATGGCGGTGATGGCAACGATATTCTTTATGGCGATTTCACTTTTTCTGAGGTTTACTACACTTATAGTGGAAACGATATTCTGTATGGTGGGGATGGCGATGACACCTTGAATGGTGGTTTTCCAGTTAACTATTTTGGTCTTTTAACTGGTGGCGGTTCTGATACTTTGTACGGTGGTAACGGTAACGATCTACTATTTGCTTTTAGTGGTAGTTTCAGAGACGAACAAGATGTTTTATATGGTGGTAATGGCAACGATACACTAGACGCTAGTGGTGGTGGACATCGCTTATACGGTGGTCAAGGCGATGATACTTATATTATTAATGACAGTTCAGTTGAAATTATAGAAGCTGCTAATGCTGGAATAGATACAGTACGATCTTCAGTTAGTGTCACACTAAGTGATAACGTAGAAAACTTAATATTAGTAGAAGAATTTTTTGTCATCAATGGTACAGGAAACAACCAGAACAACACTATTATTGGTAATTCTCAAAACAACATTCTGAGAGGATTAGCAGGTAACGATACCCTTATTGGTGGCGCAGGCAACGATACCCTAGCTGGTAGTAGTGGCGGTGTAAGTCAACGTGATGTACTTACTGGCGGTACAGGTGCAGATACCTTTTTTATAGGTGCTAATGGCAGAGAATTTTACGATGATGGCAATGAATTAACTCCTGGCTACAGCAGTTATGCTCTCATCACTGACTTTAACCCCGCTGAAGATATCATCAAGCTTAATAGTAACAAAAATAACTATCTTCTAGCTTCTACCTCTGGTAATTTACCATCTGGTATAGGTGTCTTTCTCAGGAAAACTGGTGAACCAAATGAATTGATTGCCATTATACAAGGTAGCTCTGATTTGAGCTTGGATGGTAATTATTTTCAATCTACTATTGGTGAGATTCAACTATTATTACTCGATGGTACTGATGGCTCTACGCTGAATAGCATTGATACTGGTACGAGTAGCAACACTGGTATTTCTGTTAGTAGTGCGGGAGATATTAATGGCGATGGCTTCGATGATGTAATTATTGGAGAATCTAAGTATGCTCGGATCGTCCCCACATCAGAAAGAGGCTATGTGGTGTTTGGCAGTGCTTCGGGTTTCGGTGCTAATTTGGATCTTGCTAATCTCGATGGTGCAAATGGTTTTCGGATTGATGGCGTTAGGGCACAGAGAACAAGCGTCTCAGTCAGCAGTGCAGGAGACATCAATGGTGATGGTTTTGATGACATAATACTTGGGGTATTTGAGGGAGATAATTATGGTTTCGAGGGTGCTAGTCGAAGCTATGTAGTATTTGGTAAGGCTTCGGGTTTTGAGCCAAGTCTCAATCTGGCAAATCTCGATGGCACAAATGGCTTTGCAATTAATAGCACGAATCCATCTGATCGCTCAGGCTTTTCAGTGAGTAACGCAGGAGATGTCAATGGTGATGGCTTGGCTGATTTAATCGTTGGTTCTCCTGGTACGAACTCTAGCTATGTAGTATTTGGTAATGCTTCTGGGTTTGAGGCAAATTTTGACTTAGCAACACTCGATGGCACCAATGGCTTTAGGATTAATGGTGCTGGATTTGCGGTAAGTAATGCTGGAGATGTCAATGGTGATGGTTTTGATGACTTAATTGTTGGTAATCCTAATGGGCAAAGCTATGTAGTATTTGGTAGGGCTTCTGGCTTTGAAGCAAATTTTGACCTAGGGACAATTGATGGTACAAATGGATTTCAGATTAATGGTATTAATGCAGGCGATCGCTCAGGTTTTTCTGTTAGTAGTGCTGGAGATGTCAACGGTGATGGTTTTGCTGATTTGATTGTTGGTTCTGCTGGTACTAACTCTAGCTACGTAGTATTTGGTAATGCTTCAGGTTTTGAGCCAAGCTTAAATCTGGCAAATCTCGATGGTACAAATGGCTTTAGGATTAATGATGCTGGGTTTGGTGTAAGTAGTGCTGGAGATGTTAATGGTGATGGTTTTGATGACTTGATTGTTAGTAATCCTAATGCTGATCCTAGTGGACAAAGTTATGCTGGCGAAAGCTATGTCGTGTTTGGTAAAGCTTCTGGCTTTGAAGCCAATTTTGACTTAGCAACACTCGATGGCACGAATGGTTTTCAGATTAATGGTATTAGCGCAGGCGATCTCTCAGGTTATTCTGTTAGTAGTGCTGGAGATGTCAACGGAGATGGCTTTGCTGACTTAATACTAGGTTCTCCTTTTAATCTCAATAATCGTGAAACTGGACAAAGCTACGTCATCTATGGTCGTGATTTCAGCAACAAAGTCAACCGTCTTGGTACACCTGGTGATGATTTACTCATTGGTACAAATAGCGACGATATCTTGATTGGTGGGCTGGGCAATGATACTTTACGTGGTGGTCGAGGTAGCGATGTCCTTTATGGTGGTGCAGGTGACGATGTGCTGATTTTTGGTCCTCGGAACCGTCGTATGGATGGAGGTAGCGGTACGGATACCTTAGCAATTGAAATCAGTAATCTAACTATGGATTTGACAACGCTTCCTAGTAACCGAATCTCTGGAATTGAAATTATTGACTTAACGGGTACGGGTAATAATAGCCTTAAGTTAACTCGCTTAAACTTGCTAAACTTATCGGATACGACAAATCAGTTAATTGTCAAAGGGAATGCAGGCGATCGCATCACGTCTACACAGCAAGGATGGTTACTCAACGGAACAACAATGCTAGAAGGTCAAGTTTACGATCGCTATACTTCCGGAACCACAACGCTGTTAGTAGATACTGAGATTACACGCATCCTTAGCTAAATTTTTGGAGAATTGGTAATGGGTAACAGGTAATTGGTTGCCCATTACTAGCGTATCGATTTGATTGTTGGGTGCAAGTTGTTTTTCTAATCACTAGCCACTAGTCACTCACCACGACCCATTAATGTTATATCAAGTTGCCCTGGGTATAGAATGGTGATCTAGCCTCTGTGTCGTATGCGAGGCAAAATCGTAGCAAGTTCTACAGAATTGGGGCAGCAAAAGTCTGTATCCAATAGAAGCTTGGGAATTTATTCACACTGATATTACTTTATGACTTCTTCGATCCGCTTCCTCATGTGTCCTCCTGACCACTATGACGTAGACTATGTCATTAATCCTTGGATGGAAGGAAATATCCATAAGTCTTCACGCGATCGCGCTGTCGATCAGTGGCAAAAACTGCATCATGTTATCAAAGACCATGCAATTGTAGACCTCGTACAACCCCAAAAGGGTGTCCCTGACATGGTATTTACGGCTAATGCGGGACTTGTGTTAGGAGATAACGTTGTTCTCAGTCGTTTCTACCACAAAGAACGTCAGGGAGAGGAACCGTACTTTAAACAATGGTTTGAGTCGCAAGGCTATACTGTGTATGAATTGCCAAAAGACTTACCATTTGAAGGCGCAGGGGATGCATTACTGGATCGCGAAGGTCGTTGGTTGTGGGCGGGTTACGGCTTCCGTTCGGAACTTGACTCGCATCCTTATATTGCCAAGTGGCTTGATATCGAAGTGATATCATTGCGGTTGATGGATGAGCGCTTTTATCACTTGGATACGTGTTTTTGTCCGCTTTCTGGTGGTTATTTGCTGTACTATCCACCTGCGTTTGATTCGTATTCCAACCGCATGATTGAAATGCGTGTCGCACCCGAAAAGCGAATTGCGATCGCTGAAGCTGATGCAGTGAATTTTGCGTGTAACGCCGTCAATATTGACTCGGTTGTGATTATGAATAAGGCGAGTGACAATCTCAAACAACGTCTCGCCAAAGCTGGATTCCAAGTCATTGAAACACCACTAACAGAATTCCTCAAAGCAGGTGGTGCAGCAAAGTGCTTGACATTGCGAGTTACTGAACCTGTGCGCAGCGAAGTCACGGCTAATGCGTCGGTAGAAAGTCGGACAATTCGCTTGGAAGGACATTTACTTGATACTGGTTTAATTAACCGCGCTTTAGATTTAATTGTTGAAAATAGCGGTAGCTTTCAGGTACTCAAGTTCAATTTGGGAGAACAGCGACAAAGTACCTCAACCGCAGAGGTGAAAGTTTCTGCACCTTCGCATGATGTGATGGAAAGCATTCTATCGCAACTGATTGATTTGGGTGCAGTCGATCTTCCCCAAGATGAGCGCGATGCTAAATTAGAGCCTGTATTGCAAGCTGGAGTTGCACCAGACGACTTTTACGTCACCACGATTTATCCTACCGAAGTACGGATCAATGGTGAGTGGATAAGAGTACAAAATCAACGAATGGATGGGGCGATCGCAATTAAGCAAACCGCTGATGGTATGTTAGCAAGATGCAAACTGCTACGTGACTTAGAAGTAGACGAACACGTCGTTGTTGATGTTCAAGGTATCCGTACCATCCGCAAAACCGAATCACGCGAACAACGCAACGCGCAAGAATTCAGCTTTATGTCGGCAGGAGTTTCTAGCGAACGCCGTGTTGAATTAGTTGTTGAGCAAGTTGCGTGGGAACTGCGTAAAATCCGCGATCAAGGTGGTAAAGTTGTTGTTACAGCAGGTCCTGTGGTGATTCATACAGGTGGTGGCGAACATCTTTCAAGATTGATTCGTGAAGGCTACGTGCAAGCATTACTCGGTGGGAATGCGATCGCTGTTCACGACATGGAACAAAACATGATGGGGACTTCTTTGGGTGTCGATATGCAACGCGGAGTTGCAGTAAGAGGCGGACACCGCCATCATTTGAAAGTGATCAACATGATTCGTCGTTACGGCAATATTGCCAAAGCTGTCGAGCAAGGTGCATTAAATAGTGGTGTGATGTACGAGTGCGTACGTGCAGGTGTACCATTTTCGCTTGCAGGTTCAATCCGCGATGATGGACCATTACCCGATACCCAAATGGATTTAATTAAAGCACAACAAGAATATGCGCAGTTACTAGAAGGCGCAGATATGATTTTAATGCTGTCTTCAATGTTGCATTCTATTGGTGTTGGTAATATGACACCCGCAGGCGTGAAGATGGTGTGTGTTGATATTAATCCGGCGGTAGTGACAAAGTTAAGCGATCGCGGTTCTGTAGAATCAGTTGGTGTTGTTACTGATGTCGGCTTGTTCCTCAGCTTGTTGTTGCAACAATTAGATCGATTAACAAGTCCATATCATGTAGCTCAAATGGTTTAATCGACATTTTATAAGGTGGGCAATGCTCACCTTTTTTATTTAAATTAAAACTTTATAGCAGTCCAGTTTCATAAGTTTTAATCAACACAAACACTATTTTTATTTCGGACTGTTACCAGCTAGAAGACCATCATTAAAGTAAATTTCAAAGCGAGTTTAGAAGCACAGTTTTTTAGGACTGTTTGCCACATATGATATCGGAAAAGGTTCTTGATAGTATAACTATTGATCATAATATCCAGAAAGTTTTTGCTTTTTATCCCATATAGGATAGATAGAAAGTTTCTGTCTAATAAATAGTTATGGCGCAAACTAATTGGCAGCAAAGATAACCTTGAATGCAGCAGTATGAATCTATAAATTTTGCTATGACAATTACGGCAAATTTGGCTATGCTTACTCTAAGTATTACCGCAATCTCATTACTTACAGGGATTTTCTATCAAGCAGTGAGTGAAGCCTTGGATCGACGCAGACATCCTCCACAGGGTGAACTTGTGGATATTGGGGGATTTTGTCTACATCTCAACTGTGTTGGGCAAGGTACACCAACGGTTGTTATGGATGCTGGTGGTGGTGCTTCCTCAATTACATGGGGCTTGGTTCCATCTGAAATTGCTAAATTTACCCGTGTTTGCACTTATGATCGAGCAGGGTTGGGTTGGAGCGATCCCAATCCCAGGATCTCCCGCACCAGTCAGCAGAGCGTTGATGAATTACATTCACTTTTGACTAAGGCTGGAATTAATCCTCCCTACATTTTAGTTGGTCACTCATTGGGTGGAGTCAATATGCGGCTGTATGCAAGTCAATATCCAGAAGATGTGGTCGGATTAGTGTTAGTCGATTCTTCCCATGAAAATCAGATGACATCCGAAATGTGGAGACGCATAAAAATGCAGTCTTGGCTTTATCAGGTTTTGAGGGTTGTCAGTCAAGTTGGAGTGCTGCGATTAATCGGGGAGATGAATCTGTTACCAATTCTTGAGGACATTAAGCGAGAAATTCAAAAATATCCGCTGGCAGTACAAACCTTATTTGATACCTATAAATCCTTCTGTTACCGTCCCGACTATTGGGCAACCGCATCCAGTGAACTTGCCAATATAAAAAAGAGCTTTGAGGAAGTTCAATCAGTTACATCACTGGGCAGCCTACCTTTAATTGTGTTGAGCCAGGGTTCTAAAAATTCAAAGATGAGTGACGAAAGATTTCAGCAATGGTCATCGCTTCAGTTAGACTTGACCAAACTATCGTCAAATAGCCAACATATCATTGCAGAAAATAGTGGACATCTTGTGCAACTAGATCAACCTGAGTTGGTTATTAGTGCAGTCCAACGGTTGATTGAGAGCGTCTAAAGTTATGCTTCGATTGAGGCACGCCATTAGTGGAGACGGTAGCCTGATTACCTGTTGATATTCAAAAGCGCAGCGTCACATATTCCTTACTGGAGCCAACCATCGATAGTTATCTGTAAGAGCCAAAAGTTCATAACTAATAACTTAGCAGTGGTGACAAAATTGAGCGATCGCACTTCAGTAAACTTACTTGATATTGTTACTGATGTTCTCTTTACAAAAGGCTAGTACAACTCAAGGCAGTGTAGTTCGGAGTTATTAAGAAGTTCTTGAATTGCTTCATCACCCGCACGAATCAAAGCTTCAATTTCTCTAGTTGGTGCATTTCCACATCGTAGCCACACTACTTTAGGCGGAGAACCATGAAGCCGACTTCTTTCAGCAAAGTCTACATCCTGAGTCACAATACAAAAATCGTTTAGCTTGGCAAACTCCCAAATCTCGGTATCTGTCTTCTGCGCCAATCCATGAAACTGCACATGGCTAGATTCAGGGAAAATATCGACCAAGAGATTGACCAACTTTCGGCTTAGGTTTTGGTCAAACAGCAGTTTCAAGTAGCACTCACCGAAGCAACTAGACGATGCTCTCGATCAGCCGCAAATTCTAGACACGCCCTGATATCTGTTTCCGTCAACTCTGGGAAGTCGTCAATGATCTCAGCAATAGACATCCCAGCAGCTAGCCAGCCTAGAACATCGTAAACCGTAATCCGCATTCCACGAATGCAGGGTTTGCCGCCACGCTTATCTGGTTCTATTGTGATGATATCGCGATAGCTCATAAGATAGACTGCTTGCATATGCTTAAGTCTAAAGCAGGCTAACACATTGCTGCAACAGACGGCAGCTAGTTTTAATCGGAACTGAAAGGCTGTTTGCCACCGTTAAGCTTGATCATTTAAGTACAGCCTGGATGAGTCAGCAACTAGAAGCCCTGGAGATGAAACTAACATGACACTGACAGCGATAGAACTGCCAATCGAAAAAATTGCTGAATTTTGCGATCGCTGGCAAATTATCGAGTTTGCCCTATTTGGTTCGGTTCTGCGTGATGACTTTCGCCCCGACAGTGACATTGATGTAATGGTGCAATTTCACCCAGAGGCTCACCCCACTTTCGGTAGTCTAGACCAAATGGAAGCAGAGTTGAAAACTATTTTCCGCAGAGAAATTGACCTCATCACTCGTCAAGGAATTGAAACTAGTCGTAACTACTTACGCCGTCATGAAATCCTTTCCTCAGCCCAGGTGATTTATGCAACGGGATCTTCAATTCCTGCTTGATATGTTGCAATCAGCAGAACTCATCATGAATTATACAGCCTTATGCTCGAAAGATGAGTTCATTGAAAATGTACAGTTACAAGATGCAGTCATTCGGCGGTTATTGGTAATTGCCGAAGCCGCAAGACGAGTTTCTCAAACCACTCGTCAAACCTTGCCAAACATTTCGTGGCAAGAAATTAATGGAATGCGAAATCGATTGGTTCACGAATATGATGATGTAAACCTCAACATTGTTTGGGATGCTATTAAAACCGAGATCCCGACGCTGATAGCAGAATTGAAGCTAAGATTTTTTCCTGAAAGTTGAAGCGAGATAAGTAATGTAAGCGATCGCAGTAGTACAACCCAGGCGTTAACTCTGCGGTGGTGACAAAATTGAGCGATCGCGGTTCCGTAGAATCAGTTGGTGTTGCTACCGATGTTAGCTTATTCCTTAGTTTGTTGTTGCAACAACTAGATCGATTAACAAGTCCGTACCACGTAGCACAAATGGTTTAATCGACATTTTATAAGGTGGGCGATGCTCACCTTTTTTATTTAAATCATAAGTTGTTTATAGCAGTCTAGTTGTTCAGTTTTAATCAACACAACTACCATTTCTAACTTGGTTAGTCAATAATTAAAACATAAAAGTAAACTTGAATGTGAGTTTAAAAGCAGAGTGTACATATATGCAAAGTTTCTGCTTGGTAGTCGTATAGAATGCATAAACAAAAATTTTCTGTCTAACTAATAGTTGTGCTGCAAAAATAGCAATTGAGACAGTGATTTAGAGCTTATCTGCTTTCGTTCAAAACTTAAATATTTATTACATCTCAGGTTCCGAAACCCAAAAGTTAGTCAGTGTAGTTCAAGGCTGCCTATGAACTCACTATCTTGCGGAGGGTCATGAACCGAGTAGTTCGTTTTACAAGTATTGCTCTTGTTGCGTTAAGTTGCATTGTTTTTACCCTATTTCAAACAATGCAACTAGCATCAACTATGACACAATCAGCAATTGAGACTTCGCCCGTCGTAAACGTCGCTCAAAATATTAATTTTGGACGACACTTTCAAGATTTGGGCGTTGAGGGTTCAATTATGATCTACGACTCGAACAATGATCGTGTTTTTCAACATAATCCACAACGCAATACAACAGCCTTTTTACCTGCATCAACATTCAAAATTCTCAACTCCCTGATTTCACTGGAAACCAGAGTCATTTCGGATGAAATCGCCGTTCTTACGTGGGATGGAATTTCGAGATTTCCTGAATGGAACCGAGATTTGAATATGAGAGAGGCAATCAAGCTTTCTGCTATCTGGTTTTATCAAGTTCTAGCCCGCCGAGTAGGATATGAACGAATGCAACAATGGGTGAACCAAGTAGGATACGGCAACCAAAAGATTGGTAATAGCGATGATATTGATAAGTTTTGGTTACAGGGAGAGTTGCGAATTACACCTCAAGAGCAAATTCAGTTTCTTCGTCGCTTATACAAAAACGATTTACCTTTTTCTGAGCGATCGCTGTCTATTGTCAAAGACATCATGATTATGGAGAAAACGCCAGACTATACAATCACTGGTAAGACAGGTTGGGTCGGTGTTGCAGATGATGTGACACCAAAAATTGGATGGTATGTCGGTTACTTGGAGAAAGGAGAGAATGTTTACTTTTTTGCCACTAACATCGATATTCGGAACGAGAAAGATCCAGCCGCCCGACTAGAGTTGACACGTCGCTGCTTTAAAGATTTAGCAGTGCTGTAATTAACTCGCTTATAATGCAGCACAACAATTCCGCTGCACCGGATTGTCCGGCGAGCAGGAACGTTAACCTAAGATTGGTGGTAGAGTCAGGCGATCGCACTCTTCTAAGTTTTGTTACAGACGTCGGCTGATTAGTCCGGCAATTATTGGGTAAGCAGTGTTCACCTTTGCTACGAAGAAATTCTTAAAACAGAACACTTTAGTGTGAAAACTGATGACGCGGAGTGATAGTTGTTAAGAACAGAAGCTTAGATCCAGGTGTACCGCCGCAATATCAAGACTTCCTTGCAAGTCAACTTGAGGGGATATTTGTGCGAATGCACTTAGACTTAGTTAGAAGCTTTATTTAATTGCTGTTGTATCCATGCACGGAAAGAACGCAAAGTCTGGGTTTCACCATCAATGAGACTTTGTTCAATTAGTTGCGGAACCATGTTCAGATCGAGAAGCGGAAAAGTAGAACTCTGTTGTGTTGGGGTGTAGATCGAATTGGGTTGAGATAATATGAAAACCTGAAGCGATCGCCCATCATAACGCCAAATTTCTGGAACACCCACAGCAGCATAAATCGAAAGTTTATCAATTGAGCTACTAGTAATGTCAATTTCTACTACCAAGTCGGGAGGTGGATCAATAGTTAGCTCAATATGACGTTTATTCCTCACACGCGATTCATTGGAAATGTAATAACACGAGTCCGGTTCGGCTCCACGTCTCATATTTTCGTGCTTGAGAGTTAGTGAACCAAACTTTTTGAGATTAAGATTGAGTTCATCAGCTAATACTCGAATTAGATCGTCAATAAACCTATTTGTATTTTCATGCTCTCCTAGTGGAGTCATAATTTCTAATATTCCATCAATATAAGCCAAACGTACTTTGCGCTTCTCGCCCATTTCATTCAGCATGGCTGTAAATGTTTGCCAACTAATATTTTTAAGAACAACTCTTTGTTCGGCTAATGCTTGTGTTGTAACCATGCTTACCCCTGATACGACTAAACCACTCGATAATGCCTTTGGCGATCGCGCTGGTGTAACTCAGCCTAGTAACAAAATTGTGCGATCGCACTTCGGTAGCATCAGTTGGTGTTGTTACTAACGTTGATTTCTTTCTTTCTAAAACATTTGTGCGAACAATGTAGGTCTGGCTAGAATTTGCTCAAAGGTACGTATTCTCAGGGCTGGTGGTTTTCCAATAACTTTTGAGGGATCAATAATCCCTCAAAAATCACTTAAATTTAATCCTTAATTGCAGAACGCCCCACAATTAACAATTGACAGATCGCTAAGTTCCGATGACGCCACCGTCATCTTTAGTGATAACCACCGTCGCTGAACGAGGATAGATTTCTGGGTTTTTGTTGGGCCAGCGTGAGTTGATTTTACCTGCCGCGAATTCTTCTTCGGAAGTGGTTGCTCCTGGATGCTGAACGTTGATAAACATTGTACGCTGGTCAGGGGTTGTAACCACACCCGTAATTTCTTGACCGATTGGTCCAGTCAAGAAGCGGCGAATTTCACCAGTATCCGTATCAGCCGCCAACATTTGGTTGTTGCCAAACTGAGCAAACTCACCCTGATTTTGAGAACTTTCACCAATGTCAGTCTGAATCCAAAGGCGAGCGTCAGCATCAAACCACAGTCCATCCGGATTCGCGAAGATGTTATCTGCATTGAGAGGACGACCAGATAGCTTGCGGCTGTCATCTTCTGGTCCAGACAGCACAAATATATCCCATTTGAACGATGTAGCAGTTGGGTTTTTGCCAGATTCACTCCAGCGAATAATGTGTCCCCAATCGTTTTTAGGACGAGGGTTGGCAACATCCACTTGATCGGGTTCGCGATTGGAGTTGTTGGTTAGTGTAAAGTAAACGTTTCCATTGCGAGGATCAATTGCGCCCCACTCAGGACGATCCATCTTAGTTGCACATACAAAATCAGCAGCTGTGCGCGTATTAACTAGAACATCTGCCTGATCCTGGAAGCCATTTTCAGGAGTGAGTCCGTTCTCGCCAAACTTCAGGGCGAGCCACTTCCCTGTACCGTCTTCATTAAACCGAGCCACATAGAGCGTTCCGTCGTCTAATAAAGCCCCGCTTGCTGTTGCCTGATTATAGGGCTGTGCTGACACGTATTTGTAAATGTACTCAAACCGAGCATCATCACCGGAATAGCAAACAATGGGCTGACCTTCTACAGGTGGCTGAAATACAACTCCCTCATGGGCAAACCGTCCAAGGTAAGTGTGTTTTACCGGAGTACTCTTTGGATTGAAAGGATCAATTTCTACTACCCAGCCAAACGTGTTCGGCTCGTTGCGATAGTCCTCAGTTGCACTAGCACCACTTGCAGAAGCACCAAAGCGAATATACTCATCTGCTTTGTTATCTGCCAATTCCCAGCCATAGCGTGAAGTGCCATCCGTAGAAACTCCGTAACGCTCATGATCGCGAGGGACGTCTTCATCATTGTTGAGAAAATATCTAGCCCAGTTTTCTTCACAGGTGAGATAGGTATTCCAAGGGGTAACACCGTGGGCACAGTTATTGATTGTGCCGCGAGTTCTTGTCCCATCTGGGCTATACTTCGTTTTAATTAAATCAGATCCTCGCACAGGTCCTCGAATTTCCATTGGAGTCAAGGCTGTAATGCGGCGGTTACGCGGATCGCGCACTACCTTCCAGCTACCACCAGACTGGCGAGATATTCGGGTAATACTCACTCCATGTCCATTCATTTCCTTGAGCACTTGATCAGTGTCACGAGTGCCGTCTTCTTTCATGGGGAAATCATCAGGGCCTAATGCTTGCCCTACCGCTGCTGCATGGGTATAACGTGGCTCGACATACTCGTGGTTGACGACTAAGAGTCCATCGATGGAGCTACCTTCGTAAGGTGACTTACCTTCAATGGGGAAAAAATGCATACCGTCATGGTGCTGTCCCACCTGCATTCCCTGTTCTGCCCCAGTATTCTTGAGACTATAGCTGGGAAAACTACCGCTAATAGGTTCTCCCCAAGGTATCAGAACGCGGGCGGTGTAGCCTTGTGGAACCACTATGGAATCGGCTTCGCTGATAGGAACTGCTTTAAACCCCAACATGGGAGTACTGGCG
Organism: Gloeocapsopsis crepidinum LEGE 06123; assembly: GCF_015207655.1. Classification (GTDB taxonomy): domain Bacteria; phylum Cyanobacteriota; class Cyanobacteriia; order Cyanobacteriales; family Chroococcidiopsidaceae; genus Gloeocapsopsis; species Gloeocapsopsis crepidinum. Next base: position 25,282 of record NZ_JADEWN010000058.1, on the reverse strand, counting down.
TTTGCAGGGCGAGCTTTTAACCCATTCAGGATTGATCCAGCAAACATGGATGTTATAGCTGCTGCAAGCGTACCTCTTAATACTTGACGACGCTGTAAGCGAGAGTTCAAAATCGATGAAAAGCAAGGATTGTTGGAACGATTACAGATCGGTTCGCCATCCCTGTCAAACTGCTGGGTATAGCGCGTATTCTCCTCATATATCCCTTCTCTAGCAATGCGAGAATACTTCTGCCGTAGGCTGCGTTTGCTACTCATGTTAAGTTCTCCTCTTGTATTGCTTGCCCTATTGCCGAGCCGATGTGAGCATGAGTGGAGTTATAGTCAGGACTTACACACAGTATGAAAAAAGAACCACATTGGCATAGCCTTCCCGTCGGATAGGATGCATTCCCCGTAGGGGTTGCTGAACACTAGAACATAAAGAAATAAGAGTTTTAGAGAGTTTTTGCGTAAGTCCTACGACCTTGTAAACTCACGTTATTACAGCTAAATACAATACCCCTACAAGATTAAGACTTAGTTAATGCTACAGTTAACACTATTTGTTATTTAAAGATTCCTTAATTACAGCATGCTAATAGCAAAAAATAACAATTTTACTGCCTTATCCTTAGCCTTAATAAAATAGTGCATAAATAAACTTATATGCATATGTTATCCAGGCTTTTTTAACAAGTTATGTAAGCAAATTAAGCAAAAAAAACACTCGAAATTTCGGGAATTAACTGAGATAGTTGTACCTTAAAGTTTAATGCAAATAGCTAGTTTGAAATGTATAAAAGATAGTTATTAAACTTTAAAATCAAGAATGTGACGTTGTTAAAAAGGCAATTATTAAGCACCCATTCCTGAATATTGTTTTAATCCTCGTCGCCATAGCCAGCGATTAATAATGAAAAATAAGGCAATCCAACTAAGTGTTACTAACATACCCTGTAATATATTGACAGGCAAGCCAATTAGTATTGAGGCAGGAAAATCAATTAAATACGGAAAAGGAGTCCAAAGCAAGACGTTGCGAATATTTTCTGGAAACACGTCTAAGGGAGCAATCAAACCTGAAAAAAATAGATAAAATAAGAACCAAAAGTTTTCAATTGCATTAGCTCTTTCAGTCCAAAATGCGAAGAGTGCAAATGTGTATTGAATCAAAAATCTTAGAATAAAAGCAAAGATGACTGCGATCGCAAACAATAAGATGTGATTCAAACTCGGTATCCAAACGGCTTGAGGGTAAAGAATAAAAAACAATCCTACCAATCCCAAAGCAAATGGAAGACGTGCTAATCTTTCCGAAAGATGCGAGGCAACATGATGCCAGACAGGATCAATGGGTTGTAATAAACGTGGTGAAAGTTTTCCTTCGACAACTTCTTTCTCAAATTCATAAATTACCCAAACAACAGTAAACTGTCTCACAATAAACACAGTGAGAAAGTAACGGGCAAAATCTTCTGCAGTTAACCCAAATTGCCCACTTTGAGCAGCTTGCGTCCATACTCCCATTAAAATAAGTGGCAAGCTACCAGACAAAGCCCACAGAAATAACTCTGCGCGGTATTCGAGCATATATGCATAATATGCTGTCAGCAAAACTCTCGCTTTTTTCATAATTGAATTCATAACACGCCACCGGCACTGAAGACACGACCAATCACTTCTTCTACTGGTGGATCGGTGACAGTTAAGTCAATCACCTCCAACTCTGCCAGAATTTGTGCAACAGTACGAGTTAAAGCTTCGCGTTGTACTAAAAAACGGGCAGATTGTCCTTCTATCGATTTAATTTCACCGTAATGCATCAACTTCACTTCCGGTAAAGGATGTGCGAGTTCTACTTGCACTTCGCGATAGGGAGCAAATTGATCGATGAGTCCTTCTAAGCTGCCATCGTAAATCAATAGTCCTTGGTGGATAACTAGCACGCGTTTGCACAATGCACTAATATCTGCCATATAGTGACTTGTTAATAAAATTGTGGCATCATATCGCTTGTTATACTCTCGTAAAAATTCGCGTACTCCCACTTGAGCATTGACATCAAGCCCTAGCGTTGGTTCGTCTAAAAAGAGGACTTGCGGTTGATGGAGTAATGCAGCCATCAGTTCAGCTTTCATGCGTTCCCCAAGCGACAGCTTGCGTACTGGCTGGTTTAACTTACCTTGAAGTGAAAGCATTTCAGTAAGTTCGCCGACACGCTGACGATACTCTTTATCCGAGATGTTGTAGACGGCAGCATTGATCTTTAAAGTATCTAATGCAGGTAAATCCCAAATTAATTGTTGCTTTTGTCCCATCACAAGCGTGATTTGTTTTAAAAAACCTGATTTACGCTGAAACGGAATGTAGCCAGCAACTCGCACGCGCCCCGCCGAAGGATGAATTAAACCTGTCAGCATTTTTAAGGTAGTGGTTTTTCCTGCACCATTTGCGCCTAAAAAACCGACAACTTCTCCTGGTTCTATATCAAAGGAGACTTGTTTCACTGCTTCTACCATGCGATAAGTACGGCGGAAAAAGTGTTGTATTGTTCCTTTCAGTCCAGCTTCTTTAACGGCTACAGGATAAACTTTACTAAGATTTTCAGCCGAAATGATGGGCATATAATTTAGGGGCGAGGGGTGAGAGGTGAGGGGTGAGAGTGACTAGTGGCTGGTTAGTAGTGATTAGTGGCGCAGGCATCTTGCCTGCGGTTGATTGGTTGATTAGTTAATGGACAAAGTTTTAATAAATTGCTCTCCATGAACAATAGTAATAAAAATCTTAATGAGAATGCCGAGTGACGCTTATAACTGGATCGAACAATCTCTCGCAACTATTCACAAAGCTGATTGGTATCGCACTGTGCAGACAATTCAAGGACATACAGGGGCGATGGTGCAAATGAATGGGCGATCGCTGATTAATTTTGCCAGTAATGATTACCTCGGATTATCCAGTGACGATCGCTTGATCCAAGCCGCAATCACTGCTACACAAAAATATGGTACAGGTAGTACAGGTTCTCGACTCCTCAGCGGACACCGCGAATTACACCGCGAGTTAGAATATGCGATCGCATCCCTCAAGCAAACTGAAGATGCTTTAGTCTTTAGTTCCGGTTATCTGGCAAATCTGGGCACTGTTTCGGCAATAGTTGGTCAGCGCGATCTGATTTTATCGGATCAATGTAATCACTCATCGTTGAAAAATGGGGCAATTCTTAGCGGCGCTACTGTGATTGAATATCCGCATTGCGATTTAGTATCACTACAAACTCATCTTGAGCAACAACGCGATTGCTATCGTCGCTGTCTGATTGTAACTGATAGTGTTTTTAGTATGGATGGTGATTTATGCCCTTTATCAGGGCTACTCGATTTAGCTGACTATTACAACTGTATGCTGTTAGTTGATGAAGCTCATGCTACTGGCGTATTGGGGAAATGCGGTGCTGGATGTGTAGAACACTTCGACTGTTCGCAGCGTCAACTCATTCAGGTTGGAACATTAAGTAAAGCTTTGGGGAGTTTAGGCGGCTATGTTGCTGGAACCAAAACTTTAATTGATTTCTTACGCAATCGCGCCCCTAGTTGGATATACACAACTGCGCTGTCACCTGCAGATACCGCAGCAGCTTTAACAGCAATCCAAATTATTCAGCAAGAACCCGAACGGCGTCAACAGTTATGGCGCAATATTGACAATTTTAAATTACTGATACATCAACTATCACACTTAAAATTATTACCTTCTGACTCGGCAATTCTTTGCTTATTATTACCAACTGCTGCTGATGCTTTAATTGCTGCTCGTCACTTGCAAGATGCTGGTATTTTTGCTCCTGCGATTCGTCCTCCGACAGTACCAACAAGCCGGATTCGGATTTCCTTGATGGCAACTCATACAGTTGCTCAGATCGAGCAGCTTGTGGATGTTTTGAGTGCCATCAAAATAGTTTCTACCACTTCATCTAAATCTGTTCGCGGCGATCGATAATGACAACATTGGGATCGTTATTAGTAATATTACTTGTACTAGGCTCACTATATTCTGTGCTATGAGTTACTTCATTTGTTGCATCTGCAATAGAAGTTTGAATGCCAGTAGTTGCAGGAATTTCATAAATGCCAAACTCTTGAATACCGCGATTCATCAAAATTGATTCGGCATTAATGATGTCTTGTGTTGTGCCATCGACAATGACTAAATAACCACCACTCGCCACTCGTTGATTATAAATTTTTGCTCTTTCTTCAGGAATACCCAAGCCAAGCAATGCACCAAGTAAACCGCCCGTAACTGTACCAACTGCGCCACCAGCAAGTGCTGCAGTTAATGCTGAAGCGACTTCTCCTGCAAATAATACTGGACCTACACCAGGTACGACAAGACTACCCAAACCAACGAGTAATCCCGTAATTCCTCCTAATACCCCACCTGTCAGCGCTCCAGCTGTTGCACCTTCTCCTGCTTTGTTATCAAAAGTGTCGTTAACGTCAATTCCTGCGATTTCGTCTTGAGTTGCTTCGTCGCGGGCAATAATAGAAATTTTGTCCATTGAAAAACCGCGATCGCGCAGTTCACTGATTGCTTGTTCTGCATCTAAATAGCTAGAAAACACACCAATTGCACGTCTTTTTATGTCATTAACCATTTGTTACTGCCCTACTTATGTTTTCAAATATTTTCTTGTCTAACACCTAATTTTTTAGCAGTTTAATTAAACAAATAGCATCAACCTAGGGAAATAACACGAACATACGAAAAACTAATATAGATGAAATTTTATATTATCAATGCTTAAGTTTTAATGATTGCAGAAAAGTTTTTAAAAACTATTATTGTAATTATATCTGACTTGTAAAACTTACTTCTAAAAAATAGCTAAACGCAGAGAACAATAATTGTTATCTATAATTTAAGAATGATATACCATCAAAAACACATCAAAACCAATTAATATTTTTTAGATAAATATTTAAAATCACATCAAAAAATACTAAAACATTTATTTACATCTCTTTTTATGTTTTCTCTTTGTATACTTTGTAGTTCGTTCTCTAAAAGATCTGATAACTTCAATCGAAGTGTGATAGCTACTGTGTATTTTATGAATGCAATTAAAGCTGGCTCAAGCTTACTATTCAACTCTTAAAGAAAAGATACAGCTACCCTCAACGGAAATTGCGACTTATGGGTTCGGTTCTACGACTGTCATTGATGACCAAATCCCGATATCTTATGTATTGACATCAAGATTGAAGCACTACTAAAAATTATGAGTTGAAGGGGTGAGTACTGGTGCGCAAATGGATAATACCAACACTGAGTGAGATACTAGCCAGTAATGACACACAACACGACGGCTATGGTAGTCATTCATGCTTATTGTCTGCAAGTCATGAAGGAAGCACTGCAGTAGATGTGACAGCGCAGCAATGGCGAGTTGCGATCGCCGCATTGGAGAACCTACTGCAACAAATCTACCTTAAACATACCGTTGATGAGAATTGCCAGTTATCTACTCAAGGAGTAATATTGGCAGGTCCCGTACCAGTTATTAGCAATCCTCAACTCGTTAACACATTACCTTCTTGGACTTTTACGGCAGATTCCTGGCAGCATCAACTACTTCCATCAAGTTTAAATACTGCAGTACAAAAAAACTCACAAGTAGCTAGAGAACAAGGAGTTTTGTTACCGTTGATTTCTGGAGATCCACTGGCACGAGAACAGTTCTGTCTTGTTTTAACTGCACAATTTAGCTTGGCGATGGTTCTCGCAGAAAATGCTTATGGTGTACCAGTATTTTTATTTTCCTTTGAACCAGAAGTCGTGGAACAGGCATGGTACGCTTTGAGAGCAAGAGCTGCACTCACAACTTCTGAATCGGTATTGCATCTAGATGAACTTATTCAGCAATATTATCCAGTAGCGCCAGATTACCGAACAGTAATGCACTTTAGCCGCTTGCTGTTGCAGCACATACCAGAACTCCCCCACGAAGAAATTCGTAATTGTACACAAAATAATAATTTAGAACTAAGTCACGCAACACCTCGCGTAGATGTGGAATTACTTCAAGCCTTCGCGCACGAGGTACGGACACCCTTAACGACAATCCGAACATTGACTCGCTTACTACTTAAGCGCCGCGATTTAGCAACTGATGCAATTAAACGATTGGAAATCATTGACCATGAGTGTACCGAACAAATTGACCGCATGGAGCTTTTATTCCGTGCAGCAGAACTAGAAAAATGTACTGCCAAGCACTCAGGTACTTATTTAACAGCAATGTCATTAACGCAGGTCTTACAGCAGAGTGTTCCGCGTTGGCAAAAACAAGCCAGTCGGCGTAATTTAACTTTGGATGTTGTTTTACCGCAACAGCTACCAACCGTAGTTAGCGATCCGAAAATGTTGGATCAAGTCTTGACAGGGTTAATTGAAAACTTTACCCGCAGCTTACCACCAGGCAGTCACATCCAAGTACAAGTTATTCCAGCGGGAGATCAATTAAAGTTGCAATTACTGCCAAAATCTCAACTCGAAGAAAATAAAGGAGAACAATATACCGTACCGCCGATCCGCAAGTCGCTTGGTCAATTACTCACATTTCAACCTGAAACTGGCAACATTAGTTTAAATATGACAGCTACTAAACAGTTATTTCAAGCTATTGGTGGCAAACTCATTGTGCGGCAACGTCCCCACGAAGGTGAAGTCTTGACGATTTTCTTGCCTTTAGATGTCAAGCAAACCGAATACTGTAGCTAGTATTGATCTAATTCTAATTAGATGCAGGTCTAATTAGTGGAAGGTATGGAACAGGACGCGATGCAATCGCTGCTACGCTTCTTTAAAGTGTTAGCTAATGAAAGTCGATTGAAGATTCTGGGAATTTTAGCGAGTCGGGAATGCAGTGTTGAAGAATTAGCAACACTATTGCAATTAAAAGAACCAACGGTATCGCATCATCTCAATAAACTTAAAGAATTGAATTTAGTAAAGATGCATCCTGAAGGAAATACCCACTTGTATCAGCTAGACGGTGAAGCATTGCAAGGAATTAGCAAAGAGATTTTTTCACCAAAACAGATGGCTTCGCTGGCTGAAAACATTGAAGGCGAAGCATGGGAACGCAAGGTATTGCAAAACTTCCTCGTTGATGGACGACTCAAGGAAATTCCAGCTAGTCGCAAAAAACGCGTTGTCATTCTTAAGTGGTTAGCAAATCAATTTGAATTCGGAGTTAAGTACCCTGAAATTAAAGTGAATACAATCCTCAAACACCACCACGAAGACTGCGCTACACTACGTCGAGAACTGATTGGCTACCAATTGATGCAGCGAGAAAGTGGCACTTATTGGCGTGTCTTGAATGAGTGAATAGTGATTAGTGGCTAGTGAAAGAGTGGTAGAGTTGAGTGTTTAATTTTGTTAGCGTAGCGGTGCGTTAGCACGTTTTGAGTTGAATCTTCGTAATTCAAAACTCAATACTAAGAACTCATAACTCCTCTTCTTTAAGTTCCTGACCTCTCAGCAGTATCCACAGGTAAAAGGACGTTAAAGGTTGAACCTTCTCCTAAGCGACTTTTGACTGAGATAGAACCACCACAGCGTAAAAGAAGTTGCTGCACAATCGTTAAACCTAGCCCTGCACCACTTACATCTTCTCCGGCAGCGGGACGGATGCGATAGAATCGATCGAATATCTTAGGAATTTCGCTTGGTGCAATACCAATACCTGTATCGCGAAATTCAAGTTGGACAAAATCGTTTTGGAGACGCGATCGCACCCAAACTTGACCATTAGTAGGAGTAAATTTGATACTATTGTGCAACAAGTTAATCACAATTTGTTTCAACCAAGCATTAACACAAGAAACTGGCGGTAAATCTTCTGGTACAGTGTAAGCCAGCATAATTCCTTTTTCAGTTGCCAACGGCTGGTATGTACTAACAACCCCAGGAACAATCTCACTCAAGCGCACTGATTCTAATGGCGTTTGCACTGCGCGATCGAGTTGAATTAAGTCTAATAGACCATTAATTAGCGAGTTTTGGCGATCGCATTCTGTACTCAGTACTTGCAAATACCTTTGTTTTTGTGCTGGTTTAAGTTGTGGAGAATTTAGTAAACTGAGTGCCATTTTCATATGTGCTAGAGGTGTTCGGAGTTCTTGACATAATTCACTTAAGAAGTCATCTCTGACAGAAAAACTACTTTGCTTTTTTGTCCGAACAGCTTTATTGAGTGCTTGGTTGCGACGAAATTTAGTTCGACTGCGGATTTGTTCTTGGTAATGAATTTGTTTAGTTAAAATTTGATTTAAAAATGACGATTCAGGGATAGCTGGCACAACTTCTACTGTTGTATGTACCTCATCTCCACCGGCAAGTTTGAGATTATTTAGTATCGGTTGAACGATGTGTCCCTCAAACGAATAAAGTGCCACCAACGGAGGTCTTTTGCGGATTGTTACTGAGGTTAATGGTGCAGTACTTTTACCAAGTGTGTTTTCTTTAGCTTTATTTTGCCGTTGTTTTGGTCCTAGTCGATAAGCAAAAATCAGGCTACAAAAACTTGGAGATGTAACCATAAGAAAATATTCACGACGCAACTGGTTATTAAACTTTAGTTGAATCGGAATGCTAGGAAATTTATATTTCTCTGCATCTAAGTTACTGCGATCTTGAGGAACAATAATGTAAGTTGTCCGTGGAAGTTGTACTTGGTTGTAGTAACGCTGAATTTCTGCTTGCCAAATCTCTCCTGGCGGTAGCTTAAGCCACAGTGTTGCTGAAATTTGATTTTCAATTAAAGCATCAATAACAGCCCTCACCAGTGAAAGTAAAGTAGCCGGACTAACAGCCAAAAGTTGTGGAGGTTGCTGTAAATTAAGGATAGACTTATAAAGCGAATCCATAGCAATTAGATAAAGGTTAGAAGTAGAGAATAGGTAATGGGTAATTGGGAGTTATGAGTTATGAGTTTTGAGTTACACCCATACTTAAGTTCTTTTTGTTCGTCTCTCATTTAAGGCAGACCTTGCTTGTTCGCGATCGTCAAAGTGAATTTTCTCAGTTCCTAAAATTTGATAGTCTTCGTGACCTTTACCTGCAATTAAAACACCATCTCCAGGTTGCGCTTGCAGGATTGCTGTGCGAATTGCACTGGCGCGATCGCAAATAACTTGAGGATGTACTGTTTCAGGAATTCCGGCTAAAACATCTTGCAAAATGCGTTCGGGTTCTTCGGTACGCGGGTTATCAGAAGTCACAACGGCAATATCTGCAAGTTGCGCTGCAATAGCTCCCATTTTTGGACGCTTGGTGCGATCGCGATCGCCGCCACAACCAAATACGCAAATCATTTTGCCAGGAATAAACGGTCTTGATGCTTTGAGTAAATTTTCTAAGCTATCGGGTGTATGCGCATAATCAACAATTACACTAATATCTTGCTCAGAATCAATCTGCACTCGTTCCATCCGTCCTGGAACTTCGGTAAATTTTGGTAAAGCTTGCGCAATCAAGCCTAAATCTACACCGAGATGTAATGCCGCAGCAACAGCCGCCAACATATTTGAGAGATTGTACTCGCCTACTAAGGGCGAATGAAAGGCAATGTTTCCTTTGGGTGTATGCAGCGTTCCACTGACACCTGTTGGTTCATAGTTTAGATCGCTTGTCCAAAAATCAGCCTCTTCCCCATTGTGGACGCTGTAGCGCCATAGTTGTTGAACGGGGATTTGCGCCATTAGCCTTTGCCCGTAAGGATCGTCTGCATTAATGACTGCGCGTCCTTGGAGATAGTCGGGGCTAAATAACAGTGCTTTGGCAGCAAAATAATCTTCCATATCCTTGTGAAAATCAAGGTGGTCTTGCGTTAAGTTTGTAAACACCCCAACTTCAAAAAAACAACCTTCTACTCTTCCTTGTGCTAAAGCATGAGAACTCACTTCCATGACTCCCCACTGACAACCAGCATCGCGGGCTGCGGCTAATTGCTGTTGAAGTTCTACTGCAAATGGTGTTGTGTGCGTTGCAGTTTGCTCATAACCTTGCCATCGCGTGTAGAGAGTTCCCATTAAGGCGGTGAGAAACTGTGCTTGTGCAAGAAAATATTCAATTAAATGTGTTGTTGTCGTTTTGCCATTCGTACCCGTGACACCCACAAGTTTTAGCTGTTTTGCTGGGTAGCCATAGAAAGCTGCTGCGGCTTGGGCACACGCTTGAATCATATCAGTTGCAGCAACAATGCAAGCATCGCTTGTGACTGGTTTTGCTATATCTGCAGAAATTAAAGCCGCGATCGCACCGGAAGCGATCGCACTTTCCCAAAATTCACCTCCATCGACTCGCGTCCCTGGCATCCCAATAAATAAATCTCCAGGTTGACAAGCATGGGAATTCGTTTTTAATCCAGTAACTTCCCTATCCATTGCTGGATGCTGGGGAACTTCTTTAAGACTTGCAATATTTATTAACAATTCACGCAATTTCATGGCATCATACTCCTCACAACAAAAACCTAAATGAGCGTCAGTATACTTAGGACATTCACAAAGGCTCAGAGATGTTGCTCCAACTAACTTTTAGTTTCTATCTCTGACTCCTGAACCGAAGGTCTGCGCCAGCGTCCTCTGACCCTTGACCTCTACTGTAAACACACATCTCTTACTCTGAACCATGAGTTTTAAGATATTTCTGTAACAATTGCTCCAACTGTGACACTGTAGCGCGAGGAGAAGGACGAGGAAGTTGCTCTTCTCTACCATTATTGTCTCTACAGATGACTGGTATTTCGTACTGATAGGCTTGAAACCAATCTGCACGGGTTGTGATATCCCGAACTTCTAAATCAAAGCTGAATGAGTGAATTTGTGCCAATTTTTCTTGCAATCCCTCACATAAATGGCAACCTGGCTTACTGTATAAGATTAATCGCATTTTAGAAATACCACTTCATAAAAAATCAAAGCTGAGCGCAAAAAAACTAAAAAGCTTTCACCGACACAAAATTTAGATATTCTGGATGTAAGAGAAATAACAAAATAATCGACATGAGCTTTTCCATTGAATCTCGCATCCAAATTGATAATTTTGATTTAGAGCAACTTAACCAGAGATTTGATACTGCTCATCCCAGAGAAATTTTAGCTTGGTGCGTTGAGCATATTTTAGAAGGACTGGTGCAAACGAGTGCTTTTAATGTTGATGATATGGTAATCACTGATATTTTCTACCGCGACCTTGAACGACCAGTTCCAGTGATTTTCCTCGACACATTGCATCATTTTCCTCAATCGTTAGAATTAGTTGCCAAAGCTAAAGAGATTTACAACCTTGACTTGAGAATCTACAAAACTCCTGACGTAGAGACGCGCGAAGCTTTTGCCGCTAAATATGGTGCAGCCTTATGGGATAAAGATATTGAGAAATTTCACCACCTCACAAAAATTGAACCACTGCAGCGTAGTTTAGATGAACTGAACGCGGTTGCGTGGATTACAGGACGGCGTCGCGATCAAGCCGTTACCCGTGCCTATATGCCAGTATTTGAAATAGATGCTCAACAGCGTCTTAAAGTCAATCCTTTAGCAAGTTGGACTCGTAAAGATTCCTGGAATTATGTCTTCCAACATGGTGTGATCTACAACCCACTCCACGATCAAGGTTATCCCAGTATTGGTGATGAACCAATTACTACCCCCGTCGCTGAAGGCGAAGATGAACGTGCCGGACGCTGGCGCGGTACAGGTAAAACTGAATGCGGAATTCATATTTAGTCTAAACAGAGGTCAGGGACTTAAAGAAGAGGAGTTATGAGTTCTTAGTATTGAGTTCTGAATTACGAAGATTCAACTCAAAACGTGCCAACGCACCGCTACGCTAACAAAATTCAACACTCAAATCTACCACTCTTTCTCTCTACATTCAAAACTCAAAACTCATGCTCAAAATCCTCCATTTATCCGATATCCACATGGGAAGTAGCTTTTCCCACGGACGCATTGACCCTCAAACCGGAACCAACACGCGTTTGGAGGATTTTGTCAAGACACTTTCGCGCTGCATTGACCGTGCTTTATCTGAACCTGTTGACCTTGTTGTGTTTGGTGGCGATGCTTTTCCTGATGCAACGCCGCCACCTTTTGTGCAAGAAAAATTTGCAAGTCAGTTTCGCCGCTTAGTAGACGCGCAAGTTCCTACAGTATTGTTAGTTGGCAATCACGATCAGCATTCACAAGGACAAGGTGGGGCAAGTTTGTGTATTTATCGGACTTTGGGAGTACCAGGATTTGTTGTCGGCGATCGCCTAACGACACACCATATCCAAACCCATAACGGTCCAATTCAAATTATCTCGCTACCTTGGCTAACTCGTTCTACACTGCTGACGCGCCCCGAAACTGAAGGACTGTCTTTAGCTGAAGTCAATCAATTACTCATTGATCGTCTGCGAGTTGCCCTCGAAGGCGAAATCCGCAACCTGAATCCAGAAGTGCCAACAGTGTTATTAGGACATTTGATGGTTGATAATGCTTCTTACGGTGCAGAACGCTTTTTAGCAGTCGGGAAAGGCTTTACTGTTCCGCTGTCATTACTTACGCGTCCCTGTTTTGATTATGTTGCCTTAGGACACGTCCACCGCCACCAAAATCTGAATAAATCGAATGATCCGCCGATTATTTATCCAGGAAGTATTGAACGGGTAGATTTTAGTGAGGAAAAAGAAGACAAAGGCTATGTGATGGTGGAACTCGAACGCGGTAAGGTGCACTGGGAATTTTGTCCTTTACCTGTGCGTACGTTCTGCACAATTGAAGTTGATGTGTCGAATGTGGCTGATCCGCAAGAGAAAATATTGAAGGTGATCGCCAAAAAAAATATCGATGATGCTGTTGTACGCCTTATTTATAAGCTGCGTTCTGACCAATTAGATCAAATAGATACAGCATTGTTGCATCGTACTTTAAGCACAGCACATACTTACACAATTCAACCCGAACTTATTAGCCAACTTGCACGCCCACGCATACCCGAACTAGGTGCAAGTAGTAGTATTGACCCTATGGAAGCCTTAAAAACTTATCTAAATAACAGAGAAGATCTCAAAGATCTCTCAGCTTCAATGTTAGAAGCTGCACAAAAATTAATGTCAGCCGAAACTGAATGGTCAGACTTTGATCTGGATACACTTGAGCCAAATCAAGCTTCGGGAGAACAGCTTGAAGGACAACTACGTTTACTTTAGTTATAGTTGACTCGTAGCAAGTATTAATTCTAGTTGATTACTACGATTGAATTAACAAATCTCCTAGATGAATTTGAATTGCAAATTTATTCGCAGCTAAACAAACTCTTTCCACCTCCGTGGACTTACTGATAAAAGATAAATTATTTCAGTGTCCAAAGATACAATTTGCTTGGGTAGCCCCGCAGGGAGTTGGCGGGCATCTGCGATTTATGCTCGTTGAGTTATTCAATCAAAAAGGATATTGAAAGAAGAGACTTTATAGCTTTTCCGTACAATCACGGATGTTTTACTAGTGTGCAGCTTTTATAAGTAGAGTAGTAGAAAGTATTTATATCAAATTATAAAGGACGTAGCAAATAAGTTCAAATTCGACTTCAGTATAAACTCGTATTGATTCTTATTTTTTTGAAATCATATGCAAATAAATATCTAAGAATTAATGTATTCTATAACAAAAATTACTGAATACTTATAGTAAATTAATTGCTAGATTGAGATATCATAATTTGCTTAGGCTCATTAATTCCAAAAAATTAAAAATTAAATTGTATGAGGTGGTTGGAGTTACGTCAATATCTGAAAATCGCCAATAATGATGTTTATAAAAGCGAGGGTATCGGACTACACAAGCTGCTAATTGTGCCATTCGTGCTGCAAATTTTTGTTGCTGTAGCAATAGTGGGATACATTTCGCTACGTAATGGACAACAAGCCGTCAACGAACTTGCAGATCAATTAATGGATAAAGTTGACAAACTTGTAGATCAACACCTTGATAGCTACTTAGCCACACCACATCAAATCAACCAGCTAAATGTCGATGCAATTCAACTAGGAATATTAGATGTATATCGCTTTGAAGATGCAGGACAATACTTTTGGAAACAAATGCAAGTATTCGATGTTAGCTACATTGGCTATGCATTAACAACAGGTGAACTTGTAGCATCTGGGCGATATTTGGATGGTGAGGGCATTACAATCGACGAACTTTCAGTAAATACTCAACGAAAAGCATATACTTACGCTACTGATAGTCAAGGAAACCGCACGGCAGTTTTAAGAGTTTACGAAAACTACCAACCTTTAGCAGAAGCTTGGTACGCCGACGCAATCAAAGCAGGAAAACCAATATGGACTCCGGTATATACCTGGGAAGACCCTGCAGAACATCTTTTAATTACTGCAAGTCGTCCACTTTACGACAAGAATAATCGATTACTTGGTGTCATTGGGGCAGATTTTCTGCTAACCAAAATTAGTAAATTCTTAGCCAGTATAGATATTAGTCCCTCTGGAAAAATTTTCATTATTGAACGTAATGGTTTATTAATTGCAAGTTCAAGTCAAGAAAAACCACTTACTGTTTTCCAAGGTAAAGCACAAAGAATAAATGTTTTGCAAAGCCAAGATGCATTGATGCAAGTAATTGCTAAGTATATCTACGATGAATTTGGTGGTTTTGCCAAAATTAAGCAAAGTCAAAAGCTGAACATTCAATGTCACCATCAACGTCATTTTGTTCATGTATCTCCTTGGTATGACAATCTTGGGTTGGATTGGTTAGTGGTTATTGTTGTCCCCGAATCTGACTTCATGGCACAGATCGATACAAATACTCAAATGACAATTGTTCTGTGTTCATTAGCTTTATTCGTCGCCATCATTGTGGGAACGCTAACTTCGCAATGGATTATGCGACCGATTCAAAAACTAAGCACAGCCTCTAAAGCGATCGCAAATGGTAACTTAGACCAAAGTGTAAAAATTGAAGGAGTCAAAGAACTTGATGTTTTATCACAGTCATTTAATCGCATGGCATTGCAGATTAAAGAATCTTTAGAACAACTAGAAATAAGAGTTGAACAACGTACTGCAGAACTTAAGACAGCAAAACAAGCAGCTGAGGCAGCTAGCCAAGCTAAAGGTGAGTTTTTAGCTAAAATGAGTCATGAATTGCGAACGCCACTAAATGCAATTCTTGGTTTTACAAAATTGATGCATCAAGACGCATCAATCACCACTGAACAGAAAGAAAATTTGAGAATTATTGGTCGTAGTGGAGAGCATTTACTCACACTCATTAACGATGTTCTCGATATGTCTAAAATTGAGGCAGGTTGCAGTGTACTGAACAAGAAAAAATTCGATCTTTACACATTACTTAATAGCATTGAAGAAATGTTTCAGTTTAAAGCTCAATCGAAAGGTTTGCAGCTAAAAGTTGAGCGTACTGCAGCAGTTCCTCGATTTGTTTACTCTGATGAAGTTAAACTACGGCAAATTTTAATTAATCTTTTAAGTAATGCAATTAAATTTACACAGGAAGGTTATGTAACTATACGCGTACAAGCATTAAAGGAAATATCAAAAGGTTCTCCGGCATTTAAAACAGTGTACTTTGAGGTTAAAGATACAGGGCTAGGAATTGCGCCACATGAACTAGCAATTTTATTTGAACCTTTTGTTCAAACCGAAACCGGACGCAAATCTGAACAAGGAACAGGGCTAGGTTTAGCGATCGCTCAAAATTTTGTCCAACTCATGGGAGGAGAACTTACAGTCAATAGTCAATTAGGAAAAGGCAGTAGCTTTCAGTTTAATATTCGCTTAGAACTAGCAGACTATGCTGCATCGCAACAATCAACAATTCGGCGGGTGATTGGCTTAGCACCAGGACAGCCAACGTATCGGATTTTAGTTGCTGACGATCATTTAGCACATCGCCGCATACTCAAGCAAATGTTGACTAATGTGGGATTCGAGGTGCGTGAAGCTGAAAATGGTCAAGAAGCGATCGCACTCAGCCAAAGCTGGCAACCGCACTTGATCTGGATGGATATCCGAATGCCTATTGTTTCAGGCTATGAAGCAATTAAACAAATCAAATCGCATCCTACTCATCAAGTTACAATTATTGCTTTAACTGCTAGCACTTTAGAAGAAGATACGATCTTAGCTGCAGGTGGCGACGATATTCTGCGTAAGCCTGTTCGAGAACACGCAATCTGGCAAAAACTCACACAACATCTCGGCGTGCGTTATCGCTACCAAATTAACCGACGACTGGCTAACCGAAAAGAAGCAACACAACGCAATGTATTAAAAACTGACAGCTTAAACGTGATGTCTCCTAGATGGATTGCCGAATTACATCATGCAGCAGCTAAACTCGACGCTGAAGCATTATTACAGTTGATCGATCAAATTCCCAGCGAACATAATTTTCTGGCGCAAGCTTTACAACAGAAAGTAAAAAACTTTGATTTTGACCAGCTTATTGACTTAGCTCAATCCTCGTCATCATTATGAATAACCATCAATTTAGTACCGATTCACGCACAATTTTAATCGTTGACGATGTCCCAGAAAATCTTTTGGTTTTATCCAAAACCTTGTCTGGAGAAGGATATCAAGTTCGTTGTGCAAAAAACGGTGCAATGGCATTGATGGGAGCTAAAACTGCACCACCCGATCTCATTTTACTTGATGTCAAAATGCCTGATTTGGATGGTTACGAAGTGTGTCGTCAGCTGAAAGCATCGCAATTAACACGTGATATTCCAGTCATTTTTTTAAGTGCTTCAGACGATCTTGTTGGTAAAGTGAAAGCTTTTGAGGTTGGTGGTGTCGATTACATCATGAAGCCGTTTGAAATTGCTGAAGTTTTATCTCGCGTTAAAAGTCAATTGGCACTCCAAGCCGCCAAAGCAGAAATTTCACAGTTAAATGCTCAATTAGAAGAGCGAATTCAAGAGCGTACTGCAGAACTAGAAGCAACTAATCGCCAATTAAGAAGAGAAATTGCAGAACGTAAGCTAGCACAAAAATCGCTGCAAGCAAGTGAAGAACGCCTAGAAAGTATTCTCAATTCCCTTGAAGATGTTGTTTGGTCATTTGCTCCAGAAACTGGAAAGTTAATTTATCTTAACCCAGCAGTACAAAAGGTTTATGGTCGCCCACCTGCAGAATTTTTAGATTGCCCAGAGTTATATCAAGAAGTGATTCATCCTGACGATCGCGCTAGATATCAAAAATCACGCCAAATGCTCATCGAACATGGCAGTGTAGAAATTGAATACAGAATCTTGCGTCCTGATGGTGAAGTCCGCTGGTTGAGCGATCGCACTTATATTATTTACGATCGAGGTCGCACCGCCGTACGCATCGATGGCATTATCTACGACATTACGCAACGCAAACGTGCCGAGGAGCAACTCATCTATGACGCGCTGCATGATGCTCTGACAGGTTTACCTAATCGTACTTTATTTATGGAACGTCTTGAAAGTGCTTTAAGTCGAGCCAAGCGTCATAAGGATTATTTATTTGCTGTTTTATTTATCGATTTAGACCGTTTTAAAATTGTCAATGATAGTCTGGGTCATGCGATCGGCGATCAATTACTTTGTGCGATCGCATGTCTTTTAGAACAAAGTATCCGTTCCACAGACACGATTGCGCGTTTCGGTGGTGATGAATTCACTATTTTACTCGACGGTATTAAAGATATTACTGATGCAATTAAAATTGCTGAGCGACTTCAAACGCAACTTGTATCACCATTGACACTAGAAAACCATACTATCTTTTGTAGTGCCAGTATCGGAATTGTCCTCAATTCTCCCAACTGTACGCAAGCCCAAGATTTGCTACGAGATGCTGATATTGCCATGTATCAAGCAAAAGAACAAGGCAAGGCACGGTATGCAATTTTTGACCAGGCAATGTACCAACAAACTCTAGAACTTTTACAGCTAGAAAGCGATCTGCGCCAAGCACTCGAACGCCAGGAATTTTGCCTACACTACCAGCCCATTGTTTCCTTGGCAACAGGTAAACTCAAAGGTTTTGAAGCTTTAATCCGCTGGCGACATCCCCAGCGAGGTTTGATTTCTCCTACAGAATTTATTCCCGTTGCGGAAGATATTGGCTTAATTGTGCCTATCGGTGAATGGGTATTACGAGCCGCTTGTCGCCAATTACGCGCTTGGCAAGTACAATTT
Source organism: Gloeocapsopsis crepidinum LEGE 06123 (assembly GCF_015207655.1). Lineage (GTDB taxonomy): Bacteria > Cyanobacteriota > Cyanobacteriia > Cyanobacteriales > Chroococcidiopsidaceae > Gloeocapsopsis > Gloeocapsopsis crepidinum. The sequence goes on along the minus strand of NZ_JADEWN010000058.1, from coordinate 7,022 downwards.
CCGCATTTGATGCCACTTAAAATGAGTGTAAATATTGCTGGAAAACAAATTAGAGAACCAAATTTTCTTGAGCAAATTGAGCAAATTTTAGCAGAAACTGGCTTAGACGGCAGTTATTTACAACTAGAAATGACTGAAAGTACACTGATTGAATATGCTCAAGAAACAATTCATGCACTATTAGAAATTAGAGCAAAACGAATTCAGTTAAGCATTGATGATTTTGGTCAAGGTTACTCATCTTTGAGCTATCTACATCGTTTTCCCATAAATATCTTAAAAATAGATCGCTCTTTTGTAAGTGGTATGCATTCAAATGCCGAAAACTACGAAATCATTCGGACAATTACTACCTTAGCTCATACCTTAGGAATGGATGTAGTTGCAGAAGGCGCAGAAACAACCGAGCAACTTACAATATTACGCACATTAGGCTGTGAATTTGGTCAAGGTTATCTTTTCTCTAGACCTTTAAATTGTGCTTCTGCTACAGCCTTAATGACTACTAATCCTCAATGGTTAGATTTTACTGAGCTAAATCAGCCCTTCTAAGTAGCTGCTTTAATTACTTTATAATTGCTTTGCTTTACGCACTCTTTAATAATATCATTTCCGGTTAAATAACCAGAATATTGGTATCGTTATGCTGTTATTAGTGGTTAGTTACTAGTCACTAGTCACTAGTAACTTTTACTGACCATTTTTGTTATCACTAACCAGTTTTGATACAATTTAGGAGAATCCCCCTTTAACTCTTTCCTCCGTGTTATCTGCATCTGGAGTGGTAGCCTACGGCATGCCCTTCGGGTTCGCAGTCGCTTCAAGTCGGGCGTTGCCCGCCCAACGCGCTGCTCACCGCTTTGCGTCTACGTTAAAAAATATATTTCAAACTACAGCGACTAAGAGTTAAAATATTTGGCTAGTTGCGCATTGGGTAAGTGTGTTAGAGCATTCTACTCCAGAATTATCTCATCGTCCACAACGCCTTCCAAGTCAGCGTTGGCAAATTTATTCAGCAGCAGCAGAATTCGCGCAAAAGCTAGCTGAAGTTGCTCAAACATCACCCATTATAGGTCAATTATTAATCAATCGCGGAGTTGAGACGCTAGAACAAGCACAAGCATTTTTAGAACCAGAATCCCAAGTTCTTCCTTCACCAGTGGAGGAATTTCCTGACCTAGCATTAAGTGTCGAGTTGCTAAACACTGCGATCGCACATGACAAAAAAATTGCAATTTGCGGCGACTACGACGCTGATGGCATGACGAGTACCGCATTATTACTGCGATCGCTAAGATGGTTGGGTGCAAACGTTGATTATGCAATTCCTAGCCGGATGCACGAGGGCTACGGTATTAATCAGCGCATTGTTGAAGAATTCAAGCGTGAAGGCATCGAGTTAATTCTCACCGTCGATAATGGAATTTCCGCTTTTGATGCGATCGCTAAAGCTAGAGAACTTGGTCTGACAGTCATTATCACCGACCATCACGACATCCCGCAACAACTACCGCCAGCTAACGCTATTCTTAACCCCAAACTCATCCCAGAATCTTCTCCTTATCGCGGACTTGCAGGAGTAGGAGTTGCTTACATTCTGGCTGTTTCGCTAGCACAAAAGTTAGGGCAAATTGCAGGATTAGTTAAACCTTTGCTTGAACTATTTACTTTAGGGACAATTGCAGATCTTGCCCCGTTAACAGGCGTGAATCGTCGTTGGGTAAAGCGGGGATTGCGATTGCTTCCTCAATCTCAACTAGCGGGAGTGCAAGCTTTAATTCAAGTTGCGGGCGTACAAAGTAACAACAATGGTACTAGCGTTAATGCCAAATCTCTCAAGCCTGATGATATCGGTTTTCGTCTTGGTCCGAGAATTAATGCTGTAGGACGCATTGCCGATCCGCAAATTGTCATCGATCTACTGACAACAGACGATATGGGACTCGCACTAGAACGTGCCATGCAGTGCGAACAAATTAACCAGCATCGTCAACAACTATGCGAACAAATTGAACAAGAAGCGATCGCCTACATTGAACAAAACCAAATCGATTTACTGCAAGAACGTGTTTTAGTCGTTGTGCAAGCCGATTGGCATCATGGTGTCATTGGGATAGTTGCATCGCGTTTAGTCGAACGCTACGGCGTTCCTGTGTTTATTGGCACGTATGAAGATGAACATCATATTCGCGGTTCTGCACGGGGAATTCCTGAATTTCATGTTTTTGCTGCTTTAGAATTTTGTCAGGACTTATTAGGTAAATTTGGCGGACACAAAGCGGCTGGGGGCTTTTCTTTACCTGCGGAAAACTTAGCCGCACTGCGAGCGCGCTTGCGGGAATTTGCCCATCAATGCTTGCAAATTGAACACCTCAAACCATTAATTAAGATTGATGCACAAGCACACTTCAGTCAGATTGATCGTCAACTCTACAAGCAACTAGATGCTCTTCATCCTTGCGGTATTGATAATCCTAATCCCTTATTTTGGACAGCAAATGTTGAGGTGATCGAACAGCGCATTGTCGGTAAGGGACATATCAAGCTGAAACTAGCACAAAACGAAAACTCACAGCGATTTCAGGTGAATGCGATCGCCTGGAGAAAGGCGCGTGATTATTTTCCACTACCACCACGAATTGATATTGCCTACTGCTTGCGCGAAAATACCTGGAATGGTAACACAACAATTGAACTCGAATTAGTTGGTGTGCGCTTGCCGACACAACCCTCTAAAATAGAATCAAAATCTTCAAAAGAAGTTGCGGCTTCAGGCGAGGTGTCCTCGCTTGAGCATCGCCGCAACTTTGCAGAATTTTATTATAATCAACGCCGTTATATCTGTGGCATATTTACTAATAGTTCAACGGCTGAACTGCGAATTAAAAACGATCAGGGTCAAATATTGGCGATCGCTCAAGGAGATTCTACAGGATTTTTAGGCACTAAACGAGAAAATGCTCAACAAGTTGATATCACGCGATCGCATTTTCATCAGTTAGTCATCGCCGCGTATACTGCTTTAAATCAGTTACCCAAGTGACTTATGCTATTGTTATGCTGCACGACAATATATCAGCAGTATTTATTAAAGAAAAGTATCGAAAGATGAATAAGACAGCGCGGGAGAGAATGCTGGCAAATGAGCCATATATTGCAATCGATCCTGAGCTTGAAAGTATGTACAAAAAAGCACAAAATCTCTTACATACTTTCAATCTATCACTTCCTGATGAGAGCGAACTCCGGCGCGGGATTGTTCAAAAACTTTTTGGTTCAGTCGGTCAAGTTTTTGAGGTTAAGCCACCTTTTCGTTGCGATTATGGTTGCCATATCTACGCCAAGGAAAATTTGTATATCAATTACGATTGCATGATTTTAGATTGTAATAAAGTTTATATTGGCAACAATGTGTTGCTTGCTCCTAAAGTACAAATTTACACAGCATATCATCCACTCGATGCTGAAATGAGAAGATCCGGTTTAGAGATGGCTGCGCCGATCGCAATTGGCGATGATGTTTGGATCGGCGGTGGAGCAATTATTTGTCCAGGAATAACAATTGGGAACAACACCACAATTGGCGCAGGAAGCATTGTCACGAAGGATATTCCTGCTAATGTCGTTGCGGCAGGAAATCCTTGTAGAATCATTAGAAACTTATAGAGTTAGACACTATCACAACATAGTAGAGCAGTTGTGGTTTTCGCTATTTACAGTACCGCTATCTCTTCTTGGCAACTGAAATTGACCAGACAAGCAGTTATGACTAGGTATCCAGTATTGGAGCTTACTATCTCAAATTTTGAATAACTGAGTGAGGATATAAGAGGGCGATCGCCCTTGTTCATTTCTCTATCCTCACTGTTCCCTATACATACAGCGTCTTTCTACATATTGCCGCCGCGTGCTGCCAAAATAAAGATGATAATTGGACCAGCAAGCATGATCAGTGCAACACTAACTAGCTGAAAAAAGGTTTCCCACTGAAAAGTGCTGAGTCCCTCAAAAATTCCAGATACAACGTCCATTATTTCCTCCCATTACCTAACCGAGTACTCAGATAAAGCTCCGCACTAGATCTTACCTGGATGGCAATGACTCAATTTAACTAACTTAATAAATCTATAAAAAACAATAAACAATCATTGCTCCTTTCTCATACTACAGCAATAATCGATGTGGCTAGGATGTTAGATAAGGAACCTGGAACCATTGCTTCAACTATCTTCTACACCTAACCTCTGACCTCTACTACACTTGCCTATCGGTTAAAACCGTTAAACTCGAAGTGCAAGAAAAATCATAGCCCAAATTTGAATTATGGCTACCTGGCGATGTGTAAAGCAATGTGGAGCCTGCTGTAATCTCGATCCAGCAGAGCGTCCAGATATTGAAGATTATTTATCACCTGAAGAACTAGAACTCTATTTCAGTATGGTAGGTGAGGACGGCTGGTGTATCAACTACGATCGCGTTACCCGCGAATGCCGCATTTACCCAGAACGCCCGCGCTTTTGTCGAGTAGAACCCGCGATTTTTCAAAAGATGTACGGTATCCTTCCTGAAGAATTAAGCGATTTTGCTATTGATTGCTGTCAGCAGCAAATTAGTGGTGTTTACGGCGATCGCAGCCTTGAAATGTTGCGTTTTGAGCGAGCTATTAAAGATTAATTTTTCGCATTCCTTCCAAAGGGTTGATTTTTGTAACAAAGATCAGAGAAAATGAAAAAAATATGAAAGCGCTGCGACGTTTTGAATACCTGTGAAAACTGATTTGCCTACCCAGTTACTTGAAGCTGAACTTAAATCTGAACATATTGCAATCGCCTTTGAAAATACCGATACAATAACTGAGTCACAACAGCCTTCAGCTTTTGGGCAATCTTCACGGACAGTATTCGCAACAACCTTCGTTACAATATTTTTTGCTGAGTTTGGCGATAAAACTCAGCTATCCACACTCTTGATGAGTGCTGAATCTCAATCTCCCTGGATTGTCTTTGGAGGTGCGGCGATCGCAATGGTAACAACAAGTTTGTTAGGGGTTCTTTTAGGGTGCTGGATTGCAACTCGAATTGCTCCCCGAACAGTAGAAAAACTAGCAAGTGTTAGTTTACTTCTAATTTCAATGATGTTGCTTTGGGATGTCGTGCAATAATGGATTGGAATTTGCTAGGGCTAAGTTTTATCACGGTATTTTTATCCGAACTCGGTGACAAAAGCCAATTAGCAGCGATCGCCCTTAGCGGACGTTCTCAGTTTCCCCGTATGGTATTTTTAGGGACAGCCGCAGCATTACTCTTAACAAGCTTACTCGGTGCTTTAGCCGGTGGATGGGCAGCAGAACTATTACCTGTAAAAACAACTAAAGCGATCGCCGCTATAGGATTCGCGTTCCTTGCGATTCGCTTGTGGTGTAATCCTGATGCATCCCAACATGAAGAAAATTAAAAGCTCCCTACTTTAGGTAAGGAGCTTTTTTGCACGCATCATAATTTAATTCAACCTATCTGCGGATGCCCCAAAACAACAGAGTACCACCAGCAACAAATTTCACAGCTTCTAATACCCAGTAACCTGCGTGTAGCAGATTCATCGTGCTAGGAACTTCGGTGGCTGACTCAAATAAATTCAATTGCACACCTGTCGCAGACATTTGTGGAGTCAAGACGTAAGTAGCTAGCAAAGGTACAGCCAGTAAGAGTAAAGCTAAAACAGTTGTCCCTCGTCGCCAATTATCTCCAGCAAGTTGTGTTTTGTTTAGAACTAAAACACTTGTTACCACTAAAGCTGCTGCTAGTAATTCGATGCGATTATAATTCCAGAAAATCAAGTAACCCGCTGTCGTAAATCCAGCTTGAGTCATCATTCCAGAAATATATAAACTGGGCATAATTACCCAGTCTAAGATTATGCTGCTACTCAGCCAGAATCCTAGAGTTAAGATTGCAACGTTCTGCCAAGGCGAACGCTTTAATTGAATACTAGAAACAGTCATAATAATTGCGTTGATTTACTTTTATATTTTTAGCTTAACGAATTTATCATGGTGCAAATGTGAAATATCTTTTAAAACTTTGGAGATGAAAGAAAAAGTTATTGTTACTTATTTACAAAAATTTAAATAAGAAATATTAAAAACTGTCTGCAATCATTAATTTCATCAAAAATTATGCAGCAATTAGGAGATATATAACCTATAAGCTTTAGGTGTCATCCCTGTTAGCTGGCGAAATTGTTTACTCAGATGACTGTGGCTATTGAAACCGCATTGTAAAGCAATTTCAACAACAGAATATTTTGTTGTTTTGAGTAACTGTTTAGCACGTTCAACGCGCTGCTGAAGTAAATATTGATGTGGCGAAACCTTCATCGATTGTTTGAATAAACGGCTGAAGTGGAATTGACTAATTCCTACTAATTCTGCAAGATCAGCCAGTTTAATATCTTCTTCTAGATGTGCATTGATGTATTCCGTTATTTGAAATAAATGGCGATCGCCTAACCCACCTTCATACAAAGCTACACGCGGTTGCATCGTAGAATATTGGCGTAGTAAATGCACTGCTAAGACATTCGCCAGCGACTCAACATAAAGCTGCCCTGCCCAACCGCCGCCTTTATGTAATTCAGCGCGTAGCATCATTAGCGTTTGCTCAATTTGCGGATCGCGTACGCGAAATTCTGTGACAAGTTCTAAGCGCGAGATATCAGTTTCAATTGCTTCAGCAGCAACTTTTTGCAAGAACTGTGGTTTTAACTGAATCTGTAAATAGCGATCTTCACCTTCGGTATGGTACGCCGCCGGAAGCCCCGCAGGTGTAATCGAAATATCGCCTTTGCTGTAAAGTCCGACGTAACGGCGATCGCCCACAGTTTGAAAAATGCGATGACTCATATCTTGCACCTGGAAATTTGAATGTCAATTCCTTGACTAAATGCCAAATCTCTCAGGCGTTCAATGTCTAGTAAAAGAAGTAACAGCACCAATTGTGGAAATATAGTTTGGAGTGCGATTT
>NZ_JADEWN010000057.1 GCF_015207655.1 Gloeocapsopsis crepidinum LEGE 06123 | reverse complement strand
CATCGTAGTCCCGTCAATTTTGGTGTTAATGTCCTCTGTGGTTTGATTGCTTATTGTCATCAGCCCAAAAAGCCCTCCCTTCACTTAGAATGGGCTTTACCTCCATCTGCTTAACCCGAACTCAGGTAAGATTAATTTGGCGCCTTCTCTTTCTGGCAAGTTAGCGGCGGTGACAACCACGACCATTAACAAGCCTAAAGTATCAACCAAAATATGACGTTTACGACCTTTGACTTGTTTGCCTGCATCATAGCCAACACCTAAATGAATCATGGTGGCAGTTTCGACAGATTGGCTATCCAAGATTGCTGCCGAAGGACTAGGATGACGGTTACAGGTAGCTCGCATCCATTGTCTTAACTGCTCGTGAATCCTTTCCCAATCCCCATCTAAACGCCACTGCCGGAAATAGTGATATACCGTTTTCCACTTGGGGAAGTCATGAGGCAATAATGACCAAGCGCATCCCGCTACAAGTACATAAAAAATTCCATTTATGACTGCTCTCATATTTACGCTACGAGGACGACCGCCTACTTTAGCTGGTGGAATCAACTTCCTCAGTAATTCCCATTGTTCATCTGTGAGATCGGTACGATATGATTGACCCATGACTCTCGTTCTCTGTCATTTTTTGCTATTGACAGGTTATTGTAACGAGAGCTTTTTTACTTTTCAGACCTCCTCTTAGATGAGCATCTTAATCCGGTATATCGCTTTCAACTTGTACGACGCGAACCTGAGTTAGTTGTGCGGATGATTGGGGATTTGGATGCACCGCCTAAAGGCACTCTAGACCCAGACATCTTGATTTGGTGTGAAATTAATAAGTTTGTTTTAGTGACAAATAATCGTAAATCAATGCCGAGGCATTTGACTGACCATTTGGCTGCGGGTCGCCATGTGCCAGGAATTATCACAATCAATTTATCTCAAAGCATTGGACAAACCGTTGAAGAGTTAATTATAATTGCAGGTGCATCGTTTGAGGATGAATACCAAGACCGCGTTGAGTATCTACCACTAACCCGATGAAGCTCATAAAATTTTAGGATAGCGACTTGTTATCATCATTTAAACAGAATATTAGCATTGTAATCACTTATCGCCTCAGCATCATTGAACTAAGTTGTTCTTCAAAGCGGTGGTAGAATTGGCAGATAAACAAGCTGAGTTTCTGCATCAGTTTAAGAAGAACTGACGAGGTACTTGTAAAGGTCATCAATCACTGCATTAGCAGCAATCATGTCGCTATTGCGCCAAACTGAGACATCGACAAAATAAACACGATTTTGTTGAACAGCTTTGAGTTTACTCCAAAGAGGATTGTTTTTAAGCCTTTGTAAGTGCGATTCACCATCGTAGGAATTGTACACAAATAAAATATCCCCGTCGGCTTTATCAAAGGTTTCTTCTGAAAACGTGATAAATCCCAGAGGAGCAGTAGTGTTTTGAGCTTCCGGACGTTTTAGCCCTATATCATTAAGTATGGAGCCAGGGAATGAATTCTTCACATCACTAAATATTTCACCACAGCAAAAGTTAACGAGGGAAATTGTTTTATCTTGATAGCGATCGCCTAAAGCAGATTTAAGTTCTTCAATCCTCTGGTAATAATGCTCCCAAGCTTGTTGTTTAGCTTTTTCTTGATTTAGTGCTTCAGCCATGAAATTGAAGTAGTCACGCCAAATTCCTTTCAGTTCTTTATTGCTATCCCAGTCATCTTTGCCATGCCAATCATATGGCGTAGTAGGAGCAATTTCTGAAAGTTTAGGGTAAACAGTTTCAATAGGTTGCCAGCTTATAATTAAACCAGGTTTAAGCAACAGTAGCTTTTCTAAACTTGGCTGATTTTGATCTCCTACTGGCTCTACCCCTTTTGCTTTATCTTTTAAATAGGGAGAAAATTCGTCTCTTCTCTCAAGGTCGAAGCTGCTACCAATTGGTTTTACACCAAGAGCCAGTGCGTTTCCCAAGGAAGGTCTACCTAAAGTAACAACACGCTGAGGATTGTTTGGTACGCAAACTTCCCCCAATGCATGTTGAATCATGCGGCACTTATCAGTATTCGCTTGTTGATTAAAGTTCGATGTTGTAAGTTGATGTTGATGACCACTACATGATGAAACAATAAGAAATACTAAAATTGACAGTATAGATAATTGCAACCAATGATTTAACCAATTGAAAATTCTCGGCAATTTCAGTTTTCTCATCTCCTAGTGAAACTCCAAAAGCACTACATCTTTAGCTACTAATACTGGATACTTCAAATCTAAAATGTGAAAGAGAGCGACATTCTAACGTTAAAAGGTGCGCCTGGATAAACAGAAAAGTCTCTACCTTGACTAACCTCGTAATATTCCACATCAAAAAGGTTTTGCACATTAATAGCAGCCCTCCAGTTATCTCGTCTATAAAACAAAGCTGCATCAGCACGCACATAATTAGGAAGTTGAAAATTGCTGTTAGGAAATTCACCTTGTCGCTCATCTACATACACCAGACCTAATCCAAAGCCTAATCCTTGAAAATCGCCTCTTTGAATCTCATAAGTTGTCCAAAGGTTTGCTGAATTTCTGGGCACGTTGCTCAAAAAATCTCCTTCTGGGACACGATTATCTTCTATGACTCGTGCATCCGTGTAGGCATAACCCGCAATGATGTTCCATCCTGGCAAAATTTCACCTGCAAGGGTAAATTCAACGCCTTGGCTTTGTTGCTTTCCAATTTGAATCGAGAAATCTGGATTATCTAAGTCTGTTGTCAGTACATTGCTTTTGGTGATGTCAAAAGCAGCTAATGTTGCAGAGAGATTGTTAGTAATCTCTGCTCTAATGCCAATTTCGTACTGAGTTCCTTGCTCTGGCTCAAAAGCTGAGTTATCTTGCGATCGCCCAACAACAGGATTAAAAGATTGGCTAAAGCTGGCATAGAGAGAAATTGGTTCAATTGGTTGATAAACAACTCCAATGCGGGGGCTGAATGCTGTGTCTGATTGATTGGTCTGCGATCCAGAAGAATAATTTCTCTGATCAGTAAAGTCAATTCGACCACCAATGACTACAATCAAGTTATCTAGCAGAGAAACTTGATCCTGTAAATAAATTCCTAAATTATCTGTGAACGTTACCAGAGAAAACGAGTTGGGTAATGTGTCTGGTCTGGAAACAGTGTAGTTTGGGTCGAAAATGTCAATCGGTGGCAGACTAGCTGTGTTCTCACGATAATTGAATGTAGATCGACCCAAATCAAATCCAACTAGTACCTCATGTTCAATTGAGCCTGTTCTAAAGTTTCCAATAATATCTGTCTGAAGTCTGTATTCCTCTGTAAAGGAATCATATTCTTCATAGCCTCTACTGATAAATCGATCATCGATTAGAGCAAAAGGACTACCAAATTCAGCATTACTTCCTCCCTCATAATTGGAAGATAGAAAAAATCCATTACGAATCTGCCAGTCTTCACTAAACCGATGCTCTAATCTGTAACCTGCTTCATACCTTTCAACATAAACCCCTTCCAAAGATGGGTAACTGAGGAATCGGTTAATTGGTAGCGGTAGAGAACCATCACTCAGTGCTACCAAACCACGATCAAAGACGGGATCATTATACAAGTAAGAAAAATCAAGATTTAGGGTTGTGTTCTCATTGATATTCCACTGTAAATTTGGGGCGATAAAAACACGTTCTGTATTAACGAAATCCCGAAAACTTCCAGAGTTTTGATACACGGCATTTAAGCGATATAGCAATTCGCCATTCTCTGTTAATGGACCTGAAAAATCAATTTCTGGACGGTAAAAGCTAAATTGCCCAGCTGTGAATTCCACCGTATAAGTTGGCTCACGTAAAGGCTGTTCCGTCACTACATTAACAATACCCCCTGGTTGTAACTGTCCGAACAGGATAGAAGCGGGACCGCGCAACACCTCAATTCGCTCAACGTTAGAAAGATCTACAATGTTAGTCCCATTGAAGCGAAATCCGTTTCTAAAATTAGAAGGTTGCTCAAATCCTCGAATAATAAAGCTACCTGCACCAAATCCACCGTAGTCACGAGCCACTGAAATACCAGGTACATTATTTCGCACTGCATCTTGTAACCCTGTTACACCCTGATCTTCAGTTACTTGTTGAGGAATTACCTGAATGGAAGCGGGAATATCTTGTAGCGGTGTATCTGTTCGCGTTGCAGTTGAAGCACTTGACGGGTTATAGCCCTCATCTTGTCCTGTTACGACAATCTCAATCACATCATCTTCTGCCACGGCTTCAGCAGCATCCGGTGTTACCGCTAATACTAACCCTTGAGCTTCTGTTGTTACCTCAACGAGAGGTGGTGCATCGGTTCCTGTAATCGCTACTTGCACTTGACTATCTGGCAAACTTGTCACACGCACCAAAGCAATGCCCTCAATCGGGTCTATTTGCAAAAACTCTTGAGCGATCGCCGCATTCGGAATCTCTGCAATTAGAGTGTTGCCGACGATTCGAGTTTCAGGAACTTCCAAAGCGTTTGCTGTTTCTAGCACCACTTGCAAACCCGCCTCGGTCGTCTCTACCCGTACTCCAGTAATTTGCACCGGTGAGGCTTCGACAGTAGTTGCAGGTTGTTCTTCACTTAACTGTGGTACTTCCTGCGCCCTGGCTGGTATTTCTATATTGATTGCAGCACCCAACAAGCTTAGTGCCAATACGCATTGAACCGTTACCCAAACCTGACTCATCGCCATATTCGTCCTCACCCAGTTCACTCGGCTCTCTCAATTGCAAAGAGTTCTTATTTATGTAGAACTGAGTTTAAACAGAAGGCGATCGCCAAATCTACTCCAAACCTACACCATCACCCCAAGATTCTATTTTTAAGGATTTTTTGATTCAAAAAGCAATTTTTTGCCACGGATGCAATCGCTGGGAGTGATCCCAAAGTGACGCTTAAACGCTGCGGCAAACTGAGCGGGGTTTGCATAGCCGACACGATTTGCTACTTCTGCCACTGTAGAGTCAGGTTCCCGTAACAAGCGTTCAGCCTGTTCCATCCGCTGCTGAGTGAGATAAGCAAAAGGCGTGACTCCAAACAGCGAGCGAAACCCTTTATGCAGCGTACAATGACCAACTCCTACTTGCTGCGCGAGTTCAATTTGTGAAGGGGGATGTTCTAGATGCGAGCGCAAAATTTCTGCTGCATGATAAATTCGGGCGATCGTGCTGGGTTTGAGGGCTGATGCTGTCTGTTGCTGGCGCAACCTTCTCATAGCAGAATTATCCACAACGCCCTCAAGCTGAAGTGCCATCAACTCAAACACTTTGCCCTGCAAATACACCCGCTTAGTTGTTCCCAAAAATGGACAGTCGATGATCTGCTGCGCCACTAATCGCATTGCTGCTGTAGTTTTAGGCGAAAATACTTGTTGCCAATCGTCTCCTCGCACCAATGGTTTTAGTTCGGTTGGTAACTGCCCTGTCGGTGTTGCAAAAAATTGCCTCAGCAAGTGTGGCTGCATATGGATATCAACTCCAACATGAGGTTGAAACTGTGGTCTAAACATCTGATGGCTTCGCTGAATACCGCTGCCACCCACATAACTTTGTTCTCCATTGATCGATACTAAATCGTCATCTATTACTCCTGACAAGTACACTGCAAACTGCACAAAGTGACTATTCTCTGGTACTCGCTGCGTTATATCGTTGTAGGTTTCATTAAAAATACATAGTTCCAAACCTGGATATAGCTCTATCTCTCGCACATAGCCACTGCCCAACTGCAATGGCACGGTACAAATTGTTTCTAAGCAATCAACGGAAGTTACAGGGGGGCAATGTTGCTCAGCTTCCATCCAGATTTCATGTACTTCTTGCGTAGTTAAGTCGAGGCTCATGAGAGATGAGGAGATTACAGGTTATTCTAATGAGAATTAGTTTTAATAATCTCGGCTTGCCAATGATAAGTCAAGAAGATAGCTCTCAAGCTGCAACAATTTATGTAAGTACAGGTTCGGGAAGTGCGCCTTGCATTTTACTCAAGAAATCAATCAGGTTTTCGAGTTGTTGATGAGCGCTGAGGACACCCAAACCGCGTACGGTAACTTTACCAGGCGAATAGACAAAACGCGATCGCAAACTTTCGGGTAAATTTGCTGCAAGTAAGTTCCACGCGGGTTCTTCCATTGGAGTTTCTAAAATCACGTGTTGCTTTCCTTCCGGTTTAATGCGACTGAATCCTAAGGATTTAGCAACTTGCTTGAGTTCCATCACGCGCAGTAATTGATTTGCACCACTAGGAATCGTACCGTAGCGATCGCTCCACTCGGCGGCTATTTGTGTTAATTCTTCTTTCGTTTTTGCAGCGGCGACAGCACGATATGCACTCATCTTTTGATCCATATCGGCGATATAATCTGCGGGAATAAATGCGGTGAGATTTAGATCAATTTGCGTATCATCAACACTGGGAATTTCTTGTCCGCGAATCTCGCGGATTGCTTCTTCGAGCATTTCCATGTAAAGATCAAAACCGATCGCATCCATTTGCCCTGACTGTTCTGCACCGAGTAAATTACCGACACCGCGAATTTCCATATCGCGCATTGCCAGTTGATAACCTGAACCGAGTTGCGTAAATTCTTGAATCGCGCGTAAACGTTGCCGTGCTGCATCGGATAAGGCGCGTTGCTTCGGGTAAAATAACCAGGCATGGGCTTGTATTCCTGCACGACCGACACGACCGCGTAGCTGATAAAGTTGCGATAAGCCAAAACGGTGGGCATCTTCAATCAAAATCGTGTTAACTCTAGGAATATCTAATCCCGATTCAATAATTGTGGTACAAACTAAAATATCTGCGTCACCGTTGCTAAACGTGAGCATTGTCGATTCAAGTTCGCCTTCATCCATTTGTCCGTGGGCGATCGCAATTCTACCTCCTGGAATCATTTCCCGCAGATTTGCCGCAGTTTCTTCAATACCATCAACACGCGGGACGACGTAAAAAACTTGTCCGCCGCGATCGAGTTCTTGGCGAATTGCACTACGTACCGATTCTGAATCATATGGTGCTAAATGCGTTTTAATCGGACGACGAGTTGGAGGTGGTGTGGTAATCAAACTCATCTCGCGAATTCCCGACAGCGACATATATAAAGTGCGCGGTATGGGAGTTGCACTGAGAGTTAAAACATCAACTTGCGTTTTAAGTGATTTGATTTTCTCTTTTTGATTGACACCAAAGCGCTGTTCTTCGTCTACCACGAGTAGACCTAAATCACGGAAGTTTACGCCTTTACCTAATAGCTGATGCGTACCAACAACGACATCTAATTCTCCTGTAGTAAGGCGGCGTTGAATATCGCGGCGTTCTTCGGCGGTACGGAAGCGGTTGAGTAAACCCACTTGAATCGGGTAAGGTGCAAAACGTTCTTTGATGGTGTGGTAGTGCTGCTGTGTGAGAATCGTCGTAGGCGCAAGTAGGGCGACTTGTTTACCTGCAGTGACAGCTTTAAAGATGGCGCGGATTGCTACTTCAGTTTTCCCGAAACCGACATCACCACAAACCAGACGATCCATCGGGCGATCGCTTTCCATATCGCGTTTAACGTCTTGTACCGCTTTTAACTGATCTGTTGTTGGTTGATAAGGGAATGAGTCTTCAAGTTCTTCTTGCCAAGGTTGATCGGAGGGATACGCCAAACCTTGTTGTTGCGATCGCGCTGCATAGAGTTTGAGTAAATCTACTGCTAATTTCTTAATTGCCTTGCGAACGCGATTTTTAGTATTCGCCCAGGCTTTCCCCGTCATCTTGTTTAATTCTGGGGGCGATTCAGTTGTACTGCGAAATCGCGATAACGATCCGAGTTGATCGGCAGCGACGCGCAGTAAGCCATCAGCATACTGAATAACAATGTATTCGCGGGTTTCTTTATTCAGCGTTAAGCTTTCGAGTTTGAGAAACTTCCCAACACCATGATTGCGATGGACAACATAATCGCCAGGACGCAGCTTGTTTAAATCAACTTGCTTCGATGCAGCTTGACGGCGCTTGCGAACATAACTTGGCGTTGCTAAAGTATGCTGACCGAAAAACTCGCGATCTGTCACGACTGCGAGTCGGAACGTTGGTAAAATAAAGCCTTCGAGTTCTGCTAAGCCCGAATACTTCAAACCTACCGGCGTATGTGATATCTGTAGCTTATCAATCGCTTGAAAGTCACGGGGATTAGGAATAAACTGTGCAGGACAATCGTGTTCTTGTAATAAGGAAACAGATCTAGAAGGCTGCGCCGAAACTAACCATACTGAAAAACCGCGATCGCGTTCAGTGCGAATCGTTTCAGCAATCTTGCCAAATTGATGCGGTGACACTGGTACAGGGCGACTTGCTAGATTGAGGGGTGAGGATTGAGGGGGAGCCAGTTGCGTGCGGAGGTGTCCTCCGTTGAGCAAACTGGCGTTGAGGGGTGAGGTAAGATCTGTTTCAATGACAAGTTCTGAGAGATGGAGTTGTCGGAAATTGCTGGCGGTTGCTAAAGAGTCTTCAAAAGCACGATGAATGCGCGGTAGATGACTGAGTGCGGCGTGTTGTTCCTCGGCGTTTTCTAAAGCGCGATCGCTATGTGCTTGACATTGTTCAATTTCATCAATGGCAATTAGCGTGTTTTCGGGTAAGTAATCAAGTAAAGATGCGGGCTTGTCAAAGGCTAAACCTAAGAAACGACGACTACCTTCTAGAGTTTGATTTGTCTCAAATTGCTCTTGTTCTTCTGGTGATAAATAAGCGCTGACTTGTTGCTTCTTGTCAGCAAGAGAGGAGACGATAATCGGAGCAAAAGTTGTCGGAGTGAGTATCAGAGAATCGATTTTATCCAAAGCGCTGCCATTAGAACTGCGCGATCGCTGCGTTGCTGGGTCAAATTCGCGAATTTGCTCAATTTCGTCCCCAAACCACTCTAAACGTACTGGTAACTCGGAAGCGACAGGAAACACATCGACAATATCTCCGCGCCGACTCCATTGCCCTTCAGTTTCTACTAGCGGTACTCGTTCATAGCCTAATTGCGCCAGTTTGTCACCAAAAGCATTCAGATCTAACTCCATCCCTTGCGTAACATTCAAACAGTACGGCTGAAATGCCTCTAGGGGTGGTAAATGTGGTTGTAGCGCCGCCTGCGTCGCGATGATTGCCATCTTTGAGAAGCTAGCATCGCCCCGATTCTTCACCAAATCTGCCAAAACCTGCATTTGTCCCCACGTCATTTCTGTTTCAGGGTCAAAAGGTTCGTAGGGAGAAGCTTCAGAAGTCGGATAAAAGTGCGTTGTTTGCCAGCCCATTGCTTCAAGCTGTGCTGTCCAGCGTCCGGCTTCTTCAAGGGTGGAACACACAACCAAAAGATGCGATTGCGCCTCTTGTGCCAAAGCTGAAGCCACCAATCCTTTAGGAAGGCGAGGAATGCCGTTTAAACGACAGACGCGCTGTCGCTCAAGTTTAGCTAAAATTTCTGTTGTGAGCGGCGATCGCCCCAAAGCACGAACAATGGAAAAAAATGCCATAGCTTCCGCTGTCTTATTGATGTCTTCTGCCTAACAAGGTGCTAGAAAATAGGTTCCTTGACTATTTTAGAGTCCCTGACGCGATGATATTTAGTTATTAAAGGTTGGATTCCCCTACTTATACCGTTTCCGCTTTAGAGTTGCGACATCTAGGCAGCAGAGGGAGTAGAGGAGAATTGAGAATATATAATTTGTGAAAATTGGTATAACCAGAATCTTAAGTCAGCTTAGATGTTGACCAGTTTTCTCTTCCCACGACTTAATAACTCAGAGATAATAATGACATTTCTATTCCCTCGCCCCTCGCCCCGGACTTCGTCCCGCTTCGCTAACGCCCCTCGCCCCTAGTTAATCTCCTCCATGAACGTTGAAATTCTCATTATTTTTCTGCTGATCGTCGCTAATGGCATATTTGCTATGTCAGAAATAGCGGTTGTCTCATCACGTAAGGCACGGTTGCAACAATTAGCAAATGAAGGTAATGCTAAAGCACGAGCGGCATTAAAGCTTGCCGAGTCGCCAAATAACTTTCTATCAACTGTACAAGTGGGAATTACACTAATTGGGGTTCTTACAGGTGCTTTTGGTGGTGCGACGATCGCCGGAAATCTCGCAAATTATCTCCAGCAAATTCCTGTGCTTGCGCCGTATAGTCAAGCGATCGCATTAGGTATCGTGGTTTTGACCATTACATATCTTTCACTGATTATCGGCGAACTTGTGCCGAAGCGCCTAGCATTAAATAGCCCCGAACGAATTGCTGCAAATATTGCAATGCCTATGCGTACAATCGCGGCGATCGTTTCTCCAGCTGTTTATTTTTTGAGTGCTTCTACTGATTTTGTCTTACGCATCTTAGGAATTGGTCCCTCGACTGAACCGTTAGTGACCGAAGAAGAAATTAAAGTTCTAATCGAACAAGGAACTGAGGCGGGAACCTTTGAAGCGGCTGAACAAGATATGGTTGAACGTGTCTTTGGGCTAGGCGATCGCCCTGTGAGTGCGTTGATGACGCCCCGTCCAGAGATTGTTTGGCTTGACTTGGAAGACTCCCTTGAAGCAAATCGCCATAGAATTATCAATGGCGGTCACTCGCGTTTTCCTGTATGTCAAGGAGGATTAGATAACGTTTTAGGAATTGTGCCTGTTAGTGACTTACTCGCCCGTTGCTTGTCGAATCAACCCTTAGATCTAACTGTTTCGCTGCGTCAGCCGGTATTTGTCCCAGAAAGTACGCGCGGGTTGAAAATTTTAGAAATGTTTAAGCAAACTGGGACGCATATTGCCCTTGTTGTTGATGAATACGGAGTAATTCAAGGATTAGTGACACTCAATGATATTCTTGTAGAAATCGTTGGTGATGTTCCTGATGATGAGCAGGAAGAACCCCAAGCCGTACAACGAGAAGATGGTTCTTGGTTGCTGGATGGTATGTTATCAATTGATGAATTTTTTGAACTTTTTGCAATTAAAGAAGTTTCTACAGAACATCGCGGGAGTTATCAAACTTTAGGTGGTTTTGTGATTACCCATCTTGGGCGCATTCCCACAGCTTCTGACTATTTTGAATGGCAAGGACTGCGAATTGAAGTTGTTGATATGGACGGTAATCGCGTTGATAAAGTGCTAGCTGCACCAATGAAAACATAGGAGAATCTGAATGAATGGTAAGGGGATTTTATTAACTATCGCCCGCAAGTTCTCTGACCCACTGGCGAAAAGCTTTCATTGTCGTATTTCTACCCGCAGTTCTACTTTGCTCTAAATATTGAGGAATTGCCTCAACTAGAGGTATTTTTGGAAAGATAAGACTGTTTGTGGATACAACATATTTATCAGCTTGTAGCAAATTAATTTGGAGTTTACCTTGCTCAAAACGCCAAAGTTCAGGAACTCCAAGTGCTTGATAAATGTTTGGATGCGTCCGCGAGGTAATATCAATTTCTAGCGCCAAATCAGGTGGAGGATCGACAGTTAAATCAAGTCGCTTCTTACCACGAATTGCTAGCTCATTTTGAATATAAAAGCATTGATCTGGTTCAATACCTTTAAGCATTGCCTGATTTTTATACGTTGTAGAGCCAAGCGTTAAAAATTCAATATCTAATTCTTCTAATAGAGCTTTAACTAAATCGCCAATAATTTCTTTGATAGCCTCGTGTTCTGGTAGGGGCGTCATAATCTCCAAAGTCCCATTGTCATAAGCAACTCGCGCTGAGCGATGTTCTCCTAATTCATCTAAAATCAGCTCAAACTCCTGCCAACTGACTTCATGAAGTAACACATGTTGTCCTGGCGGAACACTTATTTTTTTGAGTTCTAATAACATTTTTTCATCCTTTTATACACTATTAAATAAACTTTTTCACCTGCGTGGACGTACTATTAAAATCTTACTTTAGAGTACGAAGGTTCACTTTGCTTGAGTAGCACTGATTTTAGTCGAAGGGCATCAGTAATTCATGCTTAGAATAGCCGATTTGTTTAATCTATAAGAAATATATTGAGAAGTTGGTTTAAGTTCTGGTTGTGACTGTAAGTTGGCTTCAGCAATTAGAAGTAAAAGTAAGATAGCGATCGCTATTCCTACAAGTAATAAAATCAGTAAAACTAAGTTATTGTTTTTCTGATTTTTCTGGTAACTGTTCGTAGTTGTTTGTGCGGACGTATAACTTTTTTTATAAGGATCTTTCCAACCTCCTGCTTGCACAAGACTAGATAATCCTCGCCAAACTCCGGCTTGAATTAAAGTTGATTCAGATTTAATCCCTGTAACGACTAGCAAAGGAGCATTTTCGCTGGGTAATATATGTTGTTCGAGTTCGTATGCTAGTTCATCACGTTGCTGTTTTGAATTTTTACCAAGTTTTTTGTCTAAATTAGCCGGAAAATTATAAACATTAATAACTTCTTCAATAGCTAAATGAGTTAGTGAATCAAAATTCACTTGAAAACCGCAATCACCACCAAAAGTGATAGCATGGTCAATTTCTGCTCTTAAATTTTCTCGCAATTCGTCGCGTAAAGCACAGGCAGCGATCGCGCGTAACTTTATTTCGTTTGATTCTGTATCTTCACCTACCCAAGCAACAGAATTACGGATAGTACGTCCTTGAAAATCTTTTCTTTCACTTGATTCTAAACCGGTGACGAGTAAGAGTAGATTCCCATCAAAACGAGCTAAAATAACTGATGGCGATTCACTCTGAATCAATTCATTAATGCGATGTTTTTTAAGAGTGTATGGTACTTCCGGCTGCCAGCAATAATCATCATCTGGAGCATCACCGCGACTTTGGACATAAATATTCATAGCTCATAAAATCCGAATTTGTACGCGCCCTAGCTAATTTTTAATAATTCTTCTCCTTGCAGTAAGGCAAAGCCATTATTTGTTTTACATTCACTAGCAAATTGACTAACCGCTTGCTTGAGATGATAATCTCTTCCTAGCCAATCGCGAAGAAAACTAAATAAGCCCCAACTACGCGATCGCGTATCGATATGTAACTTTAAAATAAACCGCAGTAAATACCGCAATGGTTGTTCGCTATCTTGAGGATTATAGACAGCATCATGACTAATTTTACGAAAGCGAAAATGCGGAGTGCTACTATTATTATCTATTCTAGAAAAAACAACACTGCCTACTGTTTGCACAGGATTAACGACTACAGCAACTTTAGGTAGTAAATTCGCTGAATTAAACAAGTCAATTAAGCGGCTGTATCCTTCTTTAACTCGCTGCAAAAGTTCTTTAGCCGAGGCTTCAGTTTGGATGTACTTTTCACATTTAACTGGTGCAAATATCACTAATCGCGGTGAATCTAAATCTTGATACGCAGTTTTAAATAAATCAGTCATTTGCTGCGGGCGATTAATAAATTCATGCCATTTGCCGTTTTGTTCCATCAAAGCAGGTGCGTCAATTGCAATCAGAACTGCAACACAATCAGTCAGTAAATCCTTGACAAATTGCCGTTTTTCTGGTGTTGCTTTTGCAGCATGATATCCACCAGGGTAATCTTGAAAATGTAATTGTAAAGAAGGTTTTTGTCCTTTTTGCCCTAAACCAAAGATAAACGATCGCAACTCTTCAGGTTCGCCCTCTGTACCTTGAATTCCCCCAGATGCTTCAAAATCGTCAAGTAAAGTTTTCAGTTCCACTAACCTTTCTTGCAGAATCGCAGAACTTTCTTCATCGGGAGTCAGTTGTAAATTTGTTTTACCAATATTACTTTCAAACTGCTCATAAATTGCCGTGAGTAATGTCGTCTTACCCACCCCACTAGGACCTAACATAGTAATCTTAATTTCGTGCATTCGATCGCCCTGACTTTAATTCAAAAATTGCATAGCATTCGATTGATTTGCTGCGGTAGCTTGCGCAATCGCTTCCAACCATTCACGCCGCAGTCGCGTGCGATCGCCTAATGCAGTAAATTCTGTTTGCCAAACTTGCGCCCTAACTTCTTCCAAAAAGATCCGCCACTCTGATTTTGCACCTTCAGCACGGAGAATGCGATCGACAAACTCTTCAACAATCGCAAATGCAGCTAAACTTGGTTCACTCAGTAAGTCTTCTAACGCTGTTTCGCAACCGTATACAGCTTCTGCATGAAGTGTTTTCAAGTTAGAGAAAATTTCTTTCGCAGTGGGTGATTTAGAAAGTTGCAGCGTTGTTTCATCAGGAGTTAACCCATCCAAATGCTTGCGAATCCGGTGCTGAATCAATCCCCGATAGGAAATCTCAAATTCAGCCAAAATTTGAAACCCCAATCGTAGCGTCGGTAAAGATTCGGGTAGTTGTTGGGCAACTTCCTGGAGAAATTCTACCCCTGTTGCAGGTGTGATGCCACCCAAACGCCCTTGATGAATTAACACATCTGCAACTTGCGATTTTACCCGTATAAGCGATCGCTGCAAACCAACATCCAAAGCTAAAAAATGCTGTGATAGATGGGCACGAATTTCATGCAAGTATTGATAGTAAGCATTAGGATAACCACCTGTGCGATCGCGCCGTTTTTCAATTTGTTCAAGTTCAGGAATTCCTGTATCCTGACGACACGCTGCAATTGCTGCGGCTACTTGTTGTTTAAAATCAATATTCTGTTCATTGCGTTGTGCTTTAAGATGTCGTAGCAGTGCTTCTAAACCACTTGTTAGTTCATTCCACAATTGCTCAAACAACTCAACAAACAAAGGAAACCAGCTATCACCTGTCGTTACCTGCGCTAAAGCTTTATGAGCTTTCTCTAACTCAAGGTTTACTGTCTGCTGAAGTCTATTTAATCGCTCTTGACATGATGTAGCATACTGCTGATCTAAAGTTGTAATATGTGCTGCCAAATAGTCGAGAATTTGATCTAAAACTTGATTTGTAGCAACGGAATCAGCACAATTAGCAATGACACAATCAACCACTTTCAAGTGTTTTTCAGCTAGCGTATCGGCTAAATCTTGACAGTTATTTGAGTTATCGCCGTTTTTCGAGTTAGCATCAGTGCGATTCAGCACCATAAATGACCACAATTCGAGTGGTAAGTCAACTAATGCAGCGCGTGCAGTATCATACAACCGCACATCAACATCCGCCCAGTAGTCACCAGAAGATTTTGGCATTCGCACAAATAAGACGACATCGACATCGTTTCCCAGCGTTTTAACGAGTCGTTCGGCATCACCAACGCCAGTATCGCCCAAGCCTGGCATATCAACTAAGGCAATTTGTCCGACATCCGCATGTGGGAAAGTACAAACAATTTTCACTTCGCGAACTGCGAGATAATTAAAAAACACGCGCTGACCATCAGTCGTATCTTGGGCGACATATTCGCGAATTTCCGATCTTGAGATTCTTTGTGGAGAAGGCGATCGCAGTAAATGACGGTACTTGTCAGCATGGGTGTGATACCGTCCTAAATGTTCATACATTGCCCCTGGTTCAGCATAGCCAGGAAGTTCGCGGGGTAAAGGTGGTAATGGAGACTTGGTAAATTCAGTTAAGGTAATTGGTTTAGCGCCTAGACGTAACTGTTCATAGTAAGGCGCAATTACTTCATCTAAAAACGATCGCTCTGAATGAAACCACACTTCGCCATAAACATCCATACTTGGATTATGGTGAATCGTACTACGCACACCTGTACAGTGTTGGCGATCGCCATCAGGAATTTCCCCAGCGGTCAGTCCTGTCAAACTTTGCAGTAATCGACTCTTACCTTGTCGAGCGCGTCCAACTACACCAATATTAAGAGTATTCCGCGCAAAACGTTGCTTGAGCTGTGCTAGCGCTTGTAATTCTGCGACAATGTTACTCTGTATCGACGATAGATCGATTTCCTGTAAACGTCCCCAGCTATTCACATCATCTACTTGCGTGAGGATCTGCTGGCGATGCGCTTCAAGATCGCGTAGTGCTTGAGAAAGCTTTTCTAGATTTGCTACTGCTGCCGCAATTTTTTCTGCTAAAGGACGGCGTTTTTCTACAATGCTAGCAATTTGCTTTGTGCGATTTACATTCATCTGAAGGTATTGCATATCATAACAGGTCATACCTTTCTCTGATCGAGAAATACAACCAATTTCTCCTCTGTTTCCTAGCTGTGCGCAATATTGAGTTAATCGCGCCGCATTAAACCTAACATTGGACCTAAAATTGCTCCAAAAACAAAACCTCCAGCGTGCGCCCAGTAAGCAACACCGCCGCCTTCCATGCCAACATTTGTGCGTGCAGGCAAGCTAACTAAACCATAAAATGCTTGCTGAATAAACCAAAATCCGAGGAAGAAATAGGCAGGAAGGCGGAATGTTGTAATGAAAAAGCCTAAAGGCACTAAAGTCAACACTTGGGCTTTAGGAAAGCGGAGAATGTATGCACCCATTATGCCTGCGATCGCACCACTCGCACCCACCATTGGAGTACCGGAATTTTGAGAGAAAAACCACTGCGCCAATGCAGCTAAAACGCCACAACTGATATAAAAAATGAAAAATTTGAGATGACCTAAACGGTCTTCAATATTATTACCAAAAACCCACAAAAACAACATATTGCCTCCTAAATGCAGGAGACCGCCGTGCAAAAATTGTGATGTCACTAGAGTTAACCATTCTGGTATTCCTTGATCCACAGGAACAGGACAGGTTGTTGATAGTTGACATGGCACTACTGCTGCACGATTGAAAAATGCTTGTAGTTCTTGCGGTGACAGCGTTATTTGATATAGAAAAATGAATATATTTGCCCCAACTATCGCATAAGTCACATAGGGCGTGATTGATGTTGGGTTATTATCTCGCAGTGGTACCACAGATTTGCTTCCTATTCGTCAAATACAAATGCTAATGTATCGTCTGCCTCTTTACCACCACTAGTTATTCATGATAACTAAAAGCTAAACTCCGTGTTGTTTGCGAGTATGTAGCTTTAATGTTAATACTGTTTGAGATGCAAGAATTAGACAATTGGGGTGTTGTCTATCCGAAGAAGTGGCGATAGTTACTAAGTTTTAAAACTATCCTATGTAATTTTTTATCAAAATTTGCTTACAGAAGTAAAAGGAAAACGGTTTCCCTTTACATTCTGTGTTTAGAGATATTCTTGCTGCGAATCGCCTTTAAATAAGCCTAATACTGGACCTAAAATTGCTCCAAACACGAAACCACCAGCGTGTGCCCAGTAAGCAATACCACCGCTTTCCATACCGATATTTGTGCGGGCTTCTAAACTCGCAACTCCATAAATAGCTTGTTGGAGAAACCAGAAACCGAGAAAATAAAATGCCGGAAGGCGCACGGCAGGAAAGTAAAATCCTAAAGGAATTAACGTTAATACTTCAGCTTTTGGGAAGCGGATAATATAGGCTCCCATGACACCTGCGATCGCGCCACTTGCACCCAAAGAAGGAACTGTCGAACCTTGTGAAAAGAACCACTGGGCTAAGCCTGCTAAAACACCGCAAGCTAGGTAGAAAAACAAAAACTTGAAATGTCCTAAACGATCTTCTACATTATTGCCAAAAATCCATAAAAACAGCATATTACCTCCTAAATGCAAAAGACCACCGTGGAGGAACTGCGATGTAATTAACGTCGCCCACTCTGGTACAGGCTGATTTACCGGAATTCCAGCAAAGCTGGCGGACAACTCACGCGGTACAATTGCAGCTAAATGGAAAAAGGCATCAAGTTGTTGTGGAGGCAAACTTGCTTCGTACAAGAAAGCAAGAACGTTTGCAGCAATTAGCCCGTAGGTAACATAAGGCGTAATTGACGTAGGATTGTTATCTCGAATAGGAACCATGCAATTTGTTGTGAGAAACTGGCAATCACAATAACCAATTTTTTAATTTATATCTTCTAACTAGTGGCTAGTTTTGGCAATTATCCAAGAGCAAGTAACTAACGGCTAGTGGCTACTGATGCGCTTCCATGTAAGCTCGTAGTAATTGATTAATTTGTGTTTGATAGCCCCGCCCTTGAGACTTAAACCACTCTAATACATCGCTATCAATGCGGAGTGTAACTTGAGTTTTAGTTGCACTAGGTACACGCCGCACTACTGCTTTTGCAAACATTTCCGGCGTAATCTCTGGACAGTCTGATAAACCAATATCTTCATCCGTCATGGCATCTAGGCGCTGCCAGTCAGTTTGAGAGTTGCTCGAAGTAGACTCGTTGTTCATATTTCGTTGCCTTTCTTGCAGAAATAATACGGGTACAATTATTACGCTCTGTATGGACAACGGCAATCACTCGCCCTTGCAACAAACCAAATGTGACAAACCGCTGCTCTCCATAGTTGTAGCGATTATCCTCAACAGTCAAAATATCGCCATCAAATACAGTGGGGACATCGGTAAGATCAATCCCGTGTTTGCGAAGATTGATAAGACGCTGTGCTTCATCCGATTCGTATTCCATGACTAAACGACAGCTACAATAGCCAATTGTAGTTATAAATTGTCGTTACAACTCCTTGACTGTGCAAGGTTACTTCTAAACGCCTTACTAGCAAGTTTAAGCTAATATCCAACTGAGGGCTTGCGGTCTAGTGACCTTAAGCAGTAGCAGATAACCTTGGCAAGCCCATCAAGTCTTAACTGTTCGCTTCATCGACTGGCAATCTTGCACCATTTGCCCAGTTTCTTTCATGATTGAAGAAGATCGCGCAATTTTGCCACCATTTCTGTCCGAGTAGAAACTTCCAATTTCCGAAAAATGCGCTTTAGGGCTTGTTTAACAGAATTTTGTGTTATCCATAACTCTGCACCGATTTCTGCATTGGTCAGACCTTTAGCAACGAGCTTAGCAATTTGAATTTCTCTAGGTGTGAGACGTTTAAAAAGTGGATTCGGAATGACTGAAGGTTGTTTGCGCAACTCAGCAAGACGTGCAGAAAAATGCGTGCAAACTGCGCCAAAACTAGCCAAATCAAGTTGATTAAATGCAGGAGTATTGCCAATTCGAGCAAAGTTCACTGTACCGATTAACTGTCCTTGCCCAACAATTGGACCAGTCATAATATGCTCATGATCGCATATAGAACAACATCTTTTGTACAATTCACTCTGCTTCCAAGTTCCCTTTGGCAAAACTAACTCCTCATGGGCTGGAGCATGATATCTTACAACATATTGTAAAACTGGATCAACGAATTTCCCAAACTTTTGATACTGTTCAACGAACGTATCTGAAACGCCCTTGACATCAATACTAGCTGGGCGGTTCTCTACGTCCAGAAGATAAATTCCCCAACGTTGTACTCCAAAGTATCCGCTAACACCATCCATAAATCTAAACCGTAACGCTTGTTCAGTGGGTGCCGTAGCGATTGCTTGAAATAAATGGTGAAGAGAATGATCCATGTGTTGAAGTGTACCCACTTGAGGACTAGTCGCAGCAACTGACTTTCCCTACAATCGTTCCACAATTGGAAATCTCAAGCAACTGTAGACCATGACCCAACTGCAAATTGGCTTTCTTATTTATCCAGGTGTGGTTCAACTCGACGTGATGGGAGCTTATCAAGTTCTAGCATTTCCACCCAACACACAACTACATTTAATCTGGAAAACATTGACACCAATCGCCACTAACGAAGGCTTGACCCTTATACCAACCGTCATGCTTGCGGATTGCCCTCCTTTGGACGTGATTTGTGTACCAGGTGGTGGTATCGGGCAGACTGCGATCGTGAAAGATGCTGAAATCTTGTCATTCCTGCAACAACAGTCAATCTCTGCTCAATATGTGACAAGCGTATGTACAGGTTCAATGGTCTTGGCGGCGGCTGGTTTGCTGCAAGGCTACAAAGCAACTTGCCATTGGGCATTTCGAGATCAACTGGTAATGCTGGGGGTCGAAGTGATTCCTCAACGGGTTGTGATTGATCGTAATCGAGTGACAGGAGCTGGTGTCACATCAGGAATTGATTTTGGCTTAACGCTATTGGGTTTGCTTTGCGGTGAAGAGATCGCGAAAATGACTCAATTGATGATGGAATACACACCTGAGCCACCTTTCAATGCAGGCACACCAGAAACGGCGGGCAAGGAAATCGTGCAACCATTAATCCAGTTTGGCAAGCCGCTTCTCGATGCATTTCTAGCCCAAACAAGAGAGACGAAGGCTCGATTAAAACTGGAAAACTGAATCAGCAAGTGCCCCAGGTTCAACTTTCCAATAATTAATTAAGGTATTGCTCCCTATTTTCAGAGCGATCTGGATTATATAAGTCAACGTATAGAGCATCATTAGGCTAGTTTCTTTACCATCCTATATCAGCTTTGAGCAGAACATACGCTGCCACATCTTGAATTTCGCGATCGCTCAATCGACCTCGAAAAGCGGGCATAGCACTTTTACCGTTGCGGACTTGATTAACAATCGCAACCATTGAGTTCATCTTGTATTTTTCTAGGGCTGGTAACTTCAAGGTTTTGTAGGCAATAATCACGTTACCACCGCCCATGTGACACGCCCAACAGTAATTTTGAAAAATCCTAGCACCGTTGGTTGTTTCGTCTGCTATAGCGGCGTGCGTTGTCCCAAAAATTGAAATAGCGATCGCTAGCACGACAAGCAATAGTAATTTTTTCAAGACATTCCTCGTCAGGCTTGGTTCAGCTAATCAAAATGCCCCAAGAGTTTATTATATGACTCTTGAGGCATCAACAGCGATGCTCTGTACAAGGTTAATTTATGCCACTGAACACGCAAGCAGCATAATTAGCCTTCAACGGTAATTTTGCCAATCATCCCAGCACCACGGTGGGGTTCGCAGTAGTAGGTGTAGTCACCTGCGGGTGCATCTTCTGGGAAGGTAGTCTTAACTTGTTGACCAGGAGTCATGAGCAACTGCTTGTGAGACAGACCTTTCGCTAAATCTGCACTCTTAGTAGGATTATTAGCTGCATCGAAGACAACGTTATGGGGAGGTACTTTGTTGTTTATCCATTCAACTGTGTCACCAGGCTTGATTGTGAGTTTTGCCGGATCGAAAACTAACATTCCTTTATCAGAACCTAGTTTGACTTGGTAAGTTTCAGCTGCTGCTGTAGGAGCAAAGAACGCAAAGCTACCAACAACGAGTACGAGTGCTAAGACAACTGTACCAAAGCGCCGCAAAGTTGCAGCAATAGATTTCATAGTTTTCTCCAAAGAAGTTTATTGTCGCTATTTAATTTTAAATAAAAACAAACACCAAGTACGACGAGTTGTCATAGATACATTTTTTATTATTAAAAAAAATCAGGAAAATTCAGTTAAAAGCTTTCTGTACCCCATCCTCTAGCCTTCTGTGCTGCTGTGAGGACAAACGCAGCTAAGCTTTCTACTTCCTCCTGAGTCATCCAAGATTCAGGTACTTGGCGACACCAGTATGTTTCTTCTGAGCCATCGTAAACCATCGGTTGGCGAAGAAAAGCAACGAGATTGCCGACATTATCTCTTGGAGGGTTTGCTCCTTTGAGCTTGTCTAGTGCAAGCGATGTTTGAGGATCTGGAAGAGTAGCACCACCTACATGACAGTTTAAGCAGTTGTTTTCAAACAGCACTTTGCCTTGAGATATTTCTTCGAGGGAAAAATCGCGAGTAGTGCCTTGTTCATCCACTTCAAGAGCAATTGGTTCTGTAAGCCGTAGATATCGTGCAAGATAAGGGTCGATAGCCGCAGCAGTTGCTGAGGGAGTCATCTGTAACAACGAAACGACAACGATAGACAAAAATATAACTAGACGGCGCACACAGCTTGTACTTAACATTTATTTAAGCTTGAAACACGATTAATGTAAGATTATTGGCTAGAAATCGAGATACTCGTAGGAAAAATTTAAATCTGCTGACTTTCACTGTCTAAATAACAGAAAAGCAATTAGCTCTTAGGTTTGATCTAGTTGGCTAACTATTCAGGGTTGCGCTAAAAGCTAATTGCTAAAAGCTAATCGCTTGTTGACAAGAGTTTAGTAGTAAATCTTGCCGCCGCCCCAGCGATCGCCAACAATTTTTGGTTGCAACAGCACATGACCTGCGATCGCCACTAAGTCATCTTCGGTAAGATTGCGCATTGCTGGGTAAATATCTGCACTCTTAGTGCTAGGATGCAACTCCGCAATTTCTTCTTCACCATCGTAGGTGGTGGGATTGTGCATATAATCCACAAGTCCCTCAATATTGTTGCGGGGTGGTGTTGCTAAAGCAAGAGTTTCAGGGTCAAGCCCGACGTTTTGGTTTGTCTTAGTTACACCTCCTGCGTGACACTGCGCACAAGCAAAGTTAAATAAGCGTTTACCTTCTTGGACTTGTTTGAGGCTCAGCACAGTGGTATCACCTTGATCATTCAGCGGTACTGTTCGCACTGCTTCGCTTAGTTCCACTGCGGCTGCATTGTTAACAATCAATCCGAATGTCAACAATATAGTAGCCACCGCAAGCCCGATGAATCTTTTAAACATTGTTTCCTCTTAAAAATTTCGACCTCAACACAGCTTTATCGTGGTAACTCAATCCCTTCTTGTACTCTCACTCACAGCGAAGGCGAAATTCCGACTGCTTGATTTTAGGTTCTGACTCGATGTCATGAACTAGCCTCCCCTTGAGAATCTGAGTTATTCTTCTCGATTACGTGAGAGATAATTGCTTTGGCATCCTCCAAGGGTAGACGAGTCTTAGAGGACTTATAAGCAATACCCAGCCGATCGCACAAAGAAAATACTTCTTCTACTGTGAGGTTGTAGTCCGTTGCTAATTCTGCAATGGATACATCTGCAAAACCCATAATGAATGATTGTTAAGTGACAGTTAGAGATTAAGCTGCTCTAATATCAATATCATGTCACTGAGCAATTTGTTTACTTTTGATAAGGATCTGAGACTTGATTAATGTAATAATACATAACGTTAGCTAAAGTTCACACTTGCCAAACGCTTTTAAGTAGAGAATTAGAGTCGGCTAATGCCATGTGCTCATAGAGCAAGCGTCAGTAGTCACTT
Organism: Gloeocapsopsis crepidinum LEGE 06123; assembly: GCF_015207655.1. Taxonomy (GTDB): domain Bacteria; phylum Cyanobacteriota; class Cyanobacteriia; order Cyanobacteriales; family Chroococcidiopsidaceae; genus Gloeocapsopsis; species Gloeocapsopsis crepidinum. The sequence continues at coordinate 18,648 of NZ_JADEWN010000057.1, read as the reverse complement.
GAGCAAGAGAGAGCTAAGTGATTAGTAAAAATTTATGTTGATTGTCTTCCTCAACTCCACGTCAGTCTGACGCCACGTATGCAAACGTTTCCCCTAAGAGATTTGACAAACAGTCTTAGCTGCTACCAGCGTTACACTGGTCTTCTCTACCTATTTGCATTGCTCCCAGAAGAGTTCTGACGACTACACATCGTCTTGTTCCTGCTAGAGGTTGTGTGGAATTATTACCAGGTTGGGCTACAGTAACAATTAAAGGATTAGTTTCGCTAAAACTAGCATCGCGTGGTAAGTTACCTCTGAAATCAAAACTAATTGTTTGTGTTGTATTTGCTGCATAAGTTATGGCAGTATTCGCAATGCTGTCACCATTTAAATTAGTTCCTAGCAGAATTTGTTGGGGGTTAATTCCTAAGTCTTCAGTCAATGGTTTCCAATCTGTATTACTTGGTGTAGTACCCATAGGATGAATTGCGACTTGAGGAATTTGATTGTTAGTTCTAAAGCTGACACTATAACTAATTTTTTGCTTTCTAGCTTCTTGCTGGGCGTTTTGTAAAGTTCGTAAAATTGATTCGTTGACAGCACTTATCCGTTGACGATTCACAAAACCTAACCAAGATGGTACTGCGATCGCCGATAAAATTCCAATAACTAAGGTAACTACAATAACTTCTATCAGTGTAAACCCTGAATCTAATTGCTCATTTGACATACTTGATAAAGATAGTTTTGAGTTTTGAGTTAACTATATTCATAATTCTAAAAAACGGTAATAGCTAAGAATAAGTAATTATGAACTGAGAAATCTCTAATCCCTGCGCCTTGATTTCTTTATTAATTACGACTTAGTAATCCTCGCCCTTGGACTTGCACACTAACATTAGGGCAATATACAGAAGTGCGATCGCACGTTGCATCATTTCTAATCCGCGCGATCGCATTTCCTCTGAGGTGAACTTGTGCTGTTGTGTTTATTGAGTCTATACAAGCATAAAAACCACTTGCAACAGCGGGAACTTGTTGTGTATTATCTGGACAATTTTGCTTTGTGCTAACACTTGTGTCAATAAAGTCAACGAGTGTAGCTACGCTATGAGTATAGTTTTCATTAGCTTTCTGCCAGCGGTTCATTTTATCTTTTAAAGTTACTCCAGGAACTCTTAAATTAAAAAATTGAAAACCATCATGCGGTGATTCAATATAATTATTAGGATTTCTCGGATCTTTGACACCATCATTAATTTGAAATCGCGCGATCCGAGCTGTATTAGAATTAGTTTCATTTTCTGGATTTTCAACTAAATAATAGGCGACTAGTGAGTAAACAAAAGTATCATCAAGTTTCGTACTAGTCAAACAGGTAATTGATTCATTTGTGCAGCGTGAAAAAACTTCTGGCTTAAATTCACGTTTCCAAAAAACAAGAACTGGAGTACATTCTGCATCAGTATCACACCCTTGTGCAGGTGCTAAAGGAGGAATTTGATCTTTAATCCCTGGCGATATATTAGTTGATGTATTATTTAAACCATCGGCATCATAGATATAAATTGCTTGCCTTAAATCTTGTGTAATATAATTAATTGTTGATTGAATTTCTTGTTCAGAATTAGCTTTTGCTTCCTCTTGGCGTTGTGTTGCTAAAATGTTGAGCATAAAATTCATTAATGGCGCAATCACTAACCCTGCTAGGACAATACCGACTAGCAGTTCAATTAAGGTAAAGCCACGATTTAGTTTTGGATAAAAACGTGTGTGGATGTACCGCAGCAGTTTAAGTGAATTAATCATGGCATAGCTGTCCTATCATCGCCATTCGTATTCCTACTAAAGTTGACAACCACCAAGGCGATCGCATAAATCTTGTAATCGTGTTTCTGAAGTACTAATTTCGGTGGTGATTTCCATCAGTGGGGCTTTGCGATCGCCTAATCCTGCGGTAAAGGTTGCTTGGGTTCGTCGGGTATCCACATCACTTTTGACAAGAGGTAAACTATCATTAAAAGCATCAGCACGATAAACTCTTACACCCAATAAATAACCTTTTGTAGCATCTGTAGATGTTGGCGTGGTGCTGCGAAATGCTTGAACAACTAAATCGCGTACACTGTTGCTACTACAACCTGCTGCTTCATCAAAATCAATACAGTACAAACTCAAATTTGGAGAATTTTGACAGTATGGATAATCTGGTGCTGTGGGAGTGCAATTTGCTAAACTACTAGCAGGTGGAACCGCAGCATCATTGAAGGTAACGCGCTGGGCGTTGAATTGTTGGGTAGCACTGGTAGAATCAACTTCGTTCAACACGATGGTGTGATTAGGCGGTAGAATTGTGCCATTTCTAATACCATCAAGATAGGTTTTTGCTGCTTGAGTTGCGAGTTCTACTCTACGGGCTTGTACGCGGTTGCCGACAGAGAGTACCATGACAGGTGCGATCGCACTCATCAAAATTCCGACAACGACGATCGCGACTAAAGCATCAACGATTGTGAACCCATCTTGTGAACGAGAAATCATGGCGTGAAGTTAGTTTGGGTGTCTTGGTAAGCATTTAATGCAGGACAACTGCTGGGGCGATCGCTTTCATCCACTGCGTAAGTATAATTATTACCTGAACCTTCTGCTGCACACAGCAACGTTTCAATCCAAGGATCGTCGCGATTAACTTCGCGAATAAATTCATTAGCTGAAGTCAAGCGCGGTTGCGTGAACTTTTGGGCGAACAAATCTGGCGATTGTGATAAAAGTGCAACATCAAAACTCCATTGTCGGTTTGGTGCAGTGAAATAAGGTAGCGTACCGCCAAATTGACCATTATTCGTTCTATACTGCGTAAATCTATAGTCAAAAACGCTTAAACTGCCGTCATTTGCTGTAGACTTACTCGATAATATAGGGGCAAATGGTGCTGTAGCATAGGCACTGCGATGTAGTTGAATAAAACTACCTTTGATATTTAACGTTCTGTTACGCCAATTTTCTAGTAATCGGACAAAATTTTGTAAACCTGCGGGTTCTTCTCCTGGACGACTAGGGCTATTTCCTGAGACAAATACAGCATTGACAGTTGTATCATTTTCTGGAGTTTGCAACCACGCATCTTGCAGATCAGCGCTTCCGCGATCTAAGTTACTTCCCCTAGGGGAACCATTAGGACTATGAACTTGCAAAACAGGAATCAATAAGGGTTGTTCATCTGAAGTGATTGCAGTGATTTTACTTCCTTCAGTAAAGTTTTCTCCTTTCTCAGGTAGATCTCGAAATCCAAGTAAACGCCCATTAATTTCGACATTTTTTAATGTAGGAGTGCTAGCGCCATTATTTAAGAAAGTCCCTGCTAGCGAATGTCGTTTATCATCAGCAACTTGATTGACAACTAAATTTCCATTAATAACCCAAAAAACATTATTAGGGCTAACTCCGACTAATTCTATATTTACTCCATGATGATCTTTTCCTCCACTACCAAATTGTAGTTGTCCTGTAGTATTTCTAATAATAAATATTGAGTCTTCTTGACCTACTAATCTAATTGTTGTTGCAGCTACATTATTAGTAGGTATTCTTTCGACATTTATGTCAGCAACATTGATGATTTGGCTATCATTAGCAGTGATAATTGTTTCTCTTCCAGCTTCAAAAGTCCCCTGTTGTATTGCTGTGACAATATCATCAGTTACATCCGTGTCTGGATTCAGATTTCTTAAATCTTGATACGCCGTTTGAATTTGGTTTCGGACATCTGTTCCGCATTCACTTGGTAATATTTGCAGCACTTCTCCGCTGATAAATTCGTATTGCCTGAAGTATCTACCTGACATTGTACAAATTGTATAGCTAGAAACAGGATTATTTTCTGGTAAATTCAAATTGATAGCACCAATATCAGGAGTAGAAGGTGAAATAAGTTGAGTATTTGGTGTATATGCTAAAGGCTGATCGTTTTGATAACTAGGCGCATTATCAGGTTGCTCAGGATCGCTTGTTGTTCTAAACCATAAAGCATTATTTACTGGCTTCGGGCGCTTAGTGTTATAAGTATTATAAGGAAAGAAATCAACTTCATCAGAGGAATTAATTCCTAATGGTATAGGAGTAGAAATATTACCAAATTCTGAGAGTTCTAGTGTACCTAATTCATTACGTTGAAATGCGATTCGCCGTGGATAACGTCTATCTTCTGGATTGAGTGCAGGTCTAGCTGTTGTACCTGCAATTAAGCTAGCAGCTTTTGCTCTTTCAGGTAAACTTGCAGCTTTTAGATTTCTATCATTTTCATATCCTACTACCCAATCATTGGGCTTACATTCTGATACAGGAAGTTTACGACAAATTTCCATAACGTACTCAGGAAAAGTTGTCCGGCGTTGAATTGGAGTCACACCATTATTTAAATAAGAATTTCTACTTCTATTATCAGTTTGTCTATTAACACTAGTAGCAAAGCTATTATCGACAAAGCCAACTTTCTTGCGTTGTGTAGTAACTGAATTGCCAATATGATTATTTAGATCGTAGTCTCCATCATTCCGAAACCCGTCAACAAAGCTATTAGATAATACTGTAACTGCATCAGAAACAATAGTTGCAGGACGCCATTGATCGCCATTATTTCCACAACCTGGTTGTCCTCTTCTACAAGCGAAATTTCTATCAAAACTTGTATTACGAGTATAAAAATTCGTCCAATTTGATGTTAGCCGTTCTAAAAACTCTTCGGTAGGAGTTCGGGTAATAGGCTGTTGGTGTAAATTAAAGTCCCCCAAGATGTATGCAGGTAAATTGGTGACAAAAGTTAAGCCTTTTTCTACTTCTCGGTAATTCTCTTCTCTCGATAAATTACTTCCATTGATTAAACGAATTCCATTTGGGCGACGAGTTGGATCGAGAATAAAATCAGTAGCGCTGAGTAGTTTTTCGCTACTTCTGTCACTCAAATCTGCTAAGGCATCATCGCGGCTGGCATAGATAATGCCACTATTAGGTAATAGATACTCTTGAGATCTCTCGTTACCAATTTCTGTTTCTGCAAGTAAACCTAAATCAATATCAGTGACGCGAACTTCTAAGGGTTGGCGCTTTTCTAGTTCTAAGTCATAGTTTCTTAATGATTCATCTTTATCAATAGCTTTGATTTCTCTAGCATCTAAAAAAGTAGCTTCCTTAATCGCGCCATGCGGAATGATAGGATTTCCTACAGGAGAAAGACTATTATCTAAAATTCTAATCGCACAAATTGCCGTATCAATTGCTGAATTATCTGCTAGCGATCGCGTTCGATTATCGTCAATTTTAACTAAAGCATCGCGCAATGGTTGATTGGCAACTCGCCCATTTGGAAAAATCAATCTTGCTTGAATATTAAGTTGTTCTCGATACTGATTAATTGCGGCTTCTCGACCACCATTATCATTATACGGAGACGGATAAACAACACCATTATTCGATCTACCATTTGCAGGCTGCGTGCCATCAATAACCCCACTAACATCCGGTAAATCAGCTAAATTCCTTGCAGTCGTTGCACTTGTAGGATCGTAGTAACTACTAATACACACTGTAGGAGTTCTTTCAACATAATCTGTTCCGGTATACCTTGAATCTATGTAATGATATACTGCTGTCGCCCGCATCTGAAGATCGCCTTTTTTGCTGCCATCTTCAGCATTACCTGTCATTGGTAGCAAATCAGACCAAACAACAATATTACGATCGCTGCTAAAAGAACGAGTTCTAAAAGCTGGTGGTTCTGTTACACCTTCTTCTAATTTCGGTTCAGGTAAAAAAGAAGCAGCGCGATCGTAAATTCCTGCACCTGTAATAATCCGTAAACCACCTGCACCTGTTAAGGTTGTCGAAAGTTGTTGTGCAGCTGCATTTTCCCAAAATCCATTTCGTTCGAGTATCCTTCTATCAGGAAGCGGTAATGTTTGAGTTGTGCGATAACGCGGTTGAGTATTCGGGTTATTCCAATTGACGCCGTTAGCAAACAACTGCTTTTCATTAAAGCCTAAAAAGAAATTCCCTGTCTTTTTCCAAAAAGTCGGCAGATTATTACCAACAGCAATGCGATCGCCTACATAACTTTCTTTACCTTCTTGTCGCTGTTTTTCTGGTTGCGTCTGCGGTAAGTTATACTGATTTAGCGTTAATTGAGTGTTTATTTGTGTCGGTTCGCGCCACTCTAGCGGTGGTTCAATAGTATCGCGAGTAAACACGCTGGTATCAATGCCATCATTATCAAAATCATATTGTTCTAAAGCACTCCGGCGATCGCTTGTCGCAACTTCAGCATAAGGTACGCGACGAGTTATATATTTTAAATAAGTCTCGATTTGTTCGCCTAAGACATCCCAAGCATTTAAACTACTTCCGCGTTGATTGTTACTATCTGCGATCGCTGCTGCAAATCCTGCTTTAACTTCTGAGGGATACTGTCTGACAGATGCAACACTTTCTACTGTTGGCGGAATCTCATTTATTGTGTTGCGGCGTTCAAAATTGGGGTGATAATCTAACGCTGTCTGCTTCATCAAAGCAATTCGATGATTATAAGCCGCATCGTTATAACTAACTTGTGTCCCACCTTGAGTCGTTGTCGATTTAATGTTGCGATCGAGTACTACTGTTGTGGGATTATTACCAAATCCATTGAATAAATCGATATTTACTGCTGTGCGATCGCTTGTATCCGCCGCATTTCCTAAACCAACATTTCCCCCGACGGTGATTTTGCCGTTTTCTTCGTTATAAAAACAAGAATATTGACTGCTAACTTGATAAAGTTGGGTAGTTGTGTTGTTTTGACTGCCGACTAATAAGTTACCATTTGTCGCAATTCTGCCATTTAAGCGAAACGTAGAATCAGGAGTAATTTCTAAGTCGTTTTGAAACAGCGCTGCATGATTTCTTAATGGGTTGCGACTGCGATCTTGTTGAAATTCCAATGCATAGAAGCTGCGATTTCCACGATAAGCTTCATAACTGTTATTATTTGGCGGGTTTGTAATAGGAACAGTTGCAGTGTAAACAAAGAAGCTTTTACTAAGTTGTCCCTCAGCTTGATACCATCCAGAGTCACCTAAAGAGCGATCGCTATTACCAAATACATTTTCGCATTCTCTCCCCAACAACTCACCCTGCATAGGTGGCGTTCGTGCTTGCAAAGGATTTCGTGCTTCTTCTGCGGTACCGCTGCGAAAATAAATGCCATAAAGTGTATAGCTATCAAATCTACCATTACCGTCGGTATCAACAGGAAATTTCCAAGCCGTTGTTAGAGTGTTACCTTGGTTACGATTATTAGTATCCTGCGCAAGTGTTAAACGAGTTTCATCACCAAGAGTGTAACTGTTACGATTTAAGGCGTTTTCTAGTTCGGTATCGGTTGGCGTGACTTGTGGTAGTGTTTGATCGATCAGTAAAGCATCAATTTTTGCTCTAGCGCGATCAAGTGCAGGAGTTGCAGCATTTAAAGCGGCTTCACTCACTCTCAAGTTACTTGCAGTACGCGATCGGTCGAACGATCGCACTAAAATTGCAGTCGTCAGCAGTACAATCACCAACGACACCATTGCCACTGTAGGCAAGACGAATCCTGAGGTAGCAGTCCTTTGCCGCATCACGATTAGACTACGTAGCAGCCATTGTCTTTGTAGTTGCGATCGTCTCTGGCGCTGAGAAGAGCGCAATCGCTGCCCATGCTTTAATTGATTTAGGATGGCATTGTTGTGCTTACCAGTTGACATAACTGCTTCCTTGCCACAAGCTGAAATATTCTATCGCTGAATTGAAAAGCAAGTTTGTTGTGAAGGCGATTTGGTAGGTTGAGCTTTACATTGGATAGTATCAATTAGTGCTTAAGAAAACCACAGTTATTGTAGCGTTTAACGAAGAACTGCTGTGAGGGCGATCGCATTTATACAAAATCTTTACAGAGTATTTTTACTCAATGTTTACGGTTGCTACTAGTACGGGATAGTCTAAACTATTGTTGTGCTTTTAAATACACGCGGTATATGGCAAAGTTACCGAACGCAACTCTTGTAGTTATTTTTAATCTACAAATCCAACTGTTAGAACAAATTGACGAGGCAACTGCTGTAGAGTTTGCACTTTTTGAACACTTTGGCGAAGAGGAAACGATTCCAGAATTAAATGAAATTCGCAATATTTATAGAACGAGCAGACACGTATTATTCTCGTTTTTCTAAACTCTGCGGCGAATTTATGAGTCCCAACCTGCGGCTTCTAATGCTACTCTAGATTGACTTACTCTGTTTATTGAGCAAGCACAAGCTACTATTGACGCAATCAAAGCAAGCATTCAAGAGATCAAAAATAATTGGAATTTGCTATGAGTAATCAACCAAGAGTTCCTAACCTAGAGACAAGAGTCAAGTCGGTTTCCAAGTTGCGCGAACTCGTTAAGCGTATGGATAGTCACATTTTAGACTTAGAGGAGTTCAACTCTCGTCTAGAAGCAGATATTCGCAATAGTCCACTGACTGCTTACCGATTGGGTAAAATAGAACGCGCAACTGATGAAAAGAATTAACCTCTAATGTTTTCATCCAATTGGAATATGCGATCGCCTACTTGCAAGGCGAAATCAGCCCAAGTAAAATAAAATGGAGCGTATGACTTCAGGCAAGATTATCAGAGTTAGTAAACCACTGAAAAAGCTAGCAGAAGAACCTCAATCAGTTTTTCAAGATGAGCAACAGGTCAAAACCGATGTTGATGACATTGAACTAGATATAGAACAGCCCACCCCATTGGTACAGCTAGAGTCTTTGGTAGAAAGCTATCTAGATGAATCAGTCTACGGCAGCGGTTGGAGTGTAACTGAGTTACTTAATGAGTTTAGTGATATGTAAGAGAATTAATTGAAGTGTTTGAAATACCGACTGAACTTCAATGGGAGAGATTGTGTAGTTTAGTAGCCGTTTTATCATTGACTCGGAGATATATCTGCAAAATGGAAATAACAGGAGGATTTCTCTACGTAACAACACAATCATGCGATGCAGACTACCAGCAAATCTACATTCTTGACACGCAAGGAGAACTGCTATGAACTCAACAGAGATAATGTACTTGACTCACGACCAAATTCCTGGTTATGTAGAGAGCCAAGTAACATTAGGACGCGATCGAGCAACTGTAATTAAGGAAATTGCAGCGTTGCGAAGTGATGTCGTACTGCTGTCAGTACATGACGATCAAGAGACTTTTAAAGCAAAAGTTAAAGCTGCTTGTAACTTAGCACAATAACGATATACAAAACTAGCAACCTTGGGTAGCATTTCGATAGCACGATCAACCGAGCAGCCTTCGTTCACGTATTGCAACTCAAATTCATCTAATACAACTTAGTTGGATCTTTGGATGCAAGTTGACTGATAGTAGCCGCTAGCCTGGGGAGAAACATCTGTTGCTCAGTTGAGAATTAACTAAGTGGAAAATACGGTTTAAACGCTCTTCACTTGTCCACTTGTCTATATGAAGATCGCTAATTTGGATAATGTGATATTGCTCAAATTTTGCTGCTAGATAATGTAATTTGCATAAGCGATCGCTATATTCTGCAATTTTAAGTTTATTCTACTTCCCAATCTTCTAGATTTAAATCTGATACTCTGCTAAATTCGCGGGTATTATGTGTTACTAAGGTTAAATTATTTGTTAGTGCGATCGCAGCAATTTGTATATCATACGGACCAATCGGTGTCCCCAGTGCCGCAAGTTTAGCGCGGATTTGACCAGATACTTTAGCTGCACGTCCATCAAAAGGTAAACTAATAAACTCGCTAAAAAAGGCTTGCAAAAGTTCCAAGTTTCTTTCTCTACGCGAACTTTTATAAGCGCCGTAGTAAAGTTCTAGTTTAACAACATCGCAAAGGATCACCTCGGTTGGAGCAAGCGAAGTCAATCGATGAAAAATAGGTAAGCTACGGCGACTAATATACCCAATAATATAAGTATTAGTGTCCAGCAAGTAAGTCAATCGAATGACTCCCGCGATTCAAATTCGCCTTGGTCTTCTCGTACCAAGGGTTCTCCTTCCCAAGCACCAAAAGTTTTTTCAAAAAAACCAGGAGACCAACTACCTTCTGGTACTGATTTTACAGCTTGGACTGTCAGTGTAATTTCTAAGTCAGCATCTGTCATTCCTACAGGAACGTCTAGATGTAAAATTCCATCTTCCCCGACGTGAGAGTGTAATGTAATTTGCATAAGCGATCGCCATCTTCAACTTTATATACTGTAGAACACTCCAAATCAATCTGGAGCCGTCGTTTCCTGTTGTTCTACTGACATTTTCGGAATTTGCGCTGCTTCTAGAATAACTACTTTACCATCGCGCCAGATGGCGATAGATTCTCCGAGTTTACGGTGACGTTCAATTGCTTGGGCGATCCTAGCTTGTATAGCTGGAGTAATTTTGCTAGATAACCGTTGATGTTCATTCATTTACGTTGCAAGAATTTATTATTTGCAATCATATTTAGCATCTTTATTGACTTACCTAAAATATCACAATAGCTATGTAAGAAAATAACTTAACTAGAAGAACACTTATTATCTTTAGCAGTTCGCATACCTCCTATCAAAGTAGAGACTATCACACAACGTTTTAGTTGATTGTTATTGCGAGTAGATAGTGTAATTTTTCCTATTTGACCATTTGGATTTGCTTTGTGATTAAATACAATTCTCCAAAGATTATTTGTATTATCAAAGAATAATGTAGTGTCATTAGGATCTGTAGAGTTAAGTCGCGTCGCAACTATGCGAACATTTTGATCTAAGCTTCGCCAATCTGTTGTAGTGGGCGTGCTGCTTACTTGATGAACAGCCCATTGAACAACTCCATTATCTTGCCTAAAGCTAGCTTGCCAATTTGATTTATCTCTTTTGGCGTTTCTTTGAGCATCACGCATAGCTTGGTAAAGTTGATCTTGGGCAATATTGAGGCGACGAGTATCTAGAAAATTTAGCCAACTGGGAACAGCGATCGCAGCTAGTATGCCAATTACTAATATCACCACTAGGATTTCTATCATGGTGAATCCTTGATTTAGTTTATGTGGCGATCGCTTTAACATCATCAATATAATTAAGTTTATTCAACTCCAAGAAAACCGCGTCCTTTTACTTGAATTGTTGCACTTGGAAAATAAGCAGATTGATTTGTACTGAATGTAGTGTTATTTCCTAAACGTGCTAATGCATTTCCTCTGATGTATATTTGTGCAGAAGTTGCAGCTGAATCAACACAAGCATAAAATCCACCTGGTAAAGTTGCTGCAGAGGGCACTCTTTGCATACCTGTAGGGCAAGCCTGTGGCGTTAAGTTACTGTGATCTACATAATCAATTAAAGTAAGAACATTGGTCGTATAACTACCACTTGCTTTTGTCCAACGATTCATCTTTTCTTTAAGGCTGCTACCAGTGACACTCAAGTCAAATAACTGAAAACCTGCACTAGTAGATTCGTTTGTAATAAAGTTAGGTGTACCATCACTGTTTGTAGGTGAAGTGGGATTTCTTACACCATCTCGAATTTCAAATCTTCCAATACGAGCAGCGCTAGACCAAGGCTGCGTACCAGTATTGCCTTTAATTAAGTAATAAGCAACTAGGGAATAGACAAAGGTATCGTCCTTGACAGAGCTACCAGATACGGGAAGAATACCTGGTCGATGATCGCGTTTCCAAAACACAAGAACTGGTACACAAGTTGGTGTTGTACTTCCACAATTGCCAGTAGCAGATACAGGTGGAATTTGATTTTTAATTCCTACAGGAGTGTCAGTTGAGTTTTTGTCTAAGCCATCAGCATCATAAATGTATACTGCTTGTTCTAAGTCTTGAGTAATGTAGTCAAGCGCTGACTCAATTTCTTGTTCGGTAGTTGCTTTCGCTTGTTCTTTGCGATCGCTGTCCATAATATTAAGAGCAAACGAGAACAAAGGTGTTATGACTAGCGATGCCATTAGCATACCCACGAGTAGTTCAGTTAGGGTAAAGCCGCTTGTCTTTCTACTCTGATGAGATTGCTGGAATAAGAATTTTAGTGATTTTCTCATGTTATGGCTTCCCTGTTTGCATGACTAACATCCACCAAGGCGATCGCAGAAATCTTGAAATGTCGTTTTAGCTGTGGTAATTTCTGTTGTCATTTCCACTAATGGTTTTTTGCGATCGCCTAGCCCACCAGTAAAAGTTATCTGAGTTTGTCTTGTGTTTCGGTCACTTGCTTTAAGAGAACCACTATCACTGAAACCATCAGCCCTATATACTCTCAAACCTAGACGGTAGCCTTTATCAGCATCAGTCGATGTTGAAGTTACACTGCGAACAGCTTGAATAACTAAATCTTTAGAACTAGTACTACTACAACCTGAAGTTTCATCGAGGCTTACACAATGCAAGCTTGCTAAACCTTCTGCTGAGGCTGTAGGAGGATTAACGTCGTGTAAAAAGTATTGAGTTGAACTACGTTCAACGGTTGTGCTAGGAGGAGTAATTGTACCGCTTCTCACACCATCAATGTAAGTTCTTGCGGCTTGAGTCGCTAATTCTACTCGCCTTGCTTGTACTCTAGTTGCAACCGAAAGCGCAATTGCAGGAGCGATCGCACTCATTAAGATGCCAACTACAATAACAGCCATTAATGACTCAATAATCGTGAAACCTGATTGGTTTTGATTAAAATATTGCTTTACTCTGCGTTTAATCATTATTATCCACCTAATTTAAGTTCTAACTATGTTTTATTAGTCGTTATATGAACTCAGAGATGGACAACTTGTGGGGCGATCGCTTGGATCAACCGCATAGGAGTAGCTTGTTCCAGATCCTTTCGCTGCACACAACAGAGTTTCAATCCAAGAATCATTGCGATCAACTTGTCTGAAAAACTCATCAGGAGGGTTTGTAGGCTGTTGAGTGAATTTTTGAGCAAATAGATCGGGTGACTGAGATAAGATTGCTACATCAAAACCCCATTGCCAAGTTGGTGCTTTGTAGTAAGGTAGAGTACCATTAACAGGTGTACCGTTTTGAACTTTGTAGACTGTAGGTATATAGCCAAAAATACTAAGAGAGCCATCATTAGCTCCAGATTTACTAACTAACACAGTTGCAAAAGGTGCTGTAGCATAGGCAGTTCGTTTAAATTGAATAAAACTGCCTCTAATGTTAAGTGTTCTTTGAGCAGTATTCTGCCATGTTTCGATAAAACGCACAAAGTTATGCAAGCCTGCTGATTCTTCTGCTGGGCGACTCGGACTATTACCTGACACAAAAACAGCATTCATTGTTGCGTTTGCTGCTACTCTTGATAGCCATTCGCTTTCTAAGTTGCCATTAGTTGGTAAAGAATCGCTACTAGTAGAAGGAGTTCCTTCGGGGCTATGAATTTGTAATATTGGAACTAAATACGGTTGTCCATTGGAAGCGATCGCATAAACTTTACTATTAACGAAGTTCGGAGCTGAGGGAACACCGTTAGGTCCTAATATCCGACCGCCATCCTCGAAGTTTACAGTTTCCCATTTAGGACTACCAGTAGAATCAGTTATGAAAGTACCAACCATTTTATGAGGTTTAGTAGGATCTACTGCATTCCAATGGACGTTAGCATTTATTGCCCAAATTACATTATTTGGCTCAACTCCTTCTAATTGAACTTGAATACCACAGTGACTACTTCCACCACCAAAACTCAGTTGACTATTTGAGGGTTTTCTCAATACAAATATTGAATTTTCATTACCCACAAGCTTAATAGTTGTACAAGCGGTACTTGTATTAAAGTCTCCTCCTATGTCAATAACATTAATAGCTGCTTGAGATAGTACAAGAGGGTTACTCGTAAAGATAGTGGTTGTTCCAGCAGCAGCAGGAAATGCCCCAAAGGTTCCAGTTCGTATAGGTTCAACAATATTATCTGTCACAGAAGAATTTGGATTAAAGGTAGTTGTATTGACTAAAGCGTTACGCACTGCCGCTATTTGAGCTAAAGTTGCACTAGGACAACGATCTAAGTCAATATCACCAGGTCTTTCAATCAAAAACTTTTCGGTAGATCCTTGTTTATTTTCGTTTGTACAAATTGTGTAGTTAGACGGTGCATTTCCTTCAGGCAAATTGAGACTAGGAATTCCTGGAATCTCAGGGGTAGGGGGTGAAATTATGCGAGTAGTGCCTATGTATGCTAACGGTTTATCAGTTCTGTAACTAGGGTTATTATATGGTTCGCCACTTGTATTATTTGTTGTCCTAAACCAAAGAGCGTTCTTTACTATCCTTGGAGATTTGGCGCTGTATGTGTCGTAAGGAAATTCATCAATATTACCACTAGAGTTGATTCCTAATGGTATAGGTGTAGCCTTGTTGTTCCATTCCTTAAGTTCAAGCGTGCCATTAGATCTGCGTTTAAAAGCAACACGGCGAGCATAACGTTGTAGTGTAGAAGATGCAGCTTGTGCTGTTGTGCCTGCTTGATGAGTAGCAATACTAAAGGTTTGACCAATAGCACTAGTCGCTTTTGTACCGCTAGAATTAATTACCCAATCAGCAGGTTGGCATTGAGAAACAGGTATTTTTGGGCAGTATTCCATCAAATATTCAGGAAAATCAACCCGCCGTTGGATGGGTGTTACTCCATTGGTTAAATAAGAACCAACATGGCTGCCAGTAGTTTTATCGTACGGATAGACACTGGAGCTTGTATTACTTGCAAGCCACCAAAAAGCACTGGTAACAAAGTTATTATTCCAAAAGCCATTGCGGAGACGAGAGCGAGTAGCAGAGCTACCAGCGTTATTATTTAGGTCATAATCTCCTTCACTGCGAAAACCATCTCTAAAACTATTAGAAAGTAGAGTAATTGCATCAGAAATTATCGTTGCAGGACGCCATTGATCGCCATTACTACCACAACCAGTTTGTCCAGGACGACAAGCAAAGTTATTATTAAAAGGTTTATCACGATTATAAAAATTACCCCAATTAGAATCTAGAGTCTCTTCAAACTCTTCAGTAGCTGTACCCGATCCTGGCTGCTGGTGTAGATTAAAATTGCCTCTAACGTAAGCAGGTAAATTAGTGACTAGAATTAAGCCCTTTTCTTCTTCTCTATAATTATTTTCTCTTGCTAAATTACTGCTGTTAATTAAGCGAATACCATTTGGGCGACGAGTAGCATCAAGTCTAAAATCAGTAGGGCTAAGTAACTCTCGTTCAACACTTGTATCACTTAAATCAGCTAAAGCATCATCGCGACTCGCATAGATAATGCCGCTATTAGGTAAGATATACTCTTGCTTGGTTGAGGAACCAATCGATCTGGCAGCCAATTGACCAATATTGAGATCAGTTACTCGAATTTCTAAGGGTTGGCGTTGCTCTAGTTCTAAGTCGTAGTTAGCTGGAGTTTTATCGATTGCTCTTACTTGTCTGGCATCGAGGAAAGTAGCTTCCTTAATTGCACCATGAGGAAGTACAGTGCTATTAGGTGTGAATATGTTATCAGTTAAAATTCTGAGCGCACAAATTGCTGCATCAATTGCTGAATTTTCAGATAAGCTTAATGGTTTAGTCGTATCTGCGAGTTGTCCGCTTGTGTTGAGTTTTTGTAAAGCTTGCTGCAATGGTTCATTAACAATGCGTCCATTAGGAAACATCAGTTTTGCTTGAGCCTTTAACTCTGGCAAATAAGTTGCGATCGCCGCGAATCTAGTAGTAGTGTAGGGAGGAGGATAAACTACTCCATTATTCGATCTTCCATTTGCAGGCTGCGCTCCATTGATAACACCACTAACATCGGGTAAACCTGTTGGATTCCTAGCTGAAGTTGCGTTTGTTGGATCGTAGTAGCTGCTAACACAGGCGATCGGAGTCTGACTAGTTCCCGCATTACCTTTATAGTGATAAACAGCTGTTGCTCTCATGCGTAAGTCCGGTGGCGCAGTAGGACTATTCGCACCGCCAGTCATTGCCATCAAGTCAGACCAAACCAAGTTGTATGGAGTTGCTGTAGACTCACCTGCTAAACGTGGTGCATTTGGGATAGTGCCACCGGAATCTAGAGTAATAGGCTTAGGTAAGAAAGAAGAAGTGGATAAAGCCGTGTAAGAAGATGAATCATTGCGATAAATTCCTGCTCCAGTGATTACCCTTAGTCCGCCTGTGTTGGCGCTACCTAGTGGTTCTTGAGCCGCAGCATCTTCCCAGAAACCATTTCTGTCAGATATTCCTATATCAGGTAAAGGAACTACTTGAGTAGTACGATAACGTGGTTCATTAGTTGGACTTGTCCAATTGATAGTAGTGCCAAGAAACTGCTTTTCATTACGTCCAGTAACATACTTGCCATCTTTTTTCCAGAAAGCAGGAAGGTTATTGCCGACAAGAATGCGATCACCCACATATGTTTCCTTGCCATCTTTTTTTTGCTGCTCTGGTTGAGTCTGTTCTAATTTAGCAGTAGTAAGAGAAAGAGGACTGGTATTTGTAATTTCACTCCAAGCATCAGGCGGATCAATCGTACCTGATGCAAAAACGGATGTATCAATGCCATCACCATCACTGTCGTACGAACCTAATGCACCTGTACCATCAGGCGCTGCAATTTCAGAATAAGGAACACGCCGAGTACGATTCTTTAAGTAAATTTCGAGTTCTTGTGCTAAAACATCTTGCGTATTTAAGCTACTACCTCCAGATGCTTGAATCTTGGCTTTAAATCCATCTTTCACCGCTTGAGGATACCGAGATACTCCATTAACGCTGCTGATTGTTGGTGGTGGGTCAATCTTATTTGTTGTAGAGCTATAGTTTCCGTGTAAGGAAAGTGCTGTCCGTTTCATTACAGCAATCCGTCTGTTATAAGCAGCATCGTTGTATGCTACTTGTGCTCCACCCTCAATATTTGTAGATTTATTGCTACTGTTTATTGTGGCAGTACCAGGATCATTGCCAAAACCTTTGAAAAGATCAACAGTAACCTCATTTTGGTCTGAAGTATCCGCAACGTTTCCAGTTCCTACATTACCACCAACAGTAATTTTACTGTTCTCTTCTTCATAAAAGCATGAATTTTTGCTACTTACTTGATAAAGCCTAACTACAGTGCTATTGCGTCCACCAATGAGCAAGTTAGCATTTGTAAAGACTCTACCATTCATTCGGAAAGCCGAGCCAGGAGTTAATTCAAGATCATCCTGAAACACAGCTGCATTATTACTTAGAGGTATAAGACTTCGATCTTGCTGATACTCTAAAGCAGAAAAGCTTTGCTTACCTTTTTCATAGTACTTATTATTGTCAGGATCATCAGGAGGAGGCTCAGTAATTGGAACAGTCGCAGTGTAGACAAAGAAACTCTTAGTCAGCTTGCCACCAGATTTATACCAACTAGAGTCACCTACCAAACTAGCACTAGTACCAGCAGCATTCGCACACTGATTACCAATATTACCACCCCTCATTGGTGGAGTTCTTGCCTCTAGAGGATTTCTGGCTCTATTAAATTTCCCATCACTGCCACGAGTGGGACTACGAAAGTAAATACCGTAAAGAGTATAGCTATCGAACTTGCCGTTATTATCTGTATCGACTGGAAATCTCCATGCAGTTCTTAAGGTATCATCATTTTCTATTACATCGGGAGATGTTTGAATACCTGCAACTCCATTAATATCTTTAACCAGTTTCAAACGCTCTTCATCGCCGAAGCTATATCTGTTATTTGTCAGAGCAGTGTATAAAGCAAGATCAGAAGGCGTTGCCCTTGGTAGTGTAGGATCTGCAAATAAAGCATCTAATTTTGCTCTAGCGCGATCAAGTGCAGGATTAGCAGCGTTGAGTACAGCTTGATTGACTCTGGCGTAGGTAGCGTTTTTGGAGCGATCAAAAGACCGAAAAACTATCGCTGTGGTTAGTAATACAACTACCATTGACACCATAGTGACTGTTGGCAACACAAAGCCAGCATCAGCAAGATTATTTTGTTTAGTGATGACGACTAAACTACGCAGAAACCACTGTAACTGAGGTTTAAAGTTCGTCTGAGATAAGAAACGCTGGATGGCTTTATCTTGCTTGTGACGTGACATGACTGCTTTCCTGCTAAAAATAAAAACTATTTCCTCAACAAAATGACGAGCAGCACGAAACGAACTTGGAATTATGCCAAGTGTGATTAATATAAACTTATGCAGCTATGTGTAATGAGTTCCCCTATCTAGGATTCGCAATAACGCACTGCTTCACTACTCTGTACAGTCTTAACAAGTCAAAGCTTTGATATTCCACCGCAGAACTACGATATCGATAGAAATTACTAGATAAATTTTTTCCGTAAATTAACGTACAAAGTAATTTCAATAAAAAGGTATTACAGCATTCTGTTACTTTGATACTCAATTTAAAAAAAGCGATCGCCTTCCTATCCCCTATCTATAATTACATCCTGAAACAGGACTTCTAGAAGGAAGTTACAGCCTATTGCAGTTTTATGAGGCACAGTAGCAACAGTGAGTAAACCAGTTTTTCAAATGCACGGGATTAATTAAATCGAGTGCAGTGGCAATGAGAAGATCAACCCTGAATGCAGTAGTTGGGG
>NZ_JADEWN010000056.1 GCF_015207655.1 Gloeocapsopsis crepidinum LEGE 06123 | reverse complement strand
CTGATTGAGGTGTCACCTTGTGTGTATGCCTTAACTATTTTTTCTCGCAAGTCGAGCGAGTACGGTTTCATTAGACTTCATTTGTGTACTCCTCTTACTGTACCTCATAAACTTGCAATAGGCTGTATGTTTCCGAAGCAGCATTATGTACGCATTGGGGCAATGGGTTCAATTCAAGGCTTTGGTTCGGGTGTCTTTGCACCTGCTTTAGCTGGTATTCTGTATCCGCTTGTTGGTCTTACTGGTATTTTAGTTCTGGATGTGATGACATTCATTATTGCTGTTGGTACACTCATGGTTGTGCATATTCCCCAACCTGTGAACCAAGATGAGATGCAATACGAGACGAAATTGCGATCGTGGCAACAATTAACGTTTGGGTTTCGCTATCTTTTGCAACACCCTAGTCTAGCGATGTTGCAACTATTCACACTAAGTTTTATCTTTTTTGATAACGCCGCATTACTTGAGCCTGTTATTTTAGCTCGTACTAATAATAACACCGCGATTCTGGGTAGTGTTTCTTCTGCATTGGGGTTAGGCGGGCTGGTTGGCGCGATCGCATTAGGAATTTGGGGAGGTCCTAAGCGACGAATTCGCGGTGTATTGTGGGGTAGAGGAATTATTTTTAGTTTGGAGACGTTACTAGGTTTAGCCGCTGTACCAACAATTTGGATTACCACTTTTTTCTGTGCTGGACTGCTGAAACCGACTGCTAACAGTTGTGAAGATGCGATTTGGCTTTCCAAAATCCCACCAAGATTACAAGGACGGGTATTTGCTGCGAGTTCGTTTTTAATAGGGATCGTATCATCACTAGGGCTATTAATTGCAGGTCCACTAGCAGACCGCGTGTTTGAACCTGCGATGCTTCCTGGAGGAATACTCGCACCGTTTTTAGGAAATATATTTGGTACTGAACAAGGTAGCGGTATGGCGCTACAATTTGCGCTTTTCTCATTTATTGTTGTGTTAATTTGCACGGGTAGCTATGCAATTCCTGTCTTGAGAAATATTGAGGATCTCTTGCCAGATCATGATGTAGTTGTTTAATAAGAATGCCGATGCGGGGTAGGCATCTTACCTGTCCAGACCTTAAAGCATAACTTTAGCCGCCCTGTTGCTTGACTTGCTCTAACACTGATTTGTAGTCTTGGCGTTCAGGATAGAGTTTTACAAGTTTTTCCAATGCAGCGATCGCGGCATTTGCAGAATTCATCTTCAACTGTGTCAAGGCTAATCCTTCGAGTGCGGCTTGATTTTCTGGCTCTCGTTGCAAAACGACTTCGTATCCTTGTGCCTGTGCTTGCAGTTGTGATTCTGGCGACACTGCTGCATTCGAGCTAGGTTGAGTCAAAGCATGGTTAATAGTGCTAATTGCACCATATAGTGTTGAACCAAAAAAAGCCACAATCGATATCCAGGTTATAATTCGCTGAAAACGCTTGCGAGAACTATTTTGATATTTATCCATAAGTCTTTTATTATTACTCAATGTATTGTGTCTACTGTTAAGCTACCCATTCTTGTGCAAGTAGTAACCTCTTAGTACCTAGCTTGATGACACAAGACAAACATGGTAGTGATTACCGTACTTCAGGGAAAAATACACACACCAAGTAAAAATATTTGTGGTACTCTAAATTAATAGAAAGTGCTTTTCGAGCTTGAGAAGCTAGAGCATTGCAGATTAAATCAAATTGAAGGCGCTTCTCTAATCGAGCATTGACCAAACTTTATTAAACATTAAATCGAGGTTATGTCTCAGCAAGTTATTCACCCAATGGTGAAGTTGCAACATCATGTGCGATCGCTGGTAGAATCAAATATCCTCAAACCAAGTGATAGCATCTGGAAAATTGCCCTATTGTATGGAAATGAATGGCATTACTGGAAACAAGAATTATTGGACTTCGGGTTTGCGATGCAAGATCCTGTCAGCGAGCTATTAGCAGTTGAAGCGTGGGATGAAGAATAAGGTTGTTATCGCAAGTTAACGCGCTGATTTTAGAGCAGCAGCGAGTTCTTTGGCGGTAGCATAGCGATCGCTGGGAGTAGGATCTGTTGCTCTTTCAATAACTCTTCGCAGTTGTGGTGCAATTGTGGGGACACTAGAGACATCAAAGTGATATCCTCTACCGCGTTGTTTAAGAAACTTAAAGGGAGTTTCACCAGTCAGTAGAAAAATTAATGTAGCACCTACTGCATAAAGATCTGATTGAATTAATGGTTGCCCTCGCTCTTGTTCAGGCGCAGCAAATCCTTCTGCACCAATCCGAGTTGCCGGAGCTGTACTACTTTCCTTAACTGCACCAAAGTCTAGTACTACGATATGGTTGTCTGCGCGGCGTACTAGTAAATTGGCGGGTTTAATATCACGGTGAATTAGAGGAGGATCTTGAGTATGGATGTACTCTAATACATCACAAGTTTGCAGCATCCAAGCGATCGCTTGTGCTGGAGTTACAGGTCCTCGCTCTAGTACGAGTCTTTCGAGATCTTGACCGTGGATCAGTTCCATTGCTAGATACTTCTTACCATCTTGGAGAAAAAAATCATAATACTGAGGAATACCTGAATGCTGTAATGCAGCTAAAGTACGCGCTTCGCGTTCAAATAACTCTCGTGCTTTGGCAATTTTTGCCATATCCGCATTCATTTCTTTTAAGACAAGAAGTTGAGGATGTTCGGTGATTGTTTTGGTAGCATCCCATGCTAAATATGTTGTTCCCATACCTCCTTGTCCAAGGGTACGTAGCACTTGGTATTGTCGAATTTGGCGCAAAACTGTAAGAGGTTGACCGCAGCGACTACAAAAAAGGCTGTTAGCCGAATTTCCGCTATGATCGCAGCGCAAGCTAGGAATTGCAGCAATATTTCCTTGTGGATTCATCTGAAATCTGAGGATAGGACCGCCTCGCGCCAACTGAATTATGGAATTATCAGCAACAGAACTTTGTGTCACCAAAGTACCATCTAGAAAAGTGCCATTTGTTCCTCGATTAGTCAAATGCCACACACTTTGGTGTCCGGTATGAACGCGCTGTAGTTCAAGATGATAGCGGGAAACCATCAAGTCACTTAATACGACGTCATTATCTGGAGAACGACCAATCCGAATTAGCGATTGATTTTCAAACTGCCACTGCTGTAGTGGTGTTTTTTGTTGAGGATTTAATAAGTACAGTGCGACCACACCAAATAAGATAAGATGAAAAGATTAAAGTATCGCAGTAAAAATTAAGTTAAAGGTATTGTTGGTTCTGCGTCATCGCGTTTCGGGCGAACTTTTACCCGAATTAGGATTGCTGTGATGTTATCGTGACCATTGTAATGATTTGCTAAATCAATTAAATTGGCAAGACCTTGATTTAAATTTGCTTCTGAACTAAGAAGTGGTTCTAAGTGCGTGTGCCAGTGATGTTCTACAAGGTCATTATCTGAAAGACCATCAGAGGTTAATATCAGTAATGTATCTTCGCTGAGTTCAAGAAACTGAACATCAGGACTAACATAACTTGCTTCTCTTGGCCCTAAGGCTTGCGTGAGTTGGTAAGCATCAGGACGCCCATAGGCAATATCAGGTTCTATCCCACGTAAAATTTCGCGTTGCCCGACTTCGTGATCTGTAGTTACTTGTTCGAGTCCACACTGACGTGATAGGCGATAAAGACGACTATCACCAACATGAGCAACAGCAACTTGAGTATTTTGGATCAAAGCCATGACTAAAGTTGTACCCATGCGCCCAACACCTGCGCGGGCATCTTGTTGGTTGAGGTCGTAAATTGCTTGGTTTGCCAATTGCACAGCTTCGCGAATTGTATTTTCATCGGGTAGCCGATCGGATTGCCAATGACTTTCAAAATATTGTTTGAGAGTATGTACTGCAAGTTTGCTAGCAACTTCGCCACCAGCATGTCCGCCCATGCCATCACAAAGAACGTATAGCCCACGCGCCTGCAGGGTGCGATCGCCAGGAGTATCAAGTTTATGAATTGTCGTCTCAATACCAAAGAAATCCTCATTGTGTTCGCGTTGGCGACCGACATCTGTACTCCCTACATCTTCTAAGCTAAATAATGTTACGGGTAGTAATAGTGTTGGCGTGCTTTCAGTATAAATTTGCGTATCTCCTACATTTTGGACATCATCGAGTGTTGTTGCAGAATCGGAAGTTAACGGCGTTGTTGCGGGGGCAAACTGGTCTTGAAATTCTGCAGCAATCGATTCTAAGTGCGATCGCACCTCGTCTATCGATTGAATGCTACGGCTTTGTAGCGCGTTAATTAATTCAACTACTAAGCCTAATTGAGTTCGTTGAGACTCTTGAAATAGCTGATACCAGAGATCGCCTAAGTCGTGCAGTGTTATTCCAGCATCGGGTTTATTGTACACGCGCTGTAGTGCAAGTACTCCATCTTCGTCTACCCGCAGATTAGCGAGTTCCAACAAGCTTTGCCAACATTGCCAAGGTTCAAGTGCTACCCAAAGTTGCGTCATCTCGTGCAGCCAATACAAGATTTGCAGAGGAGAAGTTTGGTTATCTTGCCAGAGAGTTACAAGCTGTTGCCAATGAGAACGATCCTCAATCAACACAAATTCTACATCGTCACTTTGCCATGCATCATGAATCGCTGGAACGACTTGCTGGAGTTGTGATTGTAGCGTTAGATAAGTTTTTGCGATCGCCGGAACTTCTTCCACGGCTGCTGCACCTGCGAGGAGGGGTGATAATTGCAATGGTTGACAATCAAGAACTCGCCAGCAAATTTCAGTTTGGTCTGCTGATGCTGTGAGTAAGTCAAGGATTTGATAGCGTTGCTGTTGATCTAAAAACGCCCCAACTTCTAGTTTTGGCACAACAGGAAGCGGTACATTTTGTACTGCTAAATCAGAGGTTTCGTCTACAGTTGCTACGGTGTCTGTTTGACATGGCGTCTCACTCGCAGTAGAAGAAATCAACGAGGATTGAGATGTTTGAGCATGTGCTAACCAAATCGTTCCGGTAATAGCATTGCAGTTGTGGCATCGTTCTTGATTGAGTGCCACAGTTGTGCCGCACTTTGCACAAGGTTTATGCGTAAGCGAAGTACCGCACTGTTGGCAGAACTTGTTGTTGGTTGGGTTCTCAAACTGACACTGGGGGCAAATCAGCATATTACAAATAGCTTTGAGGCACTATAGCATGTCATTGGCTACATCCTCCAAGTTGCCACAATTTGTTGCTCCTGCCCACAATTACTAAGCAGTTATGCATTTAATTTAGTTATCGCGACTAATTTGAAGATAAGGTAATCAAAGTCTATAATACTAACTTCGTTGCTGCGGTTGCTGCCACAGTTTTAATAAAGATTCTTCCTCAGAAGTCAGATAGCGCCATTGACCAGGCTGAAGATCTCCTAGTAGGAGGTGAGCGATCGCCACTCGAACTAATCTTAAAGTTGGAAACCCTACTTTTGCAGTCATTTTGCGTACCTGACGATTTTTACCTTCTGTCAGTGTCATTTCTAACCAAGCGGTAGGAACATTCTTCCGAAAGCGAATGGGATGCGATCGCGGTGGAATCGCTGGTTCAAGATCGAATAAACGCACTAATGCTGGTCGCGTTTGGTAGTTATTAATGACGACTCCTTGCTGTAATTGACGCAACGCCGCAGCGTCAGGAATTCTTTCAACTTGTACCCAATAAGTACGGGGGTGCTGAAACTGTGGATGTGAGAGACGATGTTGTAGCTGTCCGCAATCAGTTAATAGCATCAACCCTTCACTATCCCAATCTAAGCGTCCAACAGGATACACTCCAGGAACCGCGATATAGTCCTTAAGCGTATGTCTTGCTGCGCCACTACTATCGGTAAATTGGCTTAAAACACCATATGGCTTGTTAAACAGAATGTAACGATACTTGCCCATGCACTTAGAGATACCAGATTTATAATAAACGCTTTTCTCTCCAAGATAAATGAGTCAGTAGTTTGTCAGCGGAATTTGAAAGTAAAGTTCTTAATTCAATCAGAGGTAAAAATGGATTAAATAAATTTAATAGCTTTTCAGTAGATTTTTTAATCTTTCTACTTTTACATAAAATAATTTTGTAAATTATCTTTTTTTATGACTCACTCAATAAAAATAGTAATGATAGTGACTACTCTTTTGGAAATTTTAATTTGTAAAATGGACAAACTGCTGAACTTTTATATAACTACAATAAATTAGTTTTTAATAAAATATCAAAAACCTTCTTTTTCTATTTTTTATTTAATCTTTGAGTTCTAAGAAAAAATGAAAACATTGAAGAGCTTAATATATTTATCAAAAGGCAATTTGCCATCAAAGATGGCTCATACTGTACAAATTGCTAAAATGGCACAGGCTTTTTCTCAAAAAATTAAAAACTTTGAACTAGTTACTGCTGGTGATGCTTTTTCAGCTATTCAAGGTATGAATTCAGAATTTCAAAACTGGTACGGGTTACATCATAAATTTAAGCTTGTACGCTTGCCAATCCACATCAAATTCAGGTATCCGTTTCCTCATAATTATGAAAATCAAATTTTTTATAAAGTAGCTATTTTATATGCTTGCTTGAAATCCCCCTCTGTTGTATATACTCGCACTCCTGCTATTGCTGATATCTTACTAAAAATTGGCGTACCTGTCTTATGGGAGTGGCACGAACCGATACCAGAAGAATCAAAGTCTTTTTATCAGAAAATTTTTGCTTATAAAAACTTGCTTGGTGTTGTTACTACCTTGCCTCAGTTAGCTGAAAACTATATCGACAATGGATTGCTTAAGAACAAAATCCTAGTTGCAGCTAATGCAGTTGATCTGAAGAACTTTCTACCTTATCAAGATAAACAATTAGCTCGAAAAGAATTATCTATTTACCAAGAAGATAAAATAGTTGTCTATTCAGGGCACTTGTACGAGTATAAAGGTATTCCAACAATTTTAGAAACGGCTCGTCTTCTTCCAGAGTACAAATTTGTACTTGTTGGAGGATGGGCTGATGATGTTCAGAAAGTACAAGCAGCTTGCCAAAAAATTGGCTTAAGTAATATAACGCTTGTGGGTCACGTACATCAAACAAAATTAGCTTCTTACTTATATGCAGCAGATGTACTAATCCTTCCTACAAGTAAGTATTGGGATTTAGCTGGAGCAACTTGTCCGCTTAAGCTTTTCGACTATATGGTTTCTCGAAGACCAATTGTAGCTTCAGCATTACCAACAATAATGACAGTAGCAAGAGATCAACAAAATGCCATTCTAGCAGAGCCAGATGATCCTATTTCCTTTAAAGAAGCTATATTAAGCTTATTTGAAAATCCTGTGCTAGCTAATACTATTGCTGAATGTGCTTTTCAAGAGGTGCAGAACTTGACTTGGGATAATAGAGCAGAGCAAGTTCTACAATTTATCACAGAAAGATTACAAGAAGTAGATGAAGATGTAGTTAGCTATAGAAAAAGTTTTATAAAATACATTAAACAAAAAGTTTTTTCACGTTTAGATAATTATTTACCTTCACTTCAATCATCGCAAGTAAGGTAAGTTTAACTGGAATACCTCTCTTCTCTCAATGTTAGGAGAAGAGGCTTTTTCTTTCAAGTTCTTTACCTAAAGCAAAGGGACTTGTGGTCGAAGCAACTGATACTATATAAATCTCAAATAAGGGTTTGGTGTTCCAAACCCTTACTTTTCTTGAACAAAACTCTTGATTGTCTTTTACTCTAGCAATGTGTTATATCCGATTAATTGGATAATGAAAAGCTAGCATGATGTTGGCTATGATAACTCAATTGCTCCTAACGCTTTTAAAGCAGATTTTTGCGCGTTGGTTAAACCTTCGATATCAGTAATGTTCATATTTTCATAAGGTCTAGTAGATCTTAATGTTTTCTGACATTGTCCAGTCTTATGCCAAAACTTTATTGTTTCGTCTTGGCTACTACTTGCTACTTGACCATCAGGACTAAAGGCGATCGCCCTTACCCAACTTTTGTGTCCTTGCAGCGATTGTAAACATTCACCCGTTGTGACATCCCAGAGCTTAACACTACAGCGATCGCCATTCGTTGCTAACATTTGACCATCAGGGCTAAACACAACTGTCCATATCGTACTTGTATCGGCTGAAAGTGACTGCAAACACTGACCTGTCTTGACATCCCAAAGCTTAACAATACCATCGTCACTGCCGCTTGCTAAAATCTGACCATCAGGACTCAAAGCGACAGACTTGATGCTAGCTGTATGTCCGTGTAGAGCTTGGTAGCATTGATTAGTAGAAACGTGCCAAACTCTCACAGTTCGATCAGTGCTACCACTAATGATGATTTGACCATCTAAACTCACTGTAATTGTACGTACCTGGCTAGGATGATGCATTGTCCTCAAGCATTCTCCTGTTGTGACATCCCATAACTTTACGGTACAGTCATCACTACCACTCACAATCGTCAAGCTATCGGGAAGAAACGCCACCGAACGCACTTGATCTTGATGCCCATGTAAGGTTGTCAGACATTCACCCGTGTTAACTGACCATAATCTTAATGTTTGATCGTTGCTGGCACTCACTAAAGTCTGATTATCTGGGCTGAAAGCAACCGACTGTACTCGGCTAGTATGACCTGGCAAGATTTTGATATTTTCGCCATCTTGAGGATTCCACAATCTTATAGATGTGTCATTGCTACCACTTGCCATCAGCCCATTAGGGCTAAAAGCGAGGGATGCAGCCCAGTTCTGATGAGCGTTTAAGGTTTTAATGCATTGACCAGTACTCATCTCCCATAATTTGATCTTTTGGTCGTTACTACTGCTTGCTAGTGTTTGACCATCAGGATTAAAAGTAACTGCTCGGACTTGACTTGTGTGTCCTTTTAAGGTTTTGAGACATTTACCTGTGTTGACTGACCAAAGTTTGGCTGTGCGATCGCTACTCCCACTGGCTAAGATTTGACCGTCGGGACTAAACGCTACTGATTGAACTTCGCGTGTATGGTCTTGTAGTGTCTTGAGACATTCACCTGTGCTGACTGACCAAAGTTTGGCTGTGCGATCGCTACTCCCACTGGCTAAGATTTGACCGTCGGGACTCATTGCCATTGATAGAATTTTGCCGGTATGCTGTTGCAAAGTTGTCAGCCGTTGTTGCGAGTTAACAGACCATAACTCGATTGTTCCAGTGCTGCTAGCACTGATCAGAATTTCACCATTAGGACTGAACGTCAATGAGGTTATCTGATTCACACCTCCGCGCAATGTGGCAATAGATTCTCCAGTATCCGCAGACCATAGTTTGATGCCATCACAACTTGCACTCGCAAGAACTTGACTGTCAGAACTTACCGCGATCGCGCAGACTGGATTAAGATGTCCGTGCAAAGATTTGAGACATTGACCTGTATTTATATCACCCAACTTCACTGTGCGATCGCTAGCAAAAACCAGTGTTTGCCCATCTGGACTTATAGTTGCGACACGCAACCATGTATTGCATCCCTTATTCAGGTGTTGTAGCTTCATCTGAGGAACGTGCCAAATGTATGTTGCACCACTGGTATCAACCACAGTCAAAAATTGTCCATTAGAACTAAATTCGATTGCTAGAAGACTACCAAAGTTTGCTAAGAAGACCGATTTATCTACATTTGAGGACGCCAAGTTCACCTGATGTAAATCAATATCAAGACAAGCTTGCCATATGTTTAGATGAGAGAAGTCATATCCATTAAGGTCAACTTGCATATGACACAGAAGATTGAGGATATTACCTCCGGTATACCCTGGTTGCAGCGGCGATCGCTCTTGCAAGCTTTTGATAATTTTGTTGAGGTGATTGGTAATACTTTTGCGACTTCCCATGTCAGCAAAAAGCTGATTAATTATTGGTTGCAAAATGTAGCGAGTTTGTGCATTTCTAATATATTCTTTTGCTTGAGCTTTTACTAAGGCATGACTTCTGAAAAGCACTAGTTGTTGTGTCTTCAACTCTACACAGATTTGCTTAATAAAGCGATCTGTCACATATTCAGCGATCGCAGGTTGTTGTGTAAATAGTCCTGAATACTTTTCAATCAACGCACGTTGTCGCAGGGACTCTAGAGCCTCGGCTAACTCTAGAGGGTGCACTTCTTGAAGAATATCTTCGGTTAGTTCTCGTAAGGAAACTGGCTTGCGGTTAATTGCTAACCAGTACATAATATCTTGCTCCATCCCTGATAGACGCTCAAAATCTTGGTCGAAGAGATTTTTAATATTGCTAAAAACTGTTTTACCTGAATTTAAGAAGTCTGTAACATTACCATCAAAGACATCTTGAATAATAGGAGCAACCATCTTTAATAACAAAGGATTGCCCCCATAAATTTTCATGATTTTTTCAAAGCTTGCCTCAGTTCCATACAATTGGCTAGATTTAATAATTTGCTGACCTTCTTCTAGGTTTAACCCACCTAAGTACAATGTTTTTATGCGTTGTTCGCCTTCTTCCAAAAACAAATCTCTTGGCTTCTCTCGACTAGTTAATAGCAAACAACTTTGATGCAATGTTTCTCCTATACACCCAATCAACTGTGAGTAACCTTCGGATTCTCGGTGAAATTCTTTGTTATTATTGTTATGTAAAATAGTATCAAAACCATCAAGCACAAGCAGACAGCGGTGTTTGCGTAGGTAATCTAGTAGTCTTAAAACACGTAAACTAATATTTTCTGGTAAATCAGTTTCTTTGTTTTGCGAAAGAAAATAAATGAGTTCTGCCAAGGTATCTTTAATTGGTGGAGCATGGTGTAGGGATCGCCAAATAACATACTCAAACTTGTCTTGTACCTGCTGGGCTAACTTAACCGATAAGGCTGTTTTGCCAATGCCTCCTCTACCTAAAATTGTGACTACACGACAGCGATCGCTAACTATCCATTGCTCTAATGCAGATATCTCATGAGTACGACCATAGAAAATTGCCACATCTGCTGCTTCTCCCCAATCCCTCTGAGTTTCTGTAAACTTTCTTTCT
This sequence comes from Gloeocapsopsis crepidinum LEGE 06123, assembly GCF_015207655.1. GTDB lineage: Bacteria > Cyanobacteriota > Cyanobacteriia > Cyanobacteriales > Chroococcidiopsidaceae > Gloeocapsopsis > Gloeocapsopsis crepidinum. Next base: position 31,315 of record NZ_JADEWN010000056.1, on the reverse strand, counting down.
TGAGGTGGTAACGATTTTACTTCTTCTAATTTTCGCTGCAACGCGGTGCGAAAGTTCTTTTTACTAACTTTTTCTCCTAAAGCATCGGAAAGAATTTTCCATAATCTAGGTCCGACGTCACGTTTCAAATAGTTGTCACTGTATCCCTCTTTGTCAGCAATCTCTTCATATGTATAACCTAACCAAGCGCCCTTGAGAATAATTTTTTGTATATCTGTTAAATAACTTCCTTTTGTAGCAAAAACGGCAATATCTGCAGCCTTAAATTCTTCTTTACTATCTAAGTCTAAGTCAGATTCCGAATAGTTCATCTTTACCTCTACTTGCTTACAGTTTGTTGCTCTACCGCAGAACAAAGTTTCTGATTAAATATTTTATTTTTCTAATTCAGTAAGGCTAGACTACTGAAGAAAAAATAGATTATTCGGGATGAGAAGAATACTCTTTGTACCATCATATTGACGGGATTTTAAGGTGAAGTATCGCAGTTATAAATCATACTTTAGTAAACAATAATATAGCAAAACTGTTCTTTAGAAAACAATTAGTAAGTAATTTTGCTAAAGTTCATAAAAAAACTCATACTTTACAGAATTTAGTGCTCTCTTAACGAAGAAATACGCAACTAATTAACCATAACCTTTTGTTGTAATTTTTGTTTCAGAACTTTCATATTTCATTAACAGAGTTTATTATCTTGATTTCCAGAACTTTATTGACTAGCCATATTTATAAAATTGATACATAAGGAAGTAAGTGTTTATTAAAAGAGAGCTTGATGTATCCTCCACATTCAGAAGATAAAGCGAGAACTAATGGTTACGGACGACACAATCCTGATGCAACAAGTCGTCCCACCTTTTATATGTCAGAAGAACTGCTAAGAGCTATTCAGATTCAAGCACAGCGCGAACGCAACTCTCGTTCTGGGTTTATTTCTGGTTTGTTAAGCTTTCTATTGTTGTCACCCGTTGGTCAACAATTGCGAGACAATGCTCGTAGTAACAACCGCACTTTAGCTCAAGAATTAGAGCAATCTTTAGCGTTACTACAACAACAGATACCTATTGAGCAAGTTAATCAGCTTGCAGTTACAAGCCAGCGATCGCAAATAGAAATGCTGACTCATTTGGTGTTATTAGGATTACAAGCATATTCTAGAGAGTAAAGCTTGGCTATAAAAGGCTAGCAGTTATCTATCAAAGCTAACTAATTTGCTGTATATCTATGGCTTTTCTACAGTTGTAGTCTAATGTTGAAGTCATTGAACTATTGAAATGAAATAACAGCATACTATCAATGTCTTCCTAAGTAGAAATCAAGTTAATTTTAAAGGCATTGTTCTCATAGATTTTGGGAGATATAGAAGAAAAGCGTTTCACAACAGCTCTACTTTTTCACATTTACCAAATTCACAAAGGACGGTACTAACCTAAGCAATGATCTAATCATCAACCTCTAGTTATTACGTTACATCACCGCAATAGCTGAAGCTTGCCGATAACTTCAGCTAAGCAACCAACTTTACCTGTATTAAGGTAAAAAGAAAAATTTAAAGGAATACACTTATGCTGTCTTATCTATGGCTACCTTTAGCTGATTCACCACTACACCAACTCTTAAATTAATTATTACTTAATGTCAGTGATTTAAATCACAATTCTTTGCGTTTAGTGAAGCAGAAATACATTAGGTTTGAATCAAGCTATCAAGCAAGAATTTATAATAGAAAAGTTCTAAATAATCCTGCTTAGTAATATAGGCATGTGTATTAGGACTGACATAGATTTTTTCACCAAATTAGGTTTTGAGCAGGTTCAACAAGTACTACATTAAGTTATACTGCTTTTATAAGTATGTTATCTAGAAAACTTTTCTAGAGAGTTAATAAAGATTAATTAAATCATTAATATTTTACATCTACTACTAATTCTATCAAATCTACTTTGATAGTAATATGGTTCAAATGTATAACTAAATACATAACATAGTTAAACAGTAATATTGTTAATCTCGTACATGAGAAGGTCAAAAATCTGAGCAACTAAATGCTGTGTAGCATTGAATAAAATTTTTCTATTTAAAAGTGTATATGTGTAGAAGGAAGCATAAGTTAGTATGTTGTCTGTTATGAACTCAAGTTCTTTACTCCAATAGCATAGTTATATAATTTCATTACAATAAAACATTACTATTGTGTAGTTATTATGTGACACACTAATTGAAACTTATTTAATCACATAAGTAAGTAGATAGAATTAAAGATAGTTATAAGTCAATAGTTAATGGCTAGGGTAGCAATAATTAACCATTAACTAGCATAATGTGCAATGTAAATTACCATCACAGCGTGTGCATTTTTCTCTACCGTATCTACTACTTGCCTGAATAGTACCAATCTTTTAAGGAAGGAATGCAGATAATATCAAACTTCTGTTGGGTTTTAGAAGCAGATATGACAGATGTGTAAACTAGAGATTAAAGAGAGTGCCAAAGACCTCAAGCAATTGCTACACTTTTTTGCGATCGCAGCAGAGCTACTAGAAAAGTACCAATCACAACTATCTCATTCACCACAGACTAATTCTTACATATAAAAATACTGAATTTATCTGTATCGACAACCTTATGCTTTCAGAGGAAGATACTGAAGTGAACATAAAAGTGAGTTTAACTATTCAGTAAGCATTGACTAACAATTACAGTACTTTTATTCGACAGATGCTCTCTTAGTTAAACCTAGAAACAAAGCTTCGCTGAACTACTTGCAATACATTTATTAATACATCTTAATCGCATCATTGACTGCGGCTAGTCATGACTTTGTTTGTAAGATCTAAGGTTTTATTTGTATTTATTCTTTTGAATTACATTGATTAACTAGTGTTGATATGAAAACTCCTGTTATTGCAATTGGCTTGGATGCAGCTGAACCAGCGTTGATTGAAAAATGGATTTCTCAAGGATACTTAAAAAATCTACGTAGTTTGAAGGAGCAGGGTGCCTATAATCGATTACACAATTTCAATTATTACAGAGCAGAAACGCCTTGGACAACTTTTTTGACAGGGTGTTCGCCGCAGAAGACTGGGTATTGGGCACCTATTAAACTTCGCCAAGGAACTTATGAGATAGACGAAATTGGTGCTTACGATTTTGCTGAGTACCCACCTTTTTATACATTAGGAGATGAATATAAGGTAGGAATATTTGACCTGCCCCATTCTAGACCCTCCAATCAAGTAAATGGCGTACAGGTTTTTGCTTGGGGAGCGCATGCTCCTTTAACATCTAGTGAATCTCAACCATCACAACTACTACAGCAACTGATTGATAAGTATGGAGAACATCCAGCATTGCATAAAGATCATGCAAGTTGTCTGGATGTAGCTGCCTTGAAACGCCTGCAAAAAAATCTTGAGGTTGGGATCTCGCGTCGTTCTGCTATTTGTCAAGAACTATTGCAAAGAGAAGATTGGGACTTATTTTTAACAATCTTTGGTGAAACTCATTCAGCAGGGCACTATTTTTGGCATCTTAGTCAATCAGATCACCCTTTATATGCGCTATTGAATCGCCCTTCTGGAGATCCTTTACTAGAAGTTTTCCAAGCTATAGACCAAGCCATTGGTGAAATCTTAACTAAAGCCCCAGAAAATGCTCGCATCTTGATTTTTGCCGATCATGGCATGGGTGCCAATGTTATGGATTTACCCAGTATGGTGTTTTTACCAGAGTTGCTCTATCGATTTAGTTTTCCAGCACGTGTAGGAATAGCTGCAGGACAACTGGGAACAGCGTTAAAACATCCCTTCACTGGAGCACGTATTCAGCGGGGACCGCTGGGTATGCTTTGGAGCTTAAAACATGACTCTAATCCATTGAAAAGAGCGTTGCGCCGCAACACTCCGACTAAATTATTCAATTACCTTGAGCCGCTTTTTGGTAATTCTCAACAGTTCGATTTAATTTCTCCCTTCCAATTACAAGCGCAATCAGATCCTTTGTACTACCAACCCGCAGTTTGGTATAAACCATTTTGGTCTCAAATGAAAGCATTTGCGTTGCCAAGTTTTTCAGAAGGTTATATTCGCATCAATTTACAAGGAAGAGAATCTGAAGGAATTGTTGCACCATCAGAGTACGAAGCCCTTTGCGATCAATTAAGCCAAGAACTTTATGCATTAAGAAATAGTCGAACTGGTACGCCCATAGTCAAAAATATTATTCGCACGCGGCAATCAGCAATTGATGTTGATCCTAAGCTACCGGATGCTGACTTAGTAGTCATTTGGCAAGAAGATCATGCTGCAGATGTTGTGGATAGTCCTACGGTGGGACGTATTGGTCCAGTACCCTATTTTCGGACAGGTAGTCATCGTTCGCAAGGTTTCCTAATTGCTAAGGGACCTGGAATTGCTTCTGGTTCTACATTACCCCTGGGTCATGCGCTAGATCTTGCACCAACAATTTTGAAGCTTATGGATGCTCCAATTCCTGAGTATTGCGAGGGCAAGGCGTTACTAGATTTATCTTCAGTGCTTGTTGGCTAAATCAGCTAGTTAAAGTGATTGATATTTCAGTGTACAGCAGCGCTACTTGGGGACAAAAATAACTTTTTCCCACTTACTACTCTTCAATAAAAGAAAGATGGCAGAATCTATTAGAATACCTCACCGCGCTACAAGGCGTCAAAAACTAGAGTGGAATGGAAAAAACTACTTATTCTTGGGTTTGGCTGTCAATGCAGTACTTTGGACGTCAGCGTTTACTTATCTCAGTACTCAACAACCAACCTACACTAGCAGTTGGACAGCCACTTTACCAGGCACAGAGTCAAGAACATCTGTAAATTTACCTCAGATTGGGCAAACTTCTACTCAGGTACAGTCTCCATATAGCAACACCTCGCAAGACCCCAGAGAGAATTATAAGTTTATTGCAGAGAGTGAACCAGTTCGTTTAGCCGCTGCCTCTCTAGTTAATATGACTTTACAAGAGTTTGGTAAGCCGCGAGTTGAGAGAATTGCCAATACCACGCTTGTAACTTTCAAGGTTAATGGAGAAACGCCAGAAGAAGCTCAGGCAAAATCATATGCACTTCATAAGGCGCTTGATGCTAGACTTCGCGAGCTAAGAGTGCAAGAATCTACTATCCAAAACACTGGCTTTGAAGCAGTACTAGGTACAGCACGCAAAAAACTACAGGAATCGCAGCAACGCCTGTCTGATTACAAAGCTCGTTCAGGTCTCAGCGCTAACGAACAAGTTACTCAACTTTCTTCTAGTATTGAACAGCTACGCAAGGAACAAGCTAACATCGCATCTCAACAACAACAAGCTGATGCTCGTTTGCAGCAGCTATCAGCTAACTTAGGTTTGTCTGCTCAACAAGCTACAGAAGCTTTCAGCTTGCAAACAGATCCTTATTTTCAAAAAGCATTGACTGATTACGGAGAAACGAGTGGTATTGTAGCTGATCTCAGCTCTAGATACACATCAGAAAACCCTGCCTTAATCAACCAGGAAGCTAAACGAGATGCTATGGAAGCAGCCTTGTTAGCTCGAAGTCAGTCTCTGTTAGGAAAACCTGTTAGTCTCGGATATGTGGAGCAACTAAGCCTAAATAATAGTGGCGCTCGACAACAACTTTTTCAACAATTAGTTTTAGTTCAAGCAGATAAGCAAGGACTCCAAGCGCAGGCAAAGGAAATCGAAAAGCAAATAGCAATACTTGATAACAGGCTCAAAAACTTAGCTCAGCATCAGTCTGTAGTAGACGATCTTCAGCGAGATGTGCTCATTTCTGAGGCAATATTTTCCTCTACACTAGCCAATTTAGATCTTGGTGGTTCAGACAATTTAGGCTCGTTTCCTCCTATCCAAGTTCTCACAGAACCTAGTCTACCGCAAAGCCCTAGTGCACCAAACAAGCAATTTATTTTGCTAGGGACGACATTAGGATCTCTGTTTTTAACTGCTGGTTTATTAGCAATTTTTTACCGCAGACATTACAGTTCATTGTTTAAAAAATCTAAATTGCGTACAAAGGAAATGCCACTATAAGCAGAGACTTTTCCTAAAAAAACATAGTAAATCGTTCTGCCCTAATATCTCATGAAGCCACAAAATTTTGAAGAAAAAGTAATTTGGTATTGCATCGTTGGAACGTATGTACTGTACTTTCTAGGAGCCCAGTTCATAGTAATACCTGTGATGGCTTGGATTTTAGGGTTATACGTATGCAAAAAACTTTGGGAGCAAACAGACGACACACCAGTTGACAAGAGGCTTACTATTCCTTTTGCTATTTGGATATGGGCTGCTTCCATGTTAGCCATGGAAGTTGCTCTAATCATGGGTCATCTTGACTTCGACTTAGGAACGGTCAAGATTATCAAATCAACTATAAACTCTTTTGCTAGAACATGGGCTCTTTTCGTCTTGTTTCCTCTCATTGGCAGCCTTCTTAATATCCGACCTCAAATACTGTGTAGAGCGATTTGCCTTCTTTGCCTGCAAACTTTAATTATTGTTCCTTTCTCATATTTAATAGCACATACAAACTTAGCTGGTTTTACGTATATTTCCCCATTGCAGAAAATAGGAGGTTTAAGTGATTTATTTTACACTGTAAAGTTATTTGATCATGTGCGAGGAAGCCAAATTCGCCTACGTTTATTTGCTCCTTGGTCTCCTGCTTTGGGACTAGTAGCTAATGTTTACTTTTACCTCGCTTGTTTAGAACCTCAGAAGAAGTGGCGGTGGATTGGTATAGCTGCTGCTATTATTATGATTATTGGCTCAGTATCGAGAGCAGCTATTATTTGTTTGCCAGCTACTTTAGTTCTAACTTGGCTTCTCGTAAACTTTACCAAACCACGAGTACAAATTGCTACTGGAACTACTAGCTTCTTTCTAGGTTTTTTAGGCACGCAGTTATTAGATGTAGTAAATAATTTCAAAAATTATTTTCATAGCTTTCGCAGTGCATCTTCAGCGACTAGAGACGTATTGAATAGTATGTCTTTATATCGATGGCAACAAGCACCAATTTGGGGTCATGGAATGGTTGAGTCAGCTGCCTCAGCTATCCTACGTGTACCTCTTGGCACTCACCATACATGGATTGGTCTTCTATTTCGGCATGGAATAGTAGGTTTTTCTGCTTTAGCTTTTCCTATGTTGTGGAGTTTTCTTGAGCTGATAGCAAGGGCACAGAAGAATATACTTGCAAGAGTTAGTTTAAGCATATTAATAACTTTGTTTGTTTTCAGTTTTGTTGAAAATCTAGACCCACTCACCTATCTTTTTTGGCCTGGCTTAGTCATGATGGGCATGGCGTTGAAAGTAAAAGCATCTGTTAATTAAATTCCTTGATGCTATGCAACGCAAAGAGCATAGTATATTATGACTCGCTATCTGAACTTATCAAGTTTTACTAGTAATACATTTGATGAATTCTATTTTTAGAAAATTATCTCAAAGCTCATTGCAAACTCAGTTACAAAAAAATTATTAAGCAACCACTTATCTAGGAAATTAGAAAATATTCATAATCTTGAGCTTTAATCATGGCAAATGTATCTATTATTATCCCCGCCTACAATGCAGAAAAAACTATTTTAAAAACAATTAGCTCTATTCAAAAGCAGTCTTATTCTAGTTTTGAGTTAATTGTAATTGATGATGGTTCAACTGACAAAACTTGTGAATTACTGAGTACAGTTTCTGATCCAAGATTAAAAGTTTTTTCCTATAAAAACGGTGGTCTTCCCGTAGCTCGTAATCGTGGTATTACCCACGCTAGTGGGGATTATATTGCATTTATTGATGCAGATGATTTATGGACACCTGATAAGCTAGAACTACAGTTAGCCGCTTTACAAGAGTCTTCTGAGGCAGGAGCTGCTTATAGCTGGACTGCTTTTATCGATGAAGAAGAAAAATTACTATATGCTGGAAAACCACTGTTTTTTGAAGGTAATATTTATCCTCACCTATTAGTTGAAAACTTTATCTGCAGTGGCTCAAATATTCTTGTTCGTAGGAAATTTATTGAGACTACAGGAGAGTTTGATTCTTCTCTTAAGTCTGCTGAGGATTGGGATTATAATATCCGTTTAGCCGCTCAGTGTCCTTTTGTGGTTGTTCCTAAATACCAAATACTTTACCGGAAGTCATCACAAGCCATGTCGTCTAAAGTAGATGTCATGGAAAAAGCAATTCTTACCGTCACTGAGAGGGCTTTTTGTATCGCCCCAACAGAACTACAATATCTAAAGAAGCACTCTCTAGCAAAAACCTACCAATTTTTTACAAAGCTATATCTTGAGTACGTTTTGGATAGTGATGGGATTGAGAGAGCCAGCCAACGAATAAAAAAAGCAGTTCAGTTGTATCCTAAAATTGTACTAGAAAAAGAAACTCAGCGCATATTTTTTAAGCTCTTTCTGCTGCAAATATTTCCCTATAGAAAAGCTATACAGTTTATCAAGTTTTTTGGCAAAAAATTTCCTATGGTATCAATTCAAAATCAAAGTTTAACTTAGAAATTAAGTATATAAATAAGGATTTAAAGGATATAAATATAAGTGGAGTTTTTACTCCACTCATTTTAATTTTAATTAATTTTTTACTGACCGAAAGCAAGGCGGAATCGATGCCAAACATAGTTAAAAGTGTTACTTATTCGGCTTTTATTAGCAATCAAGGAGCGTAATCCAGCAAAAGGCAAAGTCAGCCAAGACTTGATGATTAGAACAAGTGGAACTGGGATAGGTTCTTGCTCGTACCTAGCTTTGTCTAATAAACTACCGCAGATATACTGAAAGGTAGCAATTTCTGTAGAGTTAAGTTTCTCTCGCCATCTGTATGCTGGCTCCATAGAGAAACCGACTTTTGAGGATCTTTGCTTGTTAGAGTAGGAACTATTGACTAAATCAATTTCAAGGATTGAGGGTTCATAGTCTAAAGTTAACCATGATGTTAGGGCACTAAGTGTTGACTCAGGATCTATGATTAGGTCTTCGAAGCGTTGGATATAAACACGATTTGTACCAAATTGATCGCGAGCTTGAAGCGCTGCATTAAAAGCTGCTTTCCACATCAAACTAATGATCGTTGGATTATAAGAGTTTGTAATTCTATTTTTCTGAGAAGAAGCAGCAACATTCCTCCAGTCGCGGTACGAAGCAATAACTCCTCCTGGATGACGAACCATACAAATAACTTTTGCGTTGGGATAGCGAGTTAAAATTTCTGAAAGCTTAAAAATATGTCTAGGTGTCTTTTCACCCCAAATATTTTTATTGTCACGCTGAGCAGACAGCTGGCAAAATGCTTCAAAATACGAGTCAGTGCCACAACCAAGCTTCTGTGCTAATGTTCGTAACTCTATTCGATCCATCCATCCTTGTTCTGGAATACCTTCCCCATACCTTTTGTGAGTAAGAGCAAGAAAGTAGTCTTCAGTGAGTTTTATCTCTTCTAGGTTTAGAGCCTGTTGCTCGCGTCCAGCCATTTTTACACGTAAATCGTCAAAATAGTGAGTTTCTCTGAGAGTAATATGTACGTCTGAGTGTTTGTTTAGAATTTGCTTCATTAACGTTGTCCCAGAACGTGAAGCACCAACAATAAAAATTATTGGTTTGCTGGCGTTATCTGTTTTATTTACTGTCATAACTACACCTAATATAATTTAAAGATTGCTTGCTTATGGCTCTTACATATTTGTTTAATTTGAAGAAATCTGTTATGTAAATAGATATTCAGAAGTTACAATCTAAGACAATAACAAATACTTACTTTTTAATAAGTTTTGCTTGACGTAGCAAGTTAATTGGGAAACAATAACTAACATAAGTAGTTTGAAACTAAACAAAAGTTGGAAATAAATTTAATTAACCTTGTTTTTTACTTCAGAGTTGTAATTTTTATTAGGTAAAAGAACAGATGTAATTGGTTCTTCCCATTTTCTCTGATTGGGATTGTATATTGCCCAAGGATGACCTGCTTTACCAAAACTATAATAAGACCAGGAGAAACCTTTACTACTTGCCTCTGCAAGAACAGCCTTAAGCCACTTCAATCGTAAATTTTCAGGTACGAAATTATTGGCTCCAAACTCTCCTAAGTAAATTGGTTTGTTTTGTTTTTTAGACCACTGATATACTTGCTGAAAGATAGTAGATAGCTCTTTGTAATCTTTCTCTGTTCCCCAAAGTAATCCTTTTTTTCTACCATTAATACCTTGATGTGTAAAGTTTAATGGCTTATAATAATGAAGTTGAGCAATAATATGATTGTCAGAAGCTGGAAGCTTTAAATTATTAACAAGCTGCCGCCAATTACTATAGCCAGCACTACCAATAATAAGATTTCGGTTAGGATTAGTTTTTCGTATTGTAGGAACAACATCAGCAATCCATTGGTTCCATATAGTGCTATTTAAATTGCCGTAAGGTTCATTTAAAATATCAAAAATAAGATTGGCAGAATAGTTTTTGTAATGATTAGCAATCTGTGCCCAAAAAGAAAGAAAGTGTGACTTATAGCTGTCTGGCTCATTTATAAACTCTTTGTGATTTTTCATGGTGAGAACTACAACGAGTTGTTGAGAAAGGCAATCATTGATAGCACGATCGAGGGAATCAAAAAAGTCACTTTCTAGCTTCATTCCCTGAGCATTTCTCATTGGATATATCCATAAACGTACGGAGTTAAACCCTGCTTCTTTCACAAGAAAAGGTAACTTTGGGTTCCAAGCTATCCACCAGCTAGGATCATTAGGAGTAATCTGAGATTTTAGATTAATGCCTTTACCAATACGCTCATTCATTACCCAAGGATCGACACCATTTTGTTTGTATATTGCTTTAGCATTTATCTGAACAAAACATGAGAATAAAATAGTGAAAGCTAGGATAAAGACATAGATTATTCTAACTTTTTTGTTAAAAATAGATATTTTCATCTTCTCTATATTAAAAATTTTTCAATCACTGCTGAATTTAATTTTAAATTTCCCCAGTAGAACCTAGAATAATTTATGTAGAGTGATAGAAGTAATTTAATTAATTTAGTTAAATTCAGTGATTACATAATGAGGATGTTTGCTATGATTTGAAAATCTTTCTAAGTCTTTCATCACGATAAAACCATATTTGACTAAAATTCTAAAAGAGTCGATACCGAAAAGTTCAGGTATAAATTATACCTTCTCAAAAGTTTTTATAGTGTAAAATCTAAAGTTTAGCAAGGATACTTCCACTCAAATTAGAGGTAAAAATCTAGAAAATGATTATTTTTGCTAATTCATTACTTCTTTTTATAAAAACTATAAGATTGCTCTTATTTGTGTTGCATCTGATGATATTTCCACAGTTTTCCCTGTCTTTTTAGTAACTCTTGATATCCTCCTTCTTCTACAATTTTGCCCTGCTCAAGTACTACTACCTTGTCTGCTTGAAAAATGGTAGATAATCGATGGGCGATCGCAATCACTGTTCGACCGGCAGAAAGTTTCTCTAATGATTCTTGAATCAAATTTTCAGACACAGAATCTAATGCACTTGTAGCTTCATCTAGGATTAAGATATCTGGATTACGCAATAAGGCACGGGCGATCGCAATACGCTGGCGTTGACCTCCAGATAACCGTACACCCCGATCGCCTAACTGAGTTTCAAAACCCTCAGGTAACTCTCGGATAAATTCCAAAGCATTTGCTTGTTGCGCTACTTCCCAAATTGCCGCTTCGTCTACATCTTCTAGAGCATAAGCAATATTGTTACGCACAGAAGTATTAAAAATGAACGTGTCTTGACTAACGATAGCGATTTTTCGGCGTAGCGAGTTAAGGTCAAATTTTCGTATATCAACACCATCAATCAGAATCTGACCGCCCATTGGATCGTAAAATCTGGGAATTAAGTCTGCTAAAGTACTTTTGCCAGCACCAGAAGCACCAACAAGTGCTGTCATTTGTCCCTGATGAATAGTTAGTGTAATGTCGCGTAACACCAATTCACTTTGGTTATATCCAAAGTCTACAGACACAAACTTAATAGTTTGCTGCAATCCAGGAAACTGGGTTTGACCATTCTGAATATAAGCTTTGTCGTGAGTACGAAGTAGTTTTTTAATATTGCTAATTGACCCTTGGAAGTTACTAAATTTTACTCTAGCTCCATCGAGTTGACGCCGAATTGGCATTAGCCGTAATAGAACGAACAAAAACGTTAGCAGTGAAGCTGCTTGTAGCTGTCCTCTTGGAATTAAAACAGCGAATGCCAAAATCAACAAGCAAATGAGTATTACAGTGGCCACTCCTTCTGAGAGAGGTTCTACTAATGCCTGGGCTGATCTAGATTTAGTAGCAGCTTGCAAGAGTTGTGAACTCGCATGATAAAATCTCTTACGCTCAAATTCTTGTGCTGTAAATGCTTGAACAGTACGAATGCCATTAATGAACTCCAGTGACACTGAAACATACCAGCGACTAGCTTTGGATCTGGCAAAACTTGCTTCTCGTACTTGTTTTAGAAGCGTAGATATCCCTACTGATAGCAGACCAAATAACATTACAGTAATGATTGTTAGCTGCCAAGATAATAAAAACATTGACACAACATAGGTTGTCAGAATTAAACCTTTGGTAACAAAAATAGAAATTACCTCAAAAGCTTGGGCAATTTGATTAATTTCAACGGTGAGGCTATTAACTAGATTTCCAGTTCTTGTTTTCACAAAGTAGCTTAAGCTAAGTGACTGTAATTGCTCGAATACTCTTAAACTCAGCCGATAAGCTAAAGTAAACTGAGAAGTGTATACATAAAGCCGTCCTAAGTACGTCAGGCTTAAACGAAATAGAGTTGTTAGTAGAATTAGCCCTGATATGCGGTAAAGTCGCTCAGTTGCAGGAGCATTTACTCCCAAGATCCAGATATCAAATACTTGTATCCCTGTTTTGATCGGAGTTGCATTGGGATTAGTCAAGCTTTGGATAAAGGTTAAGATGAACCCAACTCCAATGCCTTCAAAAACTGCTGCTAAAAGCGTAAATAGTAATGCTAATAAAATAATTCGACGAAAATGCTTGAATTCTTTGATGATTAAATAGTTGCCTTGCCAAAAGCTACTAGCTTTTAGGACTACACCGATTTGTTTAGGAAGTTTAAAATACACTGTTTCTTAGGTTTTAATTTTACTGTTAGTTATCTAATTGAAGAAGCGATGAAGAGAAACACAGATAGTCTTTTTATATGCTTAATAAGCATATAGATTTCATTAAATATACGGTTGAAGCGATCGCTCTTTTTAGCTTCAATCTTTAGAGAGATCTAGATAGCTCCTGAAGCATATGACGTTTTTGGATAGCTGCTGTCCTTTCTAAAGCAAGCTTCTCCATATACCAGTAAACAGATTGTGGTAAAAGCAATAGCGCGTGTGCAGCCACCCAAGTCAACAATATACGGCGTGGCTCCTGTAGCAGAATTCGCCAGTATGTGAACAGAGTACGATAAATAAACTGCGCAGCCATCGTACCTGCTTTAAGACGTACTGCGGTGCGAGCTAAGTACTGTAACTGATAGGCTTTAGCGGGCTTTTCCCACTGCGCGATGAACTCAGGTGCATAATCACGCGTTTTATCTAACACTGTCTCCCACGACTCTAGCTGTTTGTACAAGTTAGCAGAAAGTCCTCCTGAATTAACGCGATACAGCGTCAGGACATCTGGAATCCCCTCGATTTGCCAATTAGTCTGCAGTGCAATTCGCAGCCAGCATTCTACATCTTCTGATCGATGCAATTGAGGGTCAAAATAGCAATCTTCAGTTGTGCCATTGCGATCGCACTCAAACTTGATTGCTTCAAGTACCGCACGCCGTACCACTGGTGCTGAACCATTGCCAACTGGGTTGCACAAAACTATAGAGTTTGGATTGATGTCTCTTAGCACAGGCATTTGATAGCTATTTAAAGAGTGACCAGCTTCATCAATAAAAGCAGAGCGGCTAAAACTGACACCGACAGCAGGTGAATTGTGCAAGTGTTCGAGGTGCTTCTCTAGCTTTTGTGGCAACCACAGGTCGTCACCATCAATAAAAGCAATGTATTCACCTTGCGCATGACGTATTCCCAGGTTACGTGCTGCAGCAGGTCCCTGATTGTGCTGACGTAAGATTTTGATGCGCGGGTCACAAATGTTTTGACACACCTCAACACTCGCATCTGGAGAGCCATCATCGACCAGCAGCAACTCAAAATCGCTATATGTCTGCTGCAGTACAGAGCGCACTGTTTCTGCAATGTACTTCTCTACCTTGTATACAGGAATTATTACCGTTACTTTCATGAGTAATTTTGTTTTATCAGTTAGCATTCACAACAAAAAAGACGAGTAGTTTGAAGCACTCAGGACTTGAAATGGTCTATACTAATTCCCCAGATAAGTCTTGAAGAATACGGCGTCTTTGAGTCATTCCTGTAGTCTTTAGAGCAGCAGCTTCCATTTGGTCGTAAAAGAACTGAGGTAAAAGCAACAGTGCATAAGCAGCCCCCCAAGTCAGCAAAGTGCGGCGTGGCTCTTCTAGTAAAATTCGCCAGTATACAAGCATGGCACGATGGATAAGTTCCACTGCAATTGAAGCTGCTCGCAGTGTTACTGCCCTCCGTGCTAAATACCTGATCATATAAGCTTTAGCGGGCTTTTCCCACTGCGCGATGAACTCAGGTGCATAATCACGCGTTTTGTCTAGCACTCTCTCCCAAGCCTCTAGCTGTTTGTACAAGTTGGCAGAAAGTCCTCCTGAATTGACACGATATAGCGTCAGGACATCTGGAATCCCCTCGATTTGCCAATTAGTCTGCAGTGCAATTCGCAGCCAGCATTCTACATCTTCTGGTCCGCGAAATTGAGGGTCAAAATAACAATCTTCAGTTGTGCCATTGCGATCGCACTCAAACTTAATTGCTTCAAGTACCGCACGCCGTACTACTAGCGTTGAACCATTTCCAATAGGATTGCGGCAAAGCACATATGCTGGAGTAATATTTTGGAGTTTAGTCGGCAGTTGATAAATGCCTAAAGAATGACCAGCTTCATCAATAAAAGCAGAGCGGCTAAAACTGACACCGACATCAGGTGAATTGTGCAAGTGTTCGAGGTGCTTCTCTAGCTTTTGTGGCAACCACAGGTCGTCACCATCAATAAAAGCAATGTATTCACCTTGCGCATGACGTATTCCCAGGTTACGTGCTGCAGCAGGTCCCTGATTGTGCTGACGTAAGATTTTGATGCGCGGGTCACAAATGTTTTGACACACCTCAACACTCGCATCTGGAGAGCCATCATCGACCAGCAGCAACTCAAAATCGCTATATGTCTGCTGCAGTACAGAGCGCACTGTTTCTGCAATGTACTTCTCTACCTTGTATACAGGAATTATTACCGTTACTTTCATGAGTAAAATATTGGTTAGTGTTAGAACAAATGGCTGAAAAATCCTCCTTAAGCAATTACAAAAACTGCTACTTTAGCTCAATTACTTTCAAGTCAATTTATAGTTAAAATCAATCAGAAAGCATCATATTTTTTCTTAAAAAAGACTACTAAAGTATTAAAAATAATTTTTATATCGTAGGCTATACTCCAATTCTTTTGATACCGCAGATCTAGTTCAACTATTTCTTCAAAATTAGAGATTTTAGAGCGACCATTAATTTGCCATTCTCCAGTCATACCAGGTTTAACATTTAAGCGTTGCCAAAAAAACTGAGAATATTGAGCAACCTCATCAGGGGTTGGAGGTCTTGTTCCAACGAGACTCATTTCTCCTCTCAGGACATTCCAAAACTGTGGAAGCTCGTCAAGGCTTGTTTTTCTTAAAAAATGCCCTATCCGCGTGATCCGAGGATCATTACTATTTTTAAAAATTGGGCCTACGGCTTGATTTTCTACTAATTCTTTAATTTCTTCAGCATTAGCTACCATAGAGCGAAACTTCAAAATACAAAATTTTTTTCCTAGTAAACCACATCGAGTTTGCCTAAATAGTATTGATCCTGGGCTATCTAGCTTAATAGCAATTGCAATAGGAATAAACAAAAATCCTGTAATACATAACCCAATTAGGGAGCCTATAATATCTATAATGCGTTTAGGTGCAGAGTAGACAGAAATATGAACATCTGTAGTCTTTCTAAATTTTGCCTGATTGTTAATTGAAGTAATAACTTTTTTTTTGCTAATACTCGTTAATCTATTCATCACTTGTTTGTAAGCTATACGAATTTAGTTTTTGATTTAGAATTAATAAAAAAAATGGTAATCCTTCTACTAAGTATCGCTTCCATAATCTTTTGGGTTCAGACAACAACCGATGTAACCATTCAAAACCCATATTACACATCCATTTTGGTGCTCGTTTTAGGTTGCCTGCCTCAAAGTCAATAGTTGCACCTAGTGCGAGGAAGATGTTAATATTGGGTAAGGAATTCTTGTATCTACACAACCATTTTTCTTGCTTAGGAGCACCAACCCCAATTGCCAGTACAGTTGCTTCTGACTGATTAATTACTTCGATAATTTCTTTGCACTCTTCGTTATTATGCTCGAATCCAAAAGAGGGAGAATAGTAACCTACAATGATATTCCTACCGATTTTTTGATTGATTCTCTGTTGTGCTTTTTTAGCAATTCCTGGTTTTGCACCTAATAAAAATATTTTTATGTCTTCGTTATTCTTATGATAATTATAAAAAGCAGGGAAAAAGTCAGAACCTGAGATTTTTTCTCTAATTGGTGTATTCAAAAATTTTGAGGCATACATCAATATTTGGCTATCACAAATTTTGTAGTCAGCCATCAAATAACTTGTATAGAATTCTTTGTCTTTCTGCAGTTTTATTAAATGGTCTACATTAGGAGTAAATACAACACCTGATTTGAGTTGTGTTAGCAACTCCCTTTTTGTAAGGTTATCTATTTCAATATTCAAGATATTGATTTTTTCTTTTGCTGCTACCATAAAATTTCAACATCTATTATTTTTTAGAAAACACAATAAAAAATGAAGCTAATCTATTACATATTTCTTAATTGGTATGTAACTCGATTCGTATATCTTTCCTAAGCAACAGATATATTCGATCCTTATCAAACTTTACGCAAGAACATTTCTCCTTGTCTGGATAATCTTCTGAAAACTAAAGCTTGTCGATACTGATAAGTTCTGCAGTCTATTAGCTTGTTTTTTCAATAAAAATTCAGGGATAACATTATCCTACTTTTGTTTAGATATGACATTGAGACTAATACAACAAGTACGTAGTTATATGAGTTATCAAACTCACAAACGTAATTTTTCTACTTTCTTGTACATCAAGTTCACAAAGATTATTACGGCATAAAGATGCAGCTGTATAAGAGCTAAACATTATATGATGCTCTAGCTGAGTAATAATTTTTTACTTAATCGTATATATAAATAAGCTGAAAAAAACATACATTTAGCTTAGATATATCTGAACTTATATACATTGAATATTTTTCAAGTGACATGGAACATATAAGTATCAGTAACATATAAAAACTAAAAAACATATTATTTAAAAACCAGAAAATACTAAAATAGAAATAGACAAGAAATATTAATAATATAGTTTTTGGGAAAAAGATTTATTTTCTATTTTTAGATTTGAGCTGTGCTATTTAGGTAATACTATTTTTAGATTTTTTATTGAAGTTATTAATTCATTCTCAGATAATCGCAGTGCTGTCATTAATATCACTCTTTAGTGAGAAAATTAAGTTTTATATTGAGTTTTAGTAGCTAGTTTTATTAGTAGTAAAAAATCTTTATTTTTCGTAATGTGAAATTATGGAAGCGGACAAAATTAGTATTTCTGATAAAAATATGGTTTTCATTGTTGGTACACCCCGTTCGGGTACAACATTGATGAGTCAGATTTTAAATAAGCATTCAGATGTGTGGATCGCTAAAGAAACGCATTACTTTGAAGATTTGCGCATGAAGATGGCTGGTCGCGAACAACAAATCTTGAACTCAGAAGAAGTAAAACTTACTGAAGACTATTTTTTAGCTCTCACCCACAAATCTTATGGAGTCAAGTCCGATCCAGAGCAAGGCTGGATGAAGCGTATAGAGCTACGGACATTAGCTCAGCAAATTGGTCGCGGTACTGACTCATATTTTGAGGCTTTCTGCCAGCTTTGTGCTCAAAGAATGAATAAAACTAGATTCGGTGAAAAAACACCTAGACATATTTTTCAACTATCGACAATTTTTTCTCTTTATCCTAATGCACAGGTAATTTGTATGGTTCGCCATCCAGGAGGTGTGTTGGCTTCATCTCGTGACTGGAAGAATGTTGCTACTGACTCTTCTCAAAAACGTAGACTTACAGATTCCTATAACCTTGCACTTAATAGCTTGCATTGGAGAGCTGCTTTTAACGCAGCAATGGAAGCCCGCAAACAATTTGGTGAAAGCCGCATATTTATTCAACGTTTTGAAGACTTAGTCACTGAACCAGAAGCAACACTCCAAGCTTTAACAGCATGGCTATCGCTAGAATATCAACCTTCTATGTTGGATGTTGATTTAGTGAACAGTTCCTACTCGTCTGCTTGGAGACAGCCTGGTGTAGGGTTATCTTGTGAACCTGCATATCGTTGGCGAGACAAACTTAGTCCTACAGAGATTGGAAGTTTACAAACCTTCTGTGGCAATCTATTAAGCAAGGCTGGCTATGACTATGAACAAGTTTCTGCATCCTATGCTTTGGTTGTATGGTTTTGGATGATTTTGCCATTTGCAGGGATACGCTCTTTATCTGCTAACCGAAGTCGAATGAGTAATATTCCCGATTATGTTTGGCGTCGACTTCGTCTCACGTTGTCCTAGTAAAAGCGCAGTCATAAATAACACTGCGTATTGACGTAATTAGCTGCAATTTTGCTTTTAGTTTGTCAACTAAAAGTACAAATGACTAATTTAAACTCTTTCAGGCAGAGGACACAGATCTATGAAGATGCCTAATTTTTTGATTATTGGTGCGAATAAGTCGGGAACAACTACACTCTATAACTATCTTAAACAACACCCAGAGATTTATCTAAGTTCCTTAAAGGAACCACATTTTTTCTCTTATGGTTATGATGAGCGTTGTCCTATCGCCGAAATTTCACCTATAACCAATCTAAAAGATTATTGTGCTTTATTCCGACAAGTTTCTAATGAAACGGCTATTGGAGAAGCATCAACTAGTTACTTAAACCATCCACAAGCAGCGAAACGTATTTATTCTTGCCTACCAAATGTAAAACTAATTACTATTCTTCGCGATCCGGTTGAAGGAGCATACTCCAAGTTTTTAATGGAATATCGTAAGCAGTTTGATATTTCTAGTAAACAAGACCCCCTACATGTTTTTGAACAAGCAGTTCTTACTTCTTCGTCAATTCGGATGAATGGTTTGTATTACAAGAAAATACAACGCTATCTTCAATTCTTTAATCAAGAACAACTAAAAATTTATCTATTTGAAGACTTGAAAAATAACACTGAAAGTTTATTACAAGATGTTTTTCTATTTTTAGATGTAGATGAAAATTTTCATGTAGATAAGTCATTAGATATTTACAATGCAGGTGGAATTCCTAAAAATAAAATTATTTATAACTACTTAGAGAAATCAAGAAGACTCAGTCATACTATCAAACCATTTATCTCAGAAGCTTTGCTCAAACAAATTTATAATGTTTATGCCAATATACGAAATTTTAATTTTGTGCAACCTCCAAAACTACCTTTGGAAATACGTAAACAGTTAATTGATATATACCGCGATGATATATTACACTTACAAGACCTTCTCCACCGCGATCTTTCAACCTGGCTAGAATAATAAAGAGTTACTTAACAAGTGAATAAATATAAGTTTTGCTTTATTAAAACTTTGATAAATCTGTAGAGAGGCACAGCAAAGTAAATATTATCGTACTAATAAAAAAGAGTTAAAGCAGTTAATTATAATTAGCTAATTAATTTGAGAATTATAATATTTTTTTTTGCAACTACACTCAAACAGTTGATGCCTCAGCCGTTACTTTCATTCCTTGAGTACTATCAATGTATCTAAAACAAATAGATCAAGACTTAGTCCTTTTCTATACTAAAATTTATGACTACAGAAATAAAGTTATTCCTCAATCTAAATTCCTATAAAAGCTATATTAATTCAAGTATTTATTGTAGATCTACGTGTTTGACTCAGGAGTTTAACTTACATATAATTGCGATCGTGCCCTAGACAAATTCTGAATATACAGTACTATACACCTTGCTGATATATTTTGTAAATTTGTCTACCAATTTTAGACCAATTATACTTCTGTGCTAAGGCATAACTTTGAGTACACATTTGCTGCCAGTGTTCTATAGGAGTTGTTAAGGCACGATTAATTGCTATTCCTAAATCGCGATCGCGAGGATAACAAAAGCCGTGCTTACCATCAGTAATGATCTCGCTTAGGGAACCCTTACATGGAACGATGACAGGTCGACCAAAAGAAAGCGCCAATAAGGCTCCTCCAGAGTTCAAAATTTTTTCGTAAGGTAATACTACCCAGTCGCACGCATTCATGTAAATTTGGATATCTTCATCTTTGATAAATTCAAGCTGTAGGTGAATTCGGGAATCTGCTTCGGTAGCTTGCTTAATTTCTGCTAGCAGCTCAGGTTCGCGACAGAGTCCAGCAATAATTAACACAACATCTGGATCTTTAATCTGCCTAAATACAGCGAGTAGCTGGTTAATACCTTTGTAAGGTTTTATTTTACCTAAATGAAGTAAAACCTTCTGGTGGGGAGCAATACCAAGTTCCTGGCGGGCTTCTGCACGACTGATCTGATTGGGGTAAGCGCCGATGTAGTTACCATGAGGGACAATATGCACTCGATGGGTGCGTCCATACATCTGAGCGAATTCCTGCCGACTATACTCACTCATAACTATGATATCGCTGCACAAGCGGCTCAGAATCCAACGAAAGCTTCGCTCAATTAGCGGAGCACTACAATTATGAGATAGCGTGTTGTGAACTGTCCAGACAAGTTGATAACCCTGAGACTTAAGCAAGAAAAGATGGCGCAGGTTTTTCAGGGTAGACCATAAGGATTGAAGTATTCTGTTAGGAGCCAAATCATAGCAACTTTGAATCCAATGTAAATGAAATACATCCGCTGTTCTCTGATTTGTTTTGAGCTGGATAACGATTGAGGATAGCTCAATTTGCTCGACTTCTACTCCATAGGAGTGGACAGATGACCACAAACAAGATATGTAGTTATTTTCTAACGGATAAACAGGAGGAGTTAATACTTTAATTGTAGATTGAGGCTTATTTATTTCAGCCAATTTGTACGGTCTATTGACTGTTAGTTTAAGCATAAATTTGTCCTTCGTTCAAATAGTTGATAGAATCTTTATTGTGAGTAGCCAGGCTACTTTAATTGGTACTTTCTTTGTATAGAATAGTCAAATAATCTTAATCCTGATGCTGTCAAAAGAGTACCAAGCCACCACTCTTGATGCGATAAGTTCTCTAAATAACTACTATCTATTTTTATTTCCTGATTGCTTCTTCTACGCATGCGATTACCATAAAGATTATGATGCTTTAATTTCCAGAACTGTAATTGATCGCTTTCAAATTCCAAACTATTTTTTTTAAGAATTTTAGATACTATATGTGGTGGATCATTTACAAGATCTTCGTATCTTAGACAAAAGTAGTTATTAAAATTACTAAAACTTAAGTAATTATTTATATTAAACTTTTGCCAACGTTTTAATATATTAAAATAGCTATATTGTGCTTCTTTTTCAGAGTGAGTTCTTTTTTTTGCCCAGCTATATGCTACTGCGCGACCGTCTCTAACAAGATGCAAAATAAAAACTTCAAATAATTCTGATTTCAAATAGTTTTTTAATCTAAAAAGATTTTTGGAACTATCACATATTATTTTTTTCTCAGACACCTTTAGAACTGCCTTCATCAAACAGTAGGTATTTTGATCGATTTCCTCTTTACTATTAAAGCTCGGTACTATACCAAGTTCCTCACAGTTTGCTTCTATTTCGTATCTAACTTTACTCCAATAGTCACACTCATTGACATGAAATCCACAAGTACAACGATCCTTGTCTTCTAACGTTAGTGAATTATCAGAAAAAGATTTCCAATATTTCCCAAAAGCCATGATCTCTCCTACACTTTCAATTTGGCTATGCGAGCCAAGTATGAGATCTAGCAAAGTACTTCCACTGTGTCCTAAACTCAGTATATAAATAACTTTAATAGGTGCATTCATAAAGGTACTAATTAATTCCAAATTCTAGAAATATTATTCGTTTTTCTTAGAAAAGTCAGTTTATGGCTGAATGACAAAAATGTTCCTTTAGGAAAATGCTGCAATCAATTCCTCACAGTAACTTGCATTAGTAAAGGAAAATTTAGATAAACTTAAGTAGCTAGGCAGAATTAAATCAAAAACTTTGTTGTGATTAGGTCTAAAAATATTGATACCCTCTAATCTCATGCCAGTACTTGTCTAAGCGTTTGCTGTATCCCTAACAAGCGTTGACGGTAGTTTTGAATTCCTGCCTCTACATCCTTGCGAACCATTAGCGGGTTACTCAAAATAATATCAATTATGGGAAGTATCTGCCTGCGCTCAAAGTACTCTAAAGGAATGGAATGCTGCGCTTGACCAATTTCCTCCATAAATCCACGTACTTTAGAATCGTATTCTGCAGCTATAACTGGTACACCTAAACCAGCCGCTAGGATTAGTGAGTGAAGGCGCATACCAATTACTAAGTCTAATTCACTAATTAGTTGATTGAGGGTATGGAGAGATTCAAAAGAGCGATGAACAACGAAGTGGTTTGAATAACGGCTGTAGCGCAATAGTTCTAAAGTAGCAACGTAGTCATCATTGCTTGAGTGATAGCCGGATTTCAGTGCTTGAAATGGTAGAAAATGGACAGTAGCTTCATACTGTTCTACTAACAGATCTGCGATCGCAGCCATCTCTTGCTGATATCTCAGATAAATACCTGTATCTGTATATCGTCCGCGCAAATTTAATGGTCGAATAGAAATACCTATTTGAACAGGTTGCTCAACTGGCTGATTTAGTAAAGATATCGTTTCTGGTAAAATCTGCAACGCCAAATCGCTGATGATATGAATCGATTTACGTACACCTAGTTTTTCTAGCTTGGATTTGGAATCTGCGTCGCGGACTGTCAAGAGATCAACTCGGTTGAGAACTTGAGGAATCATATCTTGGGTTTCCTTTCTCCAAATTTCACCAACGCTAATCCCCAAAACAAGAGTGCGACGGCGAAGTCTGATGGCTTGCTGTAGGGGACGCAACCAACCTTGTGCAATAGATTGGTCAACGCCATCTCGCAGCAGATCGCCACCTCCTAATATGAAAAACTGATTTTGAAGCAGTGCTATATTATGTTTGATTTTTAATTGACTATTTCTGTAATGAACCGCTCTAACAGAATGACGGGCTGTAGTATCTTGAGTATCTCTAGAAAAAACTGTAATCTGCAGATTATTTTGCAGCTCACGTAATAGCTTAAGCATACCTGCAAGCATTGCCTCGTCACCAAGGTTATAGCTACCATAGTACCCACAGATTAAAATGCTTTTCTTTGTGTTCAAGTTTCCTCCTTTTAACTAATTTGATAGGAGAACAAAGAAGGTCATTCAGTACAGATTATCAACCTCACTTCAGTTTCATTAATGTAATTCCGATGAAATTGCTGTTTTCAAATTCTGATTCCTACATTAGTAAACTTGTTATATAAATACTGCAGTTAAAACCTGATATTTTCAATACAGAAAAGCTCAGATATCTTCGGTCACTAATCAATATTCAATAGAACAGCAATTAACTATTAACCAGCATAGAACGTGTGATACATAACTACGTACGTCCACTCATAATATTATAAAATTCTGCTATAAAAATAGATGTATGATATTTATAAATAGTTTTACATTATTACTATATATAAAAACTTTAATAACGAGAAATTAACTCAAGGAAGCTCAGCCGCTTATAACTTCAATCAACTGACATAAAAACTGAAAAATTGTTTTGACAATGCTGAACAAGTTTTTCAAGCCGATACTTTAAAGAATCATGAGGTTCTGAGTAAAAGCCAATTAGTTTAGCTATTTGCGTATTTACTTTCATTTGAAATCTAAAAATTCTAACTTTTAGTTGGCTGAAAGTCGGCTTTTTGTAATACTGACTCATAGGACCAGTATAGTGCCTAACAAAATCATTTAGGTTTGCATTGTCAGTATTGTTCCAACGCTGATCTAAGATCTGTACATATCTAGATTCTTTAGCGTGATGGATAATATGTCCATTCTCATATGGTGCTTTATCTTCTTCAGGAACTTCAGCTTCTATCGCATTTAAAATTTGCTCAAAAAACTCTTTAGCATCAGCAGTATTCTTAACAATAATCACTCCAGAGTTAATTCTACCGGAATGTCCATGTACTAAATAGATAGATTTTCCTAGAACTTCTATAGACTCTATTCTAGGTGTTTGTGAACGAATTTCACCATCTGCATCTATAAAAACAACCCATTCATACCCTCTATTCAACCCTTTAACAATTAAAGGAATTTTTAGCCAAGCACTTTCTTTAGGAGAGTTAACCCACGCGGGACGATTAACAAGTACGTATTCATAAGAGTTCCTACTTGCATATAACTGTTGACTCTTAATACACTTACTATACGTAAACTCATAACCATTTTGAGCAATAGAGAATATTAAAATTTTTGATTTCATTGTATCTCCTTTGAAACAAAATTAGAATACATTAAAGATTTATCAATACATTATCAAGCTCTAATGCAAAGTAGATTTCGTACCTTTCTAGAAGAGGTTTCGCTAGGTGATACTAGTTGACCATTTTCCATAATTTCTTTAGGTATAAAGCCCAAAGATTCTAGTTGAGAAATTAGCGTTTTTGCACTATGTCCACCAGCCTTAAGTGCTTCAGAATTTAGCTCAATTATTATTACTAGTTCTGGATTTCTACGAACCGTTTCTACCATACCAGCCAGAACCTGAGGTTCTACACCCTCAACGTCGATCTTCACAAAGCCCACTGCAGGATTCTTCAATGCAGACATATAAGCATCCACAGTAGTGCATGGAACTCTAACGCTTCCTTCTTCGTTCCGAGTCCATTGCTCATTTAGACTATGTGTGCAATTTCCCTTAGAAATAAAAAGTTCTACTTCTCCGACACTATCTGAGAGTGCTTGACAAACTGGCTCTGCAACGTGGCACTCTCTAGCTTTGATATTATGCAATAGTAAGGGGTAGTTTTCAGGACAAGGTTCAAAGGCAATTACTTTTCCATTAGGTCCAACTAAGTCAGAAAATAACCAGGTGAAATAGCCTATGTGAGCGCCTATATCTAAGACAAGCATCCCAGGTTTAATCAACTGCTGACACCATTGAACTGTTTCATATTCGTACCAACCCATAATCATTTCCCAGCGCCAGCGCCATGTCCATCGCCAACCACCAGTCGTTCGAGATGGAAACTGAATACCTTGCTTCTTACCACTTACAAGGGCAAGCATTTTAATAAAGTATCTAAATGCTTTGCGATATAGAAAAATATGGCTATTACTGTGTAAATAGCTCTCCAACATCTGCAAATACAATCTGTGACTGAGTGATGTTCTGATATAGTTATTCATACTTAGAATTTAGAAGGTTATAGAAAACTATCTCAATAGCAATATCAAAAAGTGTTTGAACCTGTAGCTGTAAAATTTACAAGCTACCACGAGCAACTGCATTATGCTTTAACAAAATTCTTAAATTTTTTAAACATATTTTTTTTAGTCAAAAAGGAAGAGTTTTTTCTTAGTGATTTTTCGTAGTTTAATTCTTTCACAACTTTTAGATAGTAAGTTGGGTGAATCACATCAAGTTGTGTTAAATTAGATTCAACTTTTCCTACCTCTAATAAAGGATAATTGCTTAACAATTCCTTTTTTACAAATAGAAGAATTCCTTGAGAATAACACCACATAACTTTTGAGTTTGACCATAATTTACTTCTAATAACATCAACCGCTACATACCCTCTATTACTGAAATGTTTTGCCCAATAAGATGGCCACTGACAATTGATATGCATATTTCCAGGTACAAAAGGAACTGCTGCTGAGAATAGAATAACTGGAGCTAACTTAATTAAAGACTCAACAAATGTTTCAGCACTATTAACTGATAAATGTTCTGCTGTTTCAACAGAAACAGCTAAATCAAACTCTTTTTTAAGACTAAAACTTTGGTTAAGATCGGCAGAAATGAAGTTTTCTTTTGGGATTTTTATTTTTTTTTGATCTACCCAATGTCCATCTACACCGGTAACATTTTCAATACCTAATTCTTGAAATACTGATAGCCATATGCCAATACCACAACCAAGATCTATTACTGATGTGGGCTGAACAAGCTTGATAACTTCTGGAATAATCTCTAAAGCGCTTGGTCGCGTACTTTGTAAGTGATTATAACTTCCTTCAATATACTGATATGTTTTTAAAGTCATGTTCTTTCCTAGTAAAGATGAGATTGATTAAGTTGTAAATTCAATTCTTGTGAATAGTACAAGGTAGTACACTTTTTAGTAACAGAGGTGAAGAAGTTGAGTAAGATATTAAGTGACAAAGACTTGCTTATAACCCTCACTCAAAAACTCAAGTATGTCGATACAGAAAAGTTCAGAGATGATTGTAGTGAGTTAAATAAAACTAGTTAACTGGGTAAAGTAATCGATTATCAGTAGGAGTGTGTTCCCAGTTCAAGCATGATTCATACCCTAGCTTGAGCAGTAAGTCATTGTAGTTTGCTTTGAAAAATTGTACATGTTCTGAATTAAAGTGATTCTTCCAATCACCAGGAACTCCTTTACGATAATGGCTAGTGATATCCTCCTCGCCAAGCCGTCTACCTTGTGACTTGTGTGTGAAACGATTGATGTAGACAATTTCTAACAATCTGCTCATCAAAATCCGCTTGCAACTCACTTCAAAAGGCGTATATTTATTAAGCTTACGCACTACTGCTTTTGATAAAAAATACTTCAAACACTTTTGTGTATTGCTTCTAGAATCATCAATAATTTCTAAAAACTGGAAGATGTTCACAAAACTTTCATAGGGATTTTGGATCATATCTTCCATCTTGAGTTCGAGGACATTAGGCAAATTATAGTTCCAATGATACATCTCCTCTAAAAACTGTCTGCTGAATTCCATCTCTAACAGTAGACCTTCTTCTTTTGAAACTTTTTCTAACTGTGCTCGATGTGATATGAGTTTTTCCCAGTTCTCTGTTGAATGGCTATAGCGATGAGAAAAGTAGCCAGATACTATAATATCTCTAGGATCTCTAACTACATGAAATCCTTTGAAATTGCTTAATGAATTCACATATCTATAATCTGCGTTCACATAAAACAAAAAGCCTATCTTATTCTGATCTATAAACCTACTTAGATCTTGTTGAAACTTATTAGAATTACTAGCTACAGCATGTTTTAGCCCTAAGTCAAAACATACTTGCTTAAGAATATTTATAATCCAAGTGGTAGCTCCTTTGTGATGTCCAAAAAAAGCTAGTGTAGGTTTAGTATTTTTTAAAAAAAGGTTTGATTCCATTGGTCATCCATATAGTAAAGTTAATTTTAATTAAATCTATAATAAATGCTTCGACTTAAAACAATATTTGCTTAAATCTTCACTAGTTAATTACGAAGTAACTATTTATAAGAATCTCTACGTAGGCAGAGCCGTACTTATATTAACTCTGAGGAAAGAAGTTGAGTAAGATGTTAAGTGACAAAAACTTGCTTATAACCCTCACTCAAAAACTCAAGTATGTCGATACAGAAAAGTTCAGAGATGATTGTAGTGAGTTAAATAAAACTAGTTAACTGGGTAAAGTAGTCGAGTATCAGTAGGAGTATGCTCCCAGTTCAAGCATGATTCATATCCTAGCTTGAGCAGTAAGTCGTTGTAGTTTGCTTTGAAAAATTGTACATGTTCTGAATTAAAGTGATTCTTCCAATCACCAGGAACTCCTTTACGATAATGGCTAGTGATATCCTCCTCGCCAAGCCGTCTACCTTGTGACTTGTGTGTGAAACGATTGATGTAGACAATTTCTAACAATCTGCTCATCAAAATCCGCTTGCAACTCACTTCAAAAGGCGTATATTTATTAAGCTTACGCACTACTGCTTTTGATAAAAAATACTTCAAACACTTTTGTGTATTGCTTCTAGAATCATCAATAACTTCTAAAAACTGGAAGATGTTCACAAAACTTTCATAGGGATTTTGGATCATATCTTCCATCTTGAGTTCGAGGACATTAGGCAAATTATAGTTCCAATGATACATCTCCTCTAAAAACTGTCTGCTGAATTCCATCTCTAACAGTAGACCTTCTTCTTTTGAAACTTTTTCTAACTGTGCTCGATGTGATATGAGTTTTTCCCAGTTCTCTGTTGAATGGCTATAGCGATGAGAAAAGTAGCCAGATACTATAATATCTCTAGGATCTCTAACTACATGAAATCCTTTGAAATTGCTTAATGAATTCACATATCTATAATCTGCGTTCACATAAAATAAAAAGTCTATCTTATTCTGATCTATAAACCTACTTAGATTGTAATCAAACTTGTTTGGAGCGCCAGCGATCGCATATTTTAAACGCAGTTCTGAACACACCTTTCTAAGTACACTTCTAATCCAAGTGGTAGCTCCTTTGTGATGTCCAAAAAAAGCTAGTGTAGGTTTGGTTTCGTTAGAAAAAACTAGTTGCATTAGACCTCTTTGTATCAACTAAAATTGTACTAGTATTACTTTTATAAAAATTGTGTGATAGTAAGATGAGATGTATTAATTTTTTCTTTAGCAAGTTTTACAATAGTAAATGTTGTAGTAAATCAAGCTAACTTTGTCAGTTTGAAAAAAACTTTATAAACTAGTTAAGATTATCTAGGGCGATCGCAGAAAGTTAGTTTCTGATTTATAGCTTCAACTAGTTGAGTTTCCCAATCTTCTTGTGCCCTCACTATAGGTTTATTACCAAGCATCGCAGCAAAGCCACCAAATGACGAATAAGGTGTACTTATTACTAAGTTAGTTCTTGCTAATATCAGCAAGTCTATAAGTGCATCTTGTACGCCCTCTAAAGTATGGCGTTCATTAACTTTCTCCCGTACTTTGCATTTGCCAGTATTAAGTAAGGGCATCAGTACTTCTTCATTTCCATCACTAACAAGAATAAAAACTGCACTTGGCCAGAGTTGTGCAAGTAGCCGCACGATCGCAACATAACGTTTTACTGGAGGTAATGCGGTGTTGTACTTATTTAGAAAATCTCCTTGTCGCACGTGAATTCCCACTGTAGGAGATTTAAACTGACCCATAAATTGGCTAACTCTTTTTTCAATCTCAGGTCGAGGTAGAAGACTTCTAAGGACTTCTTGATGATAGGAACCAAGCCGAGAACCACCACCTGTAGAGGCTTCTAAATTACTCACTGATACAACTCTATGTGGTGGATTTATTAGTGATTCAACATTCTCACCATTTGTTAATGTACCCTTTTCAAAAGAGTAACAGTCAAATCGTTTTACACTACGAAAAAATAAGCGTTCTCCAAGACCTAACAACTCGTAGCTACAAGGTCTTCCGACAAAAAGATCGTGGTAAGTAGCATAGCAATTATTGTTACGCTTCCAATTCACAATCAGCTTGCGTTTTGTGTTTAATGCATAAGCATAAGCTAAGCAATGTAACCGTAAACGATTTGCCAACCCGTCGCCATTAAAATAAGTCACATAGCTGAAATTGGAGGCTATCATAAATCAAGTATTATTGGGAACTGTTAAGAAGAATAAAACGAAGATCTTTTATCTATCAACTAGCTCCAGATTTTTAAAAAGTACATTCCCTTTATAGTATTCAATATCTTTAAAAGCTGGAATCAAAAATTTTATTCTCTCAATATTGGGCTGACCTTGATATATTTCTTTATTGTAGTACTCAGTATAAAAGTACCTGGTGCGAGACAATGTTTTAAGCCCTCCTTTAATGAGTTCTTCTTCTGCACCTTGAACGTCAGCCCAAATAAAATCAACTTCACCAATTTGATGCTCTTCAGCCCATGTATCTAGTCTGCAAGTTGGTACTTTAATATTTGTATCAAAAGTACACCAAGGATATAATTTTAAATGCTCTTTAGGTGCTTTGAGAGAAGATGATGCACTCCAATCATGAATCGAAGTATACTTTGGATGCTGACCACTACTCTGATAAAATTCTGCTTGCCCGTTAGTATCAGACATAGCTATTTCATATAGCTGACATCTGCTATCTTGTACCCGACTTTTGTGCAATGCTATAGCTCGAGGATCAGGTTCAAAACAATATAGTTGAACTTGCGAAAACTCCTTCAAAAATTCTAGGGAATCTCCGCCACCGGCAGATCCTACTTCTAATACAACTGGGTTATCCTTTTGGAGCAGTTTTTTAATTTTTTGCTTGTTCATACATAACTCCTATTTCATATTTTCAAATATAAACATAAAATTTGTTATTCAAAGTTGATTAAGTGTACTTGTAATGCTTGTACAACAACTTACAAGCAGCACTTTGATAAATGTTGCTTTGTATATATTTTTTGAATGCAATTAGCAATGATTTTCAAAAGCTAAGAGATTCTACTTTAAACTATAATAAGAAAACTGATGTCCTGGTCGGAGTTAGTGTTACTTAGTATGAGTTCCATCTACTTAAAGCATCTAACAGAGTAGAAAATATGTCGATACATAAAAGTGCAGAATAGTTCAGCTACTTGAGATAATAGAACTAACCAAGGCTTTTTGCTAGTTTTATGAGTTTCCTAGTCAAAAAATATTATGATTGATTTAATATTTTTAAAATGCGATCGCGCATTCTGAAAGTGCATACAATGCACATTCCCAATACATATAATTTGTCTTAAGATATACAGCCTATTGCAAGTTTATGAGGTACAGTAAGAGGAGTACACAAATGAAGTCTAATGAAACCGTACTCGCTCGACTTGCGAGAAAAAATAGTTAAGGCATACACACAAGGTGACACCTCAATCAG
>NZ_JADEWN010000055.1 GCF_015207655.1 Gloeocapsopsis crepidinum LEGE 06123 | reverse complement strand
CCCACTCGCGTCCCATGTAGCAGAATACTCCAATCAAGAAGTGGAAGATTACCAATTGGTATGGTCCACCGTTGTAGAGCCACTCATCTAATGATGCTGCTTCCCAAATTGGGTAGAAGTGTAGTCCGATCGCGTTTGATGAGGGGACTACTGCACCACTAATGATGTTGTTGCCGTAGATTAATGAACCTGCTACTGGTTCACGGATACCGTCGATGTCTACTGGGGGGGCGGCGATGAAGGCGATGATGAAGCAGGTTGTTGCTGCCAGGAGAGTTGGGATCATCAGTACTCCGAACCAGCCTACGTATAGGCGATTGTCGGTTGATGTTACCCAGTTGCAAAACCTCTCCCACAACGAAGCGCTTTCGCGTCTTTGTAGAGTTGTTGTCATACTATGATTGCTTTTTGTAACTACAAGAGTTATCCGAAGAATAATCAGACAGATTAACTTTGCCTGTATTCATAATTTACATTACTTTACCTAGATTAATCTATATCCAAAGAGTTAATTTGTTAAATATTAGGTAAAACTTCAACTTATATGTTGCTGGGACGCCTACTTGCGATCGAGAACTAAGGCAACTGTTCCACAATCAAGTTGAGTACAACCCAAAACCTCAGCAAAACTGCGAATAACACTTTAAATTTAAGTTCAACTGGATACAAGCAAAAATGACATTTGAGAATCAGGGTAAGAAACAACAGCAGGATATAGACTTATTCTTTTTTAGTCTTAGTCCTCAAGTTTTGTTACAAATTGGCACTGGACCAGTCTTATTAGCAATGTTAGGTCTGAGAGCCTATTCAGAATTAATAGAGTCTGTTGGACAATCTGCAGAGGAAATTTTGCGCGGCGATCGCCTGCCACTACTACCTTTTCCAGAACCTCAAAAAACACCCCAGATTGAATGAGCGCATAAGTTAATTCCAAAGTTTGTTGTTTGTGCAACTACTTGAGGGGAATTTAACCCATAAAATTATTTATATTCCTGGCTTTAAAATTGAACAGACACTATGAGTTCGCTCATCCACCTCTTTTCTGATGAGGCATTGACTGTGCCTTCGGCTTTAGATTTATTTCTCCGGCAACGCCTCCAATTGGTGGAGGACTTGTGGGAGTCTGTTCTGCGGCAAGATTGTGGTCAAGACTTGGTCAATCTTTTAAACCAATTACGCGACCTATGTTCGCCGGAAGGACAAGCGACAAACGACCAAGCGGCGGAAGTCACTAAGTTAATTGCACAGCTTGATCTAAACGAAGCAATTAGAGCGGCACGCGCTTTTGCCTTGTATTTTCAACTGATTAATATTGTCGAGCAGCACTACGAGCAGCGACTACAACTTGCTCGTTCATCGCAGCACAATAGTAGTATCAGCAAACAAACCCTCAATTCAGTAGATGAGCAGTCGCTAGGACTGGAAAACACAATCAACGGACAACCTGGAGCAGAAATGCTCGAAAAAAGCTGGCAAGCAATTCAGCCAGAAGAGCAAAAACATAGTACCTTCCATACTTTGTTTCCTCATTTAAAAGAGCAAAATGTTCCACCCCAGCAAATCCAGCGTCTGATTAATCAACTAGATGTCAGAATGGTCTTTACTGCCCACCCAACCGAAATCGTGCGTCCAACAATTCGCGAAAAACAGCGGCGCATGGCAAAGTTGTTACAAAGATTAGACCAATTAGAGGAAAAGCAAGGATTTCTGAATAAAGCAACATCGTGGGAGGCTACCCAGCTACGCGAACAATTAACTGAGGAAATTCGTCTATGGTGGCGAACAGATGAATTACATCAATTTAAACCCACAGTGTTAGACGAAGTAGAGTATGCATTGCACTACTTTAAGGAAGTCTTGTTTAATGAGATTCCGCAACTTCATCAGCGCTTTAAACATGCATTGTCAAGTTCTTTTCCCCGACTCGAGGCACCAAACCATAATTTCTGTAAGTTTGGCTCTTGGGTAGGAGCAGATCGCGATGGCAATCCTTCTGTAACTTCTCAAGTGACATGGCAAACAGCATGCTACCAGCGTCAAATGGTGCTGGAAAAATACATTCAGTCAGTGAAGCATTTGATTGACTTACTAAGTTTATCGCTTCACTGGAGTGATGTGTTACCAGAATTACTCGAATCACTGGAACAAGATCAATCGCAAATGAGTGAAGTTTATGAGGCGCTAGCGCTGCGTTACCGACAAGAGCCGTATCGTCTCAAGCTATCTTATCTGCTCAAGCGTTTAGAAAATACACGCGATCGCAACAGTCGCTTGTATAGCAGAGATTTACGCCAACGCGAAATTGTTGAACCAGAAAGCGATTCGCGAGGCATCTACCGCTATAGCGCTGAATTCTTGGCAGAATTACGTCTCATTCAACGAAATTTAGAAGCAACTGGCTTAAGCTGTCGCGAATTAGAAAATTTGATTTGTCAAGTAGAAATTTATGATTTCAACTTGGCACATCTCGACATTCGGCAAGAATCATCGCGCCATGCTGATGTGTTGCATGAAATTCTACAGTATCTACAAATCACACCTCGCTCATACAAAGATCTATCAGAAGCAGAACGTGTTGATTGGTTGGTTTCAGAATTACAAACTCGTCGTCCTTTAATTCCAGCGGAGTTACCTTTTACTCCTCAGACGACTGAGGTCATTGAAACATTTCGTGTTGTGCGATCGCTTCAGCAAGAGTTTGGTTCGGGCATCTGCCAAACATACATTATCAGCATGAGTCATGAAGTGAGTGACCTGCTAGAAGTGTTACTTCTCGCTAAAGAAGCAGGGTTGTACGATCCCGCAACAGGTACAAGTACGCTGCAAGTTGTGCCTTTGTTTGAAACTGTTGAAGATCTACTCAGAGCACCAAAGGTAATGCAACAATTGTTTGAATTGCCTTTATACCGCGCATTACTTGCCGGTGGATATCAACAGTCACAAACAGAAGATAACACAACAGCACCGCCGCCCCCTCCTTCAACACTGACACTCAATCTTCAAGAAGTGATGTTGGGGTATTCTGACAGTAATAAAGATTCTGGATTTTTAAGCAGTAATTGGGAAATTCATAAAGCCCAAAAAGCATTGCAGCAAATTGCAGAAGAGTTTGGTTTGCAGTTGCGGATTTTCCACGGACGCGGTGGATCGGTTGGTCGTGGAGGTGGACCAGCTTATGAAGCAATTTTGGCACAGCCTGGACATAGTATCAACGGCAGAATTAAGATTACTGAGCAAGGAGAAGTTTTGGCGTCAAAATATTCTTTGCCAGAACTAGCTGTTTATAATCTAGAAACCATTACAACTGCCGTTGTCCAAGCAAGCTTGCTACGGACTGGATTTGATAATATTCAACCTTGGAATGAAATTATCGAAGAACTCGCAGCGCGATCGCGTAGTCACTATCGCGCTTTAATTTATGAGCAACCAGACTTTATTGACTTTTTCCATCAAGTTACGCCCATAGATGAAATTAGCCAACTCCAGATTAGTTCTCGACCGGCTCGACGCCAAGGTGGAAAGAAAGATCTCAGTTCTTTACGTGCAATTCCTTGGGTATTTAGCTGGACACAAAGCCGTTTTCTTCTACCAGCATGGTACGGTGTAGGTACTGCCTTACAAGAGTTTGTCAACGAAGAACCAGAAGAACACCTCAAGCTGCTACGCTATTTCTACCTCAAATGGCCTTTCTTTAAAATGGCGATTTCTAAAGTTGAAATGACTTTAGCAAAAGTAGATATTCAAATGGCAAAGCACTATGTCCAGGAACTCTCACAACCTGAGGACTTAGCCCGCTTTGAAAGACTGTTTGAGCAAATTGCCAACGAGTTTTACCTCACAAGAGACTTAGTTTCAACAATCACTGGTCACAAACGTCTTTTGGATGGCGATCCAATTTTGCAAAAGTCTGTTCAATTACGCAATGGAACAATTGTGCCTTTAGGCTTTTTGCAAGTTTCTTTGCTCAAGCGACTGCGTCAATGCACTAACACGACATCAGGGGTGATTCACTCGCGTTACAGTAAAGGTGAGTTGCTACGTGGAGCGTTGCTTACAATTAATGGCATTGCTGCTGGCATGCGTAACACTGGTTGATGAAAGGA
Source organism: Gloeocapsopsis crepidinum LEGE 06123 (assembly GCF_015207655.1). GTDB lineage: Bacteria > Cyanobacteriota > Cyanobacteriia > Cyanobacteriales > Chroococcidiopsidaceae > Gloeocapsopsis > Gloeocapsopsis crepidinum. The sequence continues at coordinate 38,254 of NZ_JADEWN010000055.1, read as the reverse complement.
TTGTGGCAAGTAAAACGAATTGTGTTTTGTGCCTGTGTAGCCGTGGCAGTTGGAACTGTTAGTGCTTATGTTGGTAGTCGGATTAGCTTGAGAGTCCAGCGTCAAAGGTGCCAATCTCAACCTTGGGGTTTGGAAAACGTATGTTATGCTTGGGCAGCACCAGGGGCTGTTTGGCAAGGTGGCACTACAGGATTGTACATAGGAACACTTTTAGGTGGAATCCTTGGTTTCTTAGGAACTGCCAAAATCAGTGACAAGCAGCTAACTATTAAAAATGATAAAGATGAGTTGACCGAATTAGAGTTATTTGCTAATGAAATAGAATTAAATGCTACTCAGAAGGCAGCATTGAAGCGATTTTTAATCCTAGTTATCCTAAGAATAGCTACGTGCGATCGTACTGATTCTGAAACTGAGAGTGTTACGCTATCAGCAGAAGAATTAGAACAATTGTTTGCGACTACAGAACACAAGCAACTACTAGAACAGCAGTTGACCCAAGAGCAATTAAGTCAGTTATTGGCAGAAATTAGCGCTTTTGCCCACAACAGACAATTAAATTATTAGCAAACTTCTTCTCAAACTACAAATTAACTAGTTAAAGCTAACTTTCAAATTAAGTCGAGTAAAAAGATTTCCAATTCACTCGACTGTACATTGAGTATTCTTATTTTTAAGATATAGCATCCCAATCATAATATAAATCAATTTACCCGTCTGTAGATGCTGTAGAAATTTGTAATTTTTCCCATGTTTTCCAAGTATTACTTTCTGTATCAAAACATTGCCAAGTAGCAGGGGAACTATCTTGATAGCAGATCAGAACACGCCTACTCGCAGGGTAACTTGAAGAAAAGTATTCCATAAACTGTTCTAAAGGAAAAGTTTTGCGGCTCAGACGTTTGGCAACTGCTTGATTGGGACATTCTATCAGCAATGCAGTTTTTCCACCAAGTTGAGTTAGAGAAAAAATACACATTCTTAAAATAGCTCTTAACCAACTTTCGGAATAATCGAAATACTCATCTACTAGTCTGTTAGTCATTGCTTTTTGTAGAGAGCGGTCTTGTGGATCAGGAACGTAAAAATCAGTCATGGAAAAACGAGGGTGAAAGTATGCATTTGGCTAGAGGTTAGATCAAAAGCTTTGATGGTGGCAAGTGTTTGTTTACTCAATTTTGTGAAAAATTCACATTAAAATTTGATTACTACTGTACTTGCAGGTAACAAATTAGGGTTTGCCGATCGCAGCAGTAGTTCATGGCAACGATCGCTCCTGATAAAATGCAATCGTAGAGTATGACAGCAATCACCATGACTTCTCAAAATTCGATGAATCAAACGACAGGTGCAGATGCAGTTGATGTAGCCATCGCCTCAGGAACTGACTTTGATGGAACTCCTATTCCTTCTGCAAAACTAGAACTCTATCGCCAAGTTATGGCACTAGAAGCAGGTAGGCAGCGTAGTGGCGTTTCTAATACAATGCGATCGCGAATCGTGCGAATTGGTGCGAAGCATATTTCTCAGGTAGAACTTAATCAAATGCTGATTGATGCCGATTTTGCTCCGCTTAAAGACAAAGAAATTGCCTTTTACTACGGTGTAAAGTAGTCATTTAGGCGCTTAAATTGAGGAAATGCGATCGCATTATTACATAGCGATGCTCAGTCGTAGTTGACTCATGGCATAATTACCAGCAATAGCCAGTCAGCCTTGAATATTCATTGCTTATGTCCCCATTTGACGCTAAACCAGCGCTGCTTGTCCTTGCAGATGGAACTGCTTATCGTGGTTTTTCTTTCGGTGCTCCTGGAACCACAATAGGAGAAGTTGTTTTTAATACAGGGATGACAGGCTATCAAGAAGTCTTAACAGATCCAAGTTACTGCGGTCAAATTGTCATCTTTACTTATCCGGAACTCGGTAACACTGGTGTCAATCCAGAAGATGAAGAATCCCATCGACCACAGATTCGAGGTGCTATAGCTCGTAATATCTGTGATAAGCCCAGTAATTGGCGCTCAACTGACAGCTTGCCAGATTATCTTAAGCAGCATAATATCCCAGGCATATATGGTATCGACACTCGCGCTCTTACTCGTAAAATTAGATCTTTTGGTGCTATGAACGGGGGCATTTCTACTGAGATTCTGGATGAATCTGAGCTACTTGAGCAAGTTACAGCGGCCCCCAGTATGAAAGGGTTAAATCTTGTACGGGAAGTTACAACTGCTAATGTTTACGAATGGTCTGATCCCACTACATCAATTTGGGAATTTAAGCCTGTTACTCAAGAAAATGCCACAGAACCTTTGACAGTAGTAGCGATTGATTTTGGTGTCAAGCGAAATATCCTGCGCCGCTTGGCAAGTTACGGCTGTCGAATTGTTGTCGTTCCTGTAAATACTCCATCTGAAGAAATTTTGAAATACAACCCTGATGGGATTTTTCTATCCAATGGTCCTGGCGATCCCGCAGCAGTTATAGAAGGAATTGAAACAACAAAAGCACTGTTAGCAAGCCAAAAACCGATGTTCGGTATTTGTATGGGACATCAAATTTTAGGTCAAGCTCTCGGTGCAGAAACATTTAAACTTAAGTTTGGGCATCGCGGTCTTAATCAACCTGCTGGTCTTAAGCAACGTGTAGAAATTACCAGTCAAAACCATAGTTTTGCGATTGACGCTAATTCATTACCTGATGCGGATATCGAAGTCACTCATCTCAACTTAAATGATTCTACCGTCGCTGGATTACGACACAAGTCACTGCCTTTATTTTCAGTGCAGTATCACCCAGAAGCAAGTCCAGGTCCTCACGATGCTGACTATCTATTTGAGCAGTTTGTCAAATTGATGCGCGAGGCGAAACAAGAACGGGTGACTAGCAGCTATGAATCTTGAATTGTTTGCGAACAAAGGTGCCAGAGGCATTAAAACTTTCTTAACTCTCTAAGCTCAACACTGAAATCTCAGAAATCCCCAACTGCCCCGTCTCCCCAGTTTCCCAATTTCTCCCTCATGGTAGTAGACAAGATCTCAAAAAAGATTTTATACTTGAGCCTCGACTTTAAACATTTTAATTAAGGTTTAGATAGGAGGGTATTATTGCTGAGCCACTAAATATTACAGTTAGTTTGAGAGGAACTCGCGAAGTGCGGGATAACTATCAATTATTCCGGTTCACGGGTCTATTAGATGCTTTTTCTGAGCCCACCTTTCGTAAAGTCATTGGTAAGTGTATCGATGAAGGACCAAAAAACATCATTTTGGATCTCTCGCAGATTGACTTCGTCGATAGTTCAGGTCTAGGCGCTCTAGTGCAACTGGCAAAACAGGCACAAAACGCTGAGGGCACTTCACAGATCGTTACCAATGCCCGCGTGACTCAAACAGTTAAGCTGGTTCGTCTAGAGCAATTTCTCTCCCTGCGACCTTCAGTGGAAGTAGCTCTAGAAAATATTAAATAGTCATGACCTGGCAACAGAAGAGCTAACACATAGCTATCCGGTTGTATTATCTGGGTAGCTTAATTTTTTGATAGACAGCTAATAACTACAAGGCTAGTTGACTAAATTTTAAAAGTAAATAAGCAGTATGTAGCTTAACGACTGTGAAAGCTCTTAATAATTATTATTAAAGACGATCGCTAGTAATAATTGCTCGCCTGAGCCTTGTAAAGGAATGGGGATCGAGGATAATAAACAATTATTTAGCATGAACTTGGCTGTATTGCGGGACTGCCTAGGATTTAGTTTGGTTTGATTGCTGATTCAGGTATCAAGGATAATCTCAATTGTGAACCCAAAGGAGGAAGAGCTACTTGATGGCTCATCTATAATAGAAAGTAAATTAAATGCTAAGTTAGGTCAACTGCTACCAGCCTTGGCTGACGACTTATCGCAGTTACAAGCAATTTCTCCCCATGCTTTGGCGTATTTAGGAGATGCAGTTTATGAGCTTTATATTAGGAGTCATTACCTACTGCCACCCAAGCGCTCCCAGGCTTATCATCGTTTAGTAGTGGCACAAGTAAGAGCAGAAGCACAGGCATTACATTTGCGATCGCTGACTCCTTACCTTACTAGCACTGAACTAGATATAGTCCGTCGCGGTCGAAATGCTGCAACCAAACCTCCCAAGCGAGTGAATCCGGAAATTTATCAACAGGCATCTAGTTTAGAAACTTTAGTTGGCTACCTGTATCTCACTGACTGTCAGCGTCTCACTCAGTTACTACACAAACTGGACTTTGAGCAGCATAGCAATGAGTAATGGAATTTATCTCTCTATACCGAAATTGATTAAGATTGTCGGTTAGATTCAGATAATAGAGATGCCCAACAAAATTTAACATTTTAACTATTACATAAATGGCTAATAAACCACAGAAATTTAGATCTACGGGCGGAGCAAAGCGAAGTAAGCCAGTAAAAATCAGGGATAATGCAACTTCAAAACCTTTGCTCAAATCTCCAAAGCAGGTTGACGTTACACCTACAAGATCTGCTATTCGTAACGTTGATACAGAAGAGTCAACTTCAAGAGAAGACAACGACTTAATCTATGGACGACATCCTGTTTTAGCTGCCCTAGAAAATCAAAGACAGCTTAACCGCATTTGGATTACCTCACGCCTGCGCTATGATTCCCGTTTTCATTCGTTAGTTGCGCAAGCAAAAGAAAACGGTACTGTTATTGATGAAGTTGAATCTAGACGCTTGGATCAAATTACTCATTATGCAAATCACCAAGGAGTTGCCGCTCAAATAGCGCCTTATGCTTATAGCGATTTAAGCGAACTAATCGATAAAGCTAAAGCTAAAACTGAGGCACCTGTGGTCGTAGCAGTAGAAGGTATTACTGATCCCCACAATTTAGGAGCGATTATTCGGACGGCTGAGGCGATCGGGGCGCAGGGACTCGTCATACCTCAAAGACGAGCAGCAGGAATTACCTCTAGCGTTATGAAAGCAGCCGCTGGTGCTTTAGAAAATTTTCCTGTTGCTAGAGTCGTTAATTTCAGTCGGGCTTTAGAAGAACTTAAAGAGGCTGGATTTTGGATTTATGGTACAGCCGCAACAGCAAGCCAACCACTCCATACAGTGCAATTTTCAGGGTCTGTTGTTTTAGTTATTGGTGCTGAAGGAGAAGGTTTGAGTTTGTTGACACAACGCTGCTGTGATGTACTGGTGTCGATTCCACTTTTGGGTAATACCCCAAGCTTGAATGCCTCAGTGGCAGCTGGAATGGCTCTATATGAAATTTACCGCCAACGATGGTTAAATATGCTTCATTTAGAAAAATTAAAATAAGATAATTTGAAAAAAGAAGCGTAACAGAGTATAACAAAGTGTGAAGTATTTAGAAGCAGTAGCAGACCGCGTCACATCTATAACCAATTGACAAAACAGCAAAAACCATGAAGACATTTTGGAATAGTTTTAAAGAAGTTTTAACTAATCTCTTTCATAGCTTAGGCTGGGCTTGGTGGGTAGAAATTGTTACACAAAATCCGCGCTGCACGTATTACTTTGGTCCTTTCTTGAGTGTTAAGGAAGCAAATGCTGCCAAAGCTGGGTATCTAGAGGATTTAGAACAAGAAGGCGCACAAGGGATCGCTGTAGCAGTCAAGCGCTGCAAACCTAAGAATTTGACAGTTGCTGATGACTTAGGAGATATGATTCAGCCTAAAGCCACACCAATTTTTAGCGGTCAGATATAGAAGAGAGTTGGAGAAGTAGGAAGTCGTGAAGTGTTGAGCTTAAGAGAGTTATGAGTTATTGTCTTCAATTCAAAACGTGCTAACGCACCGCTACGCTAACAAAACTTAAAATTCAAAACTATTCACTAATTACTTCTTGATCGCTTCTGGGTGTTGAATAATCCATTGGTCAACATCACTCAGCACCTGTTGAGGAATTTCCCACGGGAAAAGATGAGCTGTGTTTGGGTAACAGTGCCATTGGCAATGTTTCAGGTATTGTGCAGTTTCAAGACTCGATTCAGCAGTGATATGAAAATCACTTGCTCCGGCTAACATCAAGCTGGGACAAGTAATCTTGTGCAAGTCTGATAAGCGATCGTAACCAGATCGTAAAGCAGTATTTAATGCTCGTTGCGCAGCAGCAGAAGTTTGGAGGTATGCAGCGATCGCATCAGTAGCTAGATAGCGGTAGGCAGTAGAAGAATGTTGTTGAATAAGGTAGCGGTAGAGCGATCGCTTACCAAAAGTCTCAATATTCCACTGCCAACTTGGTTGTAACCAGTTTATAACAGATGCGACACCAGTATACACATTATCTTGCCAGCTAATCGGTGGATGATTTCCTCTAGGACGCGCTGCAGTTGCGACGAGAATTAGCCCGCTAACCTGTTCGGGCAATTTGAGTGCGAGTTCCATAGCTAGAATTCCGCCCAAAGACCATCCTAGAACTAAACAGCGCTGAATCTTCAAGCGGTCTATCAGTGCTTCCAAGTCAAGTAAGTGATCGGTCATTGAAAAATTTTGTTGCGTACGACTGCTGCCGTATCCGCGTAAATCTGGGGCAACCGTACGGAAACGCTGAGACAAATGGTTGGTAAAAACAGATAAACTACGCCCTGAACCTGGATGACCATGCAAGCAGAGAATGGGGAAACCGTTTCCTTGAATGTGAACGTTGAGGTTCACTGGTTGAGCAGTTTGAGATAAAGACACTAGATAAAAATAAGCCGCAATATATTTACTATAAGATCTATAGAGGTCAGGGTTCAGGGAGACAAGAAAATATAGAACTTAAAATAAATATCACTAGAGGCTATTATATCGATGAGGATTCCTCGAATGCCTTGCACAGATAGCAGAAAGAGGAATTACAAGATTTACTGATCGTTCTCTAGCCTCCGATCCCTGACCTCCGATACCTTTGAACGAGTCACTTTTTACGTAAGTCCTGAATTAAACTAAATAATCTGGATTACAAGTCAAAGGAGCAAACAATGGCATCCATCCGCGAGTTGCACCAACAACTGGTGAGCAAAGAACGCTCTGCGGTTGAAATTACTCAAGAAGCTTTGCAGCACATCGCAGCATTAGAGCCGAAGTTACACAGCTTCTTATCGGTGACAGCAGATACAGCGCTAGCACAGGCGCAAGCAGTGGATGCCAAAATCGCTGCGGGAGAAGAAATAGGGGTACTCGCAGGAATTCCGATTGGCATCAAAGACAATATGTGTACCAAGGGAATTCGGACAACGTGTGCTTCTAAAATTTTGGAGAACTTTGTACCGCCGTACGAATCAACCGTGACGCAAAAGCTAGCCGATGCAGGTACTGTCATGGTGGGCAAAACGAATTTAGATGAATTCGCGATGGGCAGTTCTACAGAAAACTCCGCATTTCAAGTCACTGCGAATCCTTGGGATTTAGAACGAGTCCCTGGTGGTTCTTCTGGTGGTTCAGCGGCGGCAGTAGCAGCGCAAGAGTGTGTTGTTGCTCTAGGTTCTGATACTGGCGGTTCAATTCGTCAACCAGCGTCGTTTTGTGGCGTTGTTGGAATGAAACCTACTTATGGGCTAGTGTCGCGTTATGGTTTAGTGGCGTTTGCTTCATCATTGGATCAAATAGGACCCTTTGGACGCACTGTAGAAGATGCAGCAATTTTACTCGGTGCGATCGCTGGATACGATCCCAAAGATTCAACCAGTCTCAAAGCCGAAGTTCCAGACTATACGCAAGCTTTAAAACCTGATGTTAAGAATCTTCGCATTGGCATTATCAAAGAAACCTTTGGTGAAGGATTAGATCCTGCGGTAGAACAAGCTATTACAAAAGCGATTGAGCAACTTCGCGATTTAGGAGCAGAAATTCAAGAAATTTCCTGTCCGCGCTTTCGCTATGGATTACCTACCTATTACATCATTGCGCCTTCGGAGGCTTCGGCGAACTTAGCACGTTATGATGGAGTCAAATACGGCTTCCGCACGACAGATGCCGAAAATCTCCTCTCAATGTACAACCGTACTCGTGCTGCTGGGTTTGGTACAGAAGTCAAACGGCGGATTATGGTGGGAACTTACACCCTGTCAGCAGGCTATTACGATGCGTATTATTTAAAGGCACAAAAAGTCCGCACTCTCATTAAGCAAGACTTTGAAAAGGCGTTTGCCAATGTTGATATTTTAGTGTCTCCAACTGTACCTACAACAGCATTTAAGGCAGGAGAAAAGACGGACGATCCCCTAAGTATGTACCTGACTGATTTGATGACAATTACCGTCAATCTCGCGGGTTTACCAGGAATAAGTATTCCCTGTGGTTTTGATGACAAAGGCTTACCAATAGGATTACAGTTAATCGGCAATGTGTTGCGTGAAGATCTGCTATTTCAAGTTGCGTATGCCTATGAGCAGGCTACAGAATGGCACAAACACACTCCCAAATTGTTGATATAGCGATCGCCACAGTTACTGTATAGTGATGCACAGCAGTGAGTTTTTATTATAAAGTTGTGCATCCATACGCAAGTGGAAGGGTATCCATGCTCAACAAATTATCTTTGAGGTGGCTGCTGAGTGCTGGGTTAATTGCTGCACTCTTTTATATCGGGTTGAGCGTATATCTCTTTTTTCAGCAAACCCGCTTCATTTTTTTTCCTTCACCCATCATTCAAACGACACCAGAATTTTTTAACCTCCGCTATCAAGAAGTATGGCTACCTGTCACCACAACCACAAGACAAGTAGAACGCATTCATGGCTGGTGGATTCCTGCGACTCAATCCAACGGAAAAGTCCTGCTATATTTACACGGCAACGGTATCAATATTGGTGCAAATGTTGCTCACGCCCATCGGTTTCACCAGATGGGTTTTTCAGTCTTACTAATTGATTATCGTGGCTACGGGCGCAGTGAGGGGGCTTTTCCTTCTGAAGCGAGTGTTTATCAAGACGCTGCAGTGGCGTGGGATTATCTTGTAACCCAGCAACAAATCGATCCGAGTCAGATTTTTATTTATGGGCATTCTTTGGGTGGTGCGATCGCCATTCACCTAGCACTACAACAACCTAATGCGGCAGGATTAATTGTCGAAAGCTCGTTTACTTCAATCCGTGCCATGATTGACTTTCAGCGTGCCTACCGTATATTTCCTATTGATTTAATTTTGCGTCAGCGCTTCGACTCAATTAGTAAAGTACCCGCTTTACAAACTCCTGTTTTATTTCTTCATGGTACTGCAGATTGGCAAGTCCCTGCGCAAATGAGCGAACAACTCTACGCTGCTGCGCCTGAACCAAAGCAGTTGGTTTTGATTCCTGGTGCGGGACATAATAATGTTGCAGAAGTTGCCGGTTCTAAATATTTTCAAGTGGTACAAAACTTTGTTCGACAAGTTTCAACTCAGAAAGTGGCGGAACACTAAAACCCATGGAGTTAAAGGATGCAACTACAACTAAATCAACTAGATGTTAAGCCAGGGCAAAGAGTACTACTACGAAACATCAGCTGGAACGAGTTTGAACAGATTGTAGATGAGTTAGGTTCTCGTGCTTCTCGCCTTGCCTACTACAAAGGAATGCTGGAGATTATGATACCGCTGGCAGAAGACGAAGATGGCAAGATTCTGATCAGTAACCTAGTCGAAATTTTACTAGAAGAACTTGATATTGAATTTAGAAATCTCGGTTCTACTACTTTTAAACGTAGAGATATGGCAAGTGGTGTAGAACCTGATGCTTGCTTTTATATCCAGCATGAGGCAGCGATTAGAGGTAAAAGTAAAATTGATGCTAATGTTGACCCGCCACCTGATTTAGCGATTGAAATTGATATTACAAGTGCTTCCGAAATTAAAAAAAGTAGCTATGAAGCTTTGGGTGTTCCTGAGTTATGGATTTATGATGGGCGATCGCTACAAATATATGTACTGCAACAGCAGTATGTTGCTACACAGCAAAGTCAGATTTTCCCTAACTTACCAATTGTAGAATTTATCCCCCAATACATTGCCCACAGTAAGGTGCAGGGAAGAAACGCAGCAATCAAGGCTTTTCGCACTTGGGTACAACATTTGTAATTTTGGAGAGGCGATCGCGCATCATGTCACGCCAACAAATTATTGCCATGGGTGGCGGTGGTTTCTCGATGGAACCAGAGAACCTGCTATTAGATCAATACATCCTAAGTTTAGTTAACAAAGAAAAACCAAAAGTCTGCTTTGTTCCCACTGCTAGTGGCGATGCAGAAGATTACATCGCAAGGTTTTACGCCTCCTATCAAACTTTACCATCCACACCCTCACATCTGTCACTATTTAAACCACCACACGTTGACTTAAGGACTTTAGTTCTAGAGCAAGACATTATTTATGTAGGAGGTGGAAGCACTAAGAACTTGCTGGCGCTTTGGAAAGAGTGGGAACTAGACAAAATTCTCAAAGAAGCATGGAAAAGTAGTATTATCCTTGCTGGTTTAAGTGCGGGTTCGATTTGCTGGTTTGAGCAAGGAGTTACTGATTCGCTTCCTGGAGAATTAATCGTGTTACCTTGTCTTGGCTTGCTTCAGGGCAGCAATTGCCCGCATTATGATGGAGAATTAGAAAGAAGACCTGCTTACCATCGTTTACTATCAGCAGGAAAAATTAGTGATGGATATGCTGCAGATGATGGCGTGGCGCTGCATTTTATTGAAAATAGACTAGAGCAGATTGTTAGTTCTCGTCCCTATGCAAAAGCTTATCGATTGCAAAGGATGGAAGATGGAATTCAAGAAACTCCTTTAGAAACAGTAGACTTGGGTGCTGGATTAGCCAAAAATCAGAAGGCTACATGATCTGCCCAAGAAAATTAGAGAAATAAAAACAATATTGTTAAAAGTAGGGTTTACATACAAACCTGCAAAAGGTAGCCATACTAAGTAGAGACATCCACAATTATCTCAAGCAATAATTATAGCGGGTAAAGATAGCAATGATGCAAAAAAGATATTTAGAAAGACAAGTTGCTCAAGCTATTAATTAATTAAAACAAATAAGTGAAAAGGAGATAGAAGAATGAAATACACTATTATTATTCAGTGGTCGGACGAGGATCAATGTTTTGTTGTCATCCTACCTGAATTTAAAGATATGATGCAGCCAGTCACTCACGGGGACACCTATAAAGAAGCTCTGAAAAATGCTCAAGAAGTTTTAGAACTTTTAGTAGAATCAGTAGTAGAAGATGGTGAAATTTTGCCAGAACCTTTAACTGTAGGAAAGTCGTTTCAAGTGGCTTAAATCTTAGTTATTTAATTCTCTTATTATAAAGTTTATGTCTTTTGTTGGTTTACACATTCATAGTGATTACAGTTTACTCGATGGTGCAAGTCAAATACCTGCACTCATTGAACGAGCCAATGAGTTAGGCATGAAAGCGATCGCGCTGACCGATCACGGTGTCATGTATGGTGCAATCGAACTTATTAAAATTTGCCGAAACAAAAACGTTAAGCCCATTATTGGCAATGAAATGTATGTTATCAATGGAGATATTGAGGAGAAAAAACGTCGCCCTCGTTATCACCAAGTTGTTTTAGCAAAAAACACAAAGGGTTACAAAAATCTTGTTAAATTAACAACAATTTCTCACCTTAAAGGTATTCAAGGTAAAGGAATTTTCTCGCGCCCTTGTGTGAATAAAGAGCTATTAAAAGAATATCATGAAGGACTAATTGTTACTAGTGCTTGTTTAGGTGGAGAAGTACCGCAAGCAATTCTGCGAGGCAGATTAGATATTGCACGGAAAGTAGCACAGGAATATAAGGATATATTTGGTGATGATTATTATTTAGAAATTCAAGACCACGGCTCCCAAGAAGACCGAATTGTTAATATTGAAATTATTAAAATTGCCCGAGAATTAAATATTAAGTTTATTGCTACAAACGATTCGCATTATATTTCTTGCTTCGACGTAGAAGCACACGACGCTTTGTTGTGCATTCAAACTGGAAAACTCATTGCAGAAGATAAACGGATGCGATACAGCGGGACAGAGTATCTCAAATCTGCAGAAGAGATGAGTCAGCTGTTTCGCGATCATTTACCTGATGATGTGATTCAAGAAGCGATCGCCACCACGTTGGAAATTGCTGATAAGGTTGAACCTTACCATATCATGGGCGAACCGCGAATTCCTAATTATCCAGTTCCCGCAGGACATACCGCCGATACTTTTCTAGAAGAAGTCGTCTGGGAGGGAATGTTAGAACGCTTCAGAAAGCGATCGCGCAGTGAAATTGATCCAACATATAAAGAAAGGTTGGATTATGAACTAAAGATGATCCAACAAATGGGTTTTTCTACGTACTTTTTAGTTGTTTGGGACTATATTAAGTATGCTAGAGATCATCAGATTCCTGTAGGTCCTGGACGGGGTTCTGCAGCCGGTTCTTTAGTCGCTTATGCTTTAAGAATTACAAATATTGACCCTGTTCATCACGGATTACTGTTTGAGCGCTTTTTGAATCCTGAACGCAAATCAATGCCTGATATTGATACAGATTTCTGTATCGAAAGACGCGATGAAGTTATTGAATATGTAACACGAAAATATGGAACAGATCGAGTCGCCCAAATTATTACTTTTAACCGTCTTACTTCTAAAGCTGTTTTAAAAGACGTGGCACGGGTATTAGATATTCCCTATGGTGAGGCTGACCGGATGGCAAAGCTAATTCCTGTAGTGCGTGGTAAGCCAACTAAGCTTGCTGTGATGATTTCTGATGCAACTCCAGCACCAGAGTTTAAAGAAAAATATCAAAATGATCCTAAAGTCCGTCACTGGGTTGATATGGCAATTCGGATTGAAGGAACTAACAAAACCTTTGGCGTTCATGCTGCAGGAGTTGTTATTTCTTCGGAACCTTTAGATGAGATTGTTCCATTGCAAAAAAATAATGATGGTTCAGTTATCACCCAGTATTTTATGGAAGATTTGGAATCACTGGGATTGCTGAAGATGGACTTTTTGGGATTGAAGAATTTAACTCTTATTCAGAAAACAATCGAGTTAATCAAACAAAACCAAAATATCGAGATTGATCCCGACTATCTACCCTTGGAAGAAAGAAAGGTTCAAAAAATCTTAGCTAAGGGCGAAGTCAAAAAAATGCCGCAAGAAGTTCAAAAAACCTATAAAGTTCTTGAAGAAGGAGAACTAGAAGGAATTTTTCAACTTGAATCTTCAGGAATGCGGCAAATTGTTCGCGATTTAAAGCCTTCGTGTATTGAAGACATTTCTTCAATTTTGGCATTATATCGTCCTGGACCCCTCGATGCTGGGCTTATTCCTAAGTTTATTAACCGCAAGCATGGTCGCGAAGAATTAGACTACATTCATCCACTATTAGAGCCAATATTAAATGAAACTTATGCAGTCTTAGTCTATCAAGAGCAAATCATGAAAATGGCTCAAGATTTAGCAGGATATTCTTTAGGACAAGCAGATCTTTTACGGCGGGCTATGGGTAAAAAGAAAGTTTCCGAGATGCAAAAACATCGAGAAGCTTTTGTGGATGGTGCAGCTAAAAATGGTGTAAGAAAACAAGTCGCTGAAGAGTTGTTTGACCAAATGGTCAAGTTCGCTGAATACTGTTTTAACAAATCCCATTCGACTGCTTACGGTTATGTCACTTATCAAACTGCATATTTAAAAGCAAATTACCCTGTAGAATACATGGCAGCACTGCTGACAGCGAACAGCGGTGATACGGATAAGCTCCAAAAATATCTTTCTACGTGTCTGAATATGAATATTCAGATTGAACCACCAGATATTAACCGTTCTGGGGTGGATTTTACACCTGTAGCCGGTAAAATTTTGTTTGGCTTATCAGCTGTCAGAAATGTTGGACAAGGAGCGATCGCATGGATTTTAGAAGCCCGTAACGAGGGCGGTGAATTTCAATCTCTTGCCGATTTGTGCGATCGCGTCGATCTGCGTGCTGTGAATCGCCGTACCTTAGAAGCTTTAATTCATTGCGGTGCTTTTGATAAACTCGAAGCTAATCGCAACCAACTGATGCAAGACCTTGAGTTAGCAATCGATTGGGCGCAATCGCGTGCGAAAGATCGTGCGAGTGGTCAAGTTAATTTGTTTGATTGGAGTGGGACAACTAATAATGACGATAATACTAGTTATGAATTAGCACCCAAAGCCCCTTCTGTTGCAGACTACCCACCTATGGAAAAACTGCGATGGGAAAAAGAATTACTTGGTTTTTACGTTTCCGATCATCCGTTGAAGTCTCTTCGTTCTCGGGCACAAATTTTATCGCCGATAAATCTATCGCAATTGGGCGATCAAAAAGATAGTACTTTGGTGTGTGCCGTGGTCATGGTGACTAATATTAAACCAGTAGTCACTAAAAAAGGCGATCGCATGGCAATTTTACAAATAGAAGATTTAACTGGACAAACTGAAGCCGTTGTATTTCCAAAAGCTTACGAACGTATCGGCACATCACTCGTTGCTGATGCCAGAATGGTCGTCTGGGGTAAAGTAGATCGCCGTGATGACCAACTTCAGTTGATTGTAGAAGATGCTGAATCAATTGAAACTGTGCAGCTAGTTATGGTGGAACTCGATCCTCAGCAAGCGGCAACTCTTGATTATCAACACCGCTTGAAAACTATTTTACAAGAACAGTTAGGTGAGAAAGATAAGGCAAAGATTCCTGTTTTGGCGCTAGTAAAATCAGGCGATCGCAATCAATTAGTCCGCTTCGGGCGTCAGTTTTGGGTGCAAAATGGTCAAGCAACGGTAGAAATGCTTAAAACTGCAAGCTTTTCTGCTTACACTCAACCAATTGCTAGTCAATTTTAATGCTGCCTTTCTCTGTGATTCAATTCTGTTCTCTTCAGAGTTGCCACGTGTAGAACAAAGAGAGTACGGGAAAATTATGATCTGTTGCAGCTATTTCGGAGACTGATATGGTAATGTTCGATGTGCTTGAGACAGGGGAGATGCTCCAAGCCATTAGTCTTAATGACTTTTAACAATGAACCTTAAATTCCCCTAAATAGCTCCTGAGAAATATAAATATTTTATTAAGCTACTTCATTTTTAAGATATATTTATTACATCTAATTAAAGTAAATTAAGTAATTTTACTAGGATAGTATAAATAAAATATGATGGTACTAGGCGTTGACCTCCAAAAGTATAAAGATTTAATAAAGATTTATGTGAACGACAAGGCATTTCCACATATTCTATGAAGATTTGGTAAAGATTTCTGTGATAGTAAGTAAGACACTTCTGTGCTGGGGAGTATCCGCGTAAAAATACTACGTATGTCCTATCGGGTTATGTGAAATTCAGCCGAGCTAGTTCAGCTGAAAGTTGCATGAAATCACTATTAGGCGTTGCAGATTCACAAATTAATTCACGATGAGACATTAGCTCTTAACACCTGAAATATTCTTACTTTTCTTAAAAGTGTAAGTATGGCTTACTTACTTCTGTGTACTGCCCCAATTCAACATTGCTACGTTATTAGCGTCTGGCAGTACTAGCTATGTCAAATAATTAAGGATTTCTAATGTTAAACCTTGATTTTTCTTTCGCGATTCCTAACACAGTTGTAGATAAAGATGGTCAAGGCACCGGATTCACATCTGTAGAGCCTAACAGCAGTGGGGATCAATATCAACCGAGTCAAATTGATCTCGACACGACCGCTAAAAAACTAACTCTAACTGCAACAAAGGGTAGTAGTGCCTGGACAAACAACTCACTAAAAAACGCACTACAGCGCGGAATTGATGACACTAAACCATTTACGATTAGCACGCGGTTACAAGGATCGCCCACTAAATTTGCAACTGCCTTTCAGCAAGGCGGCGTTTTTTTTGGCTCGGATCAAGATAATTATGTCAAGCTTGTTGTCATCAATACTGGTGGTGCGAATGGCTTGAGACTTCAGTTTTTCAAAGAAGAAAACGGAGTAGGCTCAAGTATTGGAGAAATTTCTAATCTCAATTGGAGCAATATTAATACGCTGGATCTATCTCTTACAGGAGATCCTGATACAAGAACATTTAAGGCAGCTTACCGCGTTAATTCAAATACAGCACCAGCTACTGTCGTCAATCAGTCTGCCACAATCAAGGCAAATACACCCTTCTTTATCGCTAATTCTGGTAACACGAGGGCTGGTATCTTAGCTTCTACAACAAATGCACCCAATGTCGCAGTTGCATTCGATCAGTTTAGTATTGCTCAAGAGATCAAAATTAACTTTCAACCCAACAACGCGAATCTACCATCAGGCTATGTCAAAGACAATGGCGCAGGATTCAATAACGTTCGTGGCTATGGTTGGGTTAGAAATGGAACAAGTACACCTTTAAACATTGGGCAATTTGCCCGCGATCGCAATCGCCTTGGTGTAGAACAACGTATTGATACCTTACTGCATATGCAGTATCCCAATAGCCCTGCGGCAGCTTGGGAAATGGCAGTTCCGAATGGACTGTACAGCGTGAGTGTCAGCGTTGGTGATGAACCAAACCCCAATGGAGTTTATGACAGCAAGCATACGATTCGCGTTGAAGGCGTGACTGCAATTGACAAATTTCAGAGCAATGCGCTGCAAGAATACAAGCTAGAAACCGTTAAAGTGAATGTCAACGATGGTAGGTTGACAATTGATGCGATTGGTGGAACTAACACCAAAATCAACTTCATCGAAATCTTTAACATCACCCCAGGAAAACACCCTAACATTACAGGATTTGCAGTTGATCGCGATACACAGGGTAGAGCATATCTCAATACATCGATTAATGTAGATGTAGCGCTGGCGCGTGCAGGCATAGGTGTTGAAGCTAATAGCTTAAATGCATCAACTGTAAAACTGTATCGAACAAAAGATGGTCAACAAGTTCCTGGACTTGTGGGAACAAGTGGCGGCAATGATGTTATTGTCTACCAACCTAGTCAGAATTTAGCCCCTAACACTAACTACACCTTCATTGTTACAAACAACGTCAAAGACGAATCGGGTACAAGCTTCAACACGAGTAGTTTCACGTTTAATACAGGAAACACGACTACCAACCCAATTGACTTTCGAGTTAACTTTACAAAACAATCTGTATACCAAGGTGCTCCACTAGCAAGTTTAACTGTTGGTCCTGATGGCAAATTATATGCTGCTGGACTCGATGGCAAAATCCGCCGTTGGAACATCGATACAGGTTCGGGTCAATTATCAAATTTGCAGACTTTTGCACCAGCAAAGCTAGATGGTCGCGCAATTATTGGTATTGCCTTCGACCCCAACAACCCCAACAATCTTTGGATTTCGCATAACGATCCACTTTTTCCTCAACCAGCAAAAGACTTTACAGGTGCCATCTCCAAGCTGGTTCTTAATTCCAATACAAACTCTTTTAATGCCAATATCCAAGACTATGTTGTTGGTTTACCACGCTCAGCCAAAGATCACCTCAGCAATAGCCTCGCGTTTGGTTCAGACAGTAAACTTTACATGACCCAAGGTAGCAATAGTGCGTTGGGTGCGCCAGATACAGCTTGGGCAAATCGACCTGAAAGATTGTTAACTGCTGCGGTTTTGCAAATTGATCCTTACAGAAATGCCCCGACTGGTGGCTTTAATGTCCAAACCGAAAACTACGGCGGTAAACAAGGAAACTATAATCCTTTTGCCATTAATGCCCCAGTCAAAATTTATGCTACTGGTATCCGAAATGCGTACGACTTAGTTTGGCATAGCAACGGTAGCTTATACATACCGACAAACGGTAGCGGTGCTAATGGTAATACTCCAAATGACCCGAGAACTTCGGTAAATGAAGCATTACAAAAAGTTGCTGCTCAAAATGACTACTTATATAGAGTAGTAGAAGGCGGTTACTACGGTCATCCGAATCCCAAACGTGGAGAGTACATTCTCAATGGCGGTAATCCGACAAATGGCGTCGATCCAGCTGAAGTAGTGAGAATCGTCGATCCTGTTACCAATGCTGTATATGCAGGTTATCCTGTCGGTGTCCAGCCAGAACCTAACTTCCCAGGCTTTGCTTACGATTTTGGACGCAATAAATCACCCAATGGTGCCATTGAATACAAGAGCAATACTTTTGGAGGTGCTTTGAAAAACAAGCTACTCGTTACACAGTACAGCGGCGGCAATGACATATTGGCACTAGAACCAGGTGCTAACGGCAACGTTCCTAGAGGAAATGTCACCCGCATTGTTTCTGGGTTAAACGATCCTTTGGATTTAGTGGAAGACACAAGAACAAATGCTGGCAACTTGTACGTTGCAGAACTCATTCAGGGCGGTGCTGCAGGTCAGATTTCACTGTTGAAAGTAAGTTGACACAACAAGCGATCGCTAAAGGAGAATCTTCATGCCTGCTGATTTAAGCTTAGACTTTTCAGCAGCAACCCCAGGAACAGTAGCAGATAAAAACGGATGCTGAATTTGCAATTTAGAACTAAACAAGAGCTTTGCCTCAATTTCCGCTATTGAGGTTTTGAGTGCATCTAGTGAGTAAAGTGACGAGTGATACAATTTATGCCACCTGTGAATTGACTTTTTATGAAGTTATCAGGCGGCATAAGTGACCGGAGGAGTTTTTTCGTGCCGACATATTTAAGCTTAGATTTTTCAACAACAACACCAGGAACAGTAGCAGATAAAAACGGATTAGGAACAGGATTCAGCTCAGTCCAAGCAAACAGCACAGGCGATGCCTATGACCTGAGTTTGATCAATGTCGATACAGCCAGCAGCAGCTTAGTACTAACCGCAACTCAAGGCAGCAACGCCGCAGCAAATAACCTGAAAAATGCGCTGCAAGTAGCAGTAGATACGATCACCCAACCATTTCGCATCAGTACGCGGCTCAAAGGACCAGTCACCAACCTTAACGCGGCATACAAGCAAGGTGGCATCTTTGTGGGTTCAGACCAAGATAACTATGCCAAGCTAGTTGTCGTCAACAATGGTAAACAATTGAAGTTGCAGTTCTACAAAGAACAAAATGGCATTGGAGCAAGTATTGGTGAAATCACAGGCTTGAATTGGGCAGGCATCGATACTCTAGACTTATATCTGACAGGCGACCCGCAGTCCAAAACAATCAACGCTGCCTATCGAGTGAACTCGAACACAGCATTACCAACTGCACTGCAACAAGTACAAATTGGTGCGGGGGCAGCGTCATTTTTTGCCAACAGTGCAACGTCCCGTGCCGGAATCTTAGCGTTCACGGGTCAATCGAAAAAAGTGGATGTGACGTTTGATTATTTTGGAGTCAATTCTCTTGGTAGTGCTAACCCTGACTTTAATCAAATTAATTGGAGTAATGTTAAACTATCACCACTTGGTCGTACTGAGTCTTCAGGTATTGTAGCTAATAATAAGTTATATCTATTTGGTGGATATATTGATAACACTTATACTCCAACTAAGCAATCACACGCTTATGATCCTGTAATAAATACATGGCAAAGGATAGCAGATTTGCCAACTGCGATTAGTCATGCTGGAATTGCAGTCACAGGAAACAATATTTATCTAGCTGGTGGCTATCCAGGAAAAGAACCACGAGGACAGACTTTTGCCACAAATGAAGTATGGCGGTATAACACTGTCCAAAACAAATGGTTTGCAATGCCATCTTTACCTGCAGCTAGAGGATCTGGTGAGTTATCGGTTCTCAATGGCAGACTGCACTTCTTTGGCGGTGTGAATGCCAACAGAATTGATCAAGGCACTCACTGGGTCTTACCACTCAATGGTGGTCAATGGACTAACTTAGCGCCCTTACCTAATCCTCGTAGCCACATGGCAGATGCCGTTGTTGGAGGAAAGCTGTACGCTATTGGCGGTCAAGTTGGTTCAGAACATGAGGGTGCTCAAGCTGCCGTGAATGTCTATCATCCAGCCACTAATACTTGGAAGTCAGCAAAAAGCTTACCTCAAGCCCTATCGCATGTTTCTGCTTCCACGTTTGTAATGGATGGCAAAATTATTATCGCAGGAGGAATGCTTGCTGATGGTACTGATATCAGCGAAGTAAAAGCTTACGACCCACTGGCTGATTCTTGGTCTGTGTTATCGCCTATTCCTGGACCGAGATCTTCAGGAGTTGCTGGGCGAATTGGCAACAACATATATTTTGCTACTGGTGCTTCGCCAGGCTTCTCGGCAACTACATTTAAAGGAGTACCAGTTAAAAACCAGGTTGTCCAGAATGATGCACAAGCACTGTATCGAATAAATATAGGGAGCAGCACACCATACATAGATAGTCAAGGCAATGTCTGGTTAGGCGATACGGGACTATTCAATCCTCAGGGCGCGATCGCACTCAATGGTGGTCCGGTTAATCCTACTCCGGCAATTGCTAATACACTCGATGGCACACTTTATCAAAGTTTTCGCGGCAAAGTGGGAGATAACACCATTGCCATGTCATCGCGGGTGTTGTCGTTAGATTTACCTATTGGTACACCCCAAAGTGTGGATATTAAGTTGCATTTTGCTGAATTGTACTATGGTGCACCAGGACGAGCAGCGGGGGGTGCAGGCAAACGAGTTTTTGATGTGATTGCGGAGGGTCAAACAATACTGAATAATTTTGACATTTTTGCGGCGAGTGGTGACGCACTCAAAGCAGTTGTGGTGCCGATTAATGGCATTCAAGTGAATGATGGAACGCTGAATTTGCAATTTAAAGCTGAACAAGACTTTGCCTCAATTTCCGCTATTGAGGTTCTTGCAGCAACCTAAGTTAGAGCTTTCTTTTTGTTGATATCTCTATAGTTGAGTATGTAATGGCGAATGATCTTCTTAATCCTTCTACTGAATCAACCACTAACTTAAATACCAGTCAAAATAATGGTTACACCAGTTTGCAAGCAAGTACAGCAGATCCGTACGGCTTTAACAGCTTAAATCAAAGCGCTGTTAGTAGTAGTAGCCTGCAAGTTCTTACCCCAGATGCCAATATTGTCTCTAATCGAATGGTATTTGGTACTGTTGGTGGGGAAGTGCGATCGCCAAAAACACTAACACTGAGTAATACAGGCAGTAATCCACTAACAATTACGCTCAACCTTGGTGATTCACAAGAAAAAAGTAACGCTGTTAGACTGCCAGATCATCAACGGGCTGGTGATTTTCAAATTCTTGATGCTCCCACAGGACAACCATTTACACTTGGAGCGAACGAAACCCGTAATATTCAGGTGCAGTTTGCTCCGCAGCGGATGGCGCGGCTGAGTACTACCCCAATTACTCATACTTTTAATGGGGAGAACTATGCATCACTGACAATTAATACCAGTGGTCAACCAGTAAAAACAGTTAATCTTGCAGGACTCAACACAGCTAACTACGAAGGTAATAGAGAACCTTCACTTGCAGAAATCACTCGGATCTTCGGCTGGACAACAAACATAGGTACTGAAAGCAATATCTTAGGTGGCCAAAAAAGTCTAGTTGGGGATGAAGTTTTCTCTCCTTACTGGGTACGTGCTGACAATACTAAACCTGTTCAATTGTGGCCTATAGCTATTTACAGTGGTCCTACAGATGGTCCTCACGATCCCATTCGATTTGAGGCAAAACCTGGTAGCGGCGGTAGAAGTGGTTTGATTTATCAACACGCAGGTCGCTTGCAAGATGACAACGTACTCGGAAGTAACGATCTTAGCGGTGGCGAAAATCAGAAGTTACTCCCCAGTGTTTTAGCTGGCGGGGTCAACACAACTCCTAGCATTAATAATGTTAGCTTTACTCCAAATAGCCCCTTTGCTCTGAATCGCAGCTTGAATGCAGGAAGTACTCAAGGTGCTTGGACAGATTACACGCAAAACCTTCCCGATCAGACACATAACTGGCGGATCTATCCAGTGCGTGATGCTCAAGGTACGCTTATTCCGCATACTTGGTTAGCTGCTTCTGATCCTGGCAATAGCCTGACTGGTACAGGGAAAAACTTTGACTACAATGATGATGTTTATTTGATGGTAAACGCTAGACCCGAAAACCCAGCGCTAGATCCATCAGTCGGTCGTAGATTTCCTGGTTCGCCAGACTTGCAGTTTTACTTTGGTAAAACTTATGAGAATGTCTTTCCGAACGGTTTAAAAGACAAAAATGGCAAGAATATTGGCTTTACAAGTACGCAACTAAATAGAAATGACACTTTTACGTCGATTGCTTCCTACAATCCAAACCTGATTAACCTTAATACAAGTGGTTCAGGTACGCTAAAAGTTACGACAACCAGCGGTAGTAATGGCGGTCAAGATAATACACTGATGAACGGTTTGCGAACTGTCTTTGATGGTAGAGCTAGCAAATCAGTAATCAGTTCTAAACTACTGGGACCATTTAACAACATTCAAGCAGGATTTCAACAAGCAGGCATTATGTTAGGTCCCGATCAAGACAACTATATTAAGGTAGTTGCGATCGCCAGTAACAATAATCAACTAGGTATTCAGTTTTACCAAGAAAATAATGGAGTAGGACAAACAATAGGTACAGCAGTAATTCCCAATCGTGGAAGTTTGCAGTCTTTAGAGCTAAAGTTGTTTACCGATCCTCAAGCTGGAACGGTTCGCGCTGGCTATAGTGTTGGCAACAACAATAATATCGTTCTCTTGCCTGGTGTCATATCGCTCAAAGGTGGTCAAATTGGTAGCTATTTTGCTGCTCAAAGCAAAGCTGGACTGATTACTACTAATAAAGGATCAGTACCATTTACGGCAACTTTTGATAACTTCTTGATTTCATCAAACGAAACAACAGCACAACGGCAAGTTTTACATCGAATCAATGTAGGAAGTAGTTCCTCGTATACCAGTCCTAATGGGTTTGTGTGGAATCCAGATACAAACTTGTTCAGTCCATCAAATGCCGTACCTGAAAGTACACTAGGCACGCCTGACATCAAAAATACACAAATTGACCCAGTGTATCGCTCCTACCGAGCCAAAATTGGTAATGGTTCTATTCCACTATCGTCTCGCGTGCTATCTTTTGCACTACCTGTTCAACCAGGTCAAGTCGATCTGCGATTGCACTTCTCTGAAAATTATTGGGGCGCACCAAATCGCGGTCCTGGTGGTGTCGGTAAGCGCGTGTTTGATGTCATTGTCGAGAATCAGACTGTATTGCATAACTTTGATATTACACCAGCATCTGGTGGTGCTTTAACTGCTGTAAGAGTACCTATTGAAGGAATACAAGTTAACGACGGACAGTTAAATATTCAACTCAAAGCAAAATCTGACTTTGGTGCTATTTCTGCAATCGAAGTTTTTCGCTCAGCTTAATTGCATCAGGAAATTAAAGTAAAATGCTTGCTTCAGATCCTTGTTGAATTAGAACTAATGCAAATTCCCCTCTAGAAAACCTGGAGGGGGATTTTTTATGTAATTGTTGAACTGGAATGCGATCGCATTAAAGTATAGGCAGCGGCTTTGTTCAACTGCTGGATTTTTGAGAAGGTACGACTTCAGTCGAAGGGTATCTTAGGTTTATGCAAGAAGTTTAGTGATTTTGTTGACGTTGGTATAAAGACCAGTACAATCCTTTTTTCTGCATCAATTCAGTATGTGTTCCTTGTTCCATTAAGACGCCTTTTTCCAATACCAAGATCAAATCAGCTTTTTTGAGTGGTTCAAAGCGGTGAGCAATCATAAAGATCGTACGGTTTTTTGCCAGACTTTGAATATTGTGTAAAACCTGCTGTTCAGTTTCACTATCTAGCGCAGTAGTCGCTTCATCTAAAATCATGAGCGGGGCTTGCGATAAAAATAACCGTGCTAAAGCAATTCGTTGTCTTTGTCCTCCAGAAAGTCCTGTACCGCGTTCGCCAATTGAAGTTTCGTATCCTTGCGATAATTCACTGACAAAATCGTGTGCGACTGCCATCCGTGCTGCTTTGACGACTTCTTCCGCACTAATCTCAGGATTCCCTAAAGTAATATTCTCCAAAATCGTTCCGTTAAACAAAAAGTCTTCTTGGAGAACTACACTAATTTGTTGACGTAAAGAAGCAATATCGGCACTTTTAATATCAAAGCCATCAATGAGAATGCGACCAGATTCAGGAAGATAAAGTCGCTGTAACAATTTAGAAAGAGTACTTTTGCCTGAACCGCTGCGCCCGACAATACCAACAAACATTCCTGGCTGGACATTAAATGAAATCCCGCGCAAAATTGGTTCTTGATTAGGGCGGTAACGGAAAAATACTTGGTCAAAAGTGACTTGCCCTTGCAGCGCTGGTAAAACTAAGCCAGAACCTGTTTCAGCTTCTGGGGCAACATTCAGGACATCTCCCAGACGATCCACTGAAAGCAAGACTTGCTGTAAATTTTGCCACAGTTGTACCAAGCGTAATAATGGACCTGTGACTCTGGCAGATAGCATCTGAAATGCGACTAATTGACCGACAGTAAGTTGCTGATTTATAGCTAATTTTGCCCCAAACCACAGAATGAGGAGGTAAGAAAAACTTGTGAGGAAAGTTCCAATATTACTGGTGATTTTGGAAGCAGTTGAGGCTTTGAAGTTAGTCCGAATATAACGGGCAAAAAGTCCTTCCCAACGTTCGCGAGAAGTTCGTTCTGCGCCATGTGCTTTTACTGAATGAATTCCTGTAATCGTTTCGACTAAAAAAGATTGGCTATCAGCACTTTGGTTGAAAGCTTCATCAAGCCATTTCCGTAAAAGTGGAGTAGATAGTAAGATCAATAAAGCAAAAAGTGGAATTACTGCCAGTGCTACCCAGGTGAGGGGAACGCTGTAGTAAAACATCAGTGCCAAGTACATGACTACAAATAAGCTATCGAGAATCACTGTTAAAGTTGTACCAGTGAGAAACTCGCGAATATTTTGTAATTCTTGCACTCGTGCTGCGGTATCTCCCACGCGTCGCGACTCAAAATACGCTAGTGGTAAGCGCATCAAATGACGAAACACTTGAGCTGATAAACTTAAATCTAGTCTGCGTGCGGTGTGAGTAAAAATAAAGATCCGCAAAATACCTAGAATTGCCTCAAATAGTGCGATCGCTAACAGGGCAATCGCCATAACATCTAAGGTAGATAAACTTTCTTGCACTAAAACTTTATCAATAATCACCTGAGTGATGACTGGGGTGGCTAAGCCAAATAGTTGTAGTGTAAATGAAGCTAAAAGGACTTCTCCTAATAACTTGCGATAGCGCCACACTGCAGGCAAAAACCAACTCAGGTTGAACTTATCGCGTTTTTGAATCAGTTCAATTTGCCAGAGTTGTCCATTCCATGAGGTTTCTACTATTTCTCGCGGAATGCTTTCACACGTTTGATTAGGATTAAGTGGATTAGCAATAATGAGGCGATCGCCTTTAATGCCATAAACTACAACCCATGACTCTTGTTGCCAATGCAAAAGTGTGGGAAAAGATAATTTGCGTAAGTCACTCCAACTGACTTGAATTTTTTGTAATTGCAGTCCTACTTTTTCTGCTGCTTCAGCAACATATTTAGGGCTTTGTCCTCGTACTTGTCGTTGTACCCATTCCAACTGCGCTGGGTTTTGCATCTGTTGTGTCACCATTGTCAGACAAGCAGCAGCTGTATTTAAACTTGAAATGAAAGGATAGCCTAATACTGGTTGTGGCTGAGGTTCTTGCTGAGGTTGATAGCGCGATCGCACTGCTGCCCAAAATTGCTGAACCTGTGGAGATGAAACTGTTGTCCAGAAATCTGCCTTCCAGTGTAATACAACAACATCTCGACTTGATGCTCTCGCTTTCCATACTCCTGAAAGTTCTAATAAATCACCTACCCAGTCTCCTCGTTGCAGAATCACCGACTCTCCATGTTCGGGAACTAGGCGCACCTTGCCAGAAAGAATTAGAATTTGACTTCCGGAGCCTCTAATGTTGTTTTCACCATCAGTAGACCATATAATCTCACCAAGAATGTAACTACGCGTTTCGGCTTGGTGTTGAAACTGAACCTGTTCTTCAGAGCTTAAACACGACAAGGGAGCTTTATCCCACATCAAGTTTTTAATCTCATCTGTCGTAATCATAGAAACCTCACGAGAGCTTGCGAACCCTCCGATCTCAGTCGAGAAAGGACACCTTGATACAATTAACTTTGGCAGACTATATTGAACAGATAATGGAGCTACTGAATCACAAGTCTTTGCTAACTTTTAAATGAATTGCAACTCTGATGGCAAATCAAGTATTCATAATTTTTAACTGAACTTACAAATTGTTTCTCGCTATTAAAAGCACTACAAAATACATATGCTATATTCTCATTATGAATTCACTTGCAGCTTAATATTGAGCTTTTGCATTTTTTCGCCTAGCCATTGCTCAAAAAGCTGGTTTTCTAGTTCTTGCTTAACTGCTCCTTCTAAAGTAGCAGGGATGAATTGCTCTACTCGGAATAGACAATACCAGTCATCGATTTCTATTGGACCGACAACTTCGCCAGGATTAACTAATTCAATTAAAGCCCGCAGTGCATCAGGTAATTGACCCCGACTAATCGGTCCCATCATACCATTGACAATGCGATCGTCAGTGACTGAGTATTCTTGAGCAAGCTGCTCAAACCTAGCCCCTTCTAGAATTTGGCTTTTTAACTCTTCGGCTAACTCTTGCTCCTTCACCACAATTCGAGAAAGCACTACACGATCCAAAAAAATCTTTTGCTCAATAAAATACTCTTGAATTTTTGGTTCGGTAATATTATTTCTCAGTTTTTCTAACTTGAAGTTAAACACAACTTGTTGGTGGAATGTTGGATAATCTAAACCATTGTTGATTAACCACTCTTGAAAATTGTTTGGGTCTGTTAGTTGTTGCTGTAAACGAAAATCAATTATTGCTTGCTCGATAACTCCAGGATTAATTTCAAGGTCTTTTCGTGTTTGTAATTCTGTTTCTAAAATTCTTTGTCTAAGAATTTCTAGAATGAAAGGTTGAAGTTTTCCAGATGTTTGCAGGTATTTAAGTGCTTGTGAAAGATTAATTGGTTGTTCGTCAACTATTAAAAATGATGTAGAATCCATGTTTTGCTTGTATTAAACAGTGTCTCGATATTTTCTGTGTAAGGTTAAGTTATTACCCTTAGTAAAATGTAGAAAATAGCATAAACTATGTACTTTTGTGTATATTAATCTAGTTTCTCATACATATAGAGCTGTCTCTAATTTTTGAAATAAATTTTACATTGTTATTAATAGATCGAATTTTTCCTCATTTTGTTGCTTTTGCTTTATATGTACTTGAGTTGTATGTATACTCATCTTGTTAATAGAATTCAGTGTAACAATGAATTTATTAGGATCATGAAGATTGTATTGCTAAGTAACCTATTCAAGCATCGCTAAAAAGTTACAGATATTTAGATAAAGATACCAAAGTATATTTTATAACTTAGCTATTTAAATAGGGGTGGGTAGATATAAATTTTTTAAGAACATTCATTGGTTTATGTGAAGTAAGTAGTTGCGTGTAGTAAATAAAGGTGGCGTAATTGCTTGAGTACATTAACACCACCTAGCAAGTTGCCTTTGATTGTCCTTATTAATCTAAGTATAATTACTGAAGCTGTTTTACTTTTATTACTCGTCTGTATTACTCAAATGAGAAACCTGATAGAATGCACCCTCTGCCAAACTCATCATATCTACTTCTATTTACTTTATAAAATAGACTCTAATATAAGAAGAATTCATTACTTGTTAAGCAATGATTATTTTTTTACATCAATCTTGTTCGCGAATAGAGCAAGACAAATATTGTATCATTAAGAACTACCCAAAGTTAAAAGCTAGAATAAATATGCAGTATTTGCTATTGACCAATGACAAGTCTATATAACTCTAATAGTAACCTGCAATTTACTCTTGCCAAAATACCATTAGCCAGGCATTTTGAAGTATATCAAATGTAAAAAACAAGAACATAAAAGCAGTTAAAAAGCAGCTTCATAAGCTCGTAGATATTGTACAGCTACAAACAGTAGTAAATCCGATACTTGTAGCCATTCATTTTATCTCTCGTTTTAGGATCAATGTGACAGCCTTCTATTTTAGGTTCTGCTGTGGGGAAAAAATTAATAACCCATAAAGTAAGAGGTTTTGGTAGCTGTGCTAGGGTTTCTTTTAAAGTGTTGATAGGTTGAGAATTAGAGTCTAAGTGTGCTAAAAGAAAGGAAGGAAAATTTTCAGAAGATTTGTGAGTCAGATGGTAACGATGTTTAAGCTCTAGTGCTAATCCCATCATTTCACCAATTTGCTCATGGGTAAAGTAGGTTGTTGCAATCAGAGTAGAAGGCTGCGATATTTCATTGATAATTGGTGCTAACAAATCAGGGCGATCGGGCTTTTGATAAGCAAAGTTAGATATAACAGTAAGACTACCTAACAAACCTAACAATAAAAGTAAAATAACAGGTGTTTTACCTTTAAGATTTAAAGGATACACTAATTTCCTTTGATGAGTTCTCTCGACTGATTCCTGAAAATCTAAATATTCATAGGTATTCCAAGTAGTAGCCAGTGCTGCTGCCATTAAGAGTAGTACTGTAGGAAAGTAAAAAAATTGATAACGAGCTGCAATTGTTAAGTCAGCATTAAAGCTAAAAGTAATAGTAAATAAAAGTGCGATCGCTACCCAAAGATATCTGAGTAAAACTTGAAATTCCAATTGTATTTTGGGATTTTTGTTCTGAAGTTTTATTCCTTTTATAATAATAGGTATTAACCAAACAGTAAATCCAATTAGTATACTACCGGATAACAGCATCAATTGTACATTAACACCTTCAATAGGTAATAAAACGAACATAGTAATAAGCCAGGCTATAAATTGTGAAAGGCTTTTGAGTAAGTTTAAAGAATTATCATCAAAAATCCATTGTGTCACTTTGTTCTCAGGCACACTCCGCCATATTGGGAGCCAAACCACACTGCTTATAAAAGCACTTATCACTACAGCATAAATGCGATACCAATATACTAACTGGTTTCTCAATGGCAATCGAGAGTATTTATTTTCAGTTTTGAGTTGTAGCCATTTATAAATATCTGTAAGCCAAAAACTAATAAGAACAAGTACTACAGCAAGTATATTGAAAATGAAAAAATAGTGAATAGCAATTCCCAAAGCATTAATAAAAATCCAAAAGAATGCTAGACCAATAGATAAATATTTGTAGTTTTGAATGTTACGAATAGCTATAACTAAACAACACAAAGATGCAATAACAAGTAAGATCGCTAAGGTGTAGTGTCGAGCTTCTTGTGCTTGATAAATACCGTAAGGTGAAACTGCCATCATAGCAGCTACAATCTGTGCTACTGGTAGCGAACGAAAGGCTACATAAGCTAAGCCAAATATTGCTACAATCGCTGCAACTCCAAAAAGCGCACTGAGCGATCGCGCTGCCCAAAATGAAGCTAAACCATCTACAGTAGGAAATAATTTCATCCACAGATGTGTCAGGACGAAATATATCGGTGGGTGAGTACTCTCTGCCATCAAATGCTGAATTACATCACTAATGCCAGCATCAGGATTAGGTTGTAGTGGTTGTAACAGAGTTTCTAAGCTGATGATTTTGTCAGTTGGTACTGTGCGAAAACTATTTCCCAGACTAAAAACTACAGTAGCAAATTCATCATTCCAAGGAGGTTTTGCTGCTAGGTTAGCAAAGCGCAAAACACTACCAATGGCTATCCATATTAATAGAGTTAATACGTGTAATCTTGGATAAGGTTGCATCAAAATTCAACTATTGAGGTGATTTCAATCCAAAAATTTTGATTCTTTAGGTTTATTGAGATATTTTTCTCACTATTGCTGATAGCTGTTAACTGAATGCATATTAGTAGAATTGTTGGATGAAAGTATTCAGGAGTAATAATACAGCAAACCTCTTACGATTGGTAATAGGATTGCAGTTAACTCGCTTGCGATCAAGTACAATACATATCCTACTCATCTTGAATGTGTTTAACCTGCTTAACTCAGCATTCCCAATAATTCTAAAGCTTTGACAACAGCAGCAGTACGTGTCCGAACTTCTAGCTTTTCATAAATATGCTCAAAGTGTTTTTCAATAGTTTTATCACTGCAACTGAGAATTGAAGCAATTTCTTTTGTACTTTTATCTTTTGTTGCCCAGAACAAAACTTCTGCTTCGCGCTTCGTTAGTCCGATTGCAGTCAATAACTGTGGAGAAAAAGAACGAAGTCGTTGTTCTTCTAGCAATAGGATGTATTGTTGATGTTGGCGATCGCACATTAGGCGGATAATTAAGCGGTTATTTTCTTGTTCGATCTGTAATGGCAGGCAAGGCAAAGTAAGACCTTCATTACCAGCTATCAAAGATAATTGGTAGTTTACCCACCGCTGCAACGTTTCTGGTAAAGAATTCTTCTGGTGCGTAAGTTGAAAGTATTGTGTTAGCAACTCCCAAGCACGTTGTGTCTTCAATTGAATTTTTCCGTCACCCGCTAGAATAATTACACCCAATTGTTCCATCGTGCGGTTCAATCGGATTGACTCTTGCTGAATTTTAGTAAGTGTTTGAGCATTGAGATATGCCTGAAAAAGGTGGGGGCGCAATAAGTTGAGAACAAAGCGATCGCGTTCAGAAAAACTGCGTTCAGGACGCGATAGGGCAATTACAATATCATCTGTATTTTTTTTAAGCAGAGTATTATTAACTTCAGATGAAACTGGAAGAACTAAACTCATTTGGTCTTCCATACCAATTTGATGCATCATTCCTTGATACAACCCTTCTAAACGATGCAGTTGCTGTGCGTTGATAAAGTCTGAAATTTTGTGCGCTTTACCATCGTTAGTTGCTAGGTAATAACGCGCAAATGGATGTTCAAGAAAACGGCTGTGGGCAATCTGATCTGCTTCTTGAGAAGTAATCGCAGGGCGATGCGACATTGCGCTTAACGTAGTTAAAACTCTGTGTTGATGAAAATTTGTTGGACACCAATTGAGAAAATCAGAGGAAACTACCCAAGACAAGGCTGAAAGCGCACGTGTTGGAAATGCTTCAAGATTGCAAGCACAGTAAACTTCTTGAAGACACTTAAGAATACCTTGCAGATCTTGCTGTGTTAATGCCATTTTTCCCTCCTAAGTGGCTAAAGAATAGCTTCACCGAGTAAAGGGATATTTCCGAATTTATGTATCAGTTTCTTAATAGTTTAGTACGGGAATTTCCTTATTGGATTCTATTTTTTACTTTGTTATGACATTAATGAATCTCTTACCTAAAGTAGGTGTTTGCAACTAAAACACATATTTTCTCAATTTGGTAATGAGTAGTTAGGTAATCAAGAGTTGGTTTTTTGAGGTCGCCTGTTGTGTTCCATTACCGCCAGAGTATTTTCATGCAAACATACTCGATTGATTTAATAAACGGAGATATCTTATGTTGAACTTAAAACATTTAATTGCTCTAACAACATTCGGACTACTTGTTTTACCTAGCACTGCTATAGCTAACACTCCCGACGTTCGCGCTACGACGATCCTTGCTATTAACTGTGCTGAAACCCCTCTAGGACCGATAGCAACAGCAGAAAATAGGCTGCGCGTGTCAGGTCCTGCCTATGCCTTTAGATCTTCTAGTACCGGAGTAGCAAACTTAAACTGCCATTTACCGATCAACAACAGAACCGTATTTAATAACTTAAACAATAACAACATCAGCTCATACAGAGTGTACTATCAAGACCCCGATGGCACAGGGACTGCTGCCGAAATTAGGACAGAACTCCGCTATATTACTACTAATGGAAACGTGGTCACAGTGTGTCCAGCATCGAGTTCCAACGCTTCTAACGCAACATTATTCACATCTAGGGTTGTTCCCTGCAATCATCAGTTCGGTGCGAATAGACTGTACTACTTTCAAGTAACTATGTCTCGGTCTAATACAAACCAGACACCTTTTCTTGTCGGCATTGACTTTCCCTAAAGACAGCATTAGACAACTTGCATAGAATGCGAGTGCTCAACAAACGAAGTCCAGATGCTGCGTGGACTTACTGATAAACTTATATCTTAGTGTGCTTCCGCACACTTTGTTTCGGTAGCCCCGACTGAAGTCGGAGGGCGTCTGTGATTCATGCTTTTTCTTCATAGTGGCGACATCCCTGACAAGGACCTTCAGGATTGACTGCGCAGCGAATATAGCGAGATCTCGCATTAAATCTACAACTAATATCACCAATAAGATATCCTACTCCTTCTAGGTAATAGCTATCTGGAGGTAAGGAAATGGGCGATCGCCTAGCCCTCACCCTTGTTGGCATTGTCATTGCCCGTCTCAACTCGGCTTGCATTCTTTTTTGAGTACGACGGACGATCAATACTGAAAGCAGGGGCGGAATAAAACCTAAAGCAATGATCCAGAGTAACGCTAACACTTTGTACCTCGAAAACGCTCTCCAAATTCTATTTTCGTTGCTCTGTAAGGTAATGCACAACACATTTTTCATTTGCAGGCACAAGCCTAATTTTTGCGAGTATAGCGATGCTTCACTCCACTAGGGAAGTATTCAGGATCGCCCATCGCAGCTAACATGATTTGTGGCGTTTGGTATTCTGTTGGAACATAGTTGGCAAACTCGCTATTGAGACGAAGTAGTTGCACGCGAATTGAGGCTGCGATCGCTTGTCTTCTGTCTTCACTATCGTCGATCTCTGGTGCTAACTCCACAACAACCGATAAGTAGCGATTGCGATCTGCATCTTCTTTCACCTGCAACACAAACTTACCTGTTATCCATTCTCGAATTTCGGGTTGTTCCAGTCCTACTGTGACATTCTCAGGGTAAATGTTTGCACCAAAGTAAGATACTGTAAAGTCAGAACGTCCAAAAACATAGACAAACGGTAGCGAACAGTTTCCTCTGACTCCATATTGTTGTAAAGCCTCCACTGGATCAAAACCCGCAGCAGCTAAAAAATCTAGCATCGTGTTGTATGGAATTAACCCACCAGTATCGGCAATATGATAGCGGATCAGGGGAATACCATTATTGCCAGAAAACAATAGCGTGCCATCTTGAACTTCAAAAAAGCGATCGCACGGATCGTATTGTACAAGTGTCGGCAGACGCGATTCACCAAATAACTCGCGGGCGATCGCCGGATGATCTGCTAAAAAACGGCGAATACAAATACTAAGTGGTGTTTCGTTTCCTAAAACGCCTGCATCTGCTGTGCCATAAAGTGCTGCGGTGTCATAGCAAAGGTTTTTTACTTTGATACGTTCTCCAACTAAACTACGCCATTCTTCACTAAACACCTCACCTGCAAATACTAGCTTTGTCTGATATTGCTGCCAGTCTATACTACGGCTAATTCCTGTATCGATAACATCTTTAATAAAAGGCGGATATCCTAATAAAACAACTTGGTCAAAAGCCTCACCCAACTCTTGAACAACGCGGAAAATTTCTTCTTTGTTGTTCCCTGGAGTCACAACAGTAATTTGATAACCTTTTTGTGCTACATAACGGCAACAATTTGTAGTATACATTCCACCTACCCAAGTTCCCAATGTAAAACAAACGACGGCTAGAGTACGGCGAGTGTCTGCAAAAAAGCCATCGTAGAAGATTTGTTCAAAACGAGTAGCAATCTGCAACTCATCCGCCATAAACCGCGCCCAAAATGTTGGTTTACCAGTTGAACCAGAGGAGACGGCAATCATGTCACACGTTTCAAGTTGTCCATTCCGGCACAAATCTGCTAAGGAATGCTGTCGCAGATAGTTTTCTTTGGTCTGTAGTGGTAGTGTTTGGTAATCTGCCAAAGTTTGAATTGATGCCGGATTAATTTTGTGCGTGCTTAAAAATGCTTTGTAGGCTGGTACATTTGCCGCAACTTCTTGAAATAGTGCTGTGGCAATTGCCTCTGGAGATGTATTCTGATGCCGTTTGAGTCGTGTTTCTAGTGGTGTTGTCAGAAACTCTTGAAATGCTTGTAAAGCTTGCTGACTTTTGCCTATACTTCTGCCATTATTTGATAAAAACATCTTATACTAGTTGATTCTAACTTAACGCTGAGGAAATTCATTGCTGCACATATGATGCTAAATCTTGCTAAGAGTAAGCTTTTCTCAGCATAAGAAAAGCAACAAAGATATCTTTTACTGATGAAACCTCAAGATTAATTGTATTAAAAATAACTAATATCCTGTTGCTAGGTATTGCTATTACTGCCAAATAGAGTTAATTTATGCTCTAATTATGATGTCTCTATACTGCAATCAAGGACACAAAAACCGAAACGGCAGCCGCTTTTGTACCGAATGTGGCGAGATGCTGTGGCTATCGGCGGGAGAAGTTTTAGAAAAGCGCTATCGCCTCGTGCGTCAGTTAGCATCTGGTGGCTTTGGTCGTACATACTTAGCAGAAAATCTGCATCGATTTAATGAATGCTGTGTACTTAAAGAATTTGCCCCACAGGTACGCGGCGATCGCGAACTTGAAAAAGCAAAAGAATTATTTGAGCGCGAGGCTGGGGCACTGTATAACTTAACTCATCCGCAACTACCGCGTTTTTTAGAGTTTTTTCAGGCAGAGACAAAAGACGGTGTCAATTGTTTGTTTTTGGCACAAGACTATATTGAAGGGGAAACTTACTACGACTTACTGCGATCGCGCGGTTCATTTTCAGAAAGTGAAGTACGAGAATTTTTGTGTAAGTTGTTACCTGTTTTATCTTACGTTCATACGCAAGGAGTGATCCATCGTGACATTGCCCCAGATAACATTATTCTGCGGAATGTCGATCAAATGCCTGTGTTAATTGACTTTGGCGGAGTCAAGCAAGTAGCAGCAACCGTGGTTTCAAAATTTACTGGGTTGGGAATGCCAACTTTGTTAGGCAAACAAGGTTATGCCCCAGAAGAACAAATGCGACAAGGAAAAGTTTACCCTAGTAGCGATTTGTATGCACTTGCAGTAACAGCATTAGTGTTGTTAACAGCTAAAGAACCACAGGAGTTATATGATAGCTACAACGGTACGTGGCAGTGGCGTAAAGAAAT
This sequence comes from Gloeocapsopsis crepidinum LEGE 06123, assembly GCF_015207655.1. Taxonomy (GTDB): domain Bacteria; phylum Cyanobacteriota; class Cyanobacteriia; order Cyanobacteriales; family Chroococcidiopsidaceae; genus Gloeocapsopsis; species Gloeocapsopsis crepidinum. Next base: position 3,125 of record NZ_JADEWN010000055.1, on the reverse strand, counting down.
AAAAGTCAGTTCACAGCTAGAAGCAGTATTACAAAAAATGTTGGCTTACAAGCCAGGCGATCGCTTCTCCCAAGCCCAAGAAGTCTTGCAAGCCCTACAAGCATCAATGCCACAGAAAACACCAGCCCTGAACATTTCCCAGCTACGAACGATCAATGTCTTAGGACGCAAACCTGACAAAACACATAATAGCCAATTACAACACCAGCAAACTCAAGTTATTACTCCACCAGCAAACAATCCTATTACTAATTGGCATTTTGGTTGGCTGCGTTCTTTACTCGTCAAAGCAACTACGGTGGGATTAGTTGCAGTAGCAGGAACAAGTGCGTGGGTTCTTGCCAATTCTGTTATGCGTACGCCATTGTTAACTCCCACAGCACAAGAATCACCAACAAACACTGCTGATTTAGCAACCAGGCTGCAAGAAATCGTCAGTCGTCGCCAAGCTTTACAAATTAGAGAAGCTTTCTTTGTTGGCTTAGTAGATGATTCTTTTCATCGCCAACACCCTGAATTAAACGGTCGTAGCTTGAAATCCGATCCTAAAGATGCAGCATTACGTAGTAATTGGTTTGCGATTGCTGAGCAGATGTTAGATAAATTAGAGCAAGCAGAACTTAGTCTCGATGTTCGGCGTCGCTTAGGCAGTTACACTCAACAAAATTTTGTAGCTTGGCAGCAGCAGGCAGATCAAAGGCAACTAGGTAACTATACATCTGATAGATTAACAAAAGAAACTAACCAAAAGTTTTATCGACTCTTTCCTGAAGAGCGTGGAAAGCAACTTAAACTCAATACAACAGGTCAAATATGGTATGCGATCGCCGCTGATCGAGTTAATCGACTTAAAAAGGCTAGATAAAAACTAGATTCAAAGTAGTGTAGGCGTCTCGCCTCCGCAAGCCCAAGAAAACTCAATGGTGTGGTTTAACTTTTGCAGTGTGTAGTTATTCATGTATTGCTCTCAAGGACACGAAAATCCAGATCGGAGTTGCTATTGTCTTCAATGTGGCGAAATGCTAGCGGGAGCAAACAACACTCAGCCAGGAATAATTTTAGGCGATCGCTATCGTATTATCCGCAAATTGGGACAGGGTAGCTTTGGGCGGACTTATTTAGCAGAAGATATCAATCGCTTCAACGAACTGTGTGTTTTAAAAGAATTTGCACCTCAAGTGCAAGGTACATATGCTTTACAAAAAGGACAACAACTATTTCAACGCGAAGCTGGAGTCCTTTACAAATTAAAACATCCGCAGATTCCTAAATTTCGAGAACTCTTTCAAGCACACTTAGATGGTAAGCAACATTTATTGCTAGTACAAGACTATGTAGAAGGTCCTAGCTATCGCAAATTATTGAATACTCGCAAACAACAAGGTTTAGACTTCAGTGAAGCTGAAGTGACCCAGTTATTACTGCAAATATTGCCAGTTTTAGAATATATTCACTCCTTAGGAGTCATTCATCGCGATATTTCGCCAGACAATATTATTTTGCGTGATGTAGATAATCTACCTGTACTCATAGACTTTGGTAGTGTCAAGCAGGTAGCAGCAACGATTGTTTCCCAGTTTAGCCCTACTGATCCTGATGCAACGCTGTTGCCAGCAACCCATTTAGGCAAAATAGGGTATGTGCCCCAAGAACAAATCTTGGGTGGTTCTCCTCAAATCGATTTATATGCTTTAGCAGCAACCGCACTGATATTACTCACAGGTAAGGAATCACAAGATTTAATCGATCCTCAAACTCGGCAGTGGAATTGGCGGCAGGAAATTAATTTAAGTCCTAATTTAGGCAAAATATTAGATAAAATGCTCATGCCCAGAGCAAGCGATCGCTACCAATCTGCACGCCAAGTTTTGCAGGTACTAAATCGTTACACTTACAAGCAACCCGCACCGCAAATACCAACAACAATAGTCACAAAGCCTCCGACAACGAACATTACACCAGAATGGCAATTACAGCCTGCAAATGTCAGCTACGCTCGTAGTCATGCCTTCGGTTTAGGAATTGTCATGGTAGGATTTCTGTTATTTGCAGCAACTGGATTAAGTTGGTGGGGAGCAATTTGGTTACAGTCTCGCGATCACATAACGATACCATCAACACCTGATATTCCAGTAGCGACGCCAATACCACAGTACTCTGCAGCGGAACAAAATCGCAAAAATCAATTACGCGATCGCCGTCAGCAACTCGGAGTTAATGACAGTTTTTATAATGCTTTAGTTAATCAGTTGTTTTGGGAAAAACATCCCGAACAACAAGGTAAAACACTTAGTCCTGGTTCTGCTGATGAACAATTGCGTAGTGAGTGGGATAGTCTAGCCGCAGAAACTCTTAACAAACTGCAAGCATTAAGTCCAGAAGCAAGGCAGCAACTTGGAAAATATCGTACTGCAGATCGCGAACAGTGGAAAGTCGCTATTAACAAGCTTAATCTTAGTAGTCGTGCCTTATACGATCTTGCAGATGCTACCTTTTTTCAATTATTTCCACAATATAAAGGCAAAAATTTTATTAATCAGCCGATTGGGCAAGTATGGCACGGTGTAGCAGCAGATAAATTACAGCGCCTTGTTGCAGGTAGTGGTTATGAAAAAGTTGCATTTGTGCAAGGAAATACACTTCAACAAGTTCGGGGAAATTTACAACCAGGTGAGGGAAAAGCTTACATTGCTCGCTTGACAAAAGATCAACTCATGCAACTTCATCTTGAAGCAAATCCCCAAGTACTAATTTCTGCATACTCTCCCACAGGTAGCACAGTTCTACTGCAAGATACAAGCGATCGCACTTGGTCAGGTAAACTACCAGAAACTGGTTATTATGAATTTGTTATTGTCTCAACTGCGTCAGTACCAATTGATTATTTACTTCAAATTATTGCTGATTAGCTCAAAGCAAAAGTGCAGAGAAGTTATGAGTTTAAGAAAGTTATGAACGTTGAGTGTTGAGTTCTCAGTTAACGTCAGTTCGGGATAAGAAAAGGAGGGGGCAAGTAAGCTGAAATTAAGTTAAACCATTCAGCGCCCCGTCCTATGTCTAGTTTAGAAGCATTGTTTTGTGAGGTCGATGATTTTTGCACATATTTTGAACCTCAGTGGCATAGG